>JBCCHE010000106.1:0-3324 GCA_039028875.1 Myxococcota bacterium | reverse complement strand
GTCGATCGGCGGCTTACCTCCTCGCGGCTCCGCAGCGAAATACTGAAGTATTCCTCACTACGCCGCTGTGGGGGCGCTCGCCGCTCGACCCCGCCTCGCCACCGCAGGAACTTGGCATTTCGGGTCACAGGGTACCGAGTCGATTGGCGGCTTACCTCCTCGCGGCTCCGCTGCGAAATACTGGGGTTAGGTGGGGCGGGAGGCTTTTTCGGCGTGTCCGGATTGGCCGAAGCGCTTGGAGAGGGTGCTGAGGAGCGTGCGCATGGGGAGGTCGCGCGCGACCAGGCCGACCAACAGGTGGTAGAGCACGTCCCCGGCCTCCGAAGAGACGCGGTCGTCTGACTCGGCCTCGATCGCTTGCGCGAGCTCGGCTGCCTCCTCGCGAATCTTGGCGCCGATCTTAGGCGGACCGGCGGCGAGGAGGGCCTTCGTGTAGCTCTTTCCGGCCGATGACTGTCGCCGCTCCCGGAGGGTGCGCTCGAGTCGCAGTAGGGTGGGGCTGGCGGGCGCAGCGGGGGTTTCGGTGACGGTTCCGTCGTCCTCGAGTCGCCTGAAGAAGCAAGCCTCGGCACCCGTGTGACATGACGGGCCCGCCGGGTCGACGAGGTAGAGCACGGTGTCTCCGTCGCAGTCCAACCAGACTTCGCGGACGGCCATGGTGTTTCCGCTGCTCTCGCCCTTCTTCCAGAGCGACTGCCTCGATCGGCTGAAGAAGTGGGCCTCTCGGGTCGCCAGCGTACGCTCGAGTGCCTCGCGGTTGGCGTAGGCGAGCATGCGGACCTGCCCGGTTTCGGCGTCTTGGGCGACGGTGGCGACGAGGCCGCGGTCATCCCACGCGATCGATTCGAACTCCATGGGGGCAGAGGTACGCCAAGGGTCACATCCGGTAAAGCCGACCTCGCCGGGTCACCCCGCTGTGTGCGAGCCCGCTAGCGGCCGACGCCCATCAGGGCCTCGAGGGTATCTCGAAGCCCGCGGAGGTCCGCATGACCGACGTGGGCCGATGCGCCTGCCTCCAACGCAGCCTCCTTATCGGCTTCGTCGGCGTCGAATAAGACCGCCCTGACATGTTGGGTGCTGTGGCTTCGCTTGAGGGCGCCAATGATCTCCGCGCCTGACAAACCGCCACATCGCATCCCTAGGACGACGGCGTCGGGCGGCTGCTCGCCGATCCCAAGCAAGCCGTCCGCGGCATCGCGGTAGTCCACGACCTCGAACGATTCGCTCAGGGCGCGTTCGACCGCACGTTTGTCCTCGGGCTCGACCAGGAGAGCCACACGTGGGCGATCCGCCTCGAGCTCCTCCGGAATCGGGTATCCGTACTTTCTCAGGAAGTCGAGGACGTCCGCTCGACGGAACCGCAAATGGCGCCCCGGGGTCCGAAAGTGAAGGATGCGGTCGCGATCGGCCCAGTTGTGAATCGTCTTGAGGTCGACCTGACAGAATCGCGCCACCTGGGACGCGGTGAACAGGTCCTGTGTTTGTTGACGGCGCGCGGGCATACCCCTTTTGGGTAACTCCCAGAGCCGCCCGTCTCCACCCAAATACGCCAAAACCCGGGAAAACTGTGAGTCAGGACACAGGCATCGGGGCGTCGACCCAGGCGCCGCCCTCCATCACCATGCGGGTCGACCCCGGCAGGACTTGGTCGTCCTCGGGGTGGGCCGGATCCCCTGGGAGCGCGAGGAACCAGCCTCGCTCCCCGGAGACGATCTCCGGTCGGACCAGGGGTGGCACTCGGGCGGCGGCGGCGCCGAGTACCTCGGACGGATCGTCGAAGCCCGAGAGCCACTCGAGCGTTCGGACCGTTGGAGGCGCGAGCTTGATCCGACCCCCGCGCATGCCATCGAGCACTGCGCTTGGCGCGAGCCACACGGCAGAGGTGGTCTCGGTCCCGTCATGCGATGCGACTTGACCCTCCGGCACCATGGCGATGAAGAAACGCGTGTCGTAACGCTTGCTCTCCATTTTGGGCGTGACCCACCGCGCATAAGGCGTGAGCGTCGCCGTTTCGAACTTCAGGTCGAGCTCGTCGGCCAGCGCGAGGAAAGCGAGCCCGTCTTCCAGGCGCTGTCTTGCAGCCGCGAGGTCGGCAGCGCCTGTCGCCTGTACCGACGGACTCAGGAGGAGCCCTGCTTCCTCGAAGGTTTCGCGGATGGCTCCGACCCATAGCCCAAGTGCGTTGTCGACTTCGGGCTCGCCAAGCAGGGCGGCCATGGCCGGCGGCTCTTGGTCAAAACGTGAGAGCCAGGCGGCGTCGCCATCGGCGGCGTCGACCTTGCCGCCCGGGAACACGTGCGCACCCCCCATGAAGCCGCTTTGTCCGTGACGGCACAGCATGAAGGTTTCGAGTCCGTGTTCGGCATGCCGAAGCACGATCACTGTGGACGCATCACGGATCGGCTTGCGTGTTCCGCCGTCACGGTCGCTCATGATTGTCGCGAGACGAGGACGTGTGTCGTGGACACGCCGATCGCATTTGCGATCCGGGCGAGGGTCTCGAGCGAAGGTGTATGGCGGCCCGCCTCTACACGCGCGATGTTCGGACGATGAATTCCGGTGCGACGCGCAAGCTCTGCTTGGGTAAGCCCTGCCGCCAAACGGAGTTCGCGGAGACGCGCGCCGAGTCGTTCGCCATCGATGGCGATGTCGTCGTTTGTGTTCGACATGCCGTTCCCGGCTTGGACCGCGCCGACACCGAGCCTGCACACCACGCCGCTCACCAGTCGCAGCGTGGCCATCGTCGCACTCGGGTCGATCGTGATGTCCGCGACGTCGGAGCCGTCGTCGGACGCGTCCACGGGGCGGGGGTGAAGCGCGGCGTCCCCGTTGCCGAGCACTGCGAGGATCTCGTCGCCGTACGGCGACACGGTCACGAACTCGAAACGTGCGTGACGGCGTGTGTCCGAACGCCTTCGCAACGAACCCACCACCCGCGTTACGTCCTCGGCGTTGCAGGTGATCAGGCCGCGGCAAAGCTCGCTGATGATGTCTTCGAGCGCGCTGCGGTCACCTTCCACATGGACGATCGGCATCGCACCGTGCGCCCGTACGTATGCGATGGTTGAAAGGAGCTCGTCCGCGTAGAGCGCGTCGTCCGCATCGACCACGACCGCGATTTGACCGGCGACCGCGCCACCGAGCTCGCGCGCCGCAAGAACGTTCATGCTCATGTCGTGTCGCGACAACGCGTCTTTCCATTGCTGCTCGACGTGTGGGCGTTCGGTCAACAATGTTACGCTTGCAGTCATCGCTCCTCCGTGTCGGGAGCGATGAGGTTTACACTTCTGCGAACCGAAGCTCAACCACGGAAGACATGAAAGT
>JBCCHE010000105.1:0-3451 GCA_039028875.1 Myxococcota bacterium | reverse complement strand
GCGACGATTTCGTCCATTTCCGCATCGGCGTGCGGCCCTTGGACCTCGGGGCGTCGGTTGAGTTCAACCTGCTTCATGTTGGGTGTATCAAGAACGCAGCAACATCCCAATTAGCGAATTCGGGGACGAGTAGCACGATTCGCAGACGCATCCAAGCAGCATCGGAAAGCCGTGTGCTTTGGCGCAGATGCGTCAGACCAGTTTCTTGAGAAGGATCTTCGAGCGCCGCCCCAGGTCATACGCGGAACGCCTCGACTTGGGGATCGCATCGATGGGGCAACTCTCAAAGCCGCGTTCTCGAAACCAATGCGACGTTTGGGTCGTAAGGACAAAGAGCCTGGAAAGGCCTGCGCTCTCGCACTGGCGTTCGAGGTACTGAAGAAGCTGATCCCCGCGACCCGTGGTTCGGTAGTCGGGGTGCACGACGAGGCACCCGAGCTCCGCGATCGCATCGTCGGGGAACGGATAGAGGGCCGTGCACGCCACCACCATGCCGTCGCGCTCGATGACGGTGAACCGGTCGATGTCGTTCTCGAGCATCTCGCGCGAACGGCGGACCAGCACGCCCTGCTCCTCGAGGGGTTCGATCAGGGAGAGGATCCCGCCCACATCGCTGCGGTCGGCGGGTCGCACGCCCTCGAACGCCTCCGAGGTGACCATCGTGCCGACGCCCTCCCGCGTGAAAAGCTCGCGCAGCAAGGCACCGTCGCTCTTTCTGGCAACCAGATGCGCACGCGGGACCCCGGCGCGGCAAGCTTCGATGGCAGCCGCCAAGTGGCGTTCGACATCGTGGCCGAGCGCACGCCCCGAATCGAGTGCCGCTTGGGCCTCAGCCGGTGTCAGGAACGGATGGGGGTGGCCCTTCTCGTCGGGGACCCCGTTTCCTTCGAGGAGCCCGATCAGCTTGTCGGCACGGAGTGCAGTGGCGGCTGCGACCCCGACGTCATGGCTGTTGATGTTGAAGGCTTCGCCGGTGGAGGAATACCCGATCGGAGTCAGAACGACGATCGCGCCCGCATCGAGCCGCTCTCGAATCGCTTCGGCGTCAACGCGTCGCGGCTTCCCGGTGTGCTGGAAGTCGATGCCGTCGACGACGCCAACCGGTTGCGCCATCACGAAGTTGCCGGTCGCCACGCGAAGCCGTGCACCGGCCATCGGGGAGTTCGGGAGGTTCATCGACAGGAGCGCCTCGAGTTCCACACGGGTTGCGCCCACCGCCTCTTTGACGCTCTCGAGCGCAACGTCGTCGGTGATGCGTAGCCCCTGAGCGTACTTGGGCGAGTGGCCCCGACGTTCGAGCGATGCGTCGATCTGTGGGCGGGCGCCAGCGACCAACACGAGCCGAACGCCGAGTGAATGCAAGAGCGCGACGTCGTAGAGAAGGGTCCGAAGCTCCTTCGATGCCACTGCCTCGCCTCCGAACATGATCACGAACGTGCTTCCGCGATGCGCGTGGATGTACGGTGCGCTCGCGCGGAAGTGTTGAACGAAGGGGTCGATCTTGGGGCTCATGGGGTGTCCGTGCAGTAGCGCCGAATCAGTTGCTCGTAGAGATCCGTCGCGCGCTCGATTTCCGCCATGGTGACATATTCGTCGGGTTGATGCGCAACGCCGATGTCGCCGGCGCCGAGCACGAGCGTCTCGAGGCCGAGCTTCGCTAGATACGGGGCTTCGGTCCCGAAAAGCGCGGCCTTGGCTGAACATCCGCACAAGGTCTCGACCGCGCCCCGAAACTCGGCGTCATTCGGTCCGCCGAACGCATCGTAGTGCCCGGCGGCCCGCACCTCGCAAGACCAGTCGCCTCCATCGAGAGCCGCCCTCGCCGAGGCACGCAACCTGAGAAGAACCTCGTCAGGCTGCATTCCTGGGAGAAGTCGCATGTCAACGTAGAGCGCGCAGTGATCGGGGATGCGGTTGAAGCTGTCTCCGCCTTCGATCCGACCAAGGCTCAGGGTCGGGCCTGCGACCTCGAAGTCGGGGTCGTCGTACTCCGTGGCGAGGCGGTCCCGAAGAAGCAAGAGTTCCTGCACGACGCGATGGACGCCTTCGATCGCGTTCACGCCCTTGCCGGGGTCGCTCGCGTGTCCGGCCCGACCGCCCACGGTGACGACGACGTTGAACACCCCTTTGTGCTTGTGAATGGGGGTGAGCCCGGTGGGCTCTCCGATGATGGCGTAACGCCCGAGTGAGTCGCCCCGGTCGGCGAGCGCACGTGCACCGGCCATCGTGCTCTCTTCGTCTGCTGTGCCGAGGAGAACGATGGGGCGCCGAAGTTCGCTCGTTGGCACGCGCGCCGCGGCGACCAGCGCGGCCGCGAAGAACCCCTTCATGTCGGCCGCGCCGAGGCCGTGGAGCTTGCCATCCCGCTCGGTGAGCGAGAAAGGATCGTCGGTCCATCGCTCGGCATTGAACGGCACGGTGTCGGTGTGCCCGGACAGGACGAGCCCGTCGGCGCCCTCCCCTCGCGTCGCGACGAGGTTGACCTTCCCTTCGACGTCGGGGACCTCGCTCACCTCCACTTGGAACCCAATCGCGTCGGCCCACTCCCCGACCAGGTCGACGACGCTGCGGTTCGACTGGTCGAAGCGCGGATCGGCCGAACTCACGGACGGCGCGCCAACCAGTTGAGTCAGCATTTGGCGGTGTGTCGGCAGCATGTTCCGACCATAGCGCCGAACGCGGCCGGTCAAAATCTCACGTTGCGAGCATGGCCGTAGGGACTAGGTTGGTGGCCATGAGCGAAAAGACGGCGACGCAGGCCATCACCATCATTGAAGAAACCCACCGCGGGGAGCGGGCGTGGGATATCTACAGCCGGCTCCTCAACGACCGAATCATCTTTTTGGGGACTCCTATCAACGACTTCGTGGCGAATGCGGTCATCGCGCAGCTGCTCTACCTCGAGAGCGAAGACGCCGACAAAGAGATCACCATCTACATCAACAGCCCGGGCGGGATGGTGTCGGCTGGACTCGCGATCTACGACACCATCCGCTACGTCCGGTGCCCGGTATCGACCGTTTGCCTTGGTCAAGCCGCATCGATGGGCGCGTTCTTGCTCGCGTCCGGGACCAAGGGCCTGCGTCGCGCGCTACCCCACAGCCGAATCATGATTCACCAGCCCCTCGGCGGGTACCAGGGGCAAGCCTCCGACATCGAGATCCACGCCAAAGAGATCCTCAACACCAAGCAGCGCCTCAACGAGATCCTCGCCCAGCACACCGGTCAAGATGTCGAGACCGTTCGCCAGGACACCGAGCGTGACAAGTTCCTCTCGGCCATGGAGGCCAAGGAGTACGGCCTCGTCGATCACGTGATCATGCCTCGCAAGGAAGGCGTCGCGCCCGCGGCATGAGCGCGCTCGAAGTCTGTCTCGTACGTCACGGGGAGTCCGTGTCGAACGCCGCGGGGGTGTGGCAGGGTCAGGGCGACTCCCCCCTCAACGACAAAG
>JBCCHE010000104.1:0-3814 GCA_039028875.1 Myxococcota bacterium | reverse complement strand
TCCTCCGCAAGACGTTCTAAGCGTCGTTCGGCTTACTTCCCATGAGGGTCGGCGGGCCGAGGTGCGCCGTGCGAGGGCCAAGCACGACTCGGCGCATCGTGCTGGGCGAGGCCCACCTGCAAGAAGGTCAGGTCATCGCGCTTCAAGCCTATGTACGCGCGAGTCACCGACGCGCAACACCACGCTGAACGACGCCAACAAGCACACCAACCAGGGTCGGGGGTGGGTCTGAGGCCGGGCTGGGATTGTGAGTTTTGTCTAAGAATTACGTATGGTGCTGACCTGGCAGGGGGCTCATCTTTGGATCGTCTCGTTTGATCTCAAGGAGCCCCCGATGGAACGTTTACCCTGGTTGCTATCTCTCATGCTCTCCCTCTTGGCGCTGCACTGCTCGGATGTGGCTGGCGTCGAATGCGCTGATGGAGAGGAACTCGACAGTTCCGGTGTGAACTGTGTCGAGATCGAGTGCGGTGTGGGAGAAACCCTCGAAAACGGGGATTGCGTACCGGATGCGGACCCCTGCCTCGAGGTGTCCTGCGACGACGGCAACGCGTGCACGGTCGATACGTGCGTTGCCGTAGGTGGCAGCGCCGAGTGCCAATCGACCAACGCGGCGGACGGCGCGACCTGCGACGCCGACGGATCGGTCGGTACGTGTTCCGCCGGAGACTGCCAACCAGGGAGCGCGTGCGACACGGTTGACTGTGGTGATGGGGACCCTTGTACCAGCGATAGCTGCGATCCGACCGACGGCTCTTGCACGAACCAAGTGCTTGCTGCCGGGAGCCGGTGCTCGGACACGCCTGCGCAGTGGTGCGACGCCGATGGGGGTTGCACGCTCGATTGCCTCCAAGCGAACGACTGCCCGCCAAGTCTCTCCGCGTGTGACACCCCTCGCTGCGACGCCGACGGTAGCTGTGGGACGGACTTCGTCGCCGCGGGCACCCCTTGCGATGCAACCGGGGTCTGCAACGGATCGGGTGTTTGTGTTGAGTGCGTTGGCGCTGACGATTGCGCTGACGACGGCAATTCGTGCACCGCGGCCGTGTGCAACGCCGGGGTGTGCTCAACCGCGCCCCTCCCAGACGACGTCACGTGTCTCATCGCGGGCACACAAGAGGCTGGGCTTTGCGACGGTGGGACGTGCACCGACCTCTGCTCGGGCGTCGTGTGTGACGACGGCAATCCGTGCACCGTGGATTCCGGCTGCGACGACGGGGTTTGCTCGGCCACCAACGTGACGCCTGGCGACGGCGGAGAGTGCGCCGATGGCCTCTTTTGCACCGCCTCCCAGGATTGCCGCGAGTGCGCCATTCGGAGCAACTGCGACACCGGGAACCCCTGCACCGATTCCGACTGCCGTGCCGACAACACCTGCGCACCCGAAGAGGCGTTGACCGAAGACCGCCCAAGCAACTCCTGCCTGCCGGACAACGGCAGAAGCGCCTGCATCGAGGGCGCGTGCCAACCGATGGCGCCCGAAGACGTCGCCGAAGTGGCACTCGTGGTGGGCCCGTCGGAGGGAGATGCGAACACCCTCGCCGGCGAGGTCTCCCAACCTTACGGAGACGACGCGGATACGATCCTCGTCACCGTCCAAGAGGGGACTCCAGTCATCCGGCGCCGGATCGAGGTGCGGGTCCGTTGCGAACAAGGGGCCCCACTACTGGTCGTCACCGGGGCCATACCGAGATCGTGCACGACCCAAACGGAAACATTCAACTTCACGTTGTTCCCTGGGGACGACAGTTCCGTCACTCTGACAGCGACCGGAGAAGGGCTTGCGAAGTGGGAGGTGACCGCCGAAGTCACCGGCTGTCTGAACATCGACGGTTCGTCGATCTCCTGCATCTAGCGAACCCGACACGAGGCGCGCGGCATCGTCGCGGCATCTAATTCAAGAAGATGCTTGCGGCGAAGCCCGCGGCACCGAGTACGACGAGGGCCAGCACGAGGCCGACGACCCGCATCTTGCTGCCGGTCGTCGGCGCCTTCGCGGGACCCGGAGCCGTTCCCGGCGCAGCTTCGGCGCTCGGGGCACCTGCACCTGGCGGTCGAAACGTCTTGATGGGGCCTTGCGTGGTGGCGTCAGCCCGCGATGCGGAGGGGTTCAGCGACGGCCCCATCGGTCCGAGTCTCGGTCTCGCGACGCCCACGTTGTCGTCGGTCGAGCCGGCCTCGAGCCATCCCATGGTTGCCCCCGCGGGTGCACTATCGCGCACGTTCTCGATGGCATCCTCGACGTCGGCGTCACCCTCGAACCACTGACTCGGGTCGACGAAATCGGAGGCATCGAGCGGTCGTGCACCGTCGTCCGGGCGAAGGGCGAACGAAGCTTCGTCGATCGGTTCTTCGGCGGGGCTATCGAGCGAGGTGAAGCGTGCCAGCTCCTCTTGGATCATCGTGTCGATCATCACGGGCTGGGGCGGCACGGACTTTTGCCGTTCAAGCGCGGCCTTCACGAGGTTCGCGATGTCGTATGACGTGACCTTCATCTTGTGGGAGAAGAGGTAGCTCGCGAGCGCATCGCCAAACTCGCGTGCTGACGCGAATCGCTCGGCCGGATCTCGCGCCAAGGAACGGTGCAAGATCTCCTCGAACTCGGGCTCCACGTCGGGATGGTCCCCGACCAGGCTTGGGACGTTGGCTTTCGATACCGCTTGGACGGTCTCGTAGTCGGTGTCGCCGAGGAACAGCCTGCGCCCCGCCAGCATCTCCCAGATGCAAACGCCGAGGGCGAAAATGTCGGCGTTCTCATGAACGTCCTGCCCGGTCGCCGCCTCGGGCGAAAGGTAGCTGAACTTGCCCTTCACGACCCCGGGGTCGGTCCGTTCGAGCTGGGTGCGCGCTTTGGCAAGCCCGAAATCAGTGACCTTCACTTCGCCGCGCTTGCTGATCAGAATGTTGGGCGGCGAGACGTCACGATGGACGAGCTCGAGCTCGTTCCCCTCGTCATCACGTAGCTCGTGTGCATAGCTGAGCCCACGGCACGCTTCCATGGCAATGTAGAGCGCGTCCTTCAACGGGAAGGGCTCCCGCTTCAATCGCAGGGTTTCCATGACCTTCTTGAGGTTGGTCCCGTCGATGAACTCCATCACGATGAAGAAGCTGTTGTCGGACGACCCGATATCGAAGACGCTGACGATGTTTGCGTGAGAGAGCCGCGCACCGAGCCGAGCCTCGTCGAGGAACATGCCGATGAAGTTCTTGTGCGAGGCGAGGTGAGGCAGTACGCGCTTGATCGCCACGCGCTTCTTGAAGCCCTGAACGCTGGTGGCTTCGCCGAGGAAAACCTCAGCCATGCCCCCCGATTCTAGCTTCTCGATCAGCCGGTATCTCTGATCGCTCATCCTGGCCCGTCTGCCTCCCCGCGAGGCGTTCCAGCATTGTCGATTGGTCGGCCCATCAGCGTCAAGGAACGGTTCTCGTTGACAGGTCCGCCCCACGGCGCTTGACTGCCCCGGTGACGCGTTCGAAAAAGCCTGTGCGAGTCGCCCCATCCATCCTTTCGGCGGATTTCGGTCGCCTGGCCGCTGAAATCGAGGCCGTCGAGCAAGCCGGGGCCGATTGGATCCACGTCGATGTCATGGACGGCCAGTTCGTTCCGAACATCACGATCGGCCCCCCGGTGGTCAAGGCGGTCCGGGGCGCGACCACGCGGGTCGTCGACGTGCATCTGATGATCGTCGAACCCGAGAAGTATGTTCAGTCGTTCGCCGACGCGGGCGCTGACGTGATCACCGTGCATGCCGAAGCGTGTTCCCACCTCCACCGCACGATACAGCAGATCCGCTCTCTCGGAAAAAGAGCCGGC
>JBCCHE010000103.1:0-3881 GCA_039028875.1 Myxococcota bacterium | reverse complement strand
GCGACTCCTCCTCGGGATTCGACCTCCCCTTCGAATTCCTCATGTTTTCAACCATACCCCACCGAAAGGCCAACGTCACCACTGTGAATATCGACCGTGTTCGAGTTGAAGTGCTTCCGGTGGCACTGTAGGGGTTCTGAGAGGGCACCCCGTCTACCGATGCGCGAAGCTCCTTCTGTCGTTACACCTGGCAATCACGATGGCGTGCACCTTGGCCATCGTGCGCTGATCAACGCCGCAAAACAGGCTGCGGACGCGGACGGTTCGCGGACTCTGGCGATGTGCTTTGACCCGCATCCGACGGCGATTCTGGCGCCGGACCGAGCGCCCGTTCTCCTGACCAAGATGCCTCGACGCGTCGAGTTGTTGAAGGGGGCGGGGTGCGATGATGTGGTTGTCCTGCCGTTCGACACCGACTTTGCCAAGACGCCGCCAGATACGTTCGTTGAGCGCGTCCTACTGGACGCCTGTCACGCCAAGGGCGTCGTTGTCGGTCCGGACTTCCATTTCGGCCACAAGCGTGCGGGCAACATCGACACCCTCCGACAGTGGGGCGCTCGCGTAGGGTTTACCGTCGAGGTCGTCGAGCCAGTCATGCACGACGGCGCTCCAGTGTCGTCGACGCGAATCCGACGCGTGCTTCGCGAGGCGGGCGACGTCGAAGCCGCAGCGGCCATGTTGACGCGGTTGCACGAGACGTCGGGGACGGTGGTCCGGGGGGACGGTCGCGGTCGCCAACTC
Organism: Myxococcota bacterium; assembly: GCA_039028875.1. Taxonomy (GTDB): domain Bacteria; phylum Myxococcota_A; class Polyangia; order Polyangiales; family Houyiibacteriaceae; genus SG8-38. The sequence continues at coordinate 3,140 of JBCCHE010000103.1, read as the reverse complement.
GGCTTCGCGACTGCGAACCTCGACGTCGAGCCCCTCCAGCTGCCGGCCGACGGGGTGTACTCCGTTGTCGGGCGAGTGCTCGACGATCCAGGTGCGCCACTCTTGCGGGGCATCGCCAACTTGGGGGAACGCCCCACGTTCGCCGCCGGTCGGTCGGTCGAGCCACACTTCTTTGATTTCGATGGGGACCTTTACGACAAGCGCCTGCGCGTGGGGTTCGTCACTCGGATACGCGGCGAACGCAAATTTGGAGGCGTCGCAGAACTCACCGCCCAGATCGAACGAGACTGCGAGAAGGCCAAGAACGCGCTACAACACGTGGACCGCGAGTTGGTTCGATGGATCTAACAAAGCTCTACAACTTCACGACCGCTGAACTTCGTGAAGAAGCTGAGCGCCTCGGCGTGAGAGACACCTATGCGCTCAGCCGCGCCCAACTGATTCATGCGATTCGGGCCCAGGTGAACGGGGACCAGTCGAGTGGATTGTTTGGACGCGTGCTGGGGTTCGCCAAGCGGGCGCTTCAGCAGGGCGCACAGCAGACGCTCGAGGTCGATCGGCAATCGCGGCCGCCTCCGCCGAGCTCCGACTCGGCGCGCGAAGCCCCAGCGAGCGCATCCGCCGCCGAGCCCGAGCCCGAGCCTGCGGTGGCGGCCCCGACAGTTCGCTCCGAAGTCCCCTCACTCTTCCGAGCGCCTGCATCGAGCGCGCCACCGGCCTCGGCTTCGGCCGGACCGTCTTCGCGAGCCCCAGTGGGCGTATTTTCGAGCAGCGCGTCGCGCTTTGAGGAGCCCTTCCCCACCCGCACGATGGCCCGGATCCTCGCGGATCAAGGCCACTACAAGCGGTCGCTCGCGATCTACGCCGACCTGATCCGGCAGGCCCCCGACGACGCGGAGCTGCAGGGCGAAGCCGAGCGGGTCCGCACCCAGAGCCGCTCGCGTCGGCCCCACGCCTAGCGGGCCGAGGGCCGGCCAGCCCGCTTTTTTGGGGCGTGCGGCCATTGTGCCCATGATGGCCACATGAACGAGCCTCGGCCGCGTAGACGTCGGGTCGAACGCTATCCGGTTCGCGTGTCCTGCGAAATCACGATCTCGGGACAGACCCACCACGCCGAAACGCGAAACCTCAGCACCGGAGGCGCAGCAATCCGCTTCGCCCGTGAGCTGAAGGTGGGGGATGTCGTGACGGTTGCGTTCTTCCTGACACAAGACGGCATCGAGGACGCGAACCGCATTCCCTTCGAGTGCGCGGCTTCGGTGAGATGGACCAAACCCGCGGGAGCCGACGCGTTCGCCTCGGGGCTCCAGTTCTTGTCGCCGTCCTCGGCGCAACGCGACTTGCTGCGCGACTTCGTCGAGCAGATCAGCTGAGGCGGGTTCTCTCCGAACGGTCTTAGGCGATCGAGGGCACCGACGGGCGACGGAGCGGGGGCACCGCGGCGCGCAGGAGCAGCGCCACCATACACCCAGCCGCGAGCGGGCCCCAATGGGGCAACCATGGATTCGCGCCGACGGCGAAAGCGGCAAGCGCTAAGCCGCCGCCGACCACGAGTGCCCCGACGGCGAGCTTGGGCGGGACCGTAACCCACCGAGCCACAACGAGCAGCGAGGTCGCTTTGGCGAAGACGAGCACGATCGACTCGATTGGCGGTGCGCCAGCGCCCCCCCCGAGGAATAGTGCTGCCCCCAGGACCGCGGCGACCGCGGCGTAGAGGTTCGACGCAAGACGTGTCTCGGGGGCAAGACGCGTCAAGGTATGGAAGTAGACGCAGAACGCGAGCGTGGATGCGGGCGTTCGAAACGCGAACCAATCGAAGACGCTTCCCAGTTGGATCTCGACGAGCGCTCCGATGCTTGCCGAGCGACCGATCAGCATCAGTATCAGAGTTGCCGCCAACGAGAACCCGTATCCCACGGCAACGCTGCGACGACGGGCAACGATCGCCTGGAGCGCAGCCACTGCGCCAAGACCTGTGATCCAAGAGGTGGTCGAGTCCAAGGGGCCACACGATAGGCCGGCAGCGAACACGAGGAGCAAGCTAAAGCGCATGATCCAGACGGCCGTGGGCGTGCGACTCGCGCTGCCAAGGCAGAGCAGGATCGGCGACCGCCATCCGAGCAGCAATCCGAGCACCAACGCGGCGATCAATGTGACCAAGGTCCGTTGTGGCGCCTCGGCGTCGTGTGGCCAGCGAAGGGCGTGTACGCCGGCGAGTCCCTTCCGCGACACTGAGACGCGTGATTCGGTGCGCGTGGGGTCCGGCAAGAAGTCGCGATGGCTGTAGAGGCGCAGTCCGTCGAGACCGACGATGGTGTCACCTGGGCGAAGTCCTTGGCGTGCCGCCGGCGAGCCGGGAACGACCGCATCGACGACGACACCGGCCGATCCAGACTCTTCGCGTGAAAGCGCGATACCGAAGTGGTCGGCGTCGATCTCGCCTTCCGTCGTTCCATCTTCGTCGTTCGGGCGAAGCATCAGGGTGGTATCCGGCAGGAAGTCGACCACGACGTTTTGTTCGGCAAAAACGTCGCGCCGACCGTTGGCCGCACGAAACGCGAGACGAAGGCGACCGTCGAAGGTTCCTCGACCGCCGAGGGTCTCGACCAACTCGTCTGGTACCCGGCAGTTGACCCTAGACTCGTTCGCGACCTCAGCGGTCAGGTCCGCACGAAATGGGAGTGGGGGCGCGTCTGGGCGATAGAGGATCCCGTCGAGACGCACAGTAGGCGTCAGGCCGAGGGGAAAGCCCTCGCCGTCGATCCGGAGGGCGCCACCCGGCTCGATCTGATCCGGGGCGATCGCCGACAGCTCGAACAAAGGGAGGTCGTCGTAGGGGCTACACCCCGCCAAACTCAGAAGGCTTAGGACGACCGCAACGCGCATCGCCATCCAATTCGCCAGATCCTCTCGTGCGGTCAAAAAACGGGAGCAGCGGGCCGCGTTGCGGGGCCATGTTGGCCCTCGAACCCGATGAGCCTCAGGCTTGCGATGCGCCAGGCAGGTGCTAAGCCGGGCGTCCCTTGGGGCGGTAGCTCAGCTGGGAGAGCGTCGCACTGGCAGTGCGAAGGTCCGGGGTTCGATCCCCCGTCGCTCCACCCCGAGCCGCGCGCGTTGCGCAACGAACGCAGCCGCGCGGC
>JBCCHE010000102.1:0-4261 GCA_039028875.1 Myxococcota bacterium | reverse complement strand
CCGAGAGGAACGCCGGCCTCTGCCTGCGCCAAGATGTGCGCAATCTGCGCTTCGGTGTATCGGGATTTCTTCATCGTGTTGGACCTTCCTTGTATCAGAAATTTCCAACCGCTTTCGGACTCGTTTTCCGATCTCACGTCATCGAGTTCTTCGTCCTCGTACCGTTCTGGGCCGCGCTTGAACTCGTGCGTGAGGGGCGCCTCTGGGTCTCCCTAATTGTCGGCTGGATCTACTGGACGGTCGCGGAGGCTGGGGGCTCCTATTGGATGCACAGCGTTGTGATGGAGTTCTCGGGGTACGGACCGCTCGCCAGCGCTGCACTCGTGATGGGTGCTCTGCTGCACCTCGGTGGTCAGTACGCGGTCCTCGGGTTGCTCTACGCCGCGGTTCGGCGGCGCGGCTGGAGCGTCGGCGTGGCCGCCGTTCCGACGTTTGTCGTCGTCGAGTGGCTCTACCCGACGTGGTTTCCGGTCTACCTGTCGAATGGACTGGTCTTGGTCCCGCTGCTCGTTCAAACGGCGGATCTAGGCGGAGTCCTCCTAGTGACGGCATTCCTAGTCTCGATCAACCTCCTCGTCTTCGAGCTCCTGCGTTGGGCGCTCGGCAGGCGTCGTACACCGGTCCGCGTGGCGATCTTCTGTATTTCGTTCCTAGGGTTCGCCATGGCCTATGGCGCGGTCCGAATCGCACAGATGGACGCACGCGCCGGAGTGGCGCCGACTGTCGAGGTCGGTGTCGTCCAGGCCAATGTAGGTATCGAAGAAGGTCAGAAGGATCCCGCCGGCGGCCACCGGAAGCATGTCTCATTGAGTCGACAGCTCGAGACTGAGGGACGCGTCGACCTTCTCGTCTGGCCCGAGTCGTCGTATCGCTATCCCACGTTCGAGCGGAACCTGCCGTTGCTTGCGCCGGAGGTGCGGACACGACGTCTCAAGTCGCCTCTACTCTTTGGCGGCATATCCGGAACGCAGCATGAGGGAGTCTACAGCGAGCTTCACAACACAGTGTTCTTCGTTGATGAAGAGGACGTCGTTTCGCAAGCTTATGACAAGGTCGAGCTCCTCGCGTTCGGCGAGTACGTTCCGCTCGGCAAGCTGTTTCCCATCCTTCTCGAGCTTACCCCGAACACCGGGAAGTACGACCGTGGACATCACCTGGAGCCCTTTCGCGTCGGCCCTTGGAAAGTGTCAACGCCGATCTGTTACGAAGACTCCCTACCTCGGTTTATGCGCAAGATGGTCAACCACGCGAACCCCCATCTTCTCCTGAACCTCACGAACGATGCGTGGTTCGGCGACTCGTTTGGCGCACTCCTCCACTATCGAATGGCACAGTTTCGCGCCATCGAGCATCGGCGGTACTTGGTACGGGCGACGAACACCGGGGTGGGTGGTGTCATCGATCCGGTCGGGCGCGCGTTGATTGAGACGGACATTCAACAGCCAGCGACCTTCCGGGCGACCGTCGGGATGATGGACGGCACCACGGTCTACGGTCGGTTTGGCGACTGGCCGGGCTGGCTAAGCCTAATCGTCACTCTGTTCTTGCTGGTGCGCCGTGGCACGGAGCATCAATGAAAACGCCCGCGCTGGCGCAGATGCCAGGCGGGCGCGAGACCGAAGGGATCAGCATGTCGGCCTGGTTAGCTAGAGCCTGCCGCGAAGCTCTCGAGCGGCAGTCGCGATAGACGTCACCCATGGTCGGCCTCGTCGTCCGCGCCAGTGAGTTCTCTTATAAGGAGGGCCTGCTCTTCGGTCTGCTCTCGGATGGTCTGAGCTATCTCTGTCAGAGGATTCGAGGGTTCGCTGGACTTTCCGGGTCGAACTCGGCTAGCGTCGAGCCAATGTAGAGGACGTCACCAGACGCTTTCGCGTCCCGTGCCGGATCGCCCCTTACTTAATTGGGGGGTCACTCCGCCCCTCCAAAACCCGATGAGTTTCAGTCGTTTGCGGATCGCACCGCGAAAACCCGAATCTCACCGGAAGTTGCGTTCGAACGCGTGACGCGCGGGATCGAGCCTCCTAGGCTGCTACTGTCGTGCCTCCACGGGAAACCAAGCGTTCGAGAACGGTGAAGTCCATCCGCACGCTACTCATCGCCTCCGCCAGTCTGCTGGGCCTCGTTGCTGTACTCAGTGTATCGAGACCGCTTCACGCGCAGTCCCCGCCGCCGCTGTCGTCGACTGGTTGCCTTCACTAGCCGAGGGCGGCCGGCTCACATCCCGAGCATCTCCGACATCGACGTACGCGCGTTCGCGAGCTGTGCCAGCGGGCCGAAGATGACGAGGCCGTAGAGCCACCGCTTGCCCCAAGGCGACACGGGGCTGCCGCGGGTCTTTCGGCTTCGTGCAAACCACCACACGCACCCCACGCCCAATGCCGCCTCGATGACCAGCGCCAGCTCCGGTGCGTTGGTGTAGAGCGCGAGGCCGACACGCGGGGAGTCTGGCGTGAAGACGTAGTGGTGGAAGCCCGAGACCAAGTCGCATGCTTCGTGGAAGGCGACGAGGAGGGCCGACCAGATGGCGGTCGCAGCATCGCGCCAGACGGCGAAGGCGAGGGCCCCGATGCCCATGGTCCAGCCCATCACAGGAAGGAGATCATGCGTGTAGCGCATGTCGGTTCGGAGGTTCTCAAGCGTGGCCTCGAACATCGACGAAGGCTCCATCGACTCAATCCCGACGACGACGAGGAGCATCATCACGAAGTCGGCGATGTTCGATGCGAGCAGGAGCCACCAGAACGGGGCGCGGGGCGCCTTTTCGGTCGCCACGAGTGCGGTGGCGTAGTGTCCGACAATCATCCCGCCGCCTTTGACTCGCGTACGACGACGCGATTGAACAACCAGAAGAACAGGATGTAGTTGGCGAGGGTGTAGACGACGAGAGACATGGACGCTCCTTGTCGTCGGCACGGGGCGGCCGACGACGCGATAAACCTAAAGACGGCCTTCGCGCACCACAAACTAGATGTCCTTAAGCGAGCGTTAGCAGCGGTTATGCATGGGGCGTTTGGGCGGTTTCGCGACGTTGACGGCGGGCCGGCGCGAGTCGATAGGTGCGAGCGGAGGTGTTTCCGTGAAACCCAAAACTCATGTTTCAACGCTGGTTGCCGTGCTCGCGCTGCTCACGCTCGGGGCGTCGTGTGGTGACGATGGAGGGTCCATGTCGAACCAGGAAATTGCTGAGGCGTTGCTGACCACCGTGTTCAACGACCGGGATACCAGCGCGTTCGAGCAGGGTGTGACCGACGACTACGTGCATCGTCAGCTCGGTGTTCCCGCGGACGCAAGCGGGGTCGCGAGCTACTACGAGGGGCTGCTCGCGGACAACCCTGGGCTCAACCTGGCGATCCGTCGTACGATTGCATCCGGCGACTTGGTGCTGGTGCACGCGCAGCTCACCACGGCGGCCGAAGACGCCGGCAACGATCGGGCCGGCCTCGCGGTGGCTCACGTGCTCGAGCTGCGAGACGGGCTCGTAGCGCAGCAATGGGTGGTGACGCAGGAAGTGCCTGCGACGTCTGCCAACCCCAACACGATGTTCGACGGCCCGGTACCAGGGGACGGCGACGCCGAGGAAAGCCTCGCGCTCGGGATGCGGTTCTTCGACGAGTTCTTCGTGGCGCAGGACCTCGATTCGCTGAGCGATTTCGTTCGGCCTTCGTACATTCAGCACAACCCCCAGGTCGATGACGGCATCCCAGCGGTGCAGGCGTTTCTCGGGGGCGCGCTCGAGATGTTCCCAGGGTACACGCCTCGCGCGGGGCGCTGGGTGGCGCAGGCCGACTTCGTGGCGGTGCTCTACCAGGCGGCGTTTACGCCCGATGCGCCCAACACGAGCGGCCTCGTCATCGTGGATATCTGGCGTACCGAAGACGGCGAGATCGTGGAGCACTGGGACGTGATCCAGTTCCTCGACGGCACCACCCCGTTTTGAGGCGGCGATGCAGCTCGTTGACACCGCGGAACGCACAAGGGACGCTAATGACGCTCCACGGCTTCGGCCGGCGGCCCTCGGACAACGGCGACGACTCATGACAGAAGCACCTCCGCCCGTTGCGCTGCTCGTGTTTTTCGACGCGGCAGCGCGTCACCTGAGCTTCAAGAAAGCCGGTGGGGAGCTGAGCGTGACGTCGTCTGCCGTGAGCCAGCGGATCGCCGAGCTCGAAGATCGGCTTCGGCTGAAGCTGTTCGTGCGAGGTGCGCGGTCACTCAAGCTGACGCCTCCGGGGGAGCTCTATGCGAACGTGGCGGCCGAGGT
>JBCCHE010000101.1:0-4277 GCA_039028875.1 Myxococcota bacterium | reverse complement strand
AGCCCATGACATTTCGCGCACTTGGCGGACTGAAATCAGCGGATGCGCGCCTTCCGCCGGCGGGCGACGACCACGGTTTTACTGCGTTTTTGACCCACCAAATCTGCGAGGTCGTCAACCAGGGTGGGTTGGCGGCGGGGGGAGGGAGGGGGAGCGGACGGAGCGGCCTATTTGGCGGAGGCGCTGGTATTCGGCGGGGGGCATGCCTGTTTCGCCGAAGCGGGTCGCGAGGTAGGCGTCGGTGACTTCGCGAACCTGGGTCGCTGCTGGGAATCCGGTGTTGGCGAGTTGGTCAGCGTGTTCGGCAGGGGTGACGTCGGGCGGTCTTGCCTGACCGGCCCGCCTGAGGCTGTCCTCGAGCAAAAGATAGAGCCGCACGGCACGGTCTTTGTCCGGGTCGAGACGACGGCCCGCACGGTTGCGACGACGACGTTTCTGATTCCACCGCGTCAGCGCGACCCCAACACCAAACACACCCATGATCGCGATGAACCACCGCCAGTCTGGCGACAGCGGAATGTCGAGGCTCTCCTCCTCCGACGAATCGGCCTCCCGACCGGTCACCCCGCGACGACTTCCCCGCAACGACTGGTACCAAGCGGCAAAGCCGCGAAGCGCGCGCGCCTGATCGCGAATGTTGAACTCGACGACGTATTCCGCCCACCGGACACGAAGCGCATCCATCATCTGGCGAAGCTTCACCGTAAAATCGGAGGGCAGGGTCGACACCTGACGGGACGCTGGGGTCGGGTCGAAGGTGACCCACTTGCCATCGATCAAGACCTCGACCCAGCTGTGGGCGTTGCCGTTGCGCACGGCGTAGTAGCCACCGTAAGGGTTGTAGTCAGCGCCGAGAAACCCAGTGACGTTTCTCGCTGGCAAGCCCATTGCGCGCATCATGATCGCCATCGCCGTCGAGAAATACTCGCAGTGTCCGGCCTTCGCATCGAACAGGAACACGTGCAGCGGATCCCGACCCCGTGTGTCCGGTTGCGCGAGCGAGTACTCGTAGCCCCCCGCACCCCGGAGGAACCCCTCGATCCGCTGGGCGATTTCGATGGGGCGACTCGCGCCATCCGCCACGGAACGGGCCAAGCCCTCGATTCGCTCGTAGCCGCTCGGAACCTCGAGGTAGCGTGCCTGAAGCTTCACCGGAACGTCTTCGTCGAAGGCACGTTCCGCTGTGCTCGCGAAAACCTGATACGTCAGCGGTCCATCGATGAGGTCCTGGTAGCGAAGGTCGAGGCCGGGGGCTTGGACGATCTTCCGGTATCGGTTGCGCCCAGCACGAACGATCGGCGCAACCTGAAGAGCCACCGTGCCCTCGGGGATGAAGAGAACCGACTCCTCCATCGGGTCGAGGATGATCTCGTAGCGTTCGTCGCGCTCTTCGGGCGGCCGGTGAACGACGTACGTGTCCTGAAGGCGCCGAACGTCATCCCCTTGGAGCGGAGTCCGCGACCATCGACCGTCGCGATATCGGTCGAACGACGTGCCCCGAAGGCGCAGACCGATCGATCGAGGCGGAGGATTGGGCATCTCGGCCAATTTCACCCGCATCACCACGGTCGGATCATCACGGATGGTGCCGAAGCCGCCGAGCTCCACATCGTCACCGAACCCCGCCACCGACTGCACGCGGTTTCCGAAGTTCGAGAGTAGGCCGAAACCGACACGCGGAAACGCGAAGAACATCGCTGCGGTGAGTACGAAGAGCGGAACGGCGAGGAGTGTGGTCCCACCGAAGAACGCCGGCGTGGCCAGCGTCCGGCTTTCGAGCTCTGACCGGAGCATCGGAGTGCCAACCCCAAACTGGATCTCGAGCTCCCGCCTGAGGTGGGTCAACGCCAGCATCCAAGGCATTACGACGACGAAGCCAAAGAACACCACCGCGTAGTCGAGGCCCGAAGACAGGACCGTGCCGGCGATCAAGTGAAGGAACCCGAGGATCGCGATCTGCTGATAGTCCGCGGCGCTCTTTCGGTGCGCCAAGCGGGAGAGCTGTAGAAAGGCGGCGTACTGAACGCCAACGGTGAGGACCGCCTCGCCTCCAAACGTACGAAAGATCTGAACGATGAGCACAACCACCGCACCGACACTCCAGAACCTGGTGTAGCCAGGTCGATCGAGCAGCGGACGCTCGGCAAACCAGCTTGCGCCGAACGCCAAGAGCACGATCCCGACCTCGACGGGGCCAAACGTCGTGCCAAGCATCAGGGCCGCCAACCCGAGCCCAGCGAAGAGATAGGTCACGACCTTGTGTGCAGCCGAGAACCTCACGCGGCCCGCTCCTTTCCAGCGTCAGAAGCCTCGCCAGCGACAGCCGGCTTCAGCATCGCCAAGAAGTGCCAGATCGGGTCTGGGGCCGAGCCACCAAGCACCATCGGCGACGCATCATCGCTCGACCGTACTTGAACAGAGACGCCCCGCGTGAGATAGGTCGCCGTCGCCGTGGCGGCCTCCGAGATCGATCGCTCGAACCGGTCACGCCACAGATCGAGCTCCTCGCCTTCAAGTCCTCGAGGCTTGGTGTTGTCGACCAAGAGCGTGACGAACAAGCTGAGATCCTGTTCGCGCTCGCGCACCACGAGCTCGCCACGAGTCGCGGTGCGCTTCCAGTGGATGTCCCGCGACTCGTCTCCGTCACGATAGTAGCGAACGCTCCCGGCGAAGTCGGTACCCTGCCCGGTGCGGTGCATCGGCGCGGCGTCTCCCGGCATCTGCTCGTAGGGCGGCGTTGGCGCAGCGGCCAGGAGTGCCGGGTAAACGACGATCTCGTCGGGAAGGAACACGGTGTATCCCTTCTCGATCAGGCCGAATGGGTAGCGGGTACGCACGCGAACCGCGCCCAACTCGACCAGGCCACGCCGAGGCGCCACGAAACCATAGGTCGCCTCGGCAGACTCGCTCGGAGGGATCCGTAGAAACCGGGCGGGCTCCATCCCCCCATCCTCGGGGCTGTCGACGGCCTCGACCGAGACACTGGCAAGCCAGCGCTTGTCGTTGAAGGCGATCATCTCGATGATGGCCCGCTTTTCGGCGAACACCTGACCGGGCAGCTTCCGCCGCATTCGCAAGCGCCAAAGCGCAAGGTCGCTTAGCACGCCGCTCACCAGAAGCAGGCTCAGCAACAGGCCGAGCACCAAATAGAGCAGATTGTTCGCGGTGTTGACCGCGGCAAGACCCACGCCAACCGTGACGAACAGAAACGCCCGGCCTTCACGCGTGAGCCGAAACTTCCGCTTGCTTCGCCTTCGCCGAAAGATCCGCATCGCCCGTCCGCCTACAGAGGAACGGCGACGACCGTCAAGAGCTCGCGAATCACCCGCTGCGCGTCGTCGCGGACCTGAGTTCCGTCAACGGCCCCGCTCACTTTCACGCGGTGGGCCAGGACGGGCCCCGCAAGGGCCTTCACGTCGTCGGGAAGCACATACGAACGACCCTCGACGAGAGCCCGCGCACGGGCCGCTCTCTCGAATCCAAGCGCACCACGGGTCGATACGCCGACCGAAAGGAGAGGCGTCGATCGCGTGGCAATGATGATCCGATGAAGGTAGTCGACGATCGCGTCATCAACACGGACGGCATCGACCGCTTGTTGAACGTGACGAAGCTCTGCCGCAGTCATCACCGGTTCGAGCTGCTGCACCGGGTCAGCGCCACGGCGATTGAGAACTTCTCGTTCGACCCCCGGCGGCGGATATCCAATGCTCAGGCGGACGAGAAACCGGTCGAGCTGAGACTCGGGGAGCGGATACGTACCGTAGAACTCCTGAGGGTTCTGCGTCGCGACGACGAAAAAAGGCTCTTCCAGTTGATGCGTCTCGCCATCGATCGACACCTGTCGCTCGTCCATGGCTTCGAGGAGCGCACTCTGCGTCTTCGGTGTCGTCCGGTTCACCTCATCCGCCAAGAGAACCTGGGTGAAGATCGGGCCCGCGCGAAACTCGAAGGTGCCCTTCGACTGGTTGAAGACGTTGCCGCCGAGCACGTCGGTGGGCATCAAGTCCGAGGTACACTGCAGCCGCCGAAACGAAACTCCGATCGACGCGGCGAGCGCACGCGCCATGGTGGTTTTCCCGACGCCAGGGACGTCCTCGAGAAGCAGATGCCCGCGGGCCAGGAGCGAAACGACAGCAAGCTTGATGACGTCTTCTTTGCCTCGGACGACCTGCGCAACGTTCTGAACGAGACGCTGAGAATGCTGGGTCGCGTTCTCGGAGATGTGCGCAACGCTGGTTTGTGCCACTTTTGGAGCCTATCACACGCATCGGTGT
>JBCCHE010000100.1:0-4451 GCA_039028875.1 Myxococcota bacterium | reverse complement strand
TTCTCTTGCAATATCTACTTGACGCAAACGTTAACCACGGTAGAACCACGCCATGGACAAAGCGATCCTCACCTGCGCCGTCACGGGCGTCTTGACGAACCCCCAGCAGCACCCTGTCCCAGTTACACCGGAAGAGCTCGCTGCTTCGGCGCGCGATGCGTACAACGCGGGCGCGACCATCATGCATGTCCACTTCAGGCAGCAGACGCCGGGCATGGGGCACCTCCCGACTTGGGATCCAGAGGTCGCCGCAGCCGCGAGCGATGCGATCCGAGAAGCGTGCCCCGGTGTGATCATCAACCAGACCACGGGGGTCATGGACGACGACATCTCCGGGCCGGTGGCTTGCCTTCAACGCATCAAACCGGAGATCGCCGCCTGCAACGCGGGGAGCCTCAACTACCTCAAGCTACGCCGCGATGGAAACTGGGCGTGGCCTCCCATGGTGTTCCTGAACAGTGTCGACAAAGTGCAACGGATGATCGACGCAATGAAGGAATCCAACACGGTCCCAGAAATGGAATGCTTCGACGTTGGGATCGTTCGGTCCGTGGGGCTCTATCTTAAAGCCGGGATGGCCGAGGAGATGCACTACAACTTCGTGATGGGCGTTGCGTCCGGCATGCCATGCGACCCCGAACTGCTCGAGCTCTTGATGAAGTACAAGGAAGGCGATGCGCATTGGCAGGCCACGCTGATCGGCCGCCAAGAGATCTGGGAAACCCACCAACGGGCCGCCGACCTCGGGGGGATGCTTCGCACCGGCCTGGAGGACACGTTCTACTTGCCAAACGGTGACAAGGCGACGGGCAACGGCCCACTGATCGAGGCGCTTGCTCAGTGCGCCAAAAACGCTGGCCGCGAGGTCGCCTCACCCGAAGAAACACGCGCCATGCTCGGGTTCAACTAAGGGGTCTCCAATGGCAAACAAGGTATACCCCAACGCAGAAGCTGCTCTTAACGGCCTGCTCACCGACGGCATGACGATGATGTCTGGGGGATTCGGGCTTTGCGGCATTCCCGAGGCATTGATCGCGGCAGTCGCCAAAGCCGGCGTCACGGGGCTCACCGTCATCTCGAACAACGCGGGCGTCGATGGCATCGGGCTCGGGGTGTTGTTGGAGAGCAAGCAAGTCGAGAAAATGGTCTCGTCGTACGTAGGGGAGAACAAGCTGTTCGCCCAGCAGTTCCTCGATGGCGACCTCACCGTCGAGTTCAATCCACAGGGCACCCTTGCCGAGCGCATTCGGGCTGGAGGCGCGGGGATTCCAGCATTCTTCACCAAAACTGGGGTCGGTACACCGGTCGCCGAAGGCAAAGAGGTGCGTGAGTTCGACGGGGACCAGTACCTGATGGAACGCGGCCTCTTCGCGGACCTCGCCATCGTTCATGCGTGGAAGGGGGACACCGAGGGCAACCTCGTCTACCGAAAGACGGCGCGCAACTTCAATCCGATGATGGCCACCGCAGCGAGAGCGACCGTCGCCGAAGTCGAGCACCTCGTTGAGCCCGGCGAACTCGACCCTGACCACATCATGACGCCGGGCCTGTACGTCGACCGGATCATTCACTTTCCCAACGCCTCGAAGCACATCGAGCAACGGACCACCCGTCCGCGTCCCTAAGGAGCAAACATGGCCTGGACCCGCGACCAACTTGCCGAACGCGCCGCCCAAGAGCTCCGTGATGGCTTCTACGTGAACCTCGGCATCGGGATCCCGACGCTCGTGTCGAACTACATCCCCGAGGGGATGAGCGTCCAGCTCCAAAGCGAGAACGGAATGCTCGGAATGGGCCCTTTCCCGTACGAGGGCGAGGAAGATGCCGACTTGATCAACGCCGGCAAACAAACCGTCACCGCACTTCCGACCACGAGCTTTTTCTCGAGCGCCGACTCATTCGCCATGATTCGGGGCGGGCACATCAACTTGTCGATTCTGGGTGCGATGCAAGTCGCACAGAACGGCGACCTCGCCAACTGGATGATCCCAGGGAAGATGGTCAAGGGGATGGGTGGCGCCATGGACTTGGTCGCAGGCGTGAAGCGCGTCGTCGTCGTGATGGAACACACGGCAAAAGGAAAGCCCAAGCTCCTCGAGGCATGCACGCTTCCTCTCACGGGCACTCGCGTCGTCGACCTCGTCATCACCGACCTCGGCGTGTTCGAGATCGATCATGCTGGAGCCGGAGGCATGACCCTCGTCGAAGTGGCTGAAGGCGCCACCCTCGAAGAGATCGCCGACAAGACCGAAGCCAACTACACCGTCGGCCCAGGGCTCTAGGCGAATAGCCACAAGACGGTCGCCACGTAAATGCCCATCGCGATCGCCAAGACCGCGGTGTACCCAGCGATCTGGCGGGCCTTGAGTCCGGTGATCGCGAGAAGGGGAAGCGCCCAGAACGGCTGCAGCAAGTTGGTCCACTCGTCTCCGTAGGCGAACGACATCACCGTGAGGCCGGGGCTCTGCTGCAAGGCCTCGGCGGTGGTCAGCAACACGTCGCTCTGGAGTGCCCACTGCCCTCCCCCAGAGGGAACGAAGAAGTTCACGAGCCCGGCGCTCAGGAACGTAAGGACCGGGAACGTACTTGTCGACGCGACGTCGGCCATCGCGCCGGAGAGCCGCTCGATCATCCCGCTCGCTTGCATGACGCCGAGGATCCCGAAGTAGAGTGGAAACTGCACGATGATCGCTCCTGCACCACGCGCGCCCTCCGACACCGATTCGACGAAGCCCTTTACAGAACCATGGGCCGCCAACGCCAGTGACAAGAAGAACAGGTTGACCGAGTTGAGGTCGAAACCGAGAACGCCGCGGCCCCAACCTATCCCCACCAAGGTCACCGCGGCCCCGCCGACGAGCAGCGCGACAACGCTCCGTGAGCGAATGCGAGGCTTGCCGGCCGAGGTGACCAGTGCCTCGGGGACTGTGGCGTCGCGCGGCGCCATCGCGATGCACATCACTGGCAGCAGAACAAGCAGACCACCACTCACCGCGAGGTTGAGGGGTGAGAACAGCGTTTCGCCAATGGCGATTGCATCCCCCGCGCCGTCCGTGAACTGCGCGGACTCGGCGGCCTTGAGCGGAGCCGACCCGCTGAGCCCCCCGTGCCAAACCGCAAGCCCTGTATAGGCTGCGGCGCCTAGGATGGGGATGTCGATGGGTCGCTTCTCTACGGCGGCGCAGTGGGCGACCTCCCGAACGACGAACGCTGCAACGACGGCGCCAAGCCCCCACTGGATGAGCCCGGTCACGCACGCCACGACCGCAACCAGCCCGGCAGCGGCTGGGGTGGTCTTGGGCCAACGCGCGATCGAACGTACGGCACGCTGCACCGGCGGGCTCGAAGCCAACGCTTGGCCGGTGACGAGGATGAGACACATCTGGAGCGCGAAAGCCAAGAGGGGCGTGCTCGAGAAACCGGCGTACCAGCCTTCAAGCACCGAACCGACATCGCCCGTCGAGGACCAGCCGGCCCCAAGCGCGACGAAGGTCAGCGCCAATGCCAAGACGAACGGATCGGGAACCCATCGCTCTGCCCAACGGCTGAATGTCTCGCCGAGCCGAACCAACATCGGGCCGACCTTAGCATCGACGACCTCTCGACTTCAAAACACCACCAAGGTGCGCTACACGGCCCACATGCGAGCGCGTTTGGCTTGGATTGTGGCCTTGGCGGGGATCAGCACGGCCACGGCATGCGATGGCGACGACACTGGTGCCATCGGGGTTGGCGGCGTCGGCGGAGCCGGCACGGACGTGTGTGGAATCCTGTGCGCGAGCCCCTGCGTCTCCGAAGTGCAAGGGTTTCCACAAGGCGGGTTCTCCGATTGCCTCGACGAATGCGAAGACACCCCCGTGTACCAAGTCTGTTCCCGCGTCACGATTGCATTTGTGCGTTGCATCGACAGCAACGGCTGCGGAGAGAACGCGGCGGTCGCATGCATGCGCGAATCGATCGACATCGGCCAATGCCTTACGCTGCCTGGGGGAGAGGTTGCGAATCCGTGAGGGGGTTGCTCGGGCGGGTGTGCGCGGGATGGCTTCGAGGGGGGTTGCTCTTGTGGAGGTTGTGCGCGGGATGGCTTCGGGGGGGTTGCTTGAGCAGGCGGCGTGGTTTGGTTTAATTACATCCGACCCACCCACCCCCACCGCGTAATCCTCCCTCCGCGGCAGTCGCCTCCGGCGCTGCCTTGGCGGCCCGCTCGCGGGCCGGCTCGCGCCGCTCGCGCTACCGCCCTTGCCATCAACCGGCGGGGCCCTCGTAGGCGGCTCGCTTTCGCTCGCACTCCGTCCCGGCAAGCAGGCGATCCCACCTTGAAGTCAAGCCCGAGCGCAGCGAGCCGGCGCAAAGCGCCGCCAAGACAAGCGCAGCGAAGTCGCGGAGGGAGGATTACGTGGTGGGGGTGGGTGGGTCGGATATAACTAAATTTCGAACGCACCCCATCTCCC
>JBCCHE010000099.1:0-4461 GCA_039028875.1 Myxococcota bacterium | reverse complement strand
CGTGACGGGACCGCCACTCACCTCGGGTTGCAACAGAATGTAGAGCAATGAGTACAGCAAAGGTCACCACCGAAGTGCGTCGAAGCCCGGACGCGGGCCGCGTTCCGGGCTCCTGAAGCGGGCCGAGGTCTACTCCATGCCCCGAAGCACGTCAACTCATCGGAATTGCGGATTTATGCTACAAACGCGCCACGCCCAGCCAGCCGGGCATGCAAGGAGTAACAATGGTCGATAAAGTGGACAAGATCTGGTTCGACGGAGAGCTCATTCCGTGGGAGCAGGCGAACGTCCACGTACTGACGCACACGCTCCACTACGGCGTCGGCGTCTTCGAGGGCATCCGCTGCTACAAGCTCGCCGACGGCCGAAGCGCGGTCTTTCGTCTGGAAGATCACACTCGTCGTCTGTTCGAGTCGGCGCAGATCTGCACTCTCCCGATGCCGTACACGCAGGAGCAGATCACCGAGGCATGCCTCGAGACGGTTCGCGTCAACGGCCTCGACGAGTGCTACCTCCGACCCATCGCCTTCATGGGTGATGGCGCCATGGGGCTCGGCTCTCACAACCCGACCCGGGTGGCAATCATCGCATGGCGGTGGGGCGCCTACCTCGGCGACGAGGGCCTCAGCAAAGGGATCGCGGCCAAGGTCAGCTCATTCACGCGCCCTGGCGTCAACTCGCTCATGGCCAAAGGCAAGGTGGTCGGCCACTACGTCAACTCCATCCTGGCCAAGCGAGAAGTGATCGCCGCGGGCTACGACGAGGCGATCTTACTCGATCCGCAGGGCTACGTGTCCGAAGCCTCGGGCGAGAACATCTTCCTCGTCCGCGACGGCAAGGTGGCCACCCCCGCCCAGGGCGGTTCGATGTTGATCGGCATCACACGAGACACCGTCATGACTCTCATGCGGAACATGGGCCTCGAAGTCGCAGAGCGCGCCATCTCACGCGATGAGCTCTACATCGCCGACGAAATGTTCATGGTCGGCACCGCCGCCGAGGTCACCCCGGTGCGCGAAGTCGACAACCGCACCATCGGCGCAGGCGCCCGAGGGCCGATCACCAAGAAGGTCCAAAACGCCTACTTCGACGCCGTGAAGGGTGTGTCGGTCCCGAACGACCGCTGGCTCAGCGTGGTCTAGTCACGGGGGGTCCTAGCGACCCGACAATACGAGGGCTCTGGTCACGCGCGGCGTCGCGCGCGCGGCCGGCAGGCCCTTGCGCGTCAGTTGCGCGTCAGTCTTCGACGACGCTGTTGTGAATGATGATGCGGCGGCAGTGCGGGCACTGGTGAAGCTCGTTCGCTCGTTGAAGCTCGATGTTGAGCTGAGCCGGAAGAGCCATGCGGCACGCGTCACAGGTTCCGTCTTTGATGAAGATCACCACGTTGCTCATGCCGGTGCGCAGGCGCTCGTAGCGCTTCACGGTGTTCTTCGACACCTTGTCGACCAGCCCGTCGCGACCGTTCAAGAGTACACCGCGTTGCCCCTCGAGCTCGGTCAAGCGTGTCTTCGAAGACTCTTCCTCGGACTGAAGCAAGGCTTTGGCTTCTTCGAAGTCTTTCTCGCGCTCGAGAAGAGACGCTTCCTTCGCCTCGATGGCCTGACCGATGCGGCCTAGCTCCTCTTCGCGCTCCTTGATCGACCGACGGTTCGCCTCGATCTCCCGCTCTGCTGCGTCGGCTTCGCGAATGCTCGAGGCCTGCGCGGCCTTCTTACGCGCCCGCTGCAACCCTTCGTTGCGCTCTTTGAGCTCGCCGCTCTGCTCGGTCTTGAGCTCGCGGGCCGCGGCGAGCTGCTCACGCTCTTGCGCCAGCATCCCTTCGAGGGTCTGAACGCTCGCACGCAGCTCGTCGAGGTGCTGCGGTATCTGTTTGAGCTCGGCCTCGATGTCGCGGGCCGAGTTGTCCATCTCTGCAAGTTTGGCTAACGCTACGAGCTCTTCGCGCAAGGACTGCCTCCCAAAATGGTCCGAAGCTGAACGGCGTGTAGCGTGCGGGCGCGGGAGGTGCAAGCCCGCGGAGGGGGGCGGCCATGCCTGGGGCACCGGCCGAGCGATGTCCGCCAGTGCTCGCCATGCTATGCGTCGCCCAGTGCGCCAGTCAGTCGAGGCTCTTTCACGAGCACAGGCCGCAGCACTGTGGGTGGTGCTGGGTTTGCTGTGCTTGGCGCCTTGGGTGATGTCCCTCGCCGTCGTCGGCGTCGGCGGGCATGACGACAGTCACATCACCTTCTACGTGGCGCGGGAGCTTTCGGAGACCGGCAGATACATCAACTATAACGGTGAGTCCGCCGAACAGAGCTCGAGCATGGCCCTGGTTGTCGTGCTCGCCCTCCTCCACGCCACCTTCGGAATCGGACTTCCGCTGCTCGGGTACCTCGTGGGCCTCTTCTTTTCGTCGGCCGCGGTCGTGCTGACCTACATGTTGTGCCTGCGCCTCACGGCGGGCCCGATCCAAAGAAGGGCCGCGTTGGGACTGCTCGGGGCAGCCATCTGTTCGACAACGTGGTGCTTCCTCTACTGGGCCACTACTGGCATGGAGACATCGTTCGCCGCTGCAGCAGCGGCGGCCCTACTCCTGGCGATGATGGCTTACGAGGCGGAGCCCACCCGACCCTCCCGCATCGTTGCCTGGGTCGTGAGCCTGGCGTTCTTCCTGACGGTCCGCCCAGAGAACGTGCTGATTGCTCCGTGCGTCGCTGTTGCGCTTCTGATCGTGTGTCGGTTCGGAGAGGATTGCTGGCGAAAGTCAGCCGCTTGGCTGGTCGCGGCGCCCGCGGCACTGTCCCTCATTCGGTGGGCGTTGTTCGACTCCGCCCTGCCGCGAACCGTGTTGGCCAAGTCCGGCGGGTTCCGCATCCGTGATGGCCTCGGCTACTTGGGCGACTCGATTTTGGCCAGCAACGGAGCTCTCTACGCCGCTGCCGCCGTAGCCCTCGCCGTCACCCTGTGGCGGCTCGCCCGCGGCACACTGCCCGCTGCACTTGCAGCGGCGTCCGCCCTTCTGTTCGCACAGCTCGTTTTCGTCGTTTCGGTTGGTGGCGACTGGATGAAGCACGGCCGATTCCTGGTGCCGACGGTGCCGATCGCGGCCGCGCTCGGAGTCGCGGTCCTAAGCCGGTTGGGCAACCGCTTCGCCTACCCACTGATGGCGGCGGTCTTGGTGACCGGGATCGCGCAGACCTACCGCGCTGCAGAAGAGCGGCAACCGTGGCTGATCCCATATCGAGATGCGAACTCCATCGCGGACGAATATCCGCCGCTGGCCAAGAGGTTCTCGCTCACGGAACTCGGGTGCTTGCCACACCTTCGGGATGCGCCCTTGGTGCTGGTCCTCGAAGACTGGTTGGATCGACTCGAACAGCGACTCGATCGCCCAATCGTGGTCGCGTCGGGGCAAACGGGCATGGTGGCGTACTACGCCACGAAGGATCGCGAGGTCGACATCGTCGATCTGTGGGACCTCACGACTGGAGACATCACGTCGTGCGAACCTGAGGCCATCGCGTTCCGAGCGGTGTACGGCTCCCGCGTCGACTTCGATTGGCTCCTCGGCGGGAAACTGGAAGAGAAGTGCGGTGTCCCGGCACCCGACATCGTGTACGAACACCGCTACTCGGTCGACGCCCGGCGGGCTCTCCACGAATATGGCTACAAGACGGTCTACCGCCAGTACGGCACACCTCGGGGCAAGCGCTTTCCTCGATACTTCCAGAGACCGGGCTTCATCGCGGTTCGCAAGGATCTACTAACCGACGCCGAAGCGGCCTCCCGCACAGAGATGTTCAACTGGGCCAGGCCCAAAACCTTCCCAGCGCTCTCGAACGACAACTGATCTAACCCCACGCCACGAAGCGGTAGGCCCACCTGGACTCGAACCAGGAACAACCCGGTTATGAGCCGGGGGCTCTAACCAATTGAGCTATGGGCCCTCGCAGCCCTTCTACCCCGAACCCACGGCGAAAGCGAACGATCGCCCCCGGGCGAGGCCCCGCCAAGCCCCTGTATCACCCAAGGCTGGGACTGGGCCGGCGCGGCATGGCCTCGAACGCGAGTTACGCAGGCCCCAGCACGTCGTCGAGCGATAAGCGACCGCCGAGATTTCCAACTACGCCGCCAAACAAGCACGCCGAGGATTGTCTGAGCGGGCGAGGTCGTGCCGCGCCGGCCCAGTCCCAGCCGCCCCCCCCGAACGCGAGTTACGCAGGCCCCATCACGTCGTCGATCGATAAGCGACGACCGGGATCTCCGATGACGCAACTGAACAAGCACGCCGAGGACTGTCTGAGCGGGCGAGGTCGGGCGAGGCGCCGCCGAGCCCGTGTATCACCCAAGGCTGGGACTGGGCCGGCGGGGCATGGCCTCGAACGCGAGTTACGCAGGCCCCATCACGTCGCCGAGCGGCAAGCGACCGCCGAGGTTTCCAACTACGAAACCAAACAAGCACGCCGAGGATTGTCT
>JBCCHE010000098.1:0-4759 GCA_039028875.1 Myxococcota bacterium | reverse complement strand
AGAGGTCCTGCAAATCCCCCGACTCCTTCATTTCTTGACAAATATCCAGACCGCCCACCAGATCTCCATCGACGTAGAGTTGGGGGAATGTTGGCCAATCGCTATATTTCTTCAGCCCCTGACGTACCTCGTCGTCCTGCAGAATGTTGAACGCATCGTACTCGTACCCATCCAACAACTCACACATCTGACGACTGAAACCACACTTGGGTTCCGATGGAAGTCCCTTCATGAACACCAGCGGGTCGGATATAACCAAATTACCCACGCAACCCATCTCCAAAAACGCCCCCTCGCAAAACCCGCCCAATCTCCCCACCCCATCACGGCCAAGCCGAGCGCTAGCGAGCCGGCGCGCAGCGCCGCCAAGACAAGCGCAGCGACGTCGCGGAGGGAGGATTACGGGTGGGGGTGGGTGGGTCGGATGTAACTAAATTTCAAACGCACCCAATCTCCCCCCCGGCATCCTCGCAAAACCCCACCCCATCGCCCCACCCCATCACGGCAAACCCCGACGCCCGCCGGCGCCCCGCCCCGTTCCGCCGTTTTCGATCTCGGAACTCCCCGAATTCACACGCCCCGATGCTGGCACGAGAAGTGCGTAGGGCAGTGGCGTGCTTGCAACCACGCATACGGCCTGCCTGGTCGGTATCGAAGCGCGGCTAGTTCAGGTCGAGGTGCGCATTGGGGAAGGGCTTCCGGGGTTTGATATCGTGGGGCTTCCGGAACGGGCGGTCCGTGAGAGTCGCATTCGGGTGCGGGCTGCACTCGCAGCCATCGGGTTTGCCTTCCCGCCGCGGCACTTGGTGCTCAATCTCGCGCCGGGCGATCTCCGGAAGACAGGCGCCGGGCTCGATGTGTCGATCGCGGTGTCGGTGCTCGTGGCCTGCGGCGGCGCGTCGGCGGCGCGTCTGCAATCCACGATGCTCATCGGAGAACTTTCGCTTTCCGGCGAACTTCGGCCGGTCCGCGGGGTCTTGGCACTCCTTCGTGGCGCGAAACGCGGAGGGTTCGCCCGCGCCATCGTTCCTGCGGGAAACGCGCGCGAGGCGCCTCTGGTCGAGGGTTTGTCCGTCCTCCAGGCCACGCATATCGGCCAGGTGGTCGCCTGGCTAAACGGCGAGGACCAAGCACTCGAGTTGGCCGAAACCGTCGCCCCCGTTCGGGATGCGCCAACTTCTTCGAGGCGCGCCACTTCCGACTTGTCCGTTGTTCGCGGACAGGCCACCGCGAAGAGGGCCCTCGAGATCGCCGCCGCGGGCTCTCACCACACACTCCTTGTGGGGAGTCCGGGTGCCGGCAAGACCATGCTCGCGCGCGCCCTTCCCTCGATCTTGCCACCGCCGTCCCGCGGGGATGCGCTCGAGATCGCCACCATCGCGAGCACGGCGGGAGTGGGCGACTCGGACGTCCTTGCGGGTCTTCGCCGTCCGTTTCGCGCCCCGCACCACACCGCGAGCGCAACCGCGATCGCAGGTGGCGGCGATCCGATCCAGGCAGGCGAGATCACCCTGGCGCACCGGGGTGTCCTCTTCCTCGACGAACTCCTCGAGTTCCGTCGCGACGCGATCGAAACCCTGCGTACCACCATGGAGGAAGGCGAAGTCGTGATTTCGAGGGCGCGCCAACGGGTTCGGCTCCCCGCCGCACCGCTCGTCGTCGCCGCCATGAACCCTTGCCCCTGCGGCTACCATGGCGACCCCACTCGTTTTTGTGGATGCGGTCCGGCACAGGTCGCGAGGTACCGCAGCCGGGTTTCCGGCCCGCTCCTCGATCGGTTCGACCTTCAAGTGGCGGTGCCACGGGTGAGCGCCAACACGATGCGCAAGGCGACTCCTGGCGAACCGTCGGCGGCCGTCGCAAAAAGGGTGATCTCGGCCCGTTCGCGCCTCCACCGCAGGGGCCCTCGGGCAACGCTCGAACAGCTGACTCGGGGCGTCACTCCGGACGCACTCCAGCTCTTGGAGTCTGGCGTCGAACGTCTGCAAATGAGCGCGAGGGCGTACGTGAAGGCCCTTCGAATCGCCCACACGATCGCCGCGCTCGAGGAGTCAGACACCATCGCGCCGCGCCACACGGCCGAAGCCCTCCAGTATCGAGTCCTCGACCGCAAGGCCGCATGACGCGGTTCGTCGCCCCCTCAATCCCAACCACGAACAGGAGCAAGAAACCATGAAGCAACCCCTGAAGGCCGTCGACGCTGTGTTGCAGGAGGTCGAAAAACAGTTTGGAAAGGGCGCGATGATGCGCCTCGGGGACCGAAAAGCGCAGAAGGTGCCGTCGATCTCATCGGGTAGTCCGTCGCTCGACGGCGCACTCGGCTGCGGCGGCTACCCCAAGGGCAGAGTCGTCGAAATCTACGGGCCTGAGTCGAGCGGTAAGACGACCTTGACACTGCACGCGATCGCCGAGTGCCAGCGGGCCGGTGGAGTGGCCGCCTTCATCGATGCCGAGCACGCCCTTGATGTGCACTACGCGAAGAACCTGGGCGTCGACGCCAAGCAACTCCTGGTGAGCCAACCGGATAGTGGCGAGCAAGCACTCGATATCGCCGAGATCCTCGTTCGGAGCGGCACCATCGATTTGGTAATCGTCGACTCGGTCGCGGCGTTGGTACCGCAGGCCGAGCTCGATGGTGACATGGGGGCGACCCACGTGGGGCTGCAAGCAAGGCTGATGAGCCAAGCCCTCCGGAAGCTCGCGGGTGCCGCGCACCGCACCGGGACGACGATCATCTTCATCAACCAGTTGCGCATGAAGATCGGCGTGATGTTCGGCTCTCCCGAAACCACCACAGGAGGGCATGCACTCAAGTACTACGCCTCGGTGAGGCTGGACATCCGTCGAATCGGCGCCGTCAAGCAGGGCGAAGAGGTGCTCGGCAATCGGACGCGCGTCAAAGTCGTCAAGAACAAGCTCGCGCCCCCCTTCCAGAAAGTAGAGTTCGACATCCGGTACGGTCGCGGGATCGACGTCGTCGGCGACCTCCTCGACCGCGCCGTCGCCTCCGACGTCGTCGAGAAGAGCGGCGCGTACTACCGCTTCGGGGGGAAACGAATCGCCCAAGGGCGCGAGAACGCACGCATAGCTCTCGAGGCCGACGCCAAGCTCGCGAAGGCGGTCGCCGACAAGGTCATGCCGGGCAAACCGGCGACCGGGCAGGCAGCCTAGCCGCGGCGACCGCATCCTGTTAAAAGGTTTGGGTGCGGTGTCTGGTCACCGGCGCGACCGGGTTCATTGGGGGAGCGGTACTGCGAGGCCTGCAAGAGGCAGGTCACGAAGTGGTAGCCTACGTGCGCGAAGGTGCAGACTCGCGCGATCTTAAGGACGTTGCCCGAGTGGTCGGGGACTTGGCCGACCCAAACCGTTTGGCCGAAGCTGCGTCGGGCTGCGAGGCGGTCATCCATGCGGCGGGGATCGCCGACCCTGCCGCCGATCGTGAGACACTCGGATGGGCCCACGTGGCCGGGACGGAGAATGCAATCAACGGCGCCAAGAAGGCCGGGTGCGAGCGGTTCGTTCACATCTCTTGCGCCGACGTGACGCTCCACCGAGGGCCACGCTCATTCTGGAACGAGGACGAAACGCCCACAGAGCCCATGGGGGAGCACGCGAAGAGCAAGCTGCACGCCGAGGAGCTCGTCCGCGTCTCCGGGACGCGGGGCTTTCGGACGATCACACTTCGCCCCGCACTGGTGTGGGGGCCCGGCGACGCGACGCGTCTCCCTCGCTGGCAAGCCGAAGCTGCCAATGGAGGGCTCCGGCTCATCAATGGCGGGAAGAAGCTCTTGGCAACGACCTACGCCGGCAACTTGGTGCACGCAGTGACTCTCGCGCTCACGGCCGACGTTCAGACAGGGAGCGTCTACTACATCGTGGATACGGAGCTCTCGGTGTGTCGCGACTTCTTCGAGGAGCTCTGTGGTTCCCTTGGCTGGAGGAAGCCAACGAGCGGCGGGCCGTATGTTTGGGCGATGCTGCTAAGCTGGCTGTCTCTTTCTCAATTGCACCCGACCGAGGTCGTACGCCGTGCTCGAACGAGCGCTTTTGACATGACCAAAGCCAAACGCGAACTCGGCTACGAAGCACCGATCACGCGAGAGCAAGGCATGCGCGATCTGCAGGCATGGATGGCCAAACGAGGGAGCGCGTGAGTCACGAAGCGGACGTGGCTTGGATGCGTGTCGCCATCGAAGAGGCGGAGCGCGCGCGCGACTCAGGAGAAGTGCCGGTGGGCGCGATCGTCGTGCATGAAAATCGCATCATAGGTCGCGGTCGGAACATGAGAGAGGCCAGCCAGGACCCGACCGCGCACGCCGAAATGATCGCCCTTCGCGAGGCGGCCGACACCCTCGGCAGCTGGCGCCTGATCGACACGACATTGTTCGTGACCCTCGAACCATGCCCCATGTGCGCAGGAGCACTGGTCAACGCGCGCGTGCCTCGGGTCGTTTGGGGCTGCGACGACCCCAAGGCCGGGGCGACGCGAACGCTCTACGCACTCGGCGACGACAACCGGCTCAACCATCGCTTCGAATCGGTTCCGGGCGTCCTCAACGAAGCTTGCGCCCAGCTCTTGACCGATTTTTTCGCAGCGATTCGGGCCAAGAACGAGCCTCGCGACAGTCGTTGACACCCAAAAACGTTTTGCTAGCTTCCGCCGCGGAGAGCTGTCCGAGTGGTCGAAGGTACTTGATTCGAAATCAAGTGTGCCGAAAGGTACCAAGGGTTCGAATCCCTTGCTCTCCGCCACGTTCTT
>JBCCHE010000097.1:0-4947 GCA_039028875.1 Myxococcota bacterium | reverse complement strand
TCCGGGTGGCTTCAAGGCAGTCGTCGACGCGATCGAATAGGCCTATTCTAGGCGCGCGATGGCAGAGCCTGATGCGGTTCAGACGTTCGAAGACGGGCTCGCGGCCATTCGCGACACCTACGCGCAGGCTCTCGGCGAGGCTACCGATGAACCGTCCCTCCGCCTGATCAACGGCCGATTCGTCGGCCCCCAAGGCGAGCTCACCAAGCTGTTGAAGCTCATGCCGAAGCTCCCGGGGGACCGCCGGCGGGAATTTGGTCAGCGGGCCAACGCGCTCAAGCAGGCTGTTCAGCAGGCGTTCGACGAGTCCCTCACGGCCATTCACCAAGGCGCGCGCGAGGCCGAACTCACGGGCCGGGCCATCGACGTGACGCTTCCGGGTCGGTGGCCGTTGCCAGGGCGGCTTCATCCGATCACGCGCGTGCGCAACGAGGTGCTCGAAATCTTCAGCTCTCTCGGGTTCGAGGTTGCCGACGGGCCCGAGGTCGAGCTCTACGAGAACTGCTTCGACAAGCTCGGGTTCCCGCCCGACCATCCGGCGACCGACGAGCACGACACGTTTTTCATCGAAGGCGCCGACGGAGAGACCGAGCACGGAGTGCTTCTTCGGACGCAGACCTCGACTGTTCAGATCCGCGAGATGAGCCGGCGCGAACCGCCGCTGGCCATCGTTTCACCTGGCGCTGTCTACCGCCGCGACGACGATGCAACGCACTCGCCCATGTTCTTCCAGCTCGAGGGGTTCCTCGTCGACACCGACGTAACGTTCGCGGAGTTGAAGGGCGTCCTGACATTCTTCCTTCGGCGCCTCTTCGACGAGAAGATCGGCGTTCGATTTCGGGCCAGCTACTTCCCATTCGTCGAGCCTGGCGGGGAGGTGGACATGAGCTGCGTCTTTTGTCGGAGCTGGGAAGGCGACCAAGCGCGCACTGCGGCGTGTCGTGTCTGCAAGGGCACCGGCTGGATGGAGATTCTTGGGTGCGGGATGATCCACCCCGTGGTGTTCGAGAACGTCGGGTACGACCCCGAACGCTACACGGGGTTTGCGTTCGGGATGGGGCTCGATCGCATTGCCATGCTCAAGTACGGGGTTCCCAACATCAAGCTTCTCTACGACAACGACGTTCGGTTCTTGTCGCAGTTCTAGGTACGACCATGCTCACCTCATTCCGCTGGCTGCAAGAGCTCTCCGCCGTCGAAGCCGATGTTCACGAGGTCGCTCGTCGGATCACCCTGGCGGGCCTCGAGGTCGAGGCGATCGACGAGCGCGGTGCCGGACTTGGCGAAGTCGTCGTGGCCGAGGTCCGCGGCCGCGCCCCGCATCCGAAGCGAGACAAGCTCACCCTCGTCACCGTGTTCGACGGAGATGCCGAGCACGAAGTGGTGTGCGGCGCCCCGAACGTGCCCGACGCGGGGGGAAGGGTTGTCTTTGCTCGTCCCGGTGCCGTTCTTCCGGACGGGCTGGAGATCCAGCCACGCAAGGTCGGCGGGGTGGAATCGTCGGGGATGATCTGCAGCGAAACGGAGCTCGACATCGGGTCCGACGGGGAGGGCATCTTCGTCTTGGATGCGACCTTCGATGCGCTCCCGGGCGCGGCGGTGGCCGACGCGCTCGATCTGCACGACTACGTGCTCGACATCGGCCTCACGCCGAACAGGCCAGACTGCCTCGGGCACATCGGCATCGCCCGTGAGGTGGGGGTGCTCTTCGAGAGCGGGTACAAGGCTCGCAAGCTTGCGGGGCCGGGCAAGACGTTCGTCGCGGGGGACGCATACGAAGCGGGCCAGCCCACGGTCGACCTCGGCAAGCTCTGGGACAACGGTGCGTCGCCGATCGAAGTCACGGGGCTCCCTCCGGTCTCGGTGCACATCGCTGACGGCGAGCGCTGTCCAAGGTATGGGGCCGCACTCGTGTCGGGCGTGACCGTTCGTCAGTCGCCTTTTTGGCTCCGCTATCGGCTACACAACCTCGGCCTCCGTGCACTGTCCAACGTGGTTGACGCCACCAATCTCATCTTGCTCGAGTGGGGTCACCCGATTCATGGGTTCGATCTTCGTAAGCTCCGAGAGGGGCGCGTTGAGGTTCGCCTCGCAGCCGAAGGCGAGACGATGGCGACGCTGGATGGTGTCGAACGAACCTTCACCGCCGACGACCTGTTGATCTGTGATGGCGCCGGACCGGTCGCGGTCGCCGGGGTCATGGGTGGGGCGAACAGCGAAATCGAAGACGACACCACAGATGTTCTCATCGAGTGCGCGTACTTCGATCCACGATCGGTACGCCGCACCTCGCGGCGCCTCGGGCTTCACACCGACTCCAGCCATCGATTCGAGCGAGGAGTCGACCCCCAGGCGGTCCCGAACGTGCTCGCCAGTGCCGCGTCCCTCATCGCGGAACTCGGATCGGGAGCCGCCGCGACGACCGCGATCGACGATGTCGCCGCGCCGTTTACTCCCAAGACGATTCACTTTCGACCGGCCCGTGCCGCGCAGCTCCTGGCCGTGCCGGTCGAGTTCGACGAGGCCGAGGGGATCCTCGGGCGAGTAGGCTGCCGCGTCACGGATAAGTCGAAGACGGCACTCACGGTAGAAGCCCCGAGCTGGCGTCCCGACCTTGGGCGAGAGGTCGACCTCATCGAGGAAGTGGCTCGCGTCCGAGGCTACGACGAAATTCCGACGGCCGTTCCCCGCGTACGCCCGTCCGAGTCTGGGACGCCGCCGCTGCTTCGGTTCGTGTCGGCGCTTCGGACTTCTGCCGTTGATGCCGGCCTCTACGAGGCGATCAACTACGGTTTCGTGTCGACGGACGATCTCTCCCGGGCTCGCGCGTCCACGGAAGTCGTTCGGTTGACCAACCCGATCTCGGAAGAGCGATCGGTGATGCGGACCTCCCTCATGCCAGGACTTACAGCCGCGGCCACTCGAGCCCAGCGGCACGGTGCCGGGGACGTTCGGCTGTTCGAGCTGGCGCGCACGTTTCACCCGAGCGACGAACCCCTGCCACGAGAGGCGACCGCGCTGGCGATCGTGCTGGCGGGGCAACGTCCCGGCTGGATTGGAGACGATCGCCCGTATGACTTCTACGACGGGAAGGGTGTTGTCGAGGCCGTCGTCGATCGCGCGGTCGGGCGGCGACCGACAATTGCGGAAGGCGAGCTCCCTCCGTTCATGCACCCGAAGCGCTCCGCGATCGTGGCGTTCGGGTCCGAGTCCGTCGGCTTTGTCGGGGAGATCCACCCGGACGTCGGTGACGCGCTCGAGCTTCAGGGGCGCGTCGTGTACGCGGAGCTCGACGTGGTTGCGCTCGAGTCGCAGGCGCGCGAGCTCGGGCCGCCGCAGGCGCATGAGCTTCCCAAGTTTCCTGCGGTCGCGCGGGACATCGCGATGGTGGTTCGGGACGAATTCTCGGCTGAGGCGATCGCTTTCGCGCTTGGCGAAGGCGCCGGCGGCTTGGCCGAGTCAGTCGATCTGTTCGACCTCTACCGAGGCGACCAGATTCCCGACGGGCACCGAAGCCTCGCGTTTCGGATCACGTACCGAGACCCCGACAGCACGCTCACCGACAAACGGGTCGACAAAGTGCACGACAAGGTATCGAAGATCGTCCGAGATCGCTTTGATGCGACCCTCCGGTAGACCAGATCCCGCGTTGTGTGAGTGCTCCTACTTTTCTTCCGCCGAATCTCTGCCAAACCCTTGAGATTCAAACCGATTTATGGTTGTCTCCGACTAACCAGACCTCTGGAGGAGAACCGCATGACGAAAGCCGAAATCATCGATGCCGTCTACGAGAAGGTTGGGGGCTTCTCGAAGAAAGAGGCGGCCGAGGTCGTAGAAGCGGTCTTCGACACGATGAAAGATGTGCTGGCTGAGGGGGAGAAGATCAAGATCTCCGGGTTCGGCAACTTCGTGGTGCGCGCCAAGAAAGAGCGCATCGGTCGAAACCCACAGACCGGCGCGCCCATCCCGATCAGCGCGCGTCGTGTGCTGACGTTCAAGCCGAGCCAAGTGCTCAAGACCGTGCTGAACCCGCATCGGACGCAAGACGAAGCGAACGCGCACGAGAGTTCGTACTGAGTAAACGATGACACGGCGAACCCAACTGCCTGACAAGCTGTTCTTCAAAATCGGGGAAGTCGCCGATATCGTCGGCGTCAAGCCGCACGCGTTGCGGTACTGGGAGACCGAGTTTCCCGCCCTGCGCCCCAAGAAGACCCGCGGCGCGCACCGCCAGTACAGCCGCAAAGACGTCGAGCTCGCCATGCTGATTCGACAGCTTCTGCACGACGAGGGGTACACAATCCCCGGCGCGCGGAAGCGGATTCGAGAGCTCGGTCGCCACCAGCGGAGTAGCCCTCCCGAACCGCGCGCCGCGCGTGAGGTCGCCTTGCGCGCCGAGCTCCTCGGGCTGCGTGAGCAGCTCTCCGACTTGCTGACCGATCTTGCGGACGCCGTCGCCCTGCCGGTCCAATCCAAGCCGGTCCAAGTCACTGTGCACAAAGTGGTCCCGGTCACCGCGCAGACACACACCGAATCCCCCTGATTTCAGGCGCGAATCCCCGTCATCCTGGCCGCTCCTACATTGCGGGTTTTGCGCTTGCCTCCGTTGATGGCTGAGGTAGAGTCGCGTGCCCTCAATGACTTAGTTAAGCGGCTTTAGCAGCATATCGGAATCAAAACAAAGGCTACCATCTTGCTAAATGAAAAAAAAATAAATTGCAGACTACTATATAGTGTCCACTATCGCTTTTAAAAGTGATAGTTCCACTATATCGCAGTCTGCACTTTATTATTTTTCATTTAGCAAGATGGTAGCCTTTGTTTTGATTTTCGCACTAAACTTGATTTTTAGTGATGCACTCACTGTATCTCTCACTTTTTGCAGCTTTATACCAAGTTTGCTTGCAGATATTTTTGTTGGCAAGGATTGATATATAGCAACTATTA
>JBCCHE010000096.1:0-5305 GCA_039028875.1 Myxococcota bacterium | reverse complement strand
AGGTTAGCGGAGTTAGGAGGGAACTATGGTAGCGGGCAAGCGAATGACGAAGGCCCAGATCATGAGTGAGTTGGCCGACAAGAGCGGCATGACCAAGAAGGAAGTGGCCGGCGTCTTCGATGCACTTCGAGACCTCGTCAAAAAGGAACTTGGTCGTCGAGGCCCGGGGGAGTTCGTCATTCCCGACATGATTAAGCTCAAGGTTCGGAAGATTCCGGCGAAACCCGCTCGGATGGGACGCAACCCAGCGACAGGCGAAGAGATGATGCTCCCGCCCAAGCCGGCGTCCAAGAAGATCCGTGCGACGCCGCTCAAGAAGCTCAAAGACCTCGTTCTCTGAGTCTTCGAGAGCCAAAAGAATCGAGAAAAGGGGCCCCCTCAGGGGCCCTTTTTTGCGTCTGCGCCTCCGTTTTGGGTGGAAGGAGCGGCGGGGGGCGCCTTCCGCCGCGTCGGGGGCGCACTCGTGCTTCGCCGCCCCTGTAGGCGACCCTCGAGGTAGCTGAGGATGAACCTCACTTGGTCGGCGTTCAGGTCGAACGAGACCTTGATGCGATCGCCATCGGGTTTCAGCGAGAGCCCCCGTAACGTCTTTCGGAATCCGGCGAGCGACACGAAGAGCTGCTGCGAGTAGAAGTCGACGACGTTCTGCCAGAACGCCGATGCTTGCTGGGCCTTTGCATCGGACGCGAACGTGGCCAGCGCGGTTACGGTCGCTCGGTTTTCGCCGGTTTCGCGGACGGCCACGCGGAGCCGCGACGGGACATGCTGGAGGTTTCCCCGCACGAACCGGTGCACGCCTTCGATCTCGAGCGAGATCGCTTCATCCGGTCCCATCGACAGCAACGCGTCGGGGCCTCGGGCTGGAACCAGTCCTTCGTCTTCGGGATCGCGAAGCTCGCGCGCCTTGGCCATGGCGAGAACACGGCCGAGGTCTTGGGGGCGGGTAATCGTGAAGTGGTTCTCCCCGAGCGCGGCGATCGTTCGGCGGGTTGCGTCCCGGTTGTGCCAAGGTGCCGTACGCACGCCGTGTCGCCGCGTCCAAGGGGCGCGGCGACCTCGTGCCTTGGCCATACGTTGGACGCTGCTCGTCACGAACGCCGATCCGCCGTGATGACGACCTGCTAGGACCAACCTGGACCGTTGCAAGTTGGGAGACGCCACCAGCAGTCGGTCGAGGTCCTCCACCGGCTCGATGCCTGAACCGTCGAGCAGCAACTGCCAATCGGGCACGCCCGCCAGGAACTTCGTTACGTCGGGCCCGAGCGGCGAGCGCCGAATTCGCTCAATGTCGATTCGCAGGGCGAGCTGGGCGCCCGGGGGAATGCGCGACGGCCCGGTGATCGTCGAGGGTCCGACCGGAATGGGGTCGCGCGGCTCTTCGAGGTTGCGCTCTTCGCGGAGCTCGTCGGCGTCCACCTGTTCGGGCTCGGGGGGCGTGTCATCGGTCGGCTCGGGCTCTTCTTCGGAACGACGCGCCTCTTCTTCCCCGAGGTCGGTCTCGGTATCCGGCACACCGGCGTCTGGCCCTAAGGCAGGCGAACCTGTGACACCGCTCGACGCCGGGGGCGCGACGCCGAAGGTCCCGGCGGGTGCGGCGTCGGTTGCGCCGGCGGAAGCCATCGCATCGGTGAGACCGAACTCGACCTCGGTGGGGAGGGTGAGCTCGAATGCGAAGTCATAGCTCGCGTTGCGGCTCATCACGTAACCGAACGCCGCACCGTGCAATGCGATGGACGCGACGAGGGCAAGCAACGTCGAAAACGCTTCGAGTTGTTGACCCGCGCGCATCCTAGTGACAGTTCGTAGCAGACCTCCGCCGTGCAGCGCACACGACGACCGCCTTTTTGCCTTCCTTTCGTGCTCTTGTTCACGCTGTCTGGGGTTGTTGGGGCGGGCTGCGAACTCGAAGACCCGATCCGCGACCAGATCGACTCGCTCCTGAAGGAGCCTGTGGATTTGGGCCCACCAAAGCGCGTGTTCGCGAAGCGTTTCGTGGTGCCGATTCGTGTCGCGCCCGATCCCCAGGCTCGTCGGCTCGGCTACCTACGCGCGGGAGCACTCCTGCACTCGACCACCACGAGACCTGTCGGACGCGTCGGTTGTGACGATGGCTGGTACGAGCTCGATACCGGAGGCTTCGTGTGCGCCGGCCGCGATGTCATCCTGTTCGAGGGGCGAAGACTTCCGGAGCGACGGGCGACACAGCCCGATCGCGAGGCCGTCATGCCTTACGATTTCGCCACGGTGCGATCGAGGACCCCGCTCTATCGACGCCTGCCGGCCCATGACGAGATCGTGGAGCTTCTGGCCCCGTCGCCGACCGAGGAGGCCACGGACGACGGTGCGACCTTGGGCCCGTTGGTCACGCGGGTCCTCGAGCCGGGGTTCTACGTCAGTCTCGATCGCGTGTTCGAACGCGACGGTCGCAAGTACTGGCGGACACAGCAAAACGGCTTCGTCCCGGACGCGGCGCTTCGAAGGAAAGCGTCAAGCGGGTTTCATGGGGTGGCGCTCGGGGGAGACTTTGGAAGCCTGCCGGTCGCGGTGACCGGGCGCGGCGAATCGCCGGTCTACAAGGTCGGGGCCCGCGGTCGGCTCCGCGCGACGCGAGGGTCGTTCGGGCCGCGCACCTGGCTCCCGGTTTCGTCGCGTCGGTTGCACGCAGACGAGGCGATGCTCGTCATCGGCGGCAACCGCCTGGTCCGGGAGGCCGACGTTCGTGTGATCGAACCTCGCGCGCCACCGCCCGAAGTTGGGCCGCGGGAGCGCTGGATCGACATTGACCTTGGCAAACAGACCCTCGTCGCGTACGAGGGCCGACAACCGCGATACGCGACACTGATTTCGAGTGGGCGACTGAAAACCCCGCGACCCGACCTCGACTACCGTACCCCGCGCGGCTTGTTTCGCGTTCGCGCCAAACACCTGACCGCAACGATGGACAACGACGAGCCGGGAGAACCCCCGTACTCGCTCGAGGACGTCCCGTACGTGATGTACTTCAAGGGGGCGTACGCCTTTCACAGCGCGTTCTGGCACGATCGGTTCGGACGCCCACGGAGCCATGGATGCATCAACCTGGCGCCGGTCGATGCACGCTGGCTCTACAACTGGGCGGGCCCCGACGGGCCGCCAACTTGGCACGGTGTCTATGCGACGGAGGATGACGCCGGGACGTGGGTCTCGATCCACGGGGAGACCCCCCGCTGACAAGGGGACCGCCCGGGACCTGACCAACGCGCTAGTTCTGCGTCTTGCGAACCGCCTTCAAGAGCGCCTGGCCCGAGGGACCGGTCTCCTTGGCGATCTTTTCGGGGACGCCTTTTTCCTGGGCCTTGAACGCCGCCCGCTCGGCCGCAGTGGGTTCGTGCACCTCGTAGCCGTAGCGAACCAGGTTCTTGATGAGTATTGGCTCCATCTTGCGCACCTGCTCGCGTCCCCACGTCGTCAGTTCGTAGGGGATGCTCACCAGGACCTCCTGGATGTCCTTCGGGAGGGTGTCGAACCACTTCTTCGAGTAGACGACAATCCCCGGCTGATACGAATGCTTCGACAAGAAGAGGTTTCTCTCCTCGTCGTCGAGGCCCTGGTACCAGGTCGTTGCCATCGCGAAGAGCGGTGTGTTGTCGAATCCATCGACGACGCCCGTCTGGAGGCTCGTCATCGTGTTGGCAACGTCGATCGTGACGGGGCTCGCGCCGATCGCTTTGTACGCCTCGACATGGGCAACCGCCTCTTGCGAACGGTATCGTACACCCTTCATGTCGTCGGGTTTGCGAATCGGACGACGACTGAAGTACGAACGAAACCCGTTCTCCCCCCAGAGCGCAAAGACGAGGTTGCGTTTCGCGAGGATCTTCTTGACCTGTGCGATGACCGCAGGATCGTCGAGCGCCTTGTCGGCATCATCCACCGTGTCGAAGACATACGGCGCCTCGATCACGTTGACTTCGCGGACGATGGAACTCAGTCCCCCGACGGAGCCCGCAAAGCCCTGCATGCTCCCCGAGGCGACGCGCCGCGCCAACGAGCGTTCGTTGGAACGCCCGAGGCGCAGTTTGACCTTCACGCGGCCATCGGTGTTCTTCTCGATGTACTTCTTGACTTCTTTGAGCTGCAGAGCCCACGGGCTGCCCGGAGGCACGACGCTTCCGAGCTCCAATACGTACTCTCCTTCTTCAGCAAACGCGGGGGCCGGCGCTATGGGCAGGAGGGATAGAGCGAACAAAGCCCCGAGTAAGATGGTCATACGCATTGGGTTCTTCTCCTTGATCAACCAGACAAACCAGGATTTACGGTTGGGATCGACGGGCAGGCATCCGCCTCTATTCAGAAGAGGTCGTCAGCCTCGGCCTGAAGGTCCTTGGCCTTGCGCTGTTCGCACACGTTTTCCGGGGTGATCGCGGGAACCACGTCGGCACTCGTCGTGAGCACGTAGTTGAGCTCCTTGTCGAACAACGGGCGGTCGACTTCTTTCACCGCCCACTCGGAGGCGACGTAGGTGTGCGTGCCGAGGTAGTTCGGGTGGGCTGCGATCGAGCGCTCGAAGTGCTCCATGCTCTTGTTCATGTCGCCACCGGAGAAGCCGGGTGCGCGCGCGTAGAAGATTCCGAAGTAGCGGTCCGGGCCTGCGTACCAGTACGCGGCGTCGTTGTTGAGGCAGAACTCCATGGTCGCACGCACCTCGTCTTTGTAAGAGAGAAGCGTCGCGAAGCTCTCGAGAGAGGCCCACGCGCCGAGGTTCGACGAGCGCCAGTAGAGAGCTGGGACTGCCGAGGGACCGAGCACTTCGATGGCAGTCTCCACACGGTCGCCGGCCGCCATCTTTTCACTGAACGAAGGCGACAGTGCCGCGAGGGCGCGCTCCGCGGACTTGATGCCGGCTTCGTGTCCGGCCTTGCGCGCGTCGGGGTTCGCGTCGTCCCAGCGCGAGAAGCAGTCTGCGTAAAAGAACTGCGCGTGGGAGAGGTCGGTCCACGCCTGGGCGTTGCCGGGGTTGATGTCGACCGCTTTTTGCCAGTTGTCGATCGCGGCCTTGGCTTGGGCTGCATCGCCGCGCTGGGCCCATGCAGCCTGCGCGGCCGCGATGGCGGCGGCCTCTTGGGCCTTGCCAGACTCGTCGAGCACGACCGAATCAGCGCCGGTCTCCCAAGCGCCTTCGCGAGTCGAACCGCATCCCGCCGCGATGGCAACGATGCATGCAAGGGCAGTCCAGTGCCCGAACTTCTGGGAACTCGTCATTGCTTTCCTCCTGCTACCCGACCGATTCGGTTGGGGTACCGAGGGGGCATACCAAGAGGGGTTT
>JBCCHE010000095.1:0-5402 GCA_039028875.1 Myxococcota bacterium | reverse complement strand
GTCGCGCAGCTCAAGCAAGTGATGTGCGTCAAAGGGTAGCGGATGGCGTGCGCGCCGGTTTTCGCGGTGCGGCGTGGAGGTGTTCGGAATCCCAGCGGTTTTGGGGGGGCGGAGTGACCCTAGGGGTCGAGGTAGTCGGCGGCGGAGGCGGCGCCGTAGGCTTCTCGGTCGGCGAGGTCGTCGAAGCGGGTGTACTCGTTGAAGAAGCGAACGCGGCATGTGCCGGTGGGGCCAGCGCGCTGCTTGCCGATGATGATCTCGGCAATGCCTCGGTCGTCGCTCTCGCGGTTGTAGACCTCGTCTCGATAGATGAACCAAATGGTGTCCGCGTCTTGCTCGATGGCGCCTGACTCGCGCAGGTCTGAGAGCTGCGGGCGCTTGTCCTTCACACCGCGGGACTCGACGCCACGGTTGAGTTGCGACAGCGCGATGATGGGGATCTCGAGCTCCTTGGCGAGGGCTTTGAGGCTTCGGCTGATCTCACTGATCTCTTGTTCGCGGGAATCGTTGCGCGTGCCGGAACGCATGAGCTGGAGGTAGTCAACGACGATGAGGCTGAGGCCGACCTCCGAGCGCAGACGCCGCGCCTTGGCCCGTAGCTCGAGGAGGGTGATTGCCGGTGTATCGTCGATCCAAATCGGTAGTTCGCTCAACGTCCCGGCCGCATCCGCCAGCTTCGGCCAGTCCTCCTTGTGGAGCTGTCCCGTCCGAATGCGGTTGCCATCGACCCGCGCTTCGCTCCCAAGAAGGCGGCGCACGAGTTGGCCCTTGGGCATCTCGAGCGAGAACACGGCAACTGCCACCTTCGACGCTTGGCAAGCGTTGTGTGCCACGTTGAGTGCGAAAGAAGTCTTACCCATGCCTGGCCGACCGGCGACGATGATCAGGTCGCCGGCGTGCATCCCCGCAGTGAGCTTGTCGAGCAGCGCAAAACCAGTGGGCAACCCCGTGATCGCCTCGCCGCGATTGGCCGTCTCATGGATCTCCTGAAACGTCCGCATCACGACTTCTTTGACGTGCTCGTACGGGTTGCGGGTGCGCTCGCGAGCGACCGCAAACACCGAGGACTCGGCCTCGTCGAGAAACTCCTCGACCCCGCCGTAGTCGCCGTACCCACGAGACGTGACTTCGTGGCACACCTGGATGAGCCGCCGCACGACCGACTTCTCGCGTACGATCCTGGCGTGGGCCTGGATATTGGTAACGGTGGGAATCGTGTTGGTGAGCGAGAGGAGGTACTCGTCTCCTCCAACGCTGGCGAGCCTCCCGGAGTGCACGAGTGCCTCACGGAGGGTCACTTGGTCCACCGGCTGGTTGCGGCGAAACAGTTCGGTCATCGCGTCGAAGATCTTCGCGTTGGCCTCACTGTAGAAGTCGTCGAGTGAGAGCACCTCGAGAACGACGTTGATCGCGTCGTTCTCGAGCAGCACGCCGCCCAGCACTGCGCGCTCCGCTTCGAGTGCGTTTGGTGGGACTTGCCCAGTCTGCGCCGACGCCGAGATGCTCCCCGCTCCTTCCGAACGTTGGTTCTAACCAAAATCTCCAAGGCCGCCAATGGCCTTGGTCATCGTCAGGCGCGGGTTTTGACTTCTACCTTGATGGCGCCGGTCAAACCGTAGGGCAGCTTCACACCGATCTCGTAGCTACCGACCTCCTTGATCGGCTGATCGGGCATGATGAGCTTGCGCTTGTCGATCTCGACGTCGACACCTTTTGCCTTGAGAGCGTCGAGGATGTCATTCGAGGTGACCGAACCAAACAGCTTGCCCTCTTCACTCGCCTCTTTGGCGACCATGACGGTGACCTTGGCAAGCTTCTGCGCGACCGTTTCCTGCTCCTTACGAAGCTTGGCGATGCGGGCAGCCTGGATGGCCTTTTCGTGTTCGATCTGGCGTACGTTGCCGCGGGTTGCCACGACGGCGAGTCCGCGGGGCAGAAGGTAGTTGCGGGCGTAGCCTCGCCGCACCCGGACGACGTCGCCGATCGAGCCCAAGTGTTCGAGATTGTCCTTGAGGACCACTTCTACTGTCGATGCCATGGTCTTCTCACTTGGTCGCGGTGTAAGGAAGGAGCGCAATATTGCGGGCTCGCTTGATGGCGCGCGTGAGGTCGCGCTGCTGCTTCGCAGTCAATCCCGTGATACGGCGCGGGACGATCTTGCCGCGGTCCGTAATGAAGTGACGTAGCTGCTGCGGGTCTTTGTAGTCGAAGCGGAAATCAGGATCGAGCGCGAACCCGGGTGCACGCTTGCGCCCAGACCGTCGCCGCGATCCAGCCTCGACGTCGAAATCTTGCCGAACTTCATCAGCCATCATGCACCCCCTTCGGGCTTGTCTTCTTCACTGGGAGCTTCGTTCTCCGCTGGCGGCGCAGCCTCCTCGGCCGCCGCAGGTGCCTCCACGACGGCGGGCGCCGATGCGACTGGCGCGGCAGGCGCGGCCTCAGGCGCGGCAGGCGCGCCACCCTCAGGCGCGGCAGGTGCGGCAGCTGCAGCACCCTCAGGTGTTGCCCCTTCGGTTGCAGGCGCGGCCGCTTCGGTTCCCGCGGCCTCCGCATCGGGTTGCCGCTCCTCGCGAGGCGCCCGCGGCATCATACCGAGGCTCCGCGCGCGCTCCGTCTCGAGGTCCTCTGGCTCGTCTTCCACCTCGACGTGCAAGTACTGCACCTCCTCGGGGTCGACCTCGATGGTCGCCGGATCCAAGTCTTCGCGAAGAAGAACCGTCTGAAAGCGCACGACCTCATCGAGAAGCCGGAGGTTCCTCTCGAGCTCCGCGACCAAGCCTCCGTAGCCGATGTACTTGAGGTATACGAAGATCCCGCGGTTGCTCTTGCGAATCGGGTACGCCAGCCGGCGCTTGCCCCAGTTGTCGAGCTTGGTCAGCGTGCCATCGAGTCGTTCGATGACATCGCGTGCACGCCCGACCACCTTCTCTGCCGCATCGTTGTCGACGTCGGACCGAAGAATGTAAATCGTCTCATATTCGCGGGCCCATTGTATCGCGGGCGCCGCGGCTGCGTTGGCCATGTGTCCTCCTGGTCATGTGGCCCCAAGCGCAAGCACTGGAGCGAGGAAGGCGCGTTCTTAGCGGATCTTCTGAGGTTCGCCAGCCGGCCTAGGCCCCATGGTGGCGATTCATGGCGGCCCGCGTGCCCTCGGAGACCGCCGTTGCGATCATGGCGACCGCGCGGTTGAGCACGTCCTCGAGCTCAGCGCGCTCCAAATTGTTGAAATCACTCAGCACATACTGGTCGGTGCGGCCTCTTTGGGGGCGCCCGATGCCAATGCGGCACCGGTCGAAGTCCGGGCCTCCGCCATGCTCGACCATCGACCGCAGGCCGTTGTGGCCCGCGGTGCCCCCCCCGACCTTCAGCCGAACGACGCCGAACGGCAGGTCGAGCTCGTCGTGCACCACCAACACCGAATCGATGGGCACTTTGAAGAAGCGCATGGCGAGCTGCGCCGATTCCCCGCTGAGGTTCATGTAGGTCATGGGCTTCAACAGCACGACGTCCTCGCCGCCAACCGTGACTTTGGTGAACTCGCCCTTGAATTTGTCGCGGAACATGGGTGCGCCCCACCGGTCCGCGAGGCAGTCGACCACCATGAACCCGACGTTGTGCCGGTTCGTCTCGTATTTCGGTCCTGGGTTTCCGAGGCCCGCGATGATGTGCGTGCTCACGGTCCGAATCGCCCTCAGCTGGCGGGCTTGTCTCCGCCTTCGCCTTCGCCCGCAGGCTTGGCGCCATCCTCGGCGGCTGCCGCGTCAGCGGTCGGCTCTTCGACGACGGCCTTGCGGGGCTCCAGAATGATCGCGAGCGTGAGCTTCGGTCGAAGCGTGCACTCGACGCCATCCGGGAACTCGACGTCCTCGACCGCAATCGTGTCGTGCAGGTTGAGGTGGGTGACGTCCACATCGATGGACACCGGGATCTTGGCTGGCGTGGTCCGGACTGGCAGGTTTCGCCGTGTCACGTTCAGGACTCCGCCCTGCACCACACCGGCTGCACGTCCGTGCGTGTGGAGCGGGATGTTGACCTCGAGCTCCTTGTCTTCGAACACACGGTAGAGATCAAGATGGACCAGTTCTCGTGTCACTGGATCCGTCGTGACCTCGCGGGCCATGGCGAGCTCCTCTTTGCCGTCGACGGATAGTTTGAAGACCACATTCCTGCCCCGCTCACCTCGTAGCGCTTTTTCGACTTCTTTGGGGGACAGGGTCAGCGGCGTGGGTGGGACGCCCGGACCGTAGAACACGCCCGGGAGTTTTCCTTGTGCACGCAGCCGACGCGCTGGCCCCTTTCCGCGGCTCTCGCGGACCTCAGCCTGCAACGTCGTCGTTTCCATGGTTCAATTGCTCCGTCTCTAGACAAACAGCGAGCTCACCGAGTCGCTGTGGTGGATTCGTTTGATGGCCTCTCCTAGCAAACTTGCCACCGAAAGCACGCGAAAGCGGCCGGAGGCCTCGGCTTCCTCCCGAAGGGGGATGGTGTCCGTCACAATCACCTCTTCGAGGGGCGAATCGACGATTCGCTCGAGCGCGGGGCCCGAAAGCACCGGGTGGGTCGCAGCCGCCAGAACGCGAGAGGCGCCCTTTTCGCGAAGCGCGCGGGCCGCGTTGGTCATGGTGCCGGCTGTGTCGATCATGTCGTCTAGAATCACACATTCGCGCCCTTCGACGTCACCAATGATGTTCATGACTTCACTGACGTTCTTCTCCTCGCGCCGCTTGTCGATGATCGCCAGATCGGCGTCCAGGCGCTTCGCGTAGGCACGCGTGCGCTCCACGCCCCCAGCGTCGGGAGATACGAACACCGGAGGCCTCGGGAACCGAGGGCGCAGATGCTCGAGAAATACGGGCAACGCGTACAGGTGGTCGAAGGGTACGTTGAAGAAGCCCTGAATCTGGCCAGCGTGGAGGTCCATAGACACAACTCGGTCGATTCCGGACGCGCTCAACAAGTCAGCGACGAGTTTCGCGGTGATCGGCGTACGTGGCGCAGCCTTTCGGTCCTGCCGGGCGTATCCGTAATAGGGGATGACAGCGGCGATCGATCCCGCGGACGCGCGTTTCAGCGCGTCCACCATCACCAGCAGTTCCATCAGGTTATCGTTGACCGGAGCGCACGTGGACTGCACGACGTAGACGTCGACCCCACGCACGTTCTCCTTGATCTCGGTGAACACCTCACCATCCGAAAACCGTGACACTCGGGCACGCGCCACAGGCAATTCCAGATAATTGGCGATCTTCTCCGCCAGAGCCGGATTCGAGTTGCCGGTGAATACGCAGGTCGACTTGAACATTGGTGGTTCCTCAACTGAACAGAGAAGTGCCACCCCGGTGTGGAAGGCGGTCGTGGGTAGCAAAGCGACCGTCCAGTGTCAACCGCCGTCGCTTCGT
>JBCCHE010000094.1:0-6308 GCA_039028875.1 Myxococcota bacterium | reverse complement strand
CGCAACGAAGAAGCGCGCAACCAAGAAGAAGGCCACGAAGAAGCGCGCAACGAAGAAGCGCGCAACCAAGAAGCGCGCAACGAAGAAGCGTGCGACCAAGAAGCGCGCAACGAAGAAGCGTGCGACCAAGAAGCGCGCAACGAAGAAGCGTGCGACCAAGAAGCGCGCAACGAAGAAGCGTGCGACCAAGAAACGCACGACGCGCAAGAAGAAGTAGCGCTCTTCATTGGGTCGACCTTCGGGTCAACCAAGGGGTCACCGCAGGGTGGCCCCTGGCCTGAGGCCCCGGTTGTCGGGGCCATCGCGCAGTCTGTCGTGACGATCCCTCTTCACTTCAGGGGGTGTTCGTCTGCCGGCGTCCCGTTCCTCAGGGTTCGGGACGTTGGCGTTTAAGTCCGGCGCTCGGCGTCAAGCAGTCGGCGCAGGCGAGTGTCTTCGAGCCGCACGGCGATCACCTTCTCACGGCCAAGGGACACCGCGCCGACCGGCGCACCCTTGCGCTTGTGCACGAAGCGTCGTGGTGTGTAGAGCACCTCCACCAGCGGTTCACCTCTGAGATCGCTGAAATGCGCGGCGAGGGTCGCGGCATCAACCAGGATTTCGGCCGCGCAGGACTTGCCTTTGTCGAGGGGGACAACCACGTGAGCGCCGGTGACGCCGCGGGCATGAAGCCAGAGGTCGTGCGGCCGCGCAACGCGAAGCGTAAGGCGATCGTTGTCAGCAGCGTTGCGGCCGACGAAGATTGAGGCGCCCAGATGACCGGTGAACTCCCGGTATGGCGACCGTGCTTCCGCTTTGCGACGTCGTGGGACTCCCCGGGAGATCGGTGCGTCGTCAAGGCCGTGAGCGGTGAGGGCTTCGGTGAGTTCGTCGAGCGAACCGGCTTCGAGTTGCGTTCGGAGTGACGACAGCGACGCGAGCTCTCGGTCGACTGCTTCGAGGCGACCGGGGGCGATGTCGAGGCCCCGCCGCATTCGTTTCGCCTTCTTGAAGAGCCCATCTGCGATCTCTGGGGGCGTCTTCTTGGGGTCGAGCTCGAGGCGAACGATCCGGGGTTGATCGTCCCACGTTGGGGCGTCGAAGTGGTCCGCATTGGCCGGAATTTGCGATGCGTACGCGAGGATCAGGGTGGCCTGCTCGTGGAGTTGGTTGGCCTTGTCCGCGCGCTCGAGGTCTTCCAGGATCGCGCTCCGTTTCTTGTCGAGCCGCCGGCGCTGTTTATCGAGCCGCCGCGCGATGGCGCGCGTGCGTGCTTGGAGGTGTGTGGACAGAAGGTCTTGGCCCGCCGCGTCGAGCTGGGTCAGGTCTTCGGGTCGCAGGTGCGGTTCTTCGCTTTGGAGGTCCACCGGTTTCGCCCCAGCCGACCGGACGATCGGTACCCCATCCGGGCCTGCCAGCCACCACGAACCTTCCGGCTTTCGCGGGGCGCAAACGAGCGTCGTGCGCTGTCCTCCGCGCGAGAAGACCACCCGGACAAACCGATTGCTACGCGAGACTTGTTCGAGGGAGGAACCTTCGATGTGCCGGCGCAACTGAGAGATCGACTCCGTCGCGGTTCGGCCGCGAGGCCGCGCGTCGACGATTCCTGTGGCCAGCGCGTCGGGCAGCATTGAGATCAAGAGCGCTCGATTGGTGCGTTGCTCGCGAATCGTGAGACATAGGAGGCCTGGTTCGGGTTGGTCGACCCGTTCCACCTTGACGGTCACTGAAGGTCTTCCGACAGGGTGTGAAGCAACTGCGCTTCTCGTACCGACTGCGCGGAGTCGATGACCACGAACGCACGCTTGGCCTGGGAGCTGAGCAACTTATCGAGCACCTCGAGCAACTGCGCGTGCGAGAAGGAACGGCGGAGTCCCTCTGCGGTGAGGGATGCGTACAGGGTGTCGCCGGCCGGTGCGGGATCGTCGATGCCGTCGAAACCCGCGATGACGCCCATCGACTTTGCGGCCGCTTGTAGAACCTCGGGTTCCCAGAGGCCCGCGGCGCGCCACACGACGGTCGTTTTGTCGAAGCGCGGAAGATTCGAGAAGTAGTTCTTGAGGCGCTCGCGATCGCGAGCACCGGTTGTGACCGTGGCTCCGGTGGAGACGACCAGCGTGGATGGTTCGAGGACCCTTGTGGCCGCCTCGAGCCAGGAGAGCCCTCGGTCAAGATCTGAACTCGGGCGAAGCGGCCCGGCAGGGCTGTCCCAACACGATTTGGGGGCCCTGAGACCGAGTTCGAACCCCTCCGGCAAGGCTTTGCGCCACCGGGCCAGCGTGGAAGGCTTGGGCAAAGGCATGCTCGGCGCGATTTCGGCGTACCTCAGGGACCCGGTGTATTTCGCGCCCGGAGGTCGTTCGAGTGCCGCGCCCGCGAGTACTTCCATCGACCCGAGGGTAGTCGGCGACCGGTCACAGGCAAGGTCGTCCCCAACCTCGTTTGAAGGCATGCGTTCGCCGGTGTAGTCTCGAGCGACCCTTGGGAGTCTGATCAATGGTGCGTGTCGCGGGCTGCGCAGAGCGATGGGATCGAATCGGAGTCGTTCCCCACGGTGAGTGGCGAGGGGCGGTCACTGCGGTCGTTTCGGGCGCCTCCGTGGCGACGCCCCCTGGTGGTGAGCTCGTTTGGCTCGAAGAGGCGTGCGCCTTGGTGCCCCATCAGCCCGCGCCGGGGAGCACACTTGGCCTTCGAATCCGCGCATACACATTGGTGGTCCTCGGTTCGGACGAGCAGCTTCTCAGGACTCTTCCGCTTGGCGGCGCCCGCGCCGCCGACGTCTCCGCGTGGATCTCAAAGCAGGGATTCGTCGGGCGGCCCGCAGGGGACTTTCCTGACGCACCTCCCCACGTGTTACTCGAGAACGTCGATCGCACGCTGAGCAACGTCCACCACACCATCGGTCGCGTCGTGGATCGGACACAGGGCGCATCG
Organism: Myxococcota bacterium; assembly: GCA_039028875.1. Taxonomy (GTDB): domain Bacteria; phylum Myxococcota_A; class Polyangia; order Polyangiales; family Houyiibacteriaceae; genus SG8-38. Next base: position 3,395 of record JBCCHE010000094.1, on the reverse strand, counting down.
GCCGTACGAACGGTCCCAGAGACTTTGGCCACGGTGGCCACGATCCGGCTTGGGAGTCGCCAAGGCGAATCACCTCGCGTCATCGAGTTGGGGTTCACGCCCGCGCCAGGACAGGGCGAGATCTTCGTCCGGTCGAAGTCGGGCTCGCGAGATGAACGCGTCTGGCGGATCGGAATGGACCAGGTGGCCGGCATGAGCGACGTCGACGCACAGGCGACGGTGGTGGAGCGATTCCTCCATGATTCCCTCGAAGAAGCCTATGACGAACTCAACCGCCAATGGCAGTCCAGGCGACCCTCGAGCCCACCCTGAGGGCCCGTGGGCCCGGATTGACGAGGGGTATTTCGATGGCCTACAACGCTAGGCAAGCTGCGGCCTTTGGGGTCGGGGCGAGAGGGGAACGGGTGCATGGAGCAAGCTCGCAACTACGTCTGCACGGAATGCGCAAGCCCTGTTCCGTCCGGCCACAAGTTCTGCGGTGCCTGTGGGGCCACCATACCGAACGAGGCCCAGACGCTCGAAACACAGTTCTTTGGCGCCATGCAGGCGCCCGGTAAGGCGCGGCTGATGGTCGTTCGCGGGGATGAAGCCATGGGCGAGGGCCTCAGCTACCTCTTGCAGGCCACCGAGCACGTGGCTGGCCGAGAGGCCGACCAGATTCCTTTTCCGAGCGATCCCTGGCTGAGCCCGTCGCACGCCAACTTCGTGTACCGCGGGGAGAAGCTGGCCGTAAGGGACGAGGGCAGCCTGAACGGGATCTACATCCGCGTACGAGGATCCAATCCCATCCAGGTCGGCGACCATTTCATGTGCGGTCAACAGGTCTTCCGCGTTGACGCCACGCCCAAAGACACCTCGGGTCCCGAAGCCGACCAAACGTACTTCTACTCGTCACCACGACGCCCGAGCGCGTTTCGGATCGTGCAGGTCCTGGAAGGGGGCACCGACGGCATCGTTTGCTGTGCGAACGAGCATACGGTGGAGATCGGCCGGGAGGACTGCGACATCAATTTTCCGGACGACGTCTACTTGTCGCCTCGGCACGCACGCGTCGAGATGGCTGGCGAGACGATTCAACTCGTGGACCAAAATTCGCAGAACGGTACTTTCGTCCGCATCCGAGGTGAGCGGGACTTGGCTCACGGCGACTACCTGTTCCTCGGCAAGAACCTGCTTCGGGTGGAGGTGACCGCGTGATTGTCTGTACGAGATGCGGCAAGGACAACCAGGATCACTACAAGTTCTGTCTTGGGTGTGGGGCGGAGCTCCCGCGGGAGTCGTCGAAGCCACGTTCGTTTTCGGCGCCAACACCGCCCGGGGGAAGTCCGTCTACGGGAACCGGTACGAAGCCGCCCCAGCGGATGCAAGCAGCCGAAGCCATCGCCACGGCTGAGCATGTCGAAACGTCGCCCGTCGAACTCGAGGCGCCGCCGGTACTCGCGGTGGCCGAAGCTGCGACCGACTCCGACCCGCTGCCTCCAGAGCTCGCGCCGCTTTCCGAGGAGACCGCACCCTGCACGAACTGTGGTGCCGAAGTTCCCGGCAACTTCCGGTTCTGCCACGTCTGCGGGCACGACCTGCATGCGGCTCCAGCGGCGAGCAACGGGGCGGCGAATGCGCCCGACGAACGGACCTCGGCGCCCGCCGTAGCCGACGCCCCCGAGTCGGCAGCGGCTCAGGCCCGGCTGATCCTGATCCAGCCTGATGGATCGGAGGGCGAAGTTTTCGCGCTCGGTGATGGGCCGACCCTGGTTGGACGCAGTACCGGGGGCGTCTTTTCGAACGATGCCTATCTCTCGCCCGAGCACGCGGAGCTCCGGTTCGAGGGCAACGAACTGGTCGTCAAAGACATGGAGAGCCTCAACGGGATCTACGTGCGGATCGAGCCCGACGTTCCCGTCGAGCTGTTCGACGGAAGCGTCTTCCGAGTCGGCCAAGAGATCCTGCGCTTCGAAGCGCCGCGCTTTCCGGAACCTGTTGCCGACGGCACACAGTACATGGGTAGCCCACACCAGGGCTTTCTTGGTCGCGTGTGTTTGGTGGTCGGCCGCGAGACGACTGGCAACTGCTACCCCGTGCCCCCACGTGGCATTCACCTGGGTCGCGAGCGGGGCGACGTGGTGTTCCCGGACGACGGATATGTGTCGGGCCTCCACTGTCGGATCCATTCCGAAGTGGGGCACGTGTTCCTCACCGACGTCGGGAGCTCGAACGGTACGTTCGTGAGGGTGCTCAACGAGTCGTTCGTTCCTTCCGGTACATTCGTGCTGATGGGGCAGCAGCTCTTTAGAGCCGAGTACTAACGAATTCCTCGATGCGGTCGCGAATACGGTCGGGCTGCTCGACCGGCGCGGCGTGACTTGCATCGGGGACGACCTCGAGCTCCGCGTTGGGGATCGCTTCGGACATCTCCTCGGCAAGTGGCATCGGTGTGAACGTGTCGTGTTCGGCCGCTACGATCAACGTGGGCGCGTCGACCTCGGAAAGAAAGCCTCGGGCGTCGTGTGCGCCGGCCCGCTGGAGCATTGGCAAGAACACGTCGGGGTCCATCAGGGCGGCGTGGTCCCAGTAGTGATGGAAGTCATCCTCGCGGATGCGTTGGGTGTCTAGCTCGCCGCCGGCGCATGCGACCCGGAACGCCAGCGATGCTGGAACGCGACCCCAAATTGCACGCGCAACACCTGGAAACGAACGCGTGCCGCGGACGAGGCTGGGGAGCACTTGGTCGAGTAGATCCGAACCGTGGAAGGTTGTCGTGATGCGCCCGAACGTCCCGCACATCAGGACGAGCCCGGAAACTCGCCCCGGATGCTGACGGTAGAACTCGAGCGCGACTTGGACGCCCATCGAGTGCGCCACCAGTACGGCGGGTCCGAGCTCGAGGTGGTCTGCGATGAGCAGAAGGTCCGCTGCCAGGTCCTCAATCGAGAGGCGCTCGGGGTCTCGCGGGGGGCCGCTCCTCCCGTGTCCTCGAAAGTGAGGATGGACGACGCGTCGTTTCGCCGACAAGGCGGGCTGAAGGTAGCGCCAAGCGAACCCATCGCAGCCAATGCCGTCGATGAGCATCATCGGTGGTTCGCCGACGCCGTCGGCCTCGAAGAAGAGACGGGTACCATCTCCCGCCTCGACGAAACCCTCGCTGTCGTACTCCACGCCGGGGAGCTTACTTCTTCGCGGCGTCGTCGGGCGTGTCGGGAATGTCGTTCACCGAGGGAAGCTTACGGATCTCCGGGAGAGCGATCTTGACGCAGCGCTGGACGATCCAAGAGAGCGACCGGTCGAGCCTTGCCGATTCGTGCTTGATGTCGTGTAGCATCGATTCGGGGAAGTAGAGGCTTTGCTTGCGCTTATCAGTCGTCGACATCGTGAGAAACTCCACGCGAACGCGTACCATG
>JBCCHE010000093.1:0-6329 GCA_039028875.1 Myxococcota bacterium | reverse complement strand
TTGACCGCGCGATTCCGGATCAGCTAGGATTTTAGGGCCGAGGGGGATCGGCGGAGATTGCATGGCCGAGTGGGTATACGAAGCGCGCACTCGCGCGGGTGAAGTTCAAACCGGAATCATCGAGGCGGACACCAAAGAGGCGGTCCAGTCACGGCTCCGCGCGCGCCAACTCAACCCGGTCAAGATCAAGAAGAAGGGCCGAGAGCTCAAGCTCGCGCTCGGGACGGGCGTCACCTCGAAAGAGCTCGTCGTGTTCACGCGACAGTTCGCCACCATGATCGACGCCGGCCTTCCGCTCGTGCAGTGTCTCGACATTCTCTCGAGCCGAGGCGAGAACAAGAACCTGAACACGATCCTGAAGGACGTCAAAGACTACGTCGAGCAAGGCGGAACCTTCTCAGAAGGGCTCGCTCGTCACCCGAAGCTCTTCGATGAGTTGTTCGTCAACCTGATCCGCGCCGGCGAGATGGGCGGTATCCTCGATACCATCCTCAACCGGCTTGCGGTCTACATCGAGAAGCGAGTCAAGCTCGCCCGGCAGGTTCGCGGCGCCATGGTCTACCCGATCGCGATCTTCTTCGTTGCGGTCATCGTCGTCGTCGTGATGTTGGCGTGGGTCATTCCAAGCTTCAAAGGCATGTTCTCGGAGTTTGGGGGTGAGGATTCACTTCCCGCTCTCACGCAACTTGTCATCTCGGCGTCGGAAGGCTTCCTCAGCAACATCGTATGGATCGTGCTCGGCGCCGCTGGACTGGTGTTCGGCATTCTGTGGATCTACCGGCAGCCCGCGGGTAAGCACTTCTTCCACAGAACCCTCCTCGTCCTGCCCGTGCTCGGCCCTGTGATGCGCAAAATCTCGGTCGCGAGGTTCACGCGTACGCTGGGAACCCTACTCGCAGCCGGTGTGCCGATCCTCGACGCGCTCGATGTCGTGAAGAAGTCGGCCGGTAACGTCGTGGTCGAAGGGGCGATTCAGGAGACCTCCGACAAGATCCGAGAAGGTCGAACGATGGCCGAGCCCTTGATGGAGACGAACGTGTTTCCGCCGATGGTCGTTCAAATGATCGGTGTCGGCGAGCAGACAGGTGCGCTCGATACGATGCTCAATAAGATCGCGGACTTCTACGAAGAAGAGGTCGATGTCGCTGTCGCTGCGCTCACATCGCTTCTCGAGCCTCTGATGATGGTCTTCATCGGTGGTATCGTTGGGACGATTCTCATCGCGATGTACCTGCCGATCTTCTCGATTGCAGGTAAAGTAAACGCGGAGTGATTCAGCCGACACCGAGGCCTCCCGCGCCAAGAGAGGAACCCCACCCGTACCGACGGCTTCAGTGGGTGTTGGGTGGCCGGTTGGTCATCGCGACGGTCCTGCTCGGGACCACGATGTACTTGGCGCAGGACGCGATTCAGTACGGGCACTTCACGCCGAACTTCCTCCTAGTTCTCATCTCGATCATCTACGGCTCGTCGATTCTGTTTGGGGTCTGGCTGTTGGTCGGTCGGCAAGAACGCATGGTCGCGATGGCCGTGACCGGGCTCGACGTCGTCTTGATCACGGGGCTCGTGTACCTGACCGGCGGCGCGGGCAGCATCTTCTCGTTCCTCTACGGCGCGGAGATCCTCACCGCTGCGCTCACCCTCGGAGCGGGTGCCGCGTACTACACCGCAGCGACCTGTCTGGTTTTTTACTCGCTGCAAGGTTTGGCGCTCAACGTCGGTTGGCTCGCGCCCCCGCCCGACCAGCCGCTCAGCCAGTACGTTCTCGACTCGAAGGACTTCATCTTTGCGCTCCTCTGGAACATGGTCGGTATCGGTGCGGTGGCGGTGCTCGCGACCAATCTCGCTCGACGCGCGCAGGTCGCTGGGCAGCGACTGATCGCCGCCGAGGAGAGCGCGGCGCATCTCGCTCGGCTCAACGACGATATCGTGCGGTCGATCGCTTCGGGGCTCATCACCGCCAACGAGAGCGGGACCATTCTGGGCGTCAACCGCGCGGCGCGAGACATCTTGCGTGATCCACAAGGCACGCTCCTCAACCAACCGGTGTCGACGGTGCTTCCCGGCTACGACGGCATTCCAGTAGATCGACATGCCAAACGTGCCGAAGCACGAGGGCGCCGCGCTGATCAGAGCGAGTTTCCCATGGGCTATACGGTGAGCCCACTGCTCGACGCGGAAGGCCACTCGTCCGGCCTGCTGCTTGCGTTTCAAGACCTCACGGAGATCAAGAACCTCAAGGAGCAGGCGGAGCGAGCACAACGGTTGGCCGTTCTCGGGCAGCTGGCCGCCGGCCTGGCGCACGAGATCCGCAACCCATTGAGCTCGATCTCGGGTTCTGTGGAGATGGTACGCGAAGGAAACTCGCTTGGGCCCGAGGACCGACGGCTTCTCGGAATCGTCATCTCCGAGGTGGAGCGTCTCAACGCGCTGGTCACGACGATGCTTCAGGCAGGCCGCCCGAGCCAGATCCATCCGCAGGAGCGCGACCTACGATTGATTGTGAGTGACGTCGTGGCGGTTGCGCGAGGCGAAGCCACTGCAAGCAACGGGCTCTCGATCGAGGAGCGCAGGCCCGACGAACCCGTGGTCGCGGTCGTCGATCCAGACCGAATGCGCCAAGTCGTTTGGAACCTCGTCAAGAACGCGGTGCAGGCGTCACCGCGGCGAGGCACAGTCGAAGTTCGGACGGGGCGAGACGACGCCGGGCGCGCTTTCCTCGAAGTCGCTGACGAGGGCCCTGGGATCCCGGCAGCCCAAAGAGAGCGTCTATTCGATGTATTTTACTCGGGCCGCAGCCACGGCGTTGGCCTCGGGCTCGCGTTGGTCAAGCAGATCGTCAGCCAGCATCGAGGGCGTATCGAGATCCTCGATCGAACGAACGCGGGGACCTGCTTCCGAGTCACGCTCCCGCTCGAGCAGGCTTCGGTTAGGCCCGGCCCGCCAACCGCGCCAGCTGAACGCCAGGGTCATCGGCCCGCATGAGGCCTTCTCCGATCAGGACGGCGTCTGCGCGACCATCGGCCACCCGCTGAAAGTCCTCGCGGCTCTTCACGCCGCTCATGAAGACGGCGATCCGCTCGTCGGGGACCCTTGCAATGCAGCGTTGCGCGAATTCGGGGTCGACCCGAAAGGTGCTGAGGTCGCGCGCATTCACGCCGATGATCGTCGCGCCCAATGCCACGGCCCGATCGACTTCATCGAGACTGGCCGCCTCAACGACAGGTTCCATCCCAAGTGCACGCGACTGCATCATCAGATCCGAAAGCGACCGATCATCGAGCGCACGCACGAGGAGCAGCACCAACGACGCACCCACGTCGTACGCCAGGTCGACTTGAATCGGGTCGATGACGAAGCCTTTGAAGAGGACCGGTGCCGACACTGAGGCGGCGACCGATCGAACGAGCAGTGGAGAACCCCCGAACCCGGGCGCGTCGGCCAGAACGCTCACGACCGAGGCACCGTGGGCCTGGTACGACTTGGCGATGCGGACCCCCTCGCCGGCGCCCCAGGGTCGGATCGACCCGGCACTCGGGCTGCGGAACTTGATCTCGGCAAGAATCGCTGGGGGCCCGCCCGACTCGCGACGAAGCGCGTCGATGCCGGCACGGGCGCGTTCGAAGGCGGGTGGTCGCTCTCGGCGTTCCATCGCGTCGACGTGCCGCTTTCGTCGTAGGTTCTCCCGCCGAGTCCTCGCGAGGATCGCCGATAGGTAGTCGGTCATGCGTCCCTCGTGAACTCGACCCATCTCGCCAGCAACGCGTGCGCGCTGCCGCTATCGAGAGCCTCGGTAACGCATGCGACGCCTTCTCGTGGCCCCGACGCCGACCCGGCCACACAGAGCGCCGCCGCAGCGTTCATCACGACCGCCGTCCTGGCTGGCCCTGGGGCGCCTCCGAGGACGCCACGGATGATATCGGCATTCGCGTCGGCATCGCCGCCCACGAGGGCCGCGACCGGGACACTCTCGAGAGCGAAGTCCTCTGGCCGGAGTGTGGTCGTGGTAACCTCGGATCCCGTCCACTCGGCGACACTCGTCTGGCCCTCTGTCGACACCTCGTCGAGCCCGTCGTCCCCCCGCACGACCCAGGCCCTCTCGAGACCGAGCGCCCCCAGGGCCGCGGCCAATCGATCGAGCGGCGCGCCGCGGTAGACGCCTATCAACTGGTGGGTCGCTCCCGCCGGGTTGGACAGTGGCCCGAGCATGTTGAAGATCGTGCGGCCTTTGAGCTGACGGCGAACGGGCGCAGCGTGACGCAGGGCCGCATGATGCGCCTGCGCGAACAGAAACCCGATGCCGACCTCCTCGATCGACCGCTCGACCTCGTTCGGCTCGAGGTCAATGCGGACGCCAAGGGATTCGAGGACATCTGCGCTTCCCGCCTTCGAGCTTGCCGCCCGATTTCCGTGCTTGGCGACGGACACGCCTGTCGCGGCGATCACAATGGCGGCGGCGGTCGAAATATTGAACGTGTGAAGCCCGTCGCCGCCGGTTCCACAAGTGTCGAGCAACGGTCCTTCGACGCTCGGCGAGATCCGAACGCAGCGACGCCGCATCGCACGCGCGGCCGCGGCGATTTCGTCGACGGACTCACCCTTCATTCGGAGCGCCACGACGAAGGCCGCGATCTGCGCCTCGGACACGTCGCCAGCGAGGATGAGGTCGAGGGCCTCCTCCATCGACTGCGCGTCGAGGTCTTCGCGTCGGATGACGCGCTCGATGAGGTCACCCAGCATCACGAGCCTCGCGCCGCAAGGTCGTCGAGCCAGTTCTTCAACAACTGGTGGCCATGATCAGTCAAGAACGACTCGGGATGGAACTGAACCCCTTCGATGGGTAAATCGCGGTGGCGAAGCCCCATCACCTCGCCTTCTTCGGTCCACGCGGTGATCTCGAGCTCTTCGGGGATCGTGTCGCGCGCGACGATCAAAGAGTGGTAGCGAGTTGCCGTCAGCGGAGTCGGAAGGCTCGAGAACACACCCGCGCCCTCGTGGACGATCTCGGATGTCCGCCCATGCATCAGCCGCTCCGCCCGAACGATCGACGCACCGAAGCGTTGTGCGATGCACTGATGCCCCAAGCACACCCCGAAGATGGGGGTTTGGCCACCCACGCGCTCGATCAGGGCGAGCGACACGCCGGCATCTTCCGGCCGGCCCGGGCCTGGACTGATCAGGATCCCATCGGGGTCGAGCTTCTCGACTTCGCCTAGCGTTTTGGCGTCGTTGCGGCACACCGAGACCTCGGCACCGAGCTCGCCCAGATACTGCACGAGGTTGTAAGTGAACGAGTCGTAGTTGTCGATCACGAGGATCATGGGGTCACCGCTAGCGGCTTGGCGCGAAGGCGTCAACCGGCCCCCGAGGTTGTAGGCTCGTAACCGCGCTCTCGAAGGAACTTCTCGAGGCGCAGGTTGAGCATCTCCGGGTACTCAAACGGCGCGTAGTGCGTGGCGCCAGGAAGGACCATCAGCTCGGAGCCTCGGATTCGGCGAGTCATTCGCTGCGCGGCGGAGCGAGGCGTGAAGGCGTCGCGCGAGCCGGTCACGATCAAGGTGGGGACGTCGATCTGCGGGAGAAGATCCCAAGCGTCGTGCTCGCCGACCCGCTCGAGCAAACCGATGTAGGTCTCCATGTTCAGCGAGCGTGAGTCCTCTACCAAGGCCGAGAAGAGGGTCTCGTCGAGCGTCCGCGACGCGAGGCCCGTTCGCTTGAGCCACTGCCCTGGATCTCGGAGCCGCGAAGTCTGCTGAATGATCGTTTCGATGACCCTAGGAACGGAACGCAAGCCGCGAAGAAACGGCGGTAGGACGCGACCGGTCACGTTGAGATTGAACACGTAGTCCCACGGACGGCCTGGGAGGCCATTGACGAGCGCGAGTGCCGCGACCCGCTCGGGGGCCGCCCGAAACACTTCGAGCGCGACCTGCGCACCCATCGACCAACCGACGAGCACGGCGCGATCGACTTCTTCCTCCTCCATCAGGTGGAGCCCGTCTCGCGCGTGGGCCGCGATGGTCATCGCCTGGCGGTCTGCCGGGAGGCCCGACCCGTAGAGCCCACGGTAATCCCAGGTGATGAGGCGGTATCGATCTCGGAAGTACTGAATCTGGTGACTCCACGCCTTCCAGCTCCCCGCGAGGCCGTTGCACAACACGATTGGGCGCCCGCGGCCGAAGCTCCGATAGGCGATTTCGGTGCCGTCATAGGACACAAAACGGCGTTCTTCGGCAGGAGGTGGCATCATCGGGGGTGAAAAAGCCTATCAGGGGCGGCGTGTGGGCGCCCTTCCTTGACAAGATCGGCCAAGACCGGATAAATTTGGA
>JBCCHE010000092.1:0-6479 GCA_039028875.1 Myxococcota bacterium | reverse complement strand
TGTCCGCCTCGATGATTCCGGTTTGAACTTCACCCGCGCGAGTGCGCGCTTCGTATACCCACTCGGCCATGCAATCTCCGCCGATCCCCCTCGGCCCTAAAATCCTAGCTGATCCGGAATCGCGCGGTCAAAAGCCAGGCGGAATTCCGTTGTGGCTGGCATCCTCGCGGCTAGTTCCGGTACGGGTTCTGGATGTCGATGTCGACCGGCTCCGTCTTCGGTGGTGACGGGGCCGGCGCGGGTTTGGCCGAATTCGCTGTCGAGTCTCGCTTGGCGCTTGGCGCCCTCGGGCGCGCGCGCCGTCGTCGTGCGCGTTTGGCGGCCTTGGGCTTGGCTTTGGGCGGGGTCGCGACCTCGACGGGCTGCTCCTTGGGCTCTTCGGCGGCCGGCGCCACAGGCGGCGCGGCTGGTTCTTGGGCCACCGTGGGCTCCTCTTGAACCGGCGCAGCCGGTTGGGGTGGCGGTTGAACGCTTGCGGGAGGCACGACCACGAGGCGCCAAATCAGGAAGCCCGCATACATGAACACGAGCACAGCAAGCACCATCACGAGCCACTTCAGCCATGGAGACTCAGACGGTGCTCGAACGATGACCGGCGTCCCGTCGCTCAAGACGCCGGACACGCTCCCGTCCGGGGCGACGACGCCACCTCGGCTGTAGGTCTGACTCTCCAGGTTCTCCCTCGGCATCGGTACTTTTGACTCGGCGAAGTCGTTCTTGCCGAGCGTCTCGATCGCCTCTCGGACACGTTGACGCTCTGTTTGGATCTTCTCGTCGTCCAACGAGCGAACGACCTTTGCGACCTCTCGCGTCTTGGAGATGCCACCCCGACCAGCGACCGACTCGAGCGCTTCGGCGAACTCATCGGCGCTCTGAAAGCGGTCGTCCGGATTGCGGCTGAGCGCCTTCATCACGAGGTCGTCAAACGGTTCGAGGTCCGCCCAGAGCTTTGATGGCGGGACTACTTCGTCGTTGAGCAGCTTGTTGAGCGTCGCGGCATTCGAGTCACCCTTGAAGAGGCGTCTGCCCGTGAGTGATTCCCACAAGATGATACCCACGCTGAACAGGTCTGACCGCTGATCGGTGTCGCTCGATGATGCCTGCTCGGGCGCCATGTAGGACAACTTGCCCTTGAACTGGCCGGCCCGCGTCGATGCCATTCTAACGTCGGCTTTCGCGACGCCGAAATCCGTCAACCGGGAGATGCCATCGGTACCGACGAGAATGTTGTGTGGCGACACGTCGCGGTGCACGAGCTTGAGGTCTACCCCGTTCTCGTCGGTGAGCCGGTGTGCCGCCGCGAGCCCTTGAAGCGTGTCGGCCAAGACTCGGCATACGAACGGCCGGGGGAGCCTCTCCCCTTGTTTGGCCGACCGGCCGAGGAGGGCGCCGAGGTGGTTGCCTTCGATGTACTCCATGACGAGGAAGTAGCCGTCACCAGGGCTGTCGCTGATATCGAGCGTGGGTACGACGTTCATGTGGCGAATCCGTGCCGCGAGGCGCGCCTCGTCGAGAAACATCGAGATGAACTCTTGCTCGTACGCGAGGTGAGGGTGGAGCACCTTGATCGCCACCAGCCGTTCAAAACCCGCAACGCCCTGAGCCCGTGCGATGTAGACCGACGCCATCCCGCCCGAGGCGAGCTGGGTCAGGATTTCGTACCGACCGAGTTGCCGACCGGCCATGGGTCGGGAGACGAGATCGCCTCCAGGCATTCCGGCCGGCGCAACCATCAGAACCGTCCCTTCAGCTTGACCGCACCGCCTCGGTTGGTCACTCCGACGGCGGGTTCGATCCGTCGCGCCGTCGGCTCCCGAGATTCGTTCTTCCAGTTCGTGAAGATACCCATCACCGCGGTGCCTGCGGCCATCCCGGCGGTGAGGCCGATCAAGATGTTGGTCCGACGTTCCTTCTGTTGACCATCGGTGAGGAGGGCCTCGGCTTGGTCGGCAGGCGAGGGCGAGCCGTTGTCGTTGATGCCTGGTGAGTTTGCAGTTCGTGCGGCGGCTTCAAACGCGTCGACACCTCTATTCGCGTCGAGTCCCGACCAAATCGTGATGGCGCCCAGCGCCGCGGTTGCACCGAGAGAACTGAAGAAGGCCCAACGAGGGACGGGAGGCGGAGGAGGTGGCAGCGGCGCCGCGAGAGACACGTGCTTCGTCGATCCCGCTTCGCCCCGGACCATCGAAGACGCCTCCCCTGTATCGAAGCCCGCCTTGATCGAATGGTCGACGTCTGGCGAGACGAAGAACGACTGGTTCTCGATGAGGGCGCCATCAAGCTCGAGCGTGCACTCCCGGTCGCAACGGGTCACGACCTTGACGGCTTGCGCCTCGGCCGTTCGAATCGCTGCGCGCGCGGTCTTCAGGGCGCGAGTGTCTTTCGGGTATTCCTGCTTGAGGACGAGACCGAGGTTCGCTGCTTGGATGGCGTTGCCGGCCTTGCTGTACGACCGAATCGCCTGAACCAACGCAGCTGAGGTCGGAACCAGTCGAAACGCGCGCTCGAACCACTGCGCCGCCTTCTCGTACTCGCCGTTGAGGTACGCCGACGTCCCCTGATCGTACGCATCCGCGGCTTCCGCGCGGTGCTCGACGGTGACTTGCGCCCCGATGTCTTCTGCCGAAGCGTGCGCGTCGAACGACATGCACCACACCAGCAAGAGTCCCGCGCGCCCCCACGCGCCATAAGTCATGCTCGTCATCGCAAATCCCGTCTTTAACGATAGACAAAATCCATCGCGAAGCCGAATCGGTCCCCTCAGCCCAAGCCCGCGCCGTAGCCCTTTCGGTCCAAATTCATCAGCATCTGCCGGAATTCCTCCTGTTCGGGAGACCGAATCTCGGCGAGCTCTCGATCCAAAACCCCATGCGCCACGAGGTGCAGGAGCGACTGATTCATCGTTTGCATGCCGGACGTCTCCTGACCGGTTTGCATGATGCCGTACATCTGATGGATCTTGTCTTCGCGGATGAGGTTCCGAATCGCCGCGTTGGGGACCAGCGCCTCGCACGCCATCACGCGCCCCGGGCCGTCGCATCGCGGCAACAGCATCTGACTCAGAACGCCTTGCAAGACGAACGAGAGCTGCGCGCGTATCTGGCTCTGTTGGCCGGACGGAAACACGTCGATGATACGGTTGATCGATTGGGCCGCGGTGTTCGTGTGGAGCGTCGCGAACACCAAGTGACCCGTTTCAGAGATGGTCAGTGCGGCTTCGATCGTCTCTAGATCACGCATCTCGCCGATGAGAACGACGTCGGGGTCCTGACGCAGGACGTACTTCAGAGCGTCCTTGAAGCCCGTCGTGTCCGAACCCACCTCTCGCTGGTTGACGATGCAGAGTTTGTTCGAGTGCAGAAACTCGATCGGATCCTCGACCGTCACGATGTGATGGCGCTGTTCGCTGTTGATCTTGTCGATCATCGAAGCGAGCGTCGTCGACTTGCCCGAACCCGTGGGGCCCGTCACCAGGACGAGGCCTCGGGGACGAGTGCACAGCTCCTCGACGACCGGCGGTACGCCGAGGTCCGCGATCGGCCGGATCTCGAACGGGATCGATCGGAAAGCGCCGGTGATGGCACCGCGCTGCAAGAAGACGTTCGCACGGAACCGAGAGAGCTGCTTCACGCCGAACGAGAAGTCGATCTCGTGCCCCTTTTCAAAGCGCAAGCGTTGGTCCTCGGTCATCACCTCGTAGCAGAGCGCCTTGCTCTCCCTCGGCTTCAGCGGGGCCGTCCGGAGTGGAACGAGGTGTCCGTCGATTCGCAATTGCGGGGGCGAACCCGTTGTGATGTGCAAGTCCGAGGCGCCGCGTTCGACCATGAGTCTAAGCAGCTGCCGCAAAGTAAGCGAAGGAGTTTGTTGCGGTGCAGCCATCCGATCACCTTATCAGAGCGATCGAGCATGTCCTAAGGCGACCCCCTATGCCGCTCGGGACAATGGTGATCGCACGCCCCTGTGGGAGACGTCCATACACCGCGGCGAAAACGGCGCGCTCAGTCGTCTGCGCGAACCAGCACTAGGCGTCCGGGACACGAAGCGAGAGTGTCGGATCAGCGATACGTGCGTTCACTCTCAGCGGATCCAATGAGATGTCGCCGCGCGCGATCCACGCCACGACTTCCGGCAAGAGACGGTGCTCCTGCACCTGGATTCGCGCGTGCAAACTGTCGCGCGTGTCGTCGGTGAGCACCGGTACGGCGGCTTGCGCGATGATCGGCCCGGTATCGACGCCGTGGTCGACCAGGTGCACCGTGCATCCGCTGATACGAACGCCCCCTCGAAGGGCATCGCCTGGGCCGTCGTGTCCCGGGAACGAAGGTAGCAGGGCAGGATGTACGTTGATGATCCGACCACGAAACGAATCGATGAAATGCGCTCCTAGGATCCTCATGAAACCGGCGAGGACAATGAGGCGAGGCTCGAAGGTGGCCACCTGCTCTGTGAGCAGCTCGTTCCAGCGGTTCCGGTCATCCCCCTTGCGTAGGGGTACGACTCGGGTTGGGACGCCGCGATCCTCGCAGAATTCGAGCGCTTGCGCCTTGCGCCGATCGGAGACAACGCCGACGATCTTGGCATCGCAACGGCCGCTGTCGATGGCCTCGAAGATGGCCCTCAAGTTCGATCCGCGACCCGAAACCAATACGACGGTGTCCATCTGAGGCCTAATCCGAAAATGAGACGCCGGGTTCGCCCACGACCGTGCCGATGACCGATGCGCGTTCGCCGGCCGCCTCGAGCGATGCGACGAGGGGGAGCGCTTGCGCCTCGGCGACGACGACGACGAAGCCGACCCCCATGTTGAATGTGCGGCGCATCTCGTCGAGCGCCACGCGTCCGCGTTGCTGGATCAGGTCGAACACCGGATCGCGCTCCCACGCAGCAGGATCGAGACGAAGCCCGACACCCTGTGGAAGGATACGCGGCAGGTTCTCGGGGAGACCGCCACCGGTGATGTGGCACATGGCGTGCGCGTCGTGTTCCATGGCCTTGGCCGCCGCGTCCACGTAGATCCGTGTGGGTCGGAGGAGCGATTCGCCGAGGGTGGTCTCACCGAACGCAGCGTTGAGGCTCAAAGGGTCTTCGCCGCCAAAGAGTGCGCGCCGGGCCAGCGAGAACCCGTTTGAGTGAAGTCCATCGGATGCGATGCCGACCACTCGGTCTCCTGGGGCGACCGACGAACCATCGAGGATCCGCTTTCGGCCTACGACACCGACAGCGAACCCAGCGAGGTCGTACTCGCCAGACGCGTAGAAGCCAGGGAGCTCAGCTGTCTCTCCGCCGAGCAACGCGCACCGTGCTCTACGACACCCCTCGGCGATACCCCGGACCACCGCTTCACCTTGATCGACGTCGAGCTTGGACGTCGCGAAGTAATCGAGAAAGAAAAGTGGCCGGGCGCCAACCGTGATGATGTCGTTCACACACATGGCCACGAGGTCGATTCCGATCGAGTCGTGGCGTCCCAGCTCGAACGCCAGCTTGAGCTTTGTGCCGACGCCGTCGGTTCCCGAGACGAGCACGGGGTCCTCGATGTCGTCAGGTAGTGTGCAAAGCCCGGCGAAACCGCCAAGACCGCCGAGAACGTGCTCGGTCGCCGTCGCTTTGGCGAGCGGCTTGATCCTCTCTACCAACGCTTCACCTGCGTCGATATCCACGCCCGCGTCCCGATAGGTGAGCCCCGCCATGCGGCGGAAGCTATGCCATCGATCCGAGCGGGTCAACGCGTGGCAGTCCGTTGACCAAGTCGTTGGGTTCGCGTACACCCGCGTCCATTCGGGGCGGTGCGACACCAACCAGGCGATGGGCCACGCTCTGCCTAGTCGTCATCGGCGCGTGCGATGCGCAGGCGCCTCGGCGCGACGAAAGCGACCCACTCGAGTTTCGCGAACCACCCGCGCCGCCACAGACGAAGCAAGCCGAAGCGCCGGAGGCCTCCCTCGAGCGCATCGATGTCTACGGCGCGACCGCCCCCGAGGCGGGCGGCAGTCGAGTCGTGCTCCTGTTCGAAGGCGCCCCGTTGTTTCACGAGGAACGGTTGCCGGCCGAGGGGGTGCTGCCAAACCGCATCGCGATCGATCTCGTGAGCACGACGGTTGCCCCGACCGTGACCCCGTTTCGCTCGGTAGGGCGGGGCGGCGTGACGCGGGTGAGGCTCGCACGCCCCGAGCCACGAGTCGTGATCGACCTCGAGCCGGGCGCGAAGGCCCGCACGTTCTACCTGACCGATCCGTACCGCGTCGTCATCGATGTGAGTCGCGAACGAGCTGAGACTCGCTCGAGCGGCCAGCCAGTCGTCGTGATCGATCCGGGACATGGCGGTGCGGAGCCGGGTGCCGCCAACGATGAGCTGGATCTCGTGGAGTCGATCGTGGCACTCGACATCGCCAAGCTGACCCGTGACCGCTTGAATAAGATCCTGCCGTGGGGCCGCGGCAATCAAACCCGGGGCCACCCCCCCCGGGGGGCCCCACAGG
>JBCCHE010000091.1:0-7522 GCA_039028875.1 Myxococcota bacterium | reverse complement strand
GGGCGTCCTTCACCTCATCGAGCTTGAAAGGCTTAATAATGGCTTCCACCTTCTTCATGGGACCTCCGAACTTCGGCAGCCCAACCGGAACCGCCTGTGCGGAAAGGTGTAGCCCTCGATTATTTCCGAATTGTTTCTTGGCCGTAAATAGGGAGGCGGCGCAAGGCCGCATTGCGAAAGGCGCTCGGGCCCTCGCCCGATCCCCCGCGAAACCACGGGTTTGCGGTTACGCCGATCACGCCCGTAGATGGCTCGTTCGATTCGGCCTAACCTGGACCACGAGTCCAACCGACCACGATTCCAACCAGGGAGAAGCCATGCCCCGCCCGACAACAGGAGCGAGCCTCGCGCTGCTCGCCTCCCTCACCGCATGCGCCGGCGTCCAACAGCACGAAACCTTGTCGATGGAACGCTGGCTTTCGGCGTCCGGCTTTCAGATGCGGTTGGCGGACACCCCCGCGAAGCTGGCACAGATCGCGAAACTCCCGCAGCGCAAGATTCTCACGCAAGACCACGACGGACAGCCAATGTACCTCTACGCCGACGCCGAAGACTGCAAGTGCCTTTACGCAGGCACACGAAAAGCCTACGGCCAGTACGAGAAACTGGTGATCCAACAAGACGAAGCGGACCGTGTGATCGACGCCGAGGAAGCGCTTCCGCTGTCCACAGATCCGGATTGGATCGACGTCGACGCCTATGGCAACTGGGCCCCTTGGTGGTAGTCATCGGCGCAACAACCTAAGGGACCCCAGAGAAGCATGGCATTCACCAGAGCGGACCTCGCATCGCGAAACCGGATCACCGGCCTCGAGCAATACCGCAGCCGGTACGATGACAGCGTCGCCAACCGCGACGCCTACTGGATGCGCCAAGCCGAAACCCTCCATTGGGATCACCCGCCGGATGGCGTCTTCGAAGCGCACGGGCCCGGTGAGTTCGAGTGGTTTCCAGGCGGCCGCCTCAACGTCGCGGTCAACTGCGTCGACCGGCACGCGGCGCACACGCCAGACAAGACCGCGATCATCTTCGTCAAGGACGAACCAGGGGAATACGAGCACATTTCGTTCGGCGAGCTGAAGGGGCACGTGGGCCGCGTAGCAAACCTGCTGCGGTCGCTCGGGGTTCAACGCGGGGACCGGGTGTGCATCTATCTGCCCATGATCCCCGAGCTCGCCTACTCGATGCTCGCATGCGCGCGGATCGGCGCCGTCCACTCGATCGTGTTCGGCGGGTTCAGTGCCGAGGCGCTCCGCGACCGCATCGTCGATGCCGAAGCCAAGGTTCTCATCACCGCCAACGAAGGCCTCCGCGGTGCCAAACGGATCCCGCTCAAGGCCATCGCTGACGAAGCCCTCGAGGGCACCGACGTGGTGGAAGCCGTGTTGGTGGCCAAGCGAACCGAGACCGACGTTCCGATGCAGGCTGGCCGCGACGTGTGGCTCGCCGAGGCGATGGCGTCGCAAAGGGCGAGTTGCCGCGCCGAATGGATGGCGTCGGAGGACCCTCTGTTCATCCTCTACACCTCGGGGTCGACCGGCAAACCGAAAGGGCTCGTGCACACGACGGCCGGGTACCTGACGTACGCGTCGTCGACGTTTCGATACGTCTTCGACGTGGGGCCGGACGACGTGCACTTCTGCGCTGCAGACATCGGGTGGATCACCGGTCACAGCTACATCGTCTACGGACCGCTCTGCAACGGGGTGACGACTGTGCTTTTCGAATCGGTGCCAACTTACCCTGACGCCAGCCGTTACTGGCAAGTGGTCGACGATATCGGCGCGACCATCCTCTATACTTCGCCCACCGCACTTCGCGCCCTCATGCGCCAAGGCGACGAGCCCGTCGCCGGTTCTAGCCGCGAAACCCTGCGCGTCCTCGGAACCGTCGGCGAGCCGATCAACCCAGAGGTGTGGCGCTGGTACAGCGAAGTCGTCGGCGGCGGGCGACTGCCCATCGTCGACACTTGGTGGCAGACCGAAACCGGTGGGATCTTGATCAGTCCGCTTCCTGGCGCCACTCCAACCAAACCCGGTTCCGCCACCTTACCGCTTTTCGGGATCGAACCCGTGCTGGTGGACCAGGCGGGCAAGGTGCTCGAGGGCAACGACGTCAGCGGGTACCTTTGCATCGCCAACCCTTGGCCCGGGCAAGCGAGAACGATCCACGGCAACCACCAGCGCTTCCTGAACACCTACTTCTCCCAGTACCCCGGGTACTACTTTACCGGAGACGGTTGTCGCCGAGACGAAGACGGTTACTACTGGATCACTGGCCGCGTCGACGACGTGATTAACGTCGCAGGCCATCGTCTCGGGACCGCCGAAATCGAAAGCGCCCTCGTGGCGCACCCTTCGGTGGCCGAGGCGGCCGTCGTGCCATGCCCTCACGAGATCAAAGGTCAGGGGATTTTCGCGTTCGTCGTGCCTCTCGCGAGCGTCGACTCGAATCTTGACGAGCTTCGCGGTGCGCTCAAGGAGAAGGTGCGCCAAGTCATCGGTCCCATCGCCACGCCCGACGAGATCCGGATCGCGGGCGGGTTGCCGAAGACCCGCTCGGGCAAGATCATGCGGCGTATCCTGCGGAAGATCGCGGCTGGAGAGGCTGATCAACTCGGTGACATCTCCACGCTTGCCGACCCGTCGGTGGTCGAGGCACTCCTCGCCAACACCTAGGCTCGACTACCCGCGGAGCGCGCGACCGATCAGCAGACCCAACGCGCCGGCCAAGAAGCAGACCACCACCGTGCCACCCACGTAAAGGAGGGCCCGTCCGTACGCACCCACCTCGATCAAGCCGAGGCTCTCGAGGTTGAAGGCGGAGTACGTGGTGAAGCCTCCCATCACCCCGGTACCGAGCAAGAGGCGCACGTCGGTCCCAAGCCAGGTGCGGTCTTCTCCGAGCACGAAGATGACTCCCAGGCCGAACGACCCGAGAACGTTTGCCGCGAACGTTCCGATCGGGAAGCTCTCCGCGAGCGACAAAGGGCCGAAGGTCAACGAAAGCGCATAGCGCAGGCAAGAGCCAACCGCGCCCCCGATCGCCACCCAGATGAAACCCACTGTGTCCTTGTAGACGAAGATCGGGGTTGCGGGCAAAAGGCGTACGTGAGTACGCCGTGCTAGGTTCCGCCGATGATCAGCGAGGACTTCGCGTTCTTCGGGTTCGATGACATCGCGTGGGACCGGCTTGCCTCGCTGCTTCTCGGCGAACGAGGAGACGAGCCCGATACCACGCGTGGCGTCCTCGTGGTTGTGGTTGCACGGGGCGCTGGGCCGGTGGCGGCGTTTCACACGGCACTTGGCAGCGTGGACCCAGCAACCCTGCCCTCGCTCGACGACCTCCAAACGTTCTGCGAAGCGACCGAGGTTGGCGCCTGCTTGATTGTGCGACCCGGCGCCATGACGGACTTCGCGGACTACCTCGGCGAGCCCCTCGACCCCGCAGACGATTTTGTGACGCGCGTGATGCGTTTTGCCCACGTTTTGCGGGAGCTTGGCGGAGGCGCGCTGCTGGGAGTTTGGCCGAATCCACTCCCCGACGTGCTCTTGCCGGCCGCGCCGGCCGCGAAACCCGCGGGCGAGCTCCTGCTTCCAGATGGCCATTGTGCGGTCTTGGGCATCTTTGAACAGGGTGAACTCTGGACCGCCGCCGTCCTCCGGCGACAGGACGGTGTGGTGGATACGCTTGCGGGGCCCCGGGCGATCGAGCGCTGGACCGGTCCGCTCGGTGGAGACTGGCGCCGAGACAACCGCGTCGTGGTCCGCGCGGTCGAACGCGAGGTCGGCCCCGTCCATGTGGGTCTCTTCATGGAGCGTCAGACGAGCCGATCGATATTCGTCGAGCGCCAGCCTGGCGCGTGGGCGCTCTCGTTCGCGAGCCGAAGCCTGATGGTTCATCCGATGCCCGGGTTTGCGGCGGCGGCGCTCGGGATCAACGGCGTCGCCGGACTGGCCATGGCGGCGTTTCAAGCGATCGAGGAGATGGACCCGGACGAGGTGGCCCACATCGCGGCCGGTTTCTGGCACGGCCTGACCGACGGACAGGGGCTTTCTGGACTGCTCGGATTCTCGCCTGCAGAAGTCGTGGCGACCGCGTGGCAGGAACGGGTCGGAAGGCGGTCCGAAGATGATACACCTGACGTCCCAAGCGACGCGGGACAGCCGCCCGAAGCGGAAGCCAAGACCCCCGACTCGGACGGCTGACCCCTCGAAACCTCACAGAGATCGCCTGTTCTTTGACAAACTTGGCGACGATCTGTACCTTTATCCCACCTGAGCAATCTTACAGGGGACATCCGTACAGGAGCCAGGGGCAGAAATCGTCAATTTGCGGGGGAAGGCATGCAGAAGCTGACACAGCGCCAAAAGGCAGTTCTTGAATACATTTCGGACTCGATTCACGCGCGCGGGTACCCACCCACGTTGCGGGAGATCGGCAACCATCTTGGGATTCGGAGCACCAACGGCGTCAACGACCACCTCCGCGCGCTCGAGCGCAAGGGCTACCTGACCCGCGAGGACATGAAGTCCCGCACGCTTCGGCTCATGCGAACGCCCGATGGCAAGCCGAGCAGTCGGCCGCCGGCCGCCAACGACAACCTCGTCGAGATTCCGATCGTTGGCCGCGTGGCGGCGGGCGCACTGACCGAGGCCATCGAACAGCCCGACGACACGGTTCACATCGACCGTATGCTGATCGGCGGCGAGCGAGACGTGTTCGGCCTTCGGGTAAGCGGCGAATCGATGATCGAGGCGGGCATCTACGACGGCGATTTCGTCTTCGTGCGCAAGCAGCTCACGGCGAACCGCGGAGAAGTGATCATCGCGCTCGTGGGGGACGAGGCAACCTGCAAGTACTACTTCCCGGAGCGAGAGCACATCCGTTTACAGCCGGCGAACAAAGACATGGCGCCTATTCTGATCCCCAAGAACGACTGGCGAAGCACCCAGGTCCTGGGGGTCGTCGTCGGCGTCTACCGACGCCTGCACTAGGCTGCGGGCCGCTCGCGCGCAGGCAAGTCCGAGGAGGGTCTAGATGAGTCTGCGCGCTCGTTCCATGGCCTGCTTTGGCGCGTCGCGATTTCCGCTATGGTTCGGAGATGAATCCGCCACGTCGCGTGCTGATGGGGCCCGGGCCTTCGGACGTCCCCTCCCGCGTCCTCGAAGCGATGGGCCGTCCCACGGTGGGTCACCTCGACCCTTACTTCTTGAACCTCCTCGACGAGACGCAGTCCATGCTTCGGGAGGTGTTCGGCACCCAGAACCCGGTCACGCTTCCGATATCGGCGACCGGGTCGGCCGGGATGGAGACGTGCTTCGTCAATCTGCTCGAGCCCGGTGATCGGGCGCTGATCGGACGACATGGCGTGTTCGGCGGCCGCATGGCGGAGGTCGCCCGACGTTGCGGTGCGGAGGTGACTGTCGTCGACGCACCATGGGGCCGAGCGCTCGACCCGGACGACCTGGCGCGCGCGGCGAAGCACGGCCCGTTCAAGGTGTTGGCCCTGGTGCACGCGGAGACATCGACGGGGGTACTCCAAGACCTCGCGCCGTTCCGGTCGATCGCGGATTCGTGCGGTGCATTGTTGCTGGTCGACGCCGTCACTTCGCTTGGCGGGGTGCCTGTGGACGTGGACGCAATGGGTATCGACGCTGTGTACTCTGGCACTCAGAAATGCCTTTCCTGTCCGCCGGGGCTCTCGCCGGTGTCGTTCTCGGAGCGAGCCATCAAGGTGGCCACGACGCGGAAGACAGCCGTCCAAAGTTGGTACTTCGACCTTAGCTTGATCGGTCAGTACTTCGGGTCGGCACGCGTCTACCATCACACCGCACCGGTCAACATGGTGTACGCACTCCACGAAGCCCTGATCCTCGTGCAAGAGGAAGGCCTCGCGGCGCGCTATGCGCGGCACCGGCGGCACGCGGAAGCCCTGTCTGCCGGGCTGACGGGAATCGGCGTCGGGCAGCCCGTCGACCCGGCGTCACGGCTTCCGCCCCTCACATTGGCGACGATCCCTGACGGCGTGGACGACAAGACGGTGCGCGGGCAGCTCTTGGCAAAGCACGGACTGGAGATCGGCGGGGGCCTCGGGGACTTCGCCGGTAAGGCGTGGCGAATCGGCCTGATGGGCGCCTCGTCCACCGAGCCCCACGTAACCCTCTGCCTAAAAGCCCTCCACCAAGCCCTCCCCCCCCACCCAGGTTAGCGCCCCACAAGCCCCCTCCCCGCTGCTCCAACGAGCCCCTCCTCCGGCCAACCGACGCCGCGACCAAGCCCAGAACACTGCTCGCGGCAAGCGTCGACGCCCGTTTCTCGGTCTTCCGCTTCCACACATGCGTGCCCGCGCGCATCCCACCCTTCATCGCCGGACCTAGGGCTCAACGGACGACCGCGTGGCGGTCCTTTCGAAGGGTCGTCTAGCTAGGGCCCGGGCCCGCACCTGGCGCCGTGACAGACCCGCATCCACCAAGTGCCCTGAGGGAACCTCACCGAACGGTCCCCATGCATCCATTGGTGCAGGGCTCGTTCGTATTGCTCTCTGAATGCGCGGCGGCGCTTGACTGCGTCGATCGCCGCCTGTCGGTTGCCGGCGGCGGCAAACTGCGGGTTGAGTGTACCAACGGCCTCGAAGGTGCGAGCTTGCCTGAATGGGGAGAGCTTGAGCACACGGCGAGGACCAAGGAACGGAATTCCGGAACGCTTCGCCTCTGCCCAAGCTTGGCGTTCTCGCTGTCGAAGGCGTTCGGCCACACGGTCCTGCACGAGCTTCGTCCCGTAGTCGACGGCGAGGCTCGCCGGTACCTCTAGCGCGAAAGATACTTCGTCAGGCCAGTCGGGATTCTGGGGGTCGAAGTGGTGGGCAGGTCGTCTCGCCGACACGACGCGACGACCGAGTTCCTTGGGCAGCGTGGTAGCTCCCGGCCAGTCCTTTGCGTAGCGTACTGCCGACCCTTCGACCGGGTTGGCCATGAGATAAGCCAGTGCCTCAACCATGGCCTCCTGGCTCACCAACTCGTGAGCGCTGCTGCTTCTCTTGTTGAAGACTTCCTCAGGCCAACCCCGAAGGGACTTGGTGCACAGAGCCAGATTCCGATGAAACGCATGCAGGAATCGAGGCAGCTCACCCCGAACGTCCGTCAACACCGCATGCAAGTGCGTAGACATCAAGCACGCGGCATGGACGACCACTCCGTGTGTCTCCGCCGCGACGCCGAGGCAGTACCAAAAGCTCTGTGCCATCTGGCCAGACTCGTCGGGGTTGAAGAGGAAATGGCGTCGGGTCGTACGCCGCGAGAGCGCGTACACAGTGCCGGGCTCGACGATACGTGGTCGGGTCATGGTGCAACGACACACAGCGAAGGCCGTGCCAACCGCCACGGTCGGGATTTCAGGAACTTGGCGCGTTTGGAGTGACGAAACCGGGCGGGTCGGCGGCGGCCGCCGCACTCGAGATCAAAGGGGATTTTCAGGGGTTCGGACGCGGGCTGGGCAATGTGGGGGGGAGTCGCGGGGGGGG
>JBCCHE010000090.1:0-7558 GCA_039028875.1 Myxococcota bacterium | reverse complement strand
TGACAGTCCGGAAGTCGACGGCTAGGAAACGCGCCCCGAAACGGGGGCTTAGGAGACTATGATGGCTACGCAGAGTGCCAAGGCGTCAGAGATAGAGCGCAAGTGGTACGTCGTGGATGCGGCGGGGCAACCACTCGGCCGACTCGCGTCCAAGGTCGCCCACGTCCTACGCGGGAAGCACCGCCCCGAGTACACCCCGCACGTCGACACGGGGGACTTCGTCATCGTCGTCAACGCGTCCCAAGTCCATCTCAGCGGCAACAAGCGCGAAGACAAGTACCACCACCAGCATTCCGGTTACCCCGGGGGGCTCAAGTCTGAGAGCTACGGCCACCTGCTCGACCGCAAGCCCGAGTTCATCGTCGAGAAGGCGGTAAGAGGGATGCTCCCCAAGAACAGCCTTGGCCGTCAGATGTTTCGGAAGCTCAAGGTGCACGCCGAGGGGACCCACCCTCATGTGGCGCAAAAGCCTGAGCCCCTCCCTTTTTGATTTCGAGAGCACATTCGCATGACCCATTCCAAACTCATCGACGGTCGCAACTACGGCACCGGCAAGCGTAAGAACGCCATCGCGCGCGTCTTTCTCAGCCCAGGGGGCGGGACCGTCACGATCAATGGCCGGACGTTCGAGGATTACTTTCCTCGCGAGATCCTTCGCATCATCGCGATGCAGCCGTTCGCCGCCCTCGCCAAGCAGGGCCAGTACGACGTCGAGGTCAACGTCGTTGGCGGTGGCGTCTCCTCCCAAGCCGTTGCCGTTCGTCATGGGATTGCGCGCGCACTCGTTGGTGCCGACCATAGCAACAAGCCAGCCCTCAAGCGTGCGGGCTATCTGACGCGTGACGCCCGCAAGAAAGAGCGTAAGAAGCCAGGCCAGCCCGGCGCGCGTAAGAAGTTCCAGTACTCCAAGCGCTGAGACCTTCGACTCTCGCGATTTGAGCCGCGGCGCTGGTTGTGCCGCGGCTTTCTTGCTTAAGGTTCCGATCCGGAGAGACACAGAGGACAACGACCCGAAAAGAGACAACCGATGACTGCGAAGACCATACGGGCCACCGTCATAGGCGGGACAGGCTACACCGGCGCCGAACTCGTGCGCTTGATCCTGGGTCACCCGTCGACCGCGTTGGCCGGTGTCGTTGGAAACGCGAGTGCGGGACGGCGCGTCGCCGACGTGTTGCCGAGCCTCCGCGGCTTGGTCGACGGCCCGGTCGAGGCCTTCGACCCAGATGCGATCGCCGGCAAATCCGACGTCGCCTTCGCTGCGCTTCCTCACGCGGCAAGCGCCGAGGCCGTCGGCGCCCTTCGCGCGCGCGGGCTACCGGTGTTTGATCTGTCGGCGGACTTTCGTTTCTCGGACCTGGCGACGTACGAACGGCTCTACGGAGAGCATCCCGTCCCCGAGTTGTTGGCCGACGCGGTGTACGGACTGGTCGAGCTTCACCGAGACGCGATCCGCGGGGCGGATCTGGTTGCGGTTCCGGGTTGCTACCCCACGGCGTCGACGCTGGCGTTGGCGCCCCTGTTGCGCGAAGGGATCGTTCGGCCCGACGGCATCGTTGTCGATGCGAAGTCGGGGGTCTCGGGCGCGGGTCGCGGGCTGTCACAGGGTACGCACTTCCCGGAGTCGGGGGAGGGCGTGCGCGCGTACAAGGCAGGCGTGCATCGGCATGGTCCGGAGATCGAGCAGGAACTCTCCGCCGTGGCTGGTGCGCCGGTGACGATCACGTTCGTGCCCCACTTGATCCCCATGACGCGAGGCATTCTGGCGACTTGTTACGCGGATGCTTCGGCTGGCGAGGCAACGGCCGACGCCTGCACGGAGGCCGCCCGCTCGCTCTACGCAGGTTCTCCATCCGTGGAGGTACTCGATCCGGGCGAACACCCCGACACCCTCTGGGTGCGAGGCTCGAACAGGGTGCATCTTTCGTATGCACGGCCGCCCGGAAGCGACAAGATCATCGCGATGAGTGCCATCGACAACCTGGTCAAGGGTGCCGCGGGGCAGGCTTTGCAGTGCATGAACGTACGCTTTGGTCTCCCCGAAGGCGCGGGCTTGGCGGCACCCGCCCAGTGGCCGTGACGCGCGTTCTCCACATCAGCGACCTCCACCTCGAAGACGGCTTTGCCGGTGTGCCGTTGCGGAGCTTCCTCAACAAGCGGCTGGTGGGGCTCGCGAACCTCAGCCTGCATCGGCGAAGGCTGTTCGCCGATGCGCCGCACAAAGTCACCGCGCTGGCCGAGCTTGCCCGACAAGAGTGCGTGGATCTCGTCTTGTGCACCGGAGATTACACGGCCCTTGGTACCGAGGCCGAGATCGCATTCGCGCGGCGCACGATCGAG
Organism: Myxococcota bacterium; assembly: GCA_039028875.1. GTDB lineage: Bacteria > Myxococcota_A > Polyangia > Polyangiales > Houyiibacteriaceae > SG8-38. Next base: position 5,218 of record JBCCHE010000090.1, on the reverse strand, counting down.
CCACTGACCACGTTTCGCGACGGGTTCTTTACGGTCCCCGGCAATCATGACCTCTATCTTTCGGATTCTGCCGATGCGGGCTGGTTCGACAAGCACTTCGGAGAGTTCCTGCAAACTGACATGCCCGAGCACGCCATCGATGGCGTCTGGCCGCAGGTGCGACTCTCAGTCGAAGGCATCGCGCTCATCGGCGTCAACAGCGCTCGTCCAAACGACAAGCCGAGCCGGTCCAATGGAAAGATTCCAGATGCGCAGCTCGAAGCGTTGGCTCGTATCCTCGAGGACCCGCGGCTTGCCGACCGGTTTGTGTTCCTCGCGACACACTATGCCCCGAGACTCGAAAACGGCGAACCCGATCGGCCCAGCCACGGCCTCGAGAACGCCGACGCGTTCCTCGAAGTCACGCGCGCGATTCAGTGTGGAGTTGTGGTTCACGGGCACGTGCACCGCCGCTATCACGTGCGCGTTCCGGAGTCGCCCATTCCGATGTGTTGCGCCGGGAGCACGACCCATTCGGGTCGTGAAGGTCTGTGGCTTTTCGACATCGGTCGCGAGCGGGCGGTGGCCACGCCCGGGCGGTGGGATCAAACGCGCTACGTGCTCGAGCCCGATGCCTTGGTCGAGTTGCCCGTGTAACTTGCGGCATTCGTTGGCGGTCGCTTACAAGCGAGGCATGGCTTTACGCCAGTTCGGGGCGAAACGGGAGGCGCGTGGGGCGGTCCGTCGTCTCATCGATCTCGAGTGCGGAATCTATTCCGACGTTTGGGGAGAGGTGATCGTCCATCGTGTCACCGACGTCAGCGAGGACGGCCTGTGGGTAGAGACCGATTTGCTTCTCGAAGAGGGGAGCGACGTGACCTTGACGTTCTACCCCCCCGACTGGGAAGAGCCGCTTTGTGTCGCTGGTCGGGTCTGCCGCGTCGAGCTCGAACCCGAGGCTGCGGGGAGTTCGACCATTGGGATGGGGATCGCATTTGACGCCTTGCGCTCGGAGGAACGGCGACACCTGCGGCAGAGCATGCGATGCCTTCGCGCCGACGCCGCGTATTTGCTCGATCAGCGCACGCTGGTGGGTGTTCCAGTGGGGACAAGCGGTCCTCGGTCCGAGTCCCAGCCGGCGACAAGGGCGTCCACCGATCGTTCGGACGAGGTTCGGCGGACCGTGTTTGGGTGGCGGGCCCCCACCGAAGCTCCGCCTACGGTTCCGCCTGAGGACGCTACCGAACCGGAACCCCGGGCCTCGTTTCAAGCCCCGGCCTCGGCGTTCGGGGGTGGGCTCGACCTTGCTGCGTCAGTCTTCGACTCCCAAAAAGAAGGATCCTGAGGCCGCGAGCCCGCGTCTCGGTCGCTCAGAAGGGGAGTCAGCGGACCCTTAGCGTTCCAGCGCGCACACGGTGCTCGCTCGCGTGATCGGTGTTGGATCTGACCTCGAGGCGCCGGTCGCCTTTGAAGAGGCCGACGTAGATCCCGTAGTCGCCCGTTGGAAACGTGCGTGGGACCCTGAGCGTCTGGGTGTCGATGACGAAGTCCCCGCGGCTCCAGTATCGAAACGGATATAGGCCACGAACCGGCGCGTGGTCGCCGTTGATGCGGCGATCGAACCCATCGACGTGGACGAAGACCTCGAATCCCGCGGGGCGGGGGCCGATCGCCTCCCACACCCACGTTAGCGAGAAGCGTTCGCCGGGCTCGACGAAGTCGTCATGCGGTAGGTCGATCAACAACGACCGAAGTGCCACGCGATTGTCGAAGTTGGCGTCGATCGGACTCCCGATCTGAGGCGGTTCTGATCGGACGTACCGGGCGATGAAGTTGAGGTTTTCATGACCCTCGAGCGATTGGCTGGCGACGAGGACCCGACGCGTGCTCGCGTCGTTTGCGACGAAGAGGTGTCTGCCGACCTTTGCGCGATACGCCTTGTTGACCCTGGGAAGCTCCTCTTCAGGCAGCACCGCCCAGTGTTGACCGGGTTGGGCGAGGTAGTCCACCAGGTCGCGCTTTTTGTCGACCTTCAAGACGGGGGTGTCGGTGTAGTACCGGGCGCCTGTTGGGGACAGTCGGTAGGAGACCAGTGGGCTCTTGCGCCCTTCGTCGAGCTCTTCGTACGCGTCATAGAGCGCTTTTGAGGAGAGGGCACGGCTGAGCGATGGTTGGAAGTCGAGCACGACGAACGCCGACACGACCACCGCACTCAACAGCACCCAGCAAAGCCCAGCCTCGGGCCATCGTTTGCGGAAGCTCCCAAGCCGGCTCGAGTCGACGCCGCCCCACAGGACGACCAGCAGCGCAACGGCGAACGCCCCGAAAATCATCGACCACGCGCGACCGGCGCCGACCACCTCCGCGAGACCGACATCGGTGGCGGGGAGGCCACGTATTGCGCTTTCGGGGTAGAGCACGTAGTCGCGGATGAGAAGTCCTGCGAAGAGTCCCACCGCGATGGCGGAGGCACGCCGAGGACGAGGGTGTTGTGTGACCTCACAGAGCCAGAGCCCCACGATGCCGCTCATCGGAACCATGGCGACGAAGGAAGGAACGCCGTAGCGCGACCGGTGGACGGTCCACGTCACGTAATTGAAGGCCACCCACATCGCCCAGAGCCAAGCCAAGTTTTGTGCATTCGAGGCTCGCCCCCTTGTCGGGGTGACCATCACGACGAGCGCCACTGGGAAGACCGCACTCCACGGGGCGAAGCCATGGAACAACACTTCGAGCGCGGCGTCGTACGTCGGCGGGTTCACACCGATCGCGCCGCCTCCCAACCACAAACTCATGTCGGTGGCGTCCGTTTGCACCGCGCGCAAGACACCGACCCCGAGACCGAGGGTTGCGAGCGAGATGACGGCGCGGCCCGGGAGCGAACAGGGTGGGGCTGGGGCCTCGGCCGGCAGCCAGGACCAGGCCGCGACGGCGAACAGGGGAGGCAGGGGTCCGAGGAGGACGCCGCTCGTCCAAGTGCTCACGAGGAGCCCGGCCACGAGGACGAACGTGGTCGCGGCAAGCCCTGTGCGGGTCTGGGTCGCTGTCGGGGAGGAGACACGAAAAGCCGCGTAGCCAACCCATGCTTGGGCGAACATCGCCAAGGCGTCACCGAGGACAAGCCGGGCCTGCAGGACGAATAGGACGGACGTGGCGAGAACCACGACCGACGCGCGACCGACTCGAACGCCGACGTCGCGACCTACCCAGCTGAACAGGAGCGCGCAGGCAGCCAGGGCCGCGAGCACCCCCGGGAGCCTCCCCGCCCAAGCGTGGATCCCGAACGTCCGAAACGAAAAATGCGTGAGCCAAGCGCTCAGCGTGGCCGCGTCATGGGAGTCCGCCTGGTCGCGGATCGTCCGCGCGGCTTCGGCCACGTCGACTTCCCAGGGATCCCACAGGCCCGCTAGGCCGATTCCCCACACCAGGAACAAGAGCGCCAGGAGAACCGTCAACCGTTCGAAGGCGTCGGTTCGGCTGCTCACCGCGCCGAGCCTACTCTCGGCCCATCGGTCAGTCCATGATTTCGTCGACCTGCTCGACCAGCGGCTCGTCATCGCTCGCGACGAGCGCAGGGGCGTCTGGGATTGCCGCGAGCTGCTGTTGGCTCTGTGCGATGACTTCCTTGAAAGCGACGAGTTCACGTGATGGAAGGCGTCGCCCAGGCCCGTTGAGTTCGGCGGCGGGGTCGAGGTAGCGCGCGTGCTTCTTGAGGCCGAAGTGCAGATGCGGCCCAGTGGAACGTCCGGTTGACCCGACGAACCCGATTAGATCGCGTTGCTTCACTTGGGTGCCGGGGCGGATGCCGGGCTTGATTCGGTGAAGGTGGGCGTAGAGCGTTTCGAACCCGCCCACGTGGCGGATCACAACCAGGTTGCCGCTGGGCCCCCTTCGGCCGGCGAATGTGACGCGTCCGTCGGCCGCGGCCCAGACCGGTGTGCCGGTGCTTGCCGCGTAGTCGACCCCGAGATGCGGCATCGTGCGCTTCAGGATCGGATGAAAACGGCGCGGGTTGAACCGGGACGACAGGCGGTCATAGCGGAGCGGCGTCCGAAGCCACCCGCCTTGCATCGCGCGGCCGGTATCGTCGTAGAACTGGGCGGGAACGTTTGGGGCCTCGTAGAAAAACGCCTGCTGTTTTCCGGTCTTCTGGCCATTGTACTCGACTGCGTGCACCCGGCCGTAGCGTAGGAACTCTCCGTCAACGCGTTCTTCGTCGACCAGAATGCGAAAGACGTCGCCTTTGCGGGCTTGAAGCGGGAAGTTGATGCGTCCCTCGAACGCTTCGGTAAAGAAGGCGGCGAGTCCCGGCGGGAGCCCGAGCTCGACCAAGCCATCACCGATGGACGTCTCGACCGACGTGGCGCGGGCGATCGGGGTGCGTTGGACCTTGATGCGAATCTGTTCGGCGCGAAACGTGCCGTCCGCGCCTCGCGATACCGCCACGAACTCCGTGGCGGACGGGTGGTACTCGAAGCTCTTCAGTGCGCCTTCTTCGTCGCGTTCGACGACCAGCTTGTGCTCGGGCCTGCAACGGCGAAAATCGACGATGTGTTTGAGAGCCTGCTCGACCTGATTGCACTCGTCCGCTTCGAGCCCTGCGTTCAGGAGTGCCCCTCGGAAGCTCGGCTCGCGCCCGAACGTGGTTTCGTAGCGTGCGTTGGGACTCGAGCGTTGAAGGGCGAGGCGTTCTTCGGGGCTGAGGGCGTCTGCCGGTTCGGGCGCCGCGGCGATGGCGACGAGCGCGGAGTCTGGCGAGGCGGCGGCGAGTTCGGTTGGGGGTTCAGCGGCGCTTGCTTCCGGCTCTGCGGCAAGGAGGCTCCGGACCACCCACACGCCAATGAACCCAACGAAGACCGTCGCGACGGCGCCCGAGGCGACCCATCGGCGGACGCGTCGCGCACGAAGCTCGTTCGGCAGCAGCGCCATCCCGACCGAGGGGAGCGGCCTCAACGAAGGCTTGTCATCACCTGGGTCGACACTCATCGAACGCTCGGCTTATCAGCGCCCCTCGAAAAGCGCAAAGCCCAGCTCTTTCCAGGGCCGTTGTGCCGCGAGCGCGTCTTTCGAGGGAACCGTGTTGCGGCGTTTCGCCTGTGCAAACCAAGGGTTGACACCCCTCGGGGTCAGCGTTAAACCGCCGCTTCCACCGCAGGGTGGCGTTCAAAGCAGGCACGTAGCTCAGTGGTAGAGCACTACCTTGACACGGTAGGGGTCGGCGGTTCGAAACCGCCCGTGC
>JBCCHE010000089.1:0-8286 GCA_039028875.1 Myxococcota bacterium | reverse complement strand
CTGAAGCGGGTCAGTGCAGGCGCCATCAACTCGACGAAACGCTCGCGCGACATATCACCTCGGCACCAAGGATCGGCCCCGCGGGCATGTTACCTCAACTCCGGTCGGACCGGCGTCGGTTTCGATGATCTTGAACTCCACACGACGATTTTTCTCCCAAGCCGCCGCGTTGTGCTTCGGGTCGACGGGACACCGTTCCCCGTATCCAGCCGACCGGATCCTCTCCTTGAGGACGCCCCGCTCGATGAGGGCGTTCATGACGGACTCGGCGCGGGCCCGGGTGAGCTTGATGTTGTACTTGTCGCTGCCTCGCTCGTCGGCGTGCCCCTGAATCTCGATCAGCGTGATCTGCGGGTTCCCATTGAGTGTAGCCGCCACCGCGTCGAGCAACGGGAAGCTCCGTGGCTTGATGATCGCGCTGTCGGTCTCGAAGTAGATCTTCTCGAGGATGGTTAGCTGGGTGTCTTCCACGATCACGAGGCCCTTGTCAGGACAGCCGTCTTCGTCCTCATGTCCGTTGTACGTCTCGGGGTCGTTCGGGCACGCGTCGTCGACATCGAGAATGCGGTCCGCGTCGTTGTCGACGTCTGGGCAGCCATCCTCGTCTTGAAAACCATCGACGTCCTCGGCGTCGTTCGGACAAAGGTCGGCGTCATCCGGGATCCCGTCGCCGTCGTTGTCGAGATCGGGGCATCCGTCTTCGTCTTGGAACCCATCAAAATCTTCGGGGACGTCCGGACAGTTATCGACTTCGTCCGGAATCCCGTCGCCGTCCCGGTCTCCTTCGCGGCCTTCGGGGCATCCGTCTTCGTCGCGATCGCCATCGTAGTCTTCTTTGACGAGCGGACATGCGTCGTCGACATCGAGAATGCCGTCCCCATCGTTATCGAGATCCGGACAACCGTCTGCATCCTCGAAGCCGTCTTTGTCTTCAGCTTCGTCCGGACACCCATCTCGGTCGTCTAGGATGCCGTCGCCGTCCCGGTCCTGTGTCGACGGTTCGTACATGAAGCCGAGCAGCGCCCGAACGTCTGACGCTTGAAACCCGGTCTTGGGAATCCCGGCGCCCGCACCAAAGTAGAGGAAGCTGTTTCCTGCAACGAAGTACTTGAGCCCGCCAAGCGCCTCCATCGAAAGGGTCCCTCGAGTCCCAATTTCCTGGGCGATCTTCGTCCCGTAGTACTCGAGTACGAGGTCGAGTGAACGCGCAATACGGAAGCTCGCACCGAACCCGAACGTGATGAGGTCGTTGTACGTGAAGAGATGACCTTCGTCAGCAACGTCGACGGGGTCGACCGCATTGATCGCAATCGGGTTCGGTTCGGAGCGACCGTCCCAGATGAAAGTGGCGCCCTGACCCGAGTTCCAGCGGTAGCCGCCCTCGAGCGCAAGACGGACACGATCAGTTGGAAGGAACTCAAAGACGGCAGTCGGCCAAAGCGCAACGCCAGGCTCACCCGCAAACTGCGCCGTTCTTGCGGTCGGGAACTGCGCACGCAACACCGCAGCGATGCCGAACCAAGGAAGGCTGAACAGCTTCGCCTTCACATGCAGCTGCAAGTCTCCGATCCCCTGCGACCGAAGCCCACGGGGATCGTCGCCCACGTTGTAGAGGCAGGTGGTTTGCCCCGCCATGCAGTTGCCGCCCCGGTCCGGGACCTGGACCGCCTCACCACGGAAGAATGTGATCGGTAGCATGACGCCGATCACGAGGCGGTCGATCAGGGCGTAGTTGAAGATGAAGTTGCCGGTGAACGACTGGTTCGAGATGCGGTCCTGGCGTTTCGCGTCTTCCGCGAGCACCTGATCGTCGGTCACGAACCCGTTGTAGCGAAGGATCCCGAAGCCCGCGTCCATCGCGAGCCCGAAGCTGAACTCCTTGTGGGGCATCACTCGGCTGCCGTTCACGCTGAAGTACCCGCGCGTGTCAACCGCGGGCCTGTAAAGGTGAAGGTCCATCCCGCCTTCGGTGAGGCGCGCGTTTCCCTGAGCCCAAGCCGGGGTCGCCGGACTGAGGCCGATACTCAGGCCGAGCACAGCGACTCCCAAGGCGAGCCACGGCCGCAATTCCCCCGTGCTGTGTGTTCCCCCAAACACCCGACCTTCAGTCTGTCATGGGCAGAGGCCGTTAATCAACGATTCTGCGCCCCTGCGTCAGTCTGCGTCGAGCATTTCCCGGTATCGTGGCGCCCTCGCGTCTTCGGGATACCGCTGAACGAATGCTCTCATGTGCCGCCTTGCGGCGGAAAAATCATCCATCGCGCGGTAAGTCTCAATCAGAAGTGCGAGGGCGGCCGGAGTTCTTGCCTGTCCGCCCTCGAGCGCGAGGATCACACAAGCGTTGTCGCCTGTGCCCACACATCGGTAGGCCTCGGCGAGTGATTCCTCCGGGCTCGGCTTGCGATTCGAGGCTCGCCGGGCCGCCGCGACGATGCGACGTGCGTCTCGTTTCTGCTTGGGTGTGATACCCGGGGTGGTCAGGGCCAACCTCGCCTCTCTCCGCGCACGGTCCGGTTGATCCGCTTCGATCGCTTCCTCGGCGGCGTCGACGTGCGACTGCACGTACCTGTAACGAATCTCGCCGAACTCAGGCGTGCGCCTCAGCACGCTGTCGTCTGGTAACTCGTTGGCGATACGATACGCCTCATCCACTTGTCCGCGCGCAAGCCGCCGACGGGCCCGAACGAGTTGGTCTTCCCATTCCTGTGGCGCGTCACCTTCTTCATCCTCCGCGACCGGCATGTCGGTGTCACCGGGCATCCCACGCGCAGAGGGTTCGGAAGGAGGCACCAGCACCGAAGCGGCGGCTTGGTCCGAGGTTTCGCTTCCCATCGCACCCGTAGAAGAAGCAAGCGCGGTCGGTTGGTCATCGGTGGTGTCGCTCGGGGCCTGAATCGTGGACATCACGGCCAGCCCTCCGAAAAGCGCAAGCAAACCCAACACCGCCAGGGCGAATAGGGGCTTCTTTGGCGCCTGAGCGGGGCTCGGAGCGACAGGGCCACGCGGGACCTCCTGGAGCGAAAGCGTCCCTTGAGGCGTGAGCAAGCGAAAACCGACTTCGCCTAGCTGGAGCACGTCGCCTGACTCGATCATTGCGCGCTTGGTGTCGATTCCGTTGACACGCATCCCGTTCGCACTGTCGAGGTCGAACACGGTCACCACCCCATCGACAACTTGGACCTCCGCGTGCTCGTGCGAGATGGACTTGTGGTTGATCCAGATGTCGAGCCGTTCGTCACGACCAATCCGCATGACGGGTTGGCTCAAGGAGAACTCGGCGCCCGCAGCCGGCTCGTTCAACACCACCAATCGCGGTGGCGGTTTCGCATCGACAATGGGCGCCGGCGGTCGCCGCGAGGTCCGGGTTTCGGCCTGGAGCGCGAGGGCATAGTCCCCGATCGCCAGTTGGTCGCCCGGAGCCATCTGCGCGGACGTGTTTACGCGTTGGCCGTTGAGAATCACGCCGTTGTACGAACCCAGGTCCTCAACAATGTAAGCTTCATCACGTTTCACGAGCCGCGCGTGGGTCCGGGATACGTTCCGTTCGGTCAGGCGAATGGTGTTGCCCGCGCGACGCCCGATCGTGATCTCGTCGCGTAGGAGGGGCACGACGGTCGTCTGCCCTTCGTCGTCCGAGATCAAGAGCTTGAGCATCTGTGTGTGATCGCTTGGAGTTTCGCCCACAGTTTCGAGGGGTTAAGGAATGGTACTCGGGTCGGCGAGGGTGTCAATTCTGCCACGATGGCCGTTTGCACCACCCCATCAGGCGGCTATGTCGAAGCGATCATGCGTCGCCCGCGGTCCTGTAGCCCGATCAGCGTACTCGCACTGGTCGCCATGATCGGATGCGGCGGCAGCCAGAGTGGACAACCGGTGGGAGGGATCCACGCGCGGCTCGCCTACTCGGAAGGGGGTGGGCTCCGCGTCTTGGACGCGCCGGCGGGAGGCGCCGCAGCCATTGCGGGTCTTCAGCCCGACGACGTCATTCTCACCATCAACGGGGAGTCGGTCAGAACGATGCCCTACGCCGAGATCGTCGAGCGCTTACGCGGACCGGTTGGCTCGAATGTCCAACTCGGCGTCTTTCGCGATAGCGAGGTCCGAACGGTGATCGTCGCGCGGCAACCCTACCAGCAGGCCCGCCCATAGGCGTGTTCGACGGAGACTGGTGCCCATGATAGGAGCGAGCCGGACCGAGATGGGGACAATCACGAGAACACTCGGCGTGATCGGCGGAAGCGGCCTCTACGCACTCGAAGGGCTTGCAGACGTCGAGGAAATCGCCATCAAGACGACCTTCGGAGAGCCCTCCGACAAGGTAGTTGCGGGAACGCTAGGTTCGACCCGCCTACTGTTCCTGCCCCGCCACGGTCGTGGCCACCGCATTCCCCCCCACCGCATCAATGCGCGTGCGAACATTTTGGCCCTCAAGATGGCGGGTGCGGAACAGATCGTGAGCGTCTCTGCGGTGGGATCGATGCGAGAAGACATTCACCCTGGGGACATGGTGATCGTCGACCAGTTCCTCGATCGAACCCGGCATCGGGCCGACACGTTCTTCGATGACGATGGGGTCGTCGCCCATGTGGCCTTCGCCGAGCCGATCGACGCCGCCCTGGCCGCTGCGCTTGCGGAGGCCACCGAGGCATCGGGTGCGCGCACCCACGTCGGCGGAACCTACTTGTGCATGGAAGGCCCACAGTTTTCGACACGTGCCGAGTCCAATCTCTACCGCTCTTGGGGGGTTTCCGTCATCGGCATGACGAACCTGCCCGAGGCTCGTTTGGCGAGAGAAGCCGAACTGCCGTACGCCACCCTGGCGATGGCCACCGACTACGACTGCTGGCATGCGGACCACGACTCGGTGACTGTCGAGGGCGTCATCGAGGTGATGAACAACAACGTCACCAGGGCGAAAGAGATCCTGGTCACGCTCGCCAAGACCGTCCCCGACCCCTCAGCAAGCCCGGCGACCTCGGCCCTCGCAAATGCGCTTATCACCGACCCTCAGACCATCTCGCAAGCCGCACGAGAGAAGCTTGCGCCACTCCTCGGACATTATCTCTCCTGAAAGGCACCATGTCGCTCCTCGTCGTTGGCTCCGTCGCATTCGATACCATCCACAACCACCTCGGATACCATCCGCGCATCGTGGGGGGCGCCGCGACATACGCGTCGCTCTCGGCTTCGCGGCTCGCGCCCGTGCGCCTCGTCGGCGTCGTCGGTAAGGACTTCCCGTCGGAAACGATCGATATGCTGCGGGCGCGGTCGATCGACACGGAGGGCTTGGAGATCGCACAAGGTGAGACCTTCCACTGGGAAGGGCGCTACGCGGACGATCTCACGTCGCGCGAAACCATCCGGACCGACCTCAACGTCTTCGCAGACTTTCAGCCCAAGATTCCGGATTCGTTCGTCGACTCCGAGTACGTCATGCTCGGCAACATCGCGCCAGAGCTCCAGCTCCACGTGCTCGACCAAGTCAGGTCACCGCAGCTGGTGGTCGCCGACACGATGAACCTGTGGATCGATACAGCCCTCGACGCCCTCAAGGAGCTGATGACGAGAATCGACATCCTCGTGATCAACGAAGAAGAGGCACGACAGCTTTCTGGCTTCCACCACCCCATCGCAGTCGCCGAAGGGCTGCGCGCCCTAGGGCCACAAACGGTGATCGTGAAGCGCGGGGAGTACGGCGCCCTGCTCTTCGTCAACGAAGAGATTTTCTGCGCCCCGGCCTACCCACTCAAGAACGTCGCAGACCCAACCGGCGCGGGCGACTCGTTTGCAGGAGGGTTCCTCGGCTACCTGGCGCAGTCCGAGACCGAAGACCTTCGGCAGGCGGTCATCTGCGGTTCAGCCACTGCATCGTTCTGCGTCCAAGACGTGGGCATCGACGCGCTCGTGGACCTGAGTCGCGAGGATCTCGACGCGCGTATCGCAGACTTCCGACGCCTGACCCACTTCTAGTCCGAGCCGACGCACCGTTTTCTTGACCGTAGATCACGGATCTCGACACTCGGGCTTGGAAGGAACGGCCCATGAACGTAGATGAGCTCAAGGTGACCCTGCGCGGTTTGGTGAAGAAGACGATCGAAACCCGATTCAGCGGAGCCAACTACGCGTCGTTGGCCCAAGCACGCGGCTACGCGGATGGCTACATGAGAGCACTGCTCGATGCTGGCCTCGTCGACCAAAAGCAGCTTCTCGAGTTGGTCAACGCCGAGCGCCGACGCTTCGTCGCCGAAGCGAACCGGATCGACGACACGCGCGCAGCCTGACAACTGGGCTCCCGCGCCGTGGCACAGCGGCACCCAGCAGAGCCTTGACGACCGCCGCCGTTCCGTATGAGAAGGGACGCAACGGAGGTACGGATGCGCTTGATTTGGGTTGCTTGGATGCTTGTGCTCGCGATGGCACTTGCCGGGGGGTGCAGCGACGGCCCGAGCGACGGCGGACCCGAGGGGAGTTTCGACGCCTACCCATCCAACTTGTGCGCCGGCGAGAAACAAGTCGCGGCCGCGGCGTTTTGCCGATCCGTCTTTGACGCGTGGGCGACCTGGGAGGCCCGTCAAGACGACGAAGCCCGAGACACGGCCATCGGAACGGCGCGCGGCGTACTCGCGGAGGCGTGGGACGCTGCACAAGCCGGCGGGGCAGCGCTCGGCGTCGACTGCGCGGACCTGGCGACCACGGCGAACGACGCCGCCGCAGGCATCGAGCGAAACGTCGAGAGCACGGCATCCGAGATCAATCTGGGCATCGACCTCGGGTCGGCGAACGAGGCCTCTTGCGGTGCCACCATCCTGGCTGCGAGCGGCACAGCATGTGCTGATCTACTCAACGCGGAGAGTCGTCACGTTCGAAGCCTAGAGACCGATGCGGACGGCGCGACGCTGAACACGGAACGTGAGGCGGCGTTCACGGAGTTCGCCGTCGTAGTCGAAGACCAAGCAAACAGTGTCTGCACGCCAGACGGTAGCCAAGATCGGCTCGAGGCAAGCCTCGACGCACTCGTCGACGCCGCTGTGCTCGACACCGTGGTCGCGCAGGGCTTGAGCGACAGCGCTTACATCACCCTGACACCCGGCCCGACCGAGTACGAAGGGCGTACCTACACCCCACAGTGTGTACAAGGCTCGGAGTATCGCTATTTCGCCCGCCGCGGCTCGGTGAACAAACTGCTGATCTACTACCAGGGCGGGGGCGCCTGCTGGAACGGCCTTACATGCGGCATCCCCGCCTGTCGGGCCCTTCCGAACGATAACCTCGACGAGTTCGCCGCCGAAGGGTTCTTCGACCTCGATGACGAGCGCAACCCTTTTCGGGGCTGGAACATCGTGTTCGTCACCTATTGCACGTGCGACATCCACTTCGGTGACGCGAGCGTCGAGTACACGGAGGGCGAACCGCCTGCACAGCACCTCGGGTTCCACAACGCCAAGGTCGCTGAGAAGTGGGCACGCGAACACTTCGTCAACCCAGAGGTCGTGTTCGTCACCGGATCGAGCGCTGGCGCCTACGGCGCTTGGTTTCACGGGCCGCTGCTTCACGACGTGTGGCCCGCATCGCAGATGCACATCCTGGCCGATGCGGGAAATGGGGTGATCACCGAGGAGTTTCTCGAGAACGAGTTCAGCGTGTGGAACTTCGTTCCAAACCTTCCCGAAGTGGAAGGAGCCCTCGAAGCGATCACCGAGGGCGGCGGGATCACGGCGTACACCGAGGCTGTGGCCACGGCGTTCCCCGACACGAACTGGGCTCAGTACACTGCCCTCTACGACGGCAGTCCGGGCGGCCAGAGCGGTTTCTACAACGTGATGCTGAACGACGGTAGCCCTGCGGGCGTGGCACGTTGGTGGGACGCAAGCTGCGAGTTCGGCGAGATCGCCTTGTCGCAGTCTCAGGAAACGTTTGACGCCGTGCCAGAGAACTACCGTTACTACTTCGGCAGCGGCAGTGAACACACCGTGTTTCGCTTTCCGAAGGTGTACGACGACACCACCGGTGGTGTGCCACTCCTGGTGGACTGGATCAACGCCATGTTGGCGAGTGGACCGTTTGGGCGGGACGCGGCTTGGGCCAACGTCCTGTGCGAAGACTGCGGCGTCCTTCTCGAAGGCGACCCACGACCCGACCCCCTCGAAGCACCGTTCGAGATGCGCGGAGACCAAACGGTGGTCGTTTGCGAGTGAGGGCCACCTGGAGACCGTGAAGTCGAGCGAGCGCTTCACGCCACGGAGAGCGCTGGAAAAGACCCGGTCGGCCCACTAGGGTTGAGCGCAT
>JBCCHE010000088.1:0-8640 GCA_039028875.1 Myxococcota bacterium | reverse complement strand
CGTGCTGAGGCGTCGGTTTGTCCGGCATCTCCCTATTTCTGACCCCGAACGGCGGGGAAGTTTGGGTGCGATCTCTTAGTGCCGTTATGCTTTGGATGTCGGGGGCTTCTTAAGGGGGCGAAATGAGTGGAAATTTGCTTAGTCTGGTCCGGATCACCGCGGTCGTTGCCGTCGGGATGATGGCCGTCGGCTGCTCCGAAAGCGCTGTGGGCGACCCGTGCGTCCCGGAGCAGGTTCCGGAAGGCGGGTTCTTGTCTTCGGAGACTTATCTCGAGACCAGTTCGGTTCAGTGCGCAACACGGGTCTGTCTCGTCCGAGATCTCGAAGGTGACCCGAACATTCCGTGCAGCGAAAACCCGGACGACCCAACCTGCGCCCCGGACGACGACATCGCAGACAACGTCTACTGCTCGTGCCGCTGTGGCGCCCCGGAAGGCAGCAGCCTCCCGACTTGCGGATGCCCAGGCGGGTTCATCTGCGAAGAGATCCTCGAAACCGGCGGCGATGGCCTCCGAGGTAGCTACTGCGTCCGCGACCCAGTCGTCGCGGCCGAGCCCAACGCCGACGCGCCGTGAGCTTGCAAGGCGCGGCGAAGAGCTCGTCGCGTCGCGCCTCGCTCAGCAGGGCTTTCGCATCATCGGTCAGAACGTGCAGGTGGGTCGGCTGGAGCTCGACCTCATCGCGCGCCGGGACTCGCTGATCGTCGTATGCGAAGTGCGCTCCCGACGAAGCGCTCGCCCGGTGTTCCCGGCCGACACCATCGTGGGCGAGAAGCTGAACCGCATTCGGCGGGCCACCGCGCTTTGGCTACGAACACAGAGGCTCGGCCGCGTTCGAGTGCGGATCGACGCGGCCGCGGTCGTGTTCGCAGACCCTTCGGCACCCGAAGTCCACTACTACGAGAACATCTCGTTTCCTTATCGCTAGGAGGGTGCGCTCCAATGACCTTCGCGTCCGATGTGGGGCCCTGCTCGGATCAGTCGGTGCCGGGTTCGGGACCCGCTTCCGCGTTGGCGGCGTCTCCTGAGGCCTTGTCTTCACAGACTCGTTTCAGCCGCGACAGCCCGTCCTCGTACACTGGCCCGAGCATTCGGTCGAAGAAGACCGCAAACAAACCGCCGAGAGGCCCGGGCGCCGTGCCCCGGAGGCCCCACGTCACGAGGGTCCCAACCCCGTCGGGCGCGAAGGAGAAGCTCGCGCCTGGTTGCCCCATGTCACCGAGGTCGAGCCGCGTTTCGATTCGGGATGGGCGCTCACTGAGCGTGATCGTCTGACTCCCGGCGCCAGAATCTTGGCTTGTCCAAGAAACCTTGGCCCCCACCCCCGACTCCGCACCACTGAAGGTGTTCTTGATGGTGGGATCCTGAGCAAGCCACGGCGACCACGCGTCCCAGTTGCGAAACGAGTCGACCTGGTCGAACACGAGACCTGGTGGCGCGTCGATTTCGATGGACCGAGAGACATCGAAGTCTTTCGGAAGGAAAAGGCTGATACCGAAAACGATGATGGTGACCGCGACGAGCAGCCCGACGATCAGCTTGAGTGCGCGCATGTTGAGACGCCTCCCGGCCCACGAAGTACCGCGGTCTGTCGATGACAGCAACCGCCTATCGTGAAGGGCGTGGGATCACTCGACAGTGCTGCGAATTCGCTCGAGGACACCGCGGAGCTGGGTCGTGTAGTCGGACTGGATCCCAGCCGCCTCCATCTTGGCGAGCGTGTCCTCGAGCTGAGCAATTTCTTCGGAGCGCTGGTCTCGAAGCGACTCCACCATCGATGCGAACGACTGATAGAGATCCTGGAGCTCATCGTTCTTTCGGATCCCGGTGGTGATCTCGAGTTTCCCCGAGCCGATCCCCTCGAACAGGCGCCGCATCCGGTACGCCGGGCCGACGACACGATGGGTGACCAGAATACCCGTGATCCCAAGGGCAACCGTCAAAAGCAACACACCAACGATGATGGCGTTTCTGATCTTCTGGTCTTCCTGACGCGCGAAGCGCTCGAGATCGGCGGCCGTCTCTTGGTCGAGGTCAGGCTGCGCGGCGATCTGTGCGGTGAGCACTTCGGTCTGCTGTTGCGAGAACCGATACGCCACGAAGCCGAGCACCCCCGCGACCGTGACCGTCACGACCACGACCATCGTCGTGTACTTCAACTGAAAACGCCGATCGAGCAGGTAGTTCTTCAGTCTTCGTTGTCGCTTGTAGCCCATCGCGGTGCTCACTTCCTACGCCCTGCGCTCCTCGTTGGTCAAAGGCTTCCTCGTGCATCCGCGGCTGCCATCACCTGAGGCAGCCGACGCAAGGCACCGACGATCGCGCCCTGGATCGCCTGAACAGCGGTGCCCGCACTGTAGTGGCCCGAGGCGGTTGCCGCCCCGCGTAGCATGGCCCGCATGTTCCTCGCGGGATAGCTCAGCACGATGATCGAGACCTCTGCGCGCACTCCGTTGCCACGGGGCTTCAGCGTGACGATCGAACTCTCGAGGTAGTACCCATGAAGGTTCCGTCGTGCGATCTCGCGCTTCGCGTCAGCAGGTGTCAGATCGTCCGGAGCGAGCTCGACGCCTGACAACTCGATCAGTTTCTCGGACAAGAAGATTCGCGCGTCGAACAGCATCTGGCGCGACACGCGCTCGGCCTTGGCCCCAGGCATCCCCACGGCGACGAGGTGGCGAGGGACCCCTGGCCCTCGTTGCCGTTCCCCGATCGCCTCGAGTGCTTCGAGCGCCTCGACCGCGGCCCGACGGACGGATTTGTTTCGATCTCGGGTCGCTTCGCGAACCGTGGGTATTGTTTGCTTGGCGCCGAGTCGACGAAGCGACGCAATCGCAGAGACGCGAACCGCGGGATGACGATCCCGCGCCGCCCGCTCAAGCGCAGCGACGGAGGACTTGGTGGCCTCGAGCTGACCCAGCGACAGGGCAGCTTGGGCGCGAACGCGAAACGCGTTCGAAGTTCGCAGAAGACGCGTGAGATAGTCTTCGCGTCGGTCGGCGACTGTCGACGACGCGCAGAGCAGCACCCCCACCATCAACAATGGGCCCCATCCCCGCCACCGGATGATGTTCCGCGTCAAACGTTCACGCCCTTCCCCAACATTTTCAGTATCACCAGTCGGGAACGGGCCCCGCAACCGAACGTTCGAGCAGCAGTCACGTTGACGGGACCGCCTCGCGCTCCCTATATTTCGGCCGTCCCAGCGACCGATTGGGGATGGCAGAGGTCGAATGGAGTCCATAGACAACGAAATCATCGTGGCGGCGGCTGCCGCACTCCTCGTGGTGGTGGGGGTCGGCATTGGCCTGTGGCGGGGTCGCAAGCGCCCTGTCTTGCCGCCCGAACCGCCCCCTCCTCCGCAGCAGGTCGGGGATGAACAGGTCGACTTCGTGCCTTCGGACGAGGGCCCGGAACCGACGCAGCCCCTGCAGCTCGAAGACCTCGTCAGCCGCGCGCCCGAGCCGGCGGCCGTCGCTCCGCCCCCGGCCCCACCGGTGGATCTCGGCGCGTTTCGGAGCGGGCTCAAATCGACGAGGGGAAACCTCATCTCTCGACTCGCCGGTGTGTTTCGCAAAGACCGCGAGCTCGACACGTCGGTCCTCGAGGAGGTTGAGGAGGTCCTGATCACGGCAGACGTCGGTGTCAGGACGACCGAACGGGTACTCGAGAGCCTTCGCACCGCGATGGGGGACGGGGCGCTCACATCGGCCGAAGACGCTTGGGAGGCCATCCGGGCCGAGTCGCGCGCGATCTTGGCAAAAAGCGGCGGTGGCCTGGCCATGGCGGCGACGCCAACCGTGGTGCTGGTCGTCGGCGTGAATGGCGTGGGCAAAACGACCACGATCGGGAAGCTCGCGAGCCGACTCCACCAACAGGACAAGCGCATTGTGCTAGCCGCCGGAGACACGTTCCGCGCCGCAGCGGTCACCCAACTCGAAGTGTGGGGCCGTCGCGTAGGGTGCGAGGTCGTCAAGGGCAAAGATCGCGCAGACCCGGGCTCGGTCATCTTTGACGCGATCCAAAAAGCCAAAGACGACGGCGTCGACGTGATGATCGCCGACACCGCAGGCCGCCTCCACACCAAAGTCCCGTTGATGGACGAACTCAAGAAACTCGGACGGACCGTCGAGAAGGCGCTAGGCCGTCCGGCCGACCACGTGTTGTTGGTCCTCGACGCGACCACAGGCCAGAACGCGATTCAGCAGGCGCAGCTCTTCAAGGACGCCCTCCCTGTCAGCGGCATCGTCCTCACGAAGCTCGACGGGACCGCCAAGGGTGGCGTGATCCTCGGCATCGTCGACCAGCATCAGGTCCCGATCGAGTTCATCGGCGTCGGTGAGCGAGTCGAAGATCTCAAGCCGTTTGACGCCGAAACCTTCATTCAAGCCCTCTTCGAGACACCGGACGCGTTGGAGCCCGAAGAAGCGGCGCAAAACGCCAGCTAACCCTACGGGACGACGTAGAAATTTGTCGAAAATCGCTACCGGATTTGGTAGTGCGATATTCGTCATGGTATAGTCTTGTCGTCCGAGCGGAAACGGACACTTGTTATGTGATTTCAGCGAGTTGTCACCGGTGGGGGACTGGGGCACTCGAGGGGGAAGGCCAGCGGCCAATGCGAGTATTTGGGGGGATCACGCTTCTGTTGGCGGCGCTTTGCCTGGCGCTGCCCGCATCGGTGGGAGCCCAGATGGAGTTCTCTCTCGACGAGGTCGACGACGAGAAACCAAACAAGCCCGCCGAGAAGACGGTCGAGAAGGACGCTGCCCAGGAGGGCGACCTGATCGAGCAGCTGGCGGCCGAACAAGCGGTCGAAGGACCGGACGAGCCCTTGCCGGAACGCGAGGAGACCGTGGAGGAGATCTTTGCCGTCCAGCAGATCTACGCTCTTCGTCTCAAGCGACTCGAGCTTGCGCCTTCGGCCGCCTTCACCGTGAACGATCCGTACCTGAGGCATCCTGGCCTCGGCATGGCGGTGAACTACTGGTTCACCAACGTGCTCTCGGTCGGTCTCAACTTCATCTGGTACGACTGGGGTAACCCGCTCGAACGCGGGACCACTTTGGTGGAACAGATCCAGCGGTCGTTCCGGCTCGGGGTGCCGATCAACGAGTGGCAGTTCGGGTTGTGGGCCAACTTCACCTACGTACCGTTCTACGGAAAGTTCTCGATGTTCCGGAAGTTCCTCTTCCAGTGGGACGCCTATCTCATCGGCGGCGTTGGCTTGATGCGGACGCGACCGATTCCGGTGTTCGACCCCGAGATTCGCGAGTTCGATTGGAACGCTCGCGTGTCCTTCAACGTGGGCATCGGCCTTCGCATCTTTCTCACGCGGTACCTCACGTTCTTCACCGAGTTCCGGGACTACATGTTCCTCGAGCAGTTCGAGAACGTGAACGTGAGCCCTTCGAATCGAGATGATCCGTCGACCTGGCTCGCGGATAGCTCGACATTCTTCAACAACCTGACGGTGCAGTTTGGGTTCACCGTCTTCTTCCCGATTAAGTTCGAGTACCGGTTGCCGAAATGATGAAGCTCGCACAAACCACGCTTTTGCGAATCACCATGGCGGCCATGACGGCGTTCTGCCTTTGGATAGGCGACGCGATCTCGTCGAACCCTTCGACCGCCGCGGCCCAAGAGGTCCAGGTCACCGGCCCGCTCGCCGACAAGCCTTCGGTGATGCGACTCCGGCTGTGGCGCGAAAACCGGCTGCAGCTGGAACCGTACTTTGGGTTCACCTTCGGCGACGACTACTCGCGCTCCCTCATTCTCGGGGCCGAGGCGCGCTACAGCTTTCTCGATTGGCTCGGCATCGGCGTGCATGGAGGCTGGGCCTTCATCAATCTGGACACCGACCTCACGCGACAGATTCGCGACAACGGCGTCACCACGAACCGGAACCGACTGAGCCTACCAAGCCGGGAGAACTTCCCCGATCAGATCGGCCAGCTGAACTGGTTCGCCGGCGTGGACGTCCATTTCACGCCGTTCCGCGGCAAGCTGGCGATGTTCCAGAAGGTCTTCTTCGATGCGGACCTCGACTTCTTCATCGGCCCAGCGTTCATCAACATCAGCGAGCGTGCCGATACCGAAATCTTCGCCGGGCCGCCGCAGTTTTGTAACCCGCCGCCGGACGACGTGGGTTGCCTCGAGAGCCAAGTCGCGAGAAGCAGCCGTTTGGTGATCGCCCCGTCGTTAGGTGTGGCGTTCACGGCCTACTTCAAAGAGTTCATGGGCATTGCGATCCGTTGGCGTGCGTTCCCCTTCAAGTGGAACACCAGCGGGACCGACGAGGCCGGACCCAACGGCGATTTCCCGGACGGCGAGATCAACAGCGAAGATCGACAGCGCGAGTTCAATCAGATGATGAGCATCGGCTTCATCTTCGTCCTCCCGCCGAAGATCAAGACGACCGACCAGTAACGACGTAGCGAAAGCCTGCGTCGATCATCGGGAACGCAGCCTGCGCGGAGGCGTGCTCGCCGCTCGGGGGAGCACTCGACCCTCCGCCGCACGCTGTAGGCGCCAGGGAGACGAGGAACGAGTGGTGGATCTTTGTCCGCGCCCTACTCGCACGTGATGCCTGCCGGCTCGCCCGCAAACCGAGCCGCGGTCCATTCGAGCATGAGCGGCATGTTCATCGCTGTGGAGTCGTTGTGCGAGAAGCCCTCGAAGACACGATAGTCGACGGACGTGCCGAGCATGCACATGTCGGTCGTGAGGATATCGGTCAGCGCTTTCGGCGTCGTCGTGTCGGCGGTGCCCTGAAGTACCAAGACCGGCACATCGACCGCGACCCGACCCGGCGAGCTTCGCTCAAACGCGTCGATCCAGCCGTCCGCTCGGTCGAAGTTGATCGCGATGCCTGTGTCGTCGCCGAACGAGTTCGCGACCTCGACCCATTCCTCGTAGCAGACATCGTCCGCGATCAGCGCATCGACCGCCGTCCGCCCGTCGTCCGTGAACACGGCGTCGAAGTCGAGCTCGAACGCCTCGGCGTACGCGACCAACGACATCCAGACGAGCCCTCGGGAGCCGGGGATCAGCGCGCCGGCTTTCGCGACCGTTTCCATGCAACAAGCAGGCGCGGCTGCGACGACAGCAGCAAGGTCGAGCTCGGGGGCCCAACTCGCAGCGATCTCAGAGGCGAACAACGCGGTCTGGCCGCCTTGCGAGCGTCCCCAGACCGCCACTTGGTCGATCCCTTGGACCTGTTCGAGCTGTGTCGCCGCTCGCACGATGTCGAGAGCACTCCGGGCCTGACTCTCGCCGACGAGGTACGGGTGGAGCTCCGGGGTGCCCAATCCTTCGTAGTCCGAACTGACGGCAAGGTAACCGGCGTCGATCAGCTCAGGTGCGATCAGGAAGAAGTCGTGCGTCGGACCACTGAAGCCGCGAGACGGGGCACAGCGGTCGGCGAGACCCTTCGTCCCATGTCCCCAGGACACCACGTCAAGCCCTTCGGCTGGCTCCGGTATGTTCGGCACGACAACCAGGCCGGACACCGCGATCGGATCACCAGGCAGCGACTCCGACACGTAGAGCACGGCAAACGTGCGGCTCGCGGCAGCAATCGGCGCGACCTCTTGGCTTCGGATCAAGGTGCCCGGAGTCGCGCTCGGAAGTGGGTCGGGAGGAATGTAGAACGAGTCGTCGGGAGTCTGGGGAAGGTCGGAGCCGCCGCAGCCGACGACCACGAGCGAGAGAACCAACAACATCTTCGTGAGGGAAAGGCCGAGTGGCTGCAGACGCGCCGCCGCGTCGAGTCGTCGTGTTCGTGTACGCATGGGGGAACTCCTCCGCCGACCCGCGAGGTGGGTCGGACTTCAGTGGGGGGACAGCAAGTGAAGGACGGACTCCTTGAGCCCGCGAACGGTGTCTTGGTCGACCATCGCGAGACCGGTCGCCCTCGAACCCAACAGACCGAGTACGCAGCTTCGTACGACCCGGCGTGCGGTCCGCTTCGCGTCATCGCTCGTCGCCACATCTGAGAACAGCTCGTGCCATCGCTGATCGAGCTTCGCGGAAGACGGGGCCGCGATCGCCAGGTTCTGGCGAGCGAACTCCTCGTCGTCGCGCATTGCGAAGGCAATTTCGTACGCGGCCATCGCAGGCGCCGTCGCGTAGCCCGCAAGCATTGCGTCGATTGCGCCGTCGACTCGCTCTTCGAGCGTCCCGCCATGCGGCAACCGCCCGTTCACCTCGGCCGCGAGGCGTTCGTATCCCTCGCGCACGACGCTGAGCATCAGGTCGCGCCGATCCGCGAAATGGTGTTGCAGGGCACCTGTGGTGACACCCGCCTCTTTCGCGATTCGAATCATCGTGGCTCCCGAGTAACCGGACCGCTGTAGGCAGCGCATCGCGGCCTCATGGATGCTGCGGCGGGTGGCTCGACTCCGCTCCTCTTGGGTGCGGCGCGGGCGTGCCGATGGCTCGTGGGCCGGATTCACAGCGTTTACATACATTATATAATGTATGTTTTCAAGCCCAAAAACCCCCGCCGCCAACCCACCCTGGTTGACGACCTCGCAGATTTGGTGGGTCAAAAACGCAGTAAAACCGTGGTCGTCGCCCGCCGGCGGAAGGCGCGCATCCGCTGATTTCAGTCCGCCAAGTGCGCGAAATGTCATGGGCT
>JBCCHE010000087.1:0-9069 GCA_039028875.1 Myxococcota bacterium | reverse complement strand
TTCTCGTCGACACGCGGCGATCGTGTTTCATGATGGCGTCTACTTCATGAAAGACTTGGGCAGCACGAATGGAATCGAATTCGCGGGTCAACGTGTCGAATCCAAGCGCATCGAAGACGGCGACGTCTACCGAATCTGCGATTACGAGATCCGCTTCTCGTATCAGTAGCCGAGGGCGGTTCAGGGCGCTGCGGATTCCGATCGGGTTCGCTCTGTCGGCCTCGTTCGTGTGGCTCGCCGTCGTGGGCTTCGCGGTGGCGACGGGCGCCGACGCTGAGGCCGAGTCGTTCGCCGCGCGGAGCGCTCGCTTGCAGCACTGGCTAGGCGAAATTCGCGCCTCCGACGAGGCCGACGTGGTTGCCGGGGCGACGGGCCAAGCCGCGCGTGCCCTCGATGTCGCCGTCGACACCAGTGTGGATCAATCCGGACGTGTCCGCGCCCAGGCAATCGCCGAGGCCGCCCTCGTGCTGGCCGACCGACAAGTCGCGAGACAAGAAGCAGCCAAGGCCCTGATCGCCACCGAGCGGCGTGTCGCCGCCACCAAAGACCGCGCTGCCGCGCAGAGACGGGTCCTCGAAGCGTTGATGCGAGAGCGCGCAACCCTGGCGTTGGCCTCGGAGAACTCCCCATGAGCTTTGTCTCTCGCAGTTTTCTCGCGTCGCTCCCCCTGGTTCTTCTCTCGTGTGGCGCCCAGCAATCGGCGCGAACCACGGCGGCCTTGTTCGATTCTCCCGCGGCCGCGCATGCCAAGACCCTCGCACCGGACCTTCACCGCCGGGCCGAGGCAGCGTGGGAGGCTTCCGATGTCGCCGAGCGCGATGGGGACTCGGACGCCGCGTCGGATCTCCAAACCGAAGCCAGGTTGTGGCTTGCGGCGGCAGCGACCGAGGCCGAGCGCATCGAGATCGATCGGCAGCGACTCGCCCTCCAAGCCGAAGAGGAGCGATGGGCGACCCGGCTCGGACGCGACCAAGAAGCCACGGCGGTCGTCGCGCAGGACATCTCCCGCTACCAAGCGAGGGCGGTGGCCCTTCGGGAAGCGGAGCGGTTGTCGCCGCCCCGCGAAGGTGACTCGAAGGAGGTGATCGTGGGTGCGATTCTGACCCGCGTTCGGTTGAACCTCGCGCTCGCCGAAGCCTTGGGCGCGCCACCGGACGAGCTCGAACCCCGGGATGCCGAGGCCGCGTTCATCGAACGGGAGTACCCGACCTCGGCCTCCCGTGCGGAGCGACTCTTGCTCGACACGGAGGCGCTCGTCGGCGCCATGCGGGCCAAGTGGCCGCAGCCTCTTCCCGGGGCGGCCACCGAACTCGTTCAGACCGCGCTTGCGATGGGCTTCGAGGCCGACCGTGCGCCGACCGGTGCGATCGTTCGGTCAGGGCGGTTCTTCAGCTCGGCGGGGCGCGTTTCGGCGGGCACCGTCCAGCGCTTCTCAGGCCTGATGTCCGCTTTCCCGCACGGTCCGGTGGCCTGCCAGGTGGCCGTGCCAGCGCATGCGCGGCGTGCCTGGCCTCAACGCGTTGCCGCGCTCGTCGAGCGCTTTCAGCGCGGCGAGGAACGAGGGCGTGTGTCGACCGGCATGGTCGTCACCGACGCGCTCCCGGCAGGCACGGTCCAGTGCACGTTTGCCGCCTACGGCGCGCCTTAGACGCTCAGTCCAGTTGGCGGAACTGCTTCCGGGCTGCCTTCAGGACGTCGTCTTGGGAAGGGACGCGCTCTGGGGGTGGGGGAATGGCCGTCACTGCGATCCGGGTCATCCCGCGTCCGACGTCGCGGATCGAGACGTCGACTTTGGTCGGGCTGATCTCTGCGCCACGA
Source organism: Myxococcota bacterium (assembly GCA_039028875.1). GTDB lineage: Bacteria > Myxococcota_A > Polyangia > Polyangiales > Houyiibacteriaceae > SG8-38. The sequence goes on along the minus strand of JBCCHE010000087.1, from coordinate 7,251 downwards.
ACACTCGCTTTGCGATAGGTCGCGCCCCGCCCTTGGGGTTCGACACGGCCCGTGATGAGCAATGGTCCGACGAACGTGAGCACCTTGTCGATCGGCGCGCGGAGTTGATAGACCTTCATGTTGGGCTGCTCGTACGAGAGCTCTGCGCCTTCCGGCATGCGGACCCCGAACGCGTACGTGTCTGACGGCCGAAGGTTCCCGGAGGCGTCGTAGATCGATCGTTTGCGCTCGGGCGCAGGTTCGGTTTCCGCGGCTTCGGACGCGGGTTCCGGCACGGGGTCGACCGCGGGCGTAGGGTCCGGTTCGGACTTGCTGCACGCGCCCATGGCGAGCGCCGCGCAAAGCGCCCAAGCGTAGACCCCGTTCACGAGCTTTCGCTTATCACCCAACGCGGGATCACTCCAGCGACTCGGCCATCCCCGAGACGACCGTGAAGGTGTCGGGTGCCGTGATGCGCTCATCGAGGACGTCGATCGAGAGCCCGTCGATCGGCGTGCTCCCGCCACCGAGGGTCGCAATGAGCTTGAATTCCCGGCCACTGGTGGCCGTGGGCAGCGCCAATGTACCGGGCCCAAACGGGTCGGTGATCGTGATGTCGGTGAACTCGTTGCACACCGGTTGCTGCGCGACCTGAACCCCGATGACCAAGGAGTCGGCAAGGTCCGGGATGTCGCTCCCGTCGACGAACTCCGCGGGCGACCCCATGCTGACGAGTGCGGGCGAGAAGTCGAGGAAGTCGACCCCGAAGATGCGGCTTCCTTCCACCCCGCACTGGTCGATCGCGTTCGTTCCGCTCGATTCGAAAGTGCCAAAGAACGCCTGCCCACTGAATAGCTCGATCGGGCCCGTCATCTGCTCGCCGTCTTCGAGCTTCTCTTCCCAGTTGAACTTACCCCCGACCACGTTGATGTCGCCGCTCGAGTCAAACCCGAGTTGCTCGGTGATCGAAATGACCTTGTTCTGGGCCCCGCCGTCGTCGAGCACGTCGATGTTGCCGGTCCCGGTCAGAATCACGACGTTGCCATCGGGATCGATCGAGAGGGCCGGCGGGTAGTACGTTGGCTCGGCGTCGTCGAAGGCGCCATCGTGGTAGATGTCGTGGAGCGCTTCGGCCTCCCAGTTCTGGGGGTCCGAAGGGGAGAGGTCGATCCGCCACAGGACGCCGTCCGCATCCACCGTGTAAGCCGCGCTCCCGACGGTGCCGATGTCACCTCGAAAAACGGACACCGCGCCGTTCAGCGGGGCGGGGAACACCCCGTCCCCATCGGGGCCGTCGCCGCCCATCTGACGCAAGATCGATCCGGTCGCCAGGTCGATGAAGTACAAGACGCGCCCGGTCGGCGGGGCTGGCGGCGATGATCCCGAGCCACGCCAGCATCGCCGTTCGGTGCGCGGCGAAACGCTCGTCGAGCCGTCGTCCTCGACCATGTTTTGAGGGAGCGCCGCGCCGGCGGGAATCGTGCACGGGCTCAGCGCTGTGTCTTCGACGCCTTGTCCGCCCGGCAGGATGATCACGCCGTGCGACTGGCGCGGGCTGAAGTTGATGGTGCCTGGGGCCTGGTCCTCGAGGAAGATCTGGGCGGCCGTTGGTTGTCCGTACGTGTCGCCGAGGTCGTCGGCTGTGAACTGCCACATGAACTCGGGCTTGCACGGGTTCGTGACGTCGAGGGCGATCATCCCGTTGCCGCCGTTTCGGAAGCTCAGAAAGAGCACCGTGCGCCAGACGTTGGTGGCACTCGCGATCGAATCGGCGTCTCCCGAACCATCGTCGGTCGGGAACTTTCGAACGTCGTAGAGGTCGCGAACCACGATGTTGCCGTCGGCGAACCACTGTTTGCTGCCGCCCGCGAGCAAGTCGTCGAGGTCGTCCAAGAACATGGGCGGAATGAAGCCCCAGAGCTCGGCACCGGCGTCGAGACCGTCGGCGCAGGCGAACTCGTCGAGGTTGTTGCCCGACGTGAACACATTCGGGTCGTAGTCGTCCGCCAAGAACGCGTGGATGATGCCATCGTTGGTCGAGGCGTAGATGACCCGCGGGCGTTGGTTGAGGGCCCAGTTCGGCGTGGTCTCGAGAGGGTCTGGGCTCTCTTGGTGAGCGAACCCGAGGCGCCAGTTGTTGTACGACTGGTCCTCGGTGTCGTCGATGATCGGCCCGACGATCGCTGGCTGCGAGTGGTAGATGTCGCCGAGCCGTTCGTTCTCGCGACCGCTTCCGGGTGTGCCGTGGATGTAGTTGACGATCGTGTCGCGCTGGGCGGTGTCGGTGCTTCCGACACCAAAGAAGTACTCTGGGCTGATCGCCGTGTTGAACTCGCCGGCAGGCACGTTCCGAATCTCCGCCGAGTCCGGCAGGGTGTCGAACGCATCGTCGCCGAGGATGTCGATGTCCTCTTTGCCGTTGCCGACCAGATGGCGGTTGATGTTGGCCGGGTCGGCCGGCAGGACGGTCCAGAGGTTCCGCGAGAACGTGCCGCCGAAGGTGACGCCGCCATCCGACGAGAAGGGTTGGACGTCACTCGGGGCGGTCGTCTGATTGTTCAGTTTGAGCTGGAATCGATCGTTGTCGGTCACGGGCTGCTGCACCGGGGTGACGCCATCGCAGATGACCCTGCGACGCTCGAGGACACCGTCCCAGGGGTCAGATGTGTTCTCCGAGGGATTGAAGCCCGAGATGAACTCGGCTTGAATCAACCCGGGCGTCAGTCCCGTGAGCGCGGGGCCCGTACGGCTGGTCGCCCCTCGGTTCTGCTCGTTGAGGATGTCACTGAGCTCGGTGACGAGCTCCGCTCGGTCAGCGACCAGGCGTGCCTCCACCGTGCCGCCGACGAGGGCGATCTGGTTGAGGAGATCGGTGACCGCCGCTACTTCGGCGGGATCGCCGTCGAGCGCGAAACCGATCACGTAGAACTCATCGAGATCTTGGTCCACTCCGACCATCTGATCGACCGTGGTCAGGACCTCTTCGTAAGGGCACCCGGTTGGGCCGACGGGTGCGCCGAGGAGCTCGCATTCCACAGGACTTCCGCGCATGTCGCCGTTCGGGAATCCGTCGGTGATCAAGATCGCGGAGCGCTTGCGGCAGCTAAAGAACGGATCGCCCGGGCCTGGATCGGCCACCTTCGCCACGAAGTCGGGATCGTTCTGCGTGAAGAACTGGAGGTCCGCGACGAGTGCGGCGGTCGGCGTGGCACCGAACGGTCGAAGGGGATTCTTGCCAAGGCCGGCATCGCCGAGGATCGTCGCCTGAATCGACGCGTTGGTTGTGTTCATCGACGCCGTGCTGTCGTCGCCCATGCTGACGAGGCCGCCTTCAGGGGCCGAAGCCGACCGAGCGCCCGCGTTGATCATGTACGTGGTGAGCGCGCCGGGAAACGAGAACGGCGCATCGTTTCCATACGAGTAGAGGCCCTTCGTCCCAGCCGAGTCGGTGGGGAAAGGGGGGGTTTGGAACACGGTTTGGGTGACGAGTGGGGGTTGGTCGGTCAGGGTGCCGACCGAGTCGAAGGTCATCAGGCCGAACTTGATGCGCTCGATATAGGTATCGAGAATGCCGTTGCCACTCTGGGTTCCGGTGTACGTTCCGATCTCCTGCGGCAGAAGGATGTGCGGAAGGAAGTACCCTTCGTCGTACTCACCGGTGTAGATGCCGCCGACACGGTTCTCGGACCCACATTCGTAGGGCGTGAACTCGCCCGTGAGCGCTTGGGCGACGATGGCCCAGCGGTTCTGTTCGAAGGTGGGCGCGCTGCACACGGGCAAGCACTCGAGGCACGCCGGCGTGGTGCAAATGCAGTTGGGCTTTCGCTCCATCGAGCCGGAGGTGTCGATGAGCAGCATGGTGTGCGGTCGAATGTTCCGCACGTCGAACCCGGATTGCGCGGAAACCGAGCTGGCCGCGCAAAGGGCGACCACCGCGGCGGCAAAGATCCAAGCAAGTGATGAAGAAGCGGTTCTCATTAGTTCCCTGTCACGAAAGGCCCACTCACGATGTAGGCTCGATAGCTGGCGCCGGTGTCGTTCCGCTGGCGCCCCATGTCATCGGTGTCGGGCGTCGCGTCGCCCCCAGCCACCGTGGCCCTGGCGCGTGCGGTCAGCGTCGTCCGCATGTACTTGAACTTGCTACCGCCTTGGGCGGCCGCGCCGGGTGCGAGCTTGTTGATGATCCGTTCGTCATAGACGTCGACGGTGATGAACGGCTCGACCGCGGTGTTGGCCCCGTAGGAGCTCGCCTGGTCATACGGATCGTTGATCAAGAGCCCCGCGTTCCCGGCTTCTTGGAGGGCGGTGAAGTGCTCTTTGTAGAGGCGGTAGGCGCGACGGTTGCCGGCCATCGGAACCTCCGGGTAGCAAGTGTCGTTCGTCCCCGAGCAGTCGAACGTGACGCTCTCGGCCTGGCTACGGTCGATCAAAATGTCGCGGACCGTGTTGGGCCCGAAGATGTCGAACCAATCCATGGCGGCCACGAGGCCCGCCTTCGCGGCGTATCGGGTTTGCATCTGCCGGCGCGCGAACCCGGTGCCACGTACTTCGTGCGAGACCGCGGTCGCGGAGAACACGGCGCTGGCGGTCCCGACCATGACGATCATCAAGACGACAAAGAGCGCGGCGCCTTCCTGCTTCTTGTTGCGAGCGGTCGTTTTCATCCGAGGTTCTTCCTGCCCACGCTCATGACGGGCACTTCGATGTGGAGCTGCCGGACCGGGGCTGAGCCGATCGCGTCGGGGTCGACTTCGTATCGCGTCGGCACGATCCCGACCCCCGTGTCACGAAACTCGAGCGATGGGTCCTCGACCGGGGCGCGGATGCCGAGGTCGATGATGACCGAACGCACCTGATGCGGGTTGGTGTTGATCACCGTCGCGTCGGTGGACAGCACGAGGTTGGGCGGCTGGGCGATGTCGCCCGAGCGGGTGTCGATGATGAACGACACCTCGAAATGCGAGACGAACTCCGCGATGATTTGCGTCGAGTTGGGGAGTACGGTGCCATCTGCGGCGTTCAGGATCCGGCGCACCAGGACCCGGTTCGGCGACTCGAGGAGATCGGTCTCGTCGTAGGTCGCGATCTCGGGGTACGGATTGCCGGAACCGAGAAAGAAGACCTCACTCATGTCCATGTAGTCGGTCGTGGTGGTCCCATCGGGCGCCGCGAAAGGGTCGATGATCGCGTACTCGACCCACTGAAGCGGGGAGACGGTCGCGCCTTCGGCGGCGCCTGGGAGACATGCTGTCCCCGTCGGCAGCGCCGGATTGATGTCCAGCCGGATCTCGTTCTGGACGTTGCCGGCTTTCCCGAACACCGATCGATAGAAATGCCGGCCCTCGGGGGTTTCGATGTGGAGCATCGAGCCGGCCTGAAACGCGCGCGCGCCCCGCATGCCGATCCCCTGCCAAGAACCGGTCTCTCCACCCCAAGCGGCCTGCCAGTTCAGGTTGCCGTTGAGATACTGGACGCCAGCGCCGCCGTACGGCCCCGCTGGGCTTCCCCAGCCAAAGGTGCGGCGATACGCTTGGTTGCCATCCTGTAGGACCAGCACGGTACCCGTTGGGTCGGTCGAATTGATCAGGAGCTGTTCGGTGAGATACAGGCTCGTAAGGATCCGCAGCCGATCGGCCCGTGCATCGGGGTTGTTCGTATCGGGATCGAGGACCAAAATGTCTTCGTCGGGCGAGAACTGAAATGCCCCAAGGGGCCCGATGCCGCCGCCGATCAGAGGCAGATCCGGGGCGGTCGGGTCACAAGTCGACTCGACCCGCTGTGCGGTGCTCACCGTGTTGAGGCTGGCGTTCGGGGTCCCGAAGAGCCCGGCACGCGAGATGTCCCGCCGGAGCTCCAAGGTCGCGACCCGCGAGGAGGCCTGCGATGAGGCCACGCGTTGCTCGACGAAGAACTGTTCACTCATCGCCGAGCCAAGGGCATAGACCGACGTCACGGCGGTGAGGCCTATCACCATCGCGACCATCATCTCGATCAGGGTGAAGCCTTGCTGTTGTTTGCTCACGGGGGATCCCTCCGAATCCAGCCGACGATCGTCGATGCGTAGATCACGTTGATGTTGGGCGCGTCCCCGAGGGACCAACTATCGGCGTCCGATGCCGTGCAGTTCGACGTCCGAAAGTCCCCGGGGTCGACCCAGTTCGGGTGCGCCGGGGTGGCGCCGCCCATCGAGCGGTCCTCGCGGAGCCAGTAGGTGCGGACATCGACCCGAGCAGACCGGCCTTGCCGGTGCCACGCGAGCCGCACGTTGACGCAGTACTTCACTTCGGCGGCGGTCCGGGTGTCCTGCCCGAAGAAGTCGAAGCCCGCGGCCCAGGCCGTATTGGTCGGCGTTGGGGTAAACCAGGCCGTCTCGTCGACCAAGTTGCCGATCACGCGAAGGTACTCGGTGCCGAGGATCTCCGGTGTGTTGAGCTCCGGCTGCGTCCACAAGAGGGAGTCGCGTTCGATGCGCTCCATCCAGGTCTCGGTCACTGCCAGCGCCATGTTCATCTCGCGCGCTTCGCGGTTGGCGCGGGTCACGGCGCTGTGCATCGAGAGGATCCCGAGCGAGCCAACGGTCATGATGCCGACTGCGATCATGACCTCCACGAGGGTGAAGCCCTCGTTGCGAGTCGGGTTGCGATCGGATTGCGTCATCGGAGAATCCTCGGCACACCCGTGCCCGACGGGACGATGATTTTTCGCGGGACGCCCACGGCGGTGCCGCCCACCTCTCGATAGACGAGGAACCCATGCCCCGCCTTGCTCGCTTGACTCGTATCCCAGTTGCTGAAGAGGGCCGAGCCGACGAACGTTTGGTTGTTGGAGCCGGACTCGTAGCAATAGGTCGAGTCGGTCCACCCCTCGACCCGGATTTCGTCGTTGTCGCCGGTGTTCGGGTCGAAGTCGCTTGCGTAGACGTGGTCGACACATCGCCAGTGAGCGTTCCCGTCGCAGTTGAGGTCGTCGATCACGACGCCGCCCGCATTGTCGAACCGGCTCACGGAGCAACTCGCGGCGGTTCCGCGGAGCGTTTCGAAGGCGAACGGGTCGCGGAGGCCGAAGTCGTCGTTGATGTACGACACTTGGTGTGCGCGGCCGTAGGCGCTCGACATGTAGCGGGCGCGTTGAAACAGGCCGACGACCTCGCGGGCGACGATAGCCACCCGCCGGTCGGCGAACCCTTGGCCGATGCTCGGCAAGGCGGCGCTGACGAGCACGCCCATCACCGCCAAGACGACCATCAGCTCGACAAGTGTGAAGCCAAGCGAG
>JBCCHE010000086.1:0-9860 GCA_039028875.1 Myxococcota bacterium | reverse complement strand
GGTACGAAGGCCCGCCGCCGTCGCAGACCGTCGTCGCGAGCTCGCATCTCGAGGCGTCGGTGCTCGCCGCGCAAGGGCTCGGGTTTGCGCTCGGGTTCCTGCCCATCATGCGAGGTTGGTTCGATGACGGCCGACTGGTCGCCCCCTCGGACGTCGAGCTTTCGGACGCCGGCCTCGGCTACTATGGGGTCTGCCTCGACGAGCTCGACGAAGACCCGCGCGTCGAGGCGTTCTTCTCGTGGGCGTCCGACGTGTTGGCCGAGCTGTCGCGCGACACGCCCGGGTTATCGGTAGTTGCGACACCGCGTTAATCGGGGTCACTCCGCCTCCCGAAAACCCCAACAGTTTCAGTGACTTCCTGATCACACCGCGAAAACCCAATCGTGCTTTCCCGGACTCGCGGAACGGCGCGCTGATTTGGTTTTCGCGGTGCGATCGGTAAGCGGCTGAAACTGTTGGGGTCTTGGAGGGTCGGAGTGACCCCGGGTTGGGCTTATGGGCTCGTGGAACGGCGCGCTGATTGGGTTTTCGCGGTGTGGTCGGGAAGTGTTGGGAATTGGAGGGGTTTTGGAGGGTCGGAGTGACCCCGGGTTGGGCGTATACTTGGGGGGTGTCGGTGAGTTTGACTGGGTTTGATCACAGCGTGACCTGGCGACAGTTTCAGCGTGTTGCGTCGCGGCCGGAGAACGTGTCGGAGGATGCGGAGATCAAGGCTCGAAAGCGCGTGTCGTATGACTTTGGCGGACCGAGGGGAGACTATTCGGTGACCGCGGTGCGGGGGAGGGTGTTCGTCAATCGAGCCGCGAGTTGGGTGGTGACCGGCAAAACGACTGGCGAGCTCCTGGCGCACGAACAGGCCCACTTCGACATCACCGCCCTCGGCATGCGCGAGGAAGCCAAACGTGTGAGTGAGCTGACCGGCACCAGTCAGCGAGACCTAAACACCCAGTACCAAGAGATTCGCACGGAGATCAACGCCAGCATCGCCGCGGCCAACGCGCGCTACGACACCCGAACCGATCACGGCAACAACAAGCCCGCACAACGTCGGTGGCTCACCAGCATCGCGTCCGCCAAGTCGAACGACGACGGGACGATTGACGACTTGCCCGGGTGATCAGCTCGCCGGGACCGCGATTCAGGATCCGCTCGGTTCGTCCCATTCTTCGATCTCGGCCTAGAGACTCGGTTGCTCGGCTATGGTTCCGATGAGTTTTCGGAGGCGGCGCGTAGGCGTTCGCGTTGACGATGACATCGGTGGCAGGTTTCGCGGCGACCAAGTCAGCTTCGTATCGCACGCTCGACACGCCGGGCTCTCCCCAGTACTCGGGCGCATGGAGTGGGTCCGGTTGCTCCTCGACTAGCGTCAGCGTGCCATCGAGCTCGATATCGAACGTGCCCTTCACCACGACGATCCAGTGATGGGCTCCGTCGCGGTCCCGAACCCATGTGCGATCGGCCGCGTAGGGCGTCCGGCTCTCTACCGCCCACATGGCGCGTCCGCTACCACTGGCCGTATTTTCTCACGAGGTTGCCCGAGTTCGGCGCCGTGAACGCGTTGATCTGCGCGCGTTGGCGCGCACTGAACGCTCTCGTGTCGACGTATGTGGTTCCGTTCGTTCGAATGCAGAGGCCCGTCGCAACGATGTGTCGGTCGCGGAGCGCACCCCGCATCAGATGTTCGGCGACGCCCGAAACCGACCAGGGCTTGCCTGCGATGTGGCGCGTGTTGTGGTCGAGGCTCGGCCCGGTGTCCTTCCACCACTGTCGAATCGCTTCGGGGTTCGGTACTGGCAGAGAATCCTCGGGCCTCAAAGCCAAGTCGTCCTCGAGGTCTTCCTCGAGCGGCGGTAGCGCGTCGTCTTCGTTGTCGGGATCGCCTTCGGCCTCGATCACGAACGCGTCGTCTCTCAGGTCGAGCCCCGCGATCAGGGCGATCGCTTCGGCGGCGAGCTTGCTTTCGTCCTCGTCCGAACCCGCTTCCAGATGACGAAGTAGTGTATCGACAACGGCCACGTTACCGGAGAACCCGAGCGCTCGGAGCGCGAGTGCGCGGAGCGTGTCGCTCTGGAGCGCGTCGACGAGGCGTTCATGCTGCGGCGGTCCGCCCAGGGCCGCAAAAAGTGCCATCGCGGCCGGGTTGGGGGCTGCGGGGTCGAAGGAGAGGCGCTCGCAAAGGACCCAAGCGTCCTCGGAACCGTGTTGCAGGGCGGTGATCAAGGCCGCGTCTCGGGTGTCCGGGTCCGGGTGCGACAACAACGAGGCGATCGCCGGCGTGTGGGCGACTGGGTCCGCGTACCGGGCCATCCGGGCGGCGGCGCGAGCCTCGATCGCGCTTTCGCTCCGCAACGACGCGGCGAGCGAATCGACTTGAAGGCCTCGTGTGACCATGGCGTCGAGGATCGCCCCACGGCCGGCCGAGGTGTCGACGACCCGGACTTGATCGAGGAGCCATGGGTCGACCTTGGGCGAAGTCGAAAGGCCGCACGCGCGACTGGCCGCGTTCCGAACCAGGCTAGATTCGCTCTCAAAGTAGGGCGCGACCAAGTCACGTCGATCCAGGTCGAGTAACGCCAAGACCACCGCGGTCGTCCGCGAAGGTTCCTCCGAGTCGGCCCGCTCGAGCTCGTCGACGAGCAACTTCGTCGCCACGATTGGGCCGCCCACCACCAAACCGTCGACGCACGCAAGGAGCTTCTCCTCAGGGCCTTCGCCGAGCTCCTCGAGGTTGTATTCCGGATCCTCGAGCGCCGACTCAAACACCTCCACCGCATACTCCGCCTCGTCGACGTACTCCTCCATGACGTCCCAGAGAATCTGTTCGGTCTCGGGTAGAGGGTCTTCGACGAGAACGTCAGCGTGGGCCATCAGTTGATCCGGACCACGCCGCCCTTGATGCGATTGACCCCTTTGGACCGCGTTTCTACGTGGGTTCCGCGGACGACGATCCGGCCGTTGCGTCGGAGGGTGATGCTCGCCTCGCCACAGCGGAGGACGATCTCGTCTTTGGCGTCGAACACGACGCTTCGGCCGTCGACCACGGCCTCGAGCTTCTCCTCACCGGGCGCCGGCTCTGACAACCCATCGGCCGGTTGGTCGTTCTCCCGTCGTTGTTCCCCGTGTTCTTCCTGCAGCAAGCCCACGATGATCGGCCGATCGGAGCGTTCCGCCTCGAACACCAGCAAGACTTCCTGGCCACGGTCGACGGCCGCGTGGGCCTCGGCGGGATCGAGCCTCACGGTCGTCCGCGCTTGGATGGGCCCGTGGGGATTCGACCCATGATCCACGACTGGCCCCTCGTTCTCGCTCCAAGCCACCAGCTTTCCGACGCGCGTCCCCGTCAGCTTCACGGGTCGTGAGAAATCGATCTCCAACACTTCAGGACTTGTCTTTGCCGTTTCTGTCATTGCTTCCTCACTTAGACGAATTGGAGAACCACATCGTAGATCTTCGGTCCCGCCCAAAGGCCCGCGAGCGCCATCGCCCCCGACAGCCCGAGAATCGTGGCATCGCTCAGGTCCCATGCGTTGAACCAATGAGCCGCGTAGTACGTACCCACGCCGCCGATCAGGCCGCCTAGGATGCGAGTTACGGGGCTCACAGACTTGTTTTCGGAAGTCATCGGTCCCGCACCTAGTTGAGTCCGATCTTGCTGCCCTTGATCACCACGTCGCCAGAGCCCTTGATGTTGATCTTCTTGCCCTTGATCGTGATGTCGCCGTTCTTCTTCATGTTGATCTCGGCTTGGCCGACCTTGATCGTCAGCTCCTCTTCGACCTCGATCACACCCTTCTTCTCGACCTTGACTGCGAGCTCTTCTTTGACCGCGAGGCTCATGTCCTTGCCGGAGCTGATCGTCATGTTCTCGTCGGCCACGGACTCGAGGTTCTTTTGGGCCTTGATGCTGACGTTCCGGGCGGACTGTAGCTTCGCGCTGCCCCCGGCTGTCGCGCTCCATGCCCCGACCACCGTGCAGCTTCGCGAAGCGCCAACCCTCTCGCTTACGATACCGCCGACCATGATCGACTTCTTCGTGCCCACGATCTGGCTGAAGCCCCCCATCACCGTGAGCTTCTTGCCGCTGTTGACCGTGGTCTCCATATCGCTGCCAACGGTCTGATTGAAGTTCGCCGTGACATCGGTCGACTTGCTGCCGCCCACCGTTTCGCTCTTGTCGGCACTGACGTCGATGGTCTGATTGGCGCCCACCGAGAGCGACTGATTGCTCCCGACGCTGACGTCGTGGTTGTTGCCCACACTCTTCGCGTGATTGTTCTTAATCGTCTCTCGAAGGTCCTTCTGCGCCTGCAAGAAGACCTCCTCCGCACCGGCCTTGTCCTCGAAGCTGAGCTCGTTGTACCCACCGCCGCCCGGACTCGTCTGCGTCCGGATGGTGCTCTTGGTCATCTCGTTGGGCATCTCGTACGAAGTGAGGTTCTCGCCGTTGTAGACGGACCCGGTGATGATCGGGCGATCGGCATCACCCTGGACGAAGGCCACCGTCACCTCCATGCCTATCCGAGGCAGGAACACGAACCCCCAGCCGGCGCCGGCCCAAGGCTGCACCACCCGAACGAAGCACGAACTGTGGTCGTCCTTCTGGCCGTCTCGATCCCAGTGGAATTGCACCTTGATGCGGCCATGCTTGTCGGTGTGGATCTCCTGCCCGCTTGGACCGACGACCGTGGCGGTTTCGATGCCCGCGACACGAGGCTTTGGCGTGCGGCGCTCGGGTCGGTAGGGCGTATCGGCGGGAATGCAGACGAAATGATTGTCGTAGATCGCTGCACCGCCTTCGGACGACAGTGAGTGGCTGACGCGGGTGAGCCGGTAGTCGCCTTCCAGGTTGTGTTCGAGTAGGCTGAACGCCCCCCCGGCGTGGAACCCGATCACCGTGCTATCGCCGTGCAACACGAGCTTGTCACGCGCCGAAAGCTCGCGCCGGATATCGCACTGGTCAGCCGCGTCGTTCGATGCGTAGCCGTCGTTGTCGCTGTAGTCGCAAAGGGTCGGGGGCGCGAGGTCGTGGTCATAGACTTCCCGGTCTGGGCCAATCGCGGACCCATCCACGCCGTCGCCGCCTGACCCACCTTCCCGCGCTTCGTCGATGGGCAGCGAAGGGCTCGTCCAATCGAAGTTGCGCATGGCGAACTTGGTGGGTCGGATCGCCGAGTAGCGCACGAACCGACCCACGCTCTCGCGCGCGCCCTGCTGAGAGGAGAAGTGGATGTCTTTGCCCTCGGTCGACTCGACATCGGGACCGCTGTTCGGGTCGTCCACCAGGAGCATGACCTCGGCGCTATCGTCTCGATCGAAGCGGTAGATGATCCCCTCTTCTTCCATGAGGCGCTCGCAGAACGCGAAGTCGCTCTCGTCGTACTGCACGCGGTACTCGCATTTGGGGTAGTCCCGCGCCAAGTCGTCGGCGTTGTGGCTACGATCGTAGTTGCCGAGTCCGTCCCCAAGCACTTCGTCGAGGATCTCGGGCACGGTCATGTCTTGAAAAATTCGGGTCCGCTTGCCTTGCGAGAGCATCCAGAAGCCCGCCGAGGCCTCGATCGAGACGTTCGTGAAGCGGTCGCCGGTCGCTGCGTCCTCGATCCAGTGTACGATCGCGGGGTACTGAGTGCTCAGGTCACCACGCTCGATGGTCACCGAGCACGGCTCCCCCAGCATGTCCGTGGGATCCGCGTCGGTTTCTTCCGTGCGCAGCGAGAGGGACAGATGGTACGGCTCGTTGAGCTCTTCGGTGATCGAGGCGTGGACCACGGTCCACTCCAAGCTCGAGGCACCGCACTCGAACGTACACCGGACGTCTCCGGAATCTTCTGGTACGTCGTCGGCCATCATCTTCTCCTAGTCTGTTCGCACGCGAGGACTCGAGGTCTCGGCGGTTGGCACCCGCAGATTTCAGGATCGGGCGAGTCTATCGTCATTGGCATGCGCTTGGTAGAGCTTGCACACCGCATGCCAAGGCAAAGTCCAATGATCTCCTGCGGTGTCGGAATGGTGTCGCATTAGATGTCGACGGTTCGTCGTCGCCCTGACGAGCCTTCGTCTCCGCCGCACAAAAGAGGGTGGCCGGTGGTGCCGCGTCACCCGAGGTCGGCGAGCTCGACCGGGTTGGGCTCGACGCGCCAGATGTCTCGGCAGTAGTCGCGGATGGTGCGGTCGGACGAGAAATACCCCATCCGTGCTGCGTTCAGGATCGACATTCGGGTCCAGCGTTCTTGGTCCGCCCAGGCCTCGCTCACGCGGTCCTGGCAATCGACGTACGACTGAAAATCCGCGAGCACGAAGTAGTCGTCGTGCCGAATCAGCCCGTCGACCAGCGGTCGAAAGAGGCCCTGGTCGCCATGGGAGAAGTGCCCGCTCGCGATCAGCTCAAGCGCACCGCGAAGCCGGTCGTTGCCTTCATACCACTCGTGTGGCCTGTAGCCCTGCTGTCGAAGTGCTTGCACCTCGTCGGTCGTCATGCCGAACAGGAAGAAGTTCTCCTCGCCCACGGCGTCTCGGATCTCCACGTTGGCGCCGTCGAGCGTGCCGATGGTCAGCGCCCCGTTCATCGAGAACTTCATGTTGCCGGTGCCAGAGGCTTCTTTGCCGGCCATGGAGATCTGCTCGGAAAGATCTGCGCATGGGTACACGAGCTGGGCCGTCTTGACGTTGTAGTTGGGTACGAAAACGACGGTGAGTTTGCCCCGAAGGTCCGCGTCCGCGTTCACCACATCGGCGACCGAGTTGATCAACTTGATGATCAACTTGGCCGCCGTGTATCCGGGCGCGGCCTTGCCTCCGAAGACGATCGTCCGAGCGGCGGTGTCGAGGTTTGGGTTCTCTTTGAGGCGCCGATAGAGGTCCACGACGTGCAGCACCGCCAGGTGCTGGCGCTTGTACTCGTGGATGCGTTTTACCTGAACGTCGAACATCGAGTCGAGGTTCACTTCGATGTTCATGTTGGCCCGGGTCGCGTCGGCGGCCTCTTTTTTGCGCGCCTGTTTCACGGCGCGCCACTGCGCCTGAAAATCGGCGTCGTCGACGAACTCTTCGAGCGCCCGAAGCCGGTCGAGGTCTTCCAACCAACCGTCTCCGATCCGCTCGGTGACGAGCGAGGCAAGTTCAGGATTCGACAATGCCAAGAACCGACGTGGCGTCACGCCGTTGGTTTTGTTGTTGAACTTGCCCGGATAGAACTCGTGGAAGTCGTGCATCACGCGGTCTTTGAGGAGCTCGGTGTGGAGCGCGGAGACCCCGTTGACCGAGTAGCTTCCGACCGTGGCCAAGTTGGCCATCCGAACCGCGCCACCGCCATCGTCGTCGATGATCGACATACGACGATGCCGTTCGTAGTCGTCTGGGAAGCGGCCCCTCACGTCGTCCATGAACCGCTGATTGATCTCGTAGATCAGTTCGAGGTGCCGAGGGAGCAGCGATGCGAACATCCGGAGAGGCCAAGTTTCGAGGGCTTCTGGAAGCAGCGTATGATTCGTGTAGGCGAACGTTTGCCGCGTGATGTCCCACGCCACGTCCCAAGGCATCCCGTGTTCGTCGAGGAGCAGGCGCATGAGCTCGGGGACGGCGAGTGCGGGGTGCGTGTCGTTGAGCTGGATCGCGAACCATTCGTGGAGGTTCTCCGGTTTGCCGCCCCTAAGCTGGTGCAGCCGAAGAAGGTCCTGAAGTGAGCAGGAGACGAGGAAGTACTGCTGTTGCAGGCGAAGCCGCTTCCCCTGCGCCGGTTCGTCGTTCGGGTAGAGCACCTTGGTCAGGGTCTCGGATGCAACCTTCTGCTCAACGGCGCCGTAGTAGTCCCCAACGTTGAAGCTCCCGAAATCGAACTTCTCGGTGGCCTCCGCACCCCAGAGGCGCAGCATATTCATCGTGTTGACCCGGTATCCCGGGATCGGGGTGGCGTATGCCACGCCGCGGACGTGAGCCTCGGGGTGCCACTGGACGCGGTAGCGGCCTTCGTCGTCGGTGTGCGGCTGCGTGTGACCGCCGAACCCGACCGTGTACGCGTACTCCGGGCGTGCGACCTCCCAGGGGTTTCCTTGGCGCAGCCACTTGTCGGTGCGCTCGACTTGCCAGCCGTCGACGATCCGCTGCTGGAAGATCCCGAACTCGTAGCGGAGCCCATACCCAACGGCCGGAATCTGCAGCGTCGAGAGAGAATCCATGAAACACGCGGCCAGTCGACCGAGGCCGCCGTTGCCGAGCCCTGGCTCCCCTTCCACGTCGATCAGCTCGTCGAGGTCTTGGCCCATGGACGCGACCGCCTCGGCGACTTCGTTGCGAATCCCGAGATTTAGAAGGGCGTTGCCAAGCGACGGCCCGAGGAGGTACTCCGCCGACAAGTAGCAGACCACGCGGGTTGGCTTGGCCAGCAACGCCCTCGCCGTGCTCAGCCACCGCTGCATCAGTCGGTCGCGGACCGTGTACGCGACGGCAAGATAATAATCGGACTTCGTGGCGATCGCGGGGACGTTCCCGCATCGGTAGAAGAGGTTGTCGCGTATCGCACGGCGCAGCGTTTCGACGTCGACGCCGGTTCGATCGTCCTCGACGGTAACGGTGCGCGGTTCGACTTGCCTCGAATCCATGGGCGACCCTTTCCCTGCTTACGCGAACGGTGAGTCTCGGTCGTTTTGAGAGCGATAGCAAGGTGCCATTTCGGTCGTGGACGACGAGCCCTTGTCGAGTCTCACGTTCGTGGTTGTTGAGCGCTCGCCGATTTACGCCCCCGGCGGACTAGCGTGACTTCTCGGGACTGGGCATGTGCCGTTCGAAGAAGTCGAGAAGCTTCGCCCACGCCTTGGCTTCGGCCCGTGACTCGTAGAACGCCCGAATCGGAAGGTGACGCCCCACCGGCGCCGTGAGCTTCACGTAACCCGCGCCGGCGAACCGTTCGCAGTGGCGCTGCAAGTCTCGGCTGAAGCGCAACACCAAGGGCCCACGACCGATAGACTCCCGTGCGCGTTCGATCCCTGACGCCCTTCGACTCGGGGTATCCGATTCTGTTCGGTGATCTGTCTAACCCGCCACCTTGCGTCCACATCGCGGGTCAGCTCCCCGACCTGTGCGCTTGCATCGCCGTGGTCGGGACCAGGGTCGCCGACGAAGAGGCACTCGACTTCACGCGCCGACTCGCCGCCGACTTGGTCCGTTCGGGCGCCGTCATCGTGTCCGGCGGTGCACTCGGGATCGATAGGGCCGCACACGAAGGCGCGCTTGATGCCGGGGGGCCGACGATCGTCGTCCTTCCGCTCGGCCTAGACCAGCTGTACCCCCGTGATCACGGGCCTCTCTTCGAGCGCGTCGCAGCAAGTGGCTGCCTGCTCACCGAGGTCGACCCCGGCGCCCCGATGCGAAAGGGCAGGTTCCTGGCCCGCAACCGCCTGATCGCTGCGATCGCCACGAGCACGGTGGTTATCCAGGCGCCCGCGCGGTCGGGCGCGATGTCGACGGCGCACCACGCCAAGCGCCTTGGGCGGAAGGTTTTCGTCGTGCCGGCTTCTCCCTGGGATCCCCGAGGCTTGGGCAACCTCGCGCTCCTCGAGCGGGGCGCGAGGATTTGCACCCGGGCGAGCGATGTCCTATCCGGGTCGGCGTCCGCGGGGCCTCTTCGGGGGTCGCCGGGCGCGGCGCAAGGTCGAGAAAACCCTAATTACGGTCACTTGAGTCCAATCGAACAACAGATCCTTCAGGCCCTTGGAGGCCGAGCACGGCATCCGGAGGAGGTGTGCGTCCGCACCGGAATTGCCGCTGTCGCCGTACAGCAGTCTATTCTGACGCTGCTCGTCCGGGGGTTGGTCGAGGAGAGGCCGGGAGGTCGCTTCAAGAGTTGCGCGCCGACGAGCGAGTCT
>JBCCHE010000085.1:0-11494 GCA_039028875.1 Myxococcota bacterium | reverse complement strand
TCAGAGCTCGTAAGGAAGCAAACGCCGAATGCGACCTTCGTCGCGCTCGTTGACCATCGAGTTCTTCTTGAGCTTGCGGAGCCGGTTGGACGGCTTGCCTCGCATCAAGTGCTGCTTGCCAGCCGTCGAGCGACGAATCCGTCCTCCGCCGGTGGCTTTGAACCGCTTGGCCGCAGCTCGCTTGGTCTTCATCTTGGGCATCTGTCTATCCTCGCTTACAGCTCCCGGCCCAGCGTGACCGCGGTCCAGGAGCGGAGAGCCCCCTGCTTAGCGCGGGCGCCCCCCCCGGTAAAGCCGATTACGGTCGTTCATCACGCCGCCCACGTTCCCCGGCGTGAACGGCCACGCTGAACCGCGTAAAAGCTCTAAAATCAAGGAGTTATCAGCTGGCCAAGCCGCTGCGCTAACCGCGGCTCTGCTGAACTTTCACCCGCGGCGCCAAGATGGCCGTCATGGTGCGCCCTTCGAGACGCGCCGAAGTCTCGACGACCCCGATGTCTTCCACCTCGCCAACGATGAGATCGATTTGGCGTTGAGCGGTCTCCGGATGCGTGATTTCCCGACCACGGAAGCGCACGGTAAGCTTCACCTTGTTGCCCTCTTCGAGGAAACGGCGGACGTGCTTGACCTTGAATGCCACATCGTGGTCGTCGGTCTTGGGTCGAAGCTTGATCTCCTTGAGGGCGATCTGCGTTTGCCTCTTTCGGGCATCCGCCTGCTTCTTCTTTTCTTCGTACTTGAACTTGCCGAAGTCCATGATCTTGCAAACCGGTGGATTGGCCTTCGGGTTCACCTCGACGAGATCGAGGTCCAAATCCCTGGCCATGCGGCGGGCATCGTCGGTGTTCATGACGCCCATCATGCCCCCATCGGCTCCGATCACTCGGATCTCGGGCACTCGAATGCGATCGTTCACCCGCGGGCCGAAGTTCCGAGGGCGATCGCGTGGTCCAAAACGCGGTCTAGCGATGACTATCTCCTATCTGTGAATCCATCGATGAGGGTGGACGGTTCTCGCGCTCGAGTCGATCGATCACGTCGGCCAGCGGCATGAAGCCGAGGTCCTTGTTCTCGTCGCGGGAGCGGATTGCCAATCCTTGCCCTTCTACTTCTTTTTGTCCGATCACGCCCAGATACGGGACCCGCATCAGGCGTGCTTGGCGAATCTTGGCGCCGAGCTTGTCCCCGCTCAAATCTGCGGAGACACGAAAGCCTCGGTCTTGGAGCTGTCGCTGCACGTCAGCTGCATAATCGTTGAACTTCTCACTCACCGTCAACAGCGTGATCTGCTCAGGGGCCAACCACACGGGGAAAGCGCCCCCTACGTGCTCGGTGAGGACCCCGAAAAAGCGCTCCACCGACCCCAGGATCGCCCTGTGAAGCATCACCGGGCGATGAGGGCGGTTATCCTCGCCGGTGTACGTGAGGTCGAAGCGTTCGGGCAGATTGAAATCGGCTTGGATGGTGCCGAGCTGCCACGGACGGCCGATGGCGTCTTTGAGATGGAACTCGATCTTGGGTCCGTAGAAGGCACCTTCGCCCTCGAGGACTTCGTAGGGGAGCCCCTTGTCTTTCACGGCCTGTTCGAGCGCGTGTTCCGATTGGTCCCAGACTTCATCGTCGCCGAGACGTTTCTCGGGCCTGGTCGCGATGGCGATGCGCACGTCCGAGAACCCAAAGTCACGGTACACCTCGTGCACCAGGTCGAGGAAGCCCTTGATCTCGTCTTGAACCTGCTCGAGCGTGCAAAAGATGTGGGCATCATCTTGTGCGAACGAGCGCACGCGCGTCAGGCCCTGCACGACGCCGCTGCGCTCGAAGCGGTGCAGCCGCCCAAAGTCGGCCATGCGCATGGGCAGATCGCGATAGCTCCGCCTGGTCATTCCGAAGATCAGGCAGTGGCTCGGGCAGTTCATCGGTTTGACCCCGAATCGCAAGGACTCTTCGATCGCGAGAGCCCACTCGTGTGGATCTTTTAGGGACGCGTCCTGGGCTTTGCCCTGCAGCTTCTCGAGGTTCTCGACCGTGGCCGCCATGTACATGTTCTCGGCGTACGACGGCAGATGCCCGGACGTGTGAAAGAGCTCGTTCTCGAAGATCTGGGGAGTGATGACCTCGTCGTACCCGTAGCGCGCGTAGAGGTCGCGGATGTACCGTTCGAGAATGTTGTAGACGGTCGCACCACGCGGAAGAAAGAACGGCGACGCAGGCGCATGACGATGAAACGCAAAGAGCCCGAGCTCCTTGCCAAGTTTGCGGTGATCCCGTTTGCGGGCTTCCTCGAGGCGTTTGAGGTGCGCGCGCAGCGCTTTGGGGGATGCGAACGCAGTCCCGTAGATCCGTTGGAGCATCGGGTTGCGCTCGTCGCCACGCCAGTAGGCACCGGCCACGCTCGTCAGTTTCACGGCCTTGAGGAAGCCCGTAGACGGGACGTGCGGCCCCTCGCAAAGGTCGACCCACTCGCCGTGTCGGTAGAGCGAAATCGGATCGTCCAGGCGCTCGAGATGTTCGAGCTTGAATGTCTCATCGAGTGACTGGAGGAGGTGGCGCGCCTCATCACGGCTCACGACCTCTCGGCGAAACGGGCTGTTCGCATCGATGATCTCGGCCATCTTCTCTTCGATGGCGCGGAGGTCCTCTTCCGAGAAGGTGCCCTCAGGGCGCTGGTAGTCGTAATAGAAACCGTCGTCGGTGGCGGGCCCGAACGCGACTTTGGTGCCCGGAAAGAGACGTTGAACGGCGTCCGCCATGACGTGCGCGCTCGAATGCCGAATCACTGCAAGCGCGGCCTCTTCGTGGGCGCCGATCGCACGCACGTCGGTGGTCCCGTTCGGCAGCGGTGTATGCAGATCCATCACGGCACCGTCGACTCGGGCGGCCACCGTGTCTCTCCCCATCTCGCCACGCTCCTCGAGGATGTCGCGCGCGGTACGTACTGTCGCTTGGTTCGTCATCGGTCGTGAGACCGAAGTATGGTGCGCGCGCTCAAGTCCAGCCAACTCCTGCTGATCGGGGCCGCAGAACTAGCGCAGGGCACCCCAACGTGCAATCGGGCCCATATTCCGACCCCTTCTAGCGTCGCGTCAGGTACAACAGGCGGCCTCCCAGGAGAAGTGCAGCGGCCGCGAGGCCCGCAAGGAGACCCCACCACACGCCGATCGCGCCAAGAGGCGTGGCAAGTCCCAGCCAGGCGGAAACGGGAAAGCCAATGCCCCAGTAGCTGATCGCCGTGACCACCATGGGCACCCGGACGTCCTTGAGGCCCCGAAGCGCCTGATTGGCGGCGACTTGGGTCGCATCGAACAAGGCGAACGCGGCCGCGATCGGCAAGAACGACGCGACCATCGAGAGGACATGGGCGTTCGAGGGGTCTTGCGCGTTGAGGTAGAGGCCGGCGACGAACCTCGGAGCGATCATGACTGGGATGGCCACGACCATGATGGCGGCGATGCAGGTGAGGATCGAGACTGCCGCCGCACGTCGAACCCCGGGTCGGTCCCCCGCTCCTTGCATGAGCCCCACGCGCACCGCCCCGGCCATCGAAAGACCGAGCGGCATCATGAACGCGAGGGCCGCCACGTTGAGGGTGACCTGGTACGCCGCCATCTCGTCGACGCCGAGGCGCCCCATCAAGAACACGCACGCGTTGAACAGCATCGCTTCGAAGATCGAGGTCACCGAGATGGGCCAGCTGAGCTGTAGGACCTCGCGCAGGTGGGTCGCCGACTGGACGAAGAACCCGCGAAAGAGATGAAACCGACGACTCCGCCGCTCGGTCTGAATGTACAGCGCCAGGATGCAAAACCCGGTGATGTTCGAGAGCGACGAAGCGATCCCAGCGCCGATCAGTTCGAGGCGGGGGAGGCCCAGGTTCCCGTAGATCAGGAGCCAGTTGAGGATGGCGTTGAGTCCCGTGACGAAGATGATGACCAGGAGCGGGACCTTGGTGCGTTCGATGGCGGCGAGGAAGTTTCGAAGCGCCATCGTCGCGACCATGAACGGCAACCCGGGCGCCAGAGCCAGCACATAGGGCTCCGCCAGCGCGGCGGGAATGGCAGGTTGGCCGAGCGCCACGGCGATCTCTTGGGCGAACAAGAATACCGACGACAGGGCGGGAATCCCGAGCCCGATGGTCCACAGTGCCATGCGCACCGAACGCCGTGGACCCTGGATGTCATTTGGGTCCGCCCCGAGGGCCTGGCTCACCATGGGCGAGACCGCCATGGCGGGTCCGAAGCCAAACAAGAACACCGCGTAGAGGATGACCAAACCGAGCGACGCCCCGGCGAGAGGCTCCGGGCCGAGGCGACCGATCATCAAGATGTCGACGGTCGAGATCGAGAAGCCGACGAGCTGCGTCAACCCCATCGGAACCCCGATAGACACCAACGCGCTCAGCTCACGACGCCATTGGCCGCTCTGCTCTCGGGTCTCCATCCGCGGTGCTTGGTTCACGAGACGCGGATGCGTCAAGTGGGCAACTCGGGGTGACGCCGAACTTCAGTGAGTGATCGGATCGGGCGGCTCGGACACCGCGACAGACGAGTTCCCGAGTTCGTCGATACCGGGGTCGGGCGCGAGCGGAACGATCCAGCGCTTGGGCGCCCAGCCTTCGGTCTCGTTGGCAAGATCGACGTGAGGGTCTACCAGGCGCTGGCGACGGCGCCCGTTGAGGGCCGCCCAAGCATCAGCGTACACCGAAACGTCTTCATGACCCCGCTGTTGCCACTCCGACGCCAAGTAATGGGCGAACGTCAAGATCATGTCCGGCTGCGTGGCCATCATGCGATACTGGAACGGGGTCAGGCGCTCTCGTGGGGAGACCAGCCAGCTTCGTCCGTCGCGGTTGTCGACGACGCGGAGGTCGATCTCGCCAGTCTTCTCCATGAGCATGACACGCCAACCGAAGCGATAGCCCTCCTCGGTCCAGAGCGTATTGCCCGGGTAGAGCAGGTTCCGCATTGGGAACGCCAACTGGAAGGCGAAATGGACGGCAAGCAAGGTCACCCCGAGCCAAGCCACGGGCCACCGAAGGCGAGCCGGGCGTGGTTCGTCGGAGACCTCGGAAGGAGGAGCGGCCGGCTGTCTGAGGAGCCTCCGCGGCCAGTCGGGCTCGAAGAAGATCGTGGCACCAAGAATCATCACGATCGGGAAGACGCCGATCGAGAAGAGGTACCCCGTCACCAGGTGAAACCCGACGAGGGCGCAATAGGCCGGGACTCGCGTTCGTCGCCAAAGGAGCAGCGGCACGATGCACAGATCGAACAACGCACCCGCCCAACTCGCCCCGATCGCGACCGCCCGGTCATCGAGCCACGCACCGATCCATGGGATGTCGCTGCGGGCCGCGAGCCAGGTGTGAAGGGGTTCTCCCCGCAGCAGCCAGTCGGCTCGGAGCTTCGCCAGACCCGCAAAGACGTACACGAGCCCCACTTGGACACGAACCACGACGAGCGCCCAACGCGGCACGGTTTGCCGTGCCCTCGTCCGGCCGAGCCATCGGCTGAGAGACATGGCGCGCTCGACGGGCAGAAACGCCAGGAGCAGCGAAAGGATACTGATGAAGTAGTAGTGGTTGAGGTAGGTCGTTCGGTCGAGAAGCTCCACGTAAGTGAAGCCCAGGAAGAAGAGCACGAGGGCGGGGCGCGACCAAAGGCCCACCATGATCAACGTGGCAAGCACACCAAGCAACGCGAAGTGCACGTACATGCCGATGCCCGGCCACGGCGCAAGCCAGGAGAACCCCCAATACGGGAAAAGCAGCTCGGGCTCGATGTAGAGTTCGGCGATCCAGCCCTTCGCCGCGAAGCGGATGATGCTGTAGAGCATCATCATGCCGAAAGCAGCCCGAAAGACGCCTAGGCTGGCCCCGTCGACCGGTGCGGCGAGGCGCTGTCGCAGGCGCTCAGTCACCGTCCGTGTCGTTGAAGTTCACGGTGCTGCCAAGGGCGTTCACCATGTCGATCCCGATGACGTTCCGGAGCTCAAAGGCTGCGTCGATGGCGGTTTCGACGAGTGCTGGGTCGGTCGAAACCGACAGCCGCAGAGGCTCGGGAATCGCCAGGACGGCCGAGCGCGTGTTGTCGATCTCGTCAAGCACCTCACCTGCGACACGACGGTTTCGTGTTTCGACCCATTCTTGAACGCTGATCCCCGTGGTCCCTTCGAACTCGCCTCGGTAAAGGTTTTCGAGGCCTTCGAGGTTCGCGAGGATGTCGGCGAGGGAGTGGTCGCTGTAACGGCTCTCCACTTCGTCGGGACGTGGCTCGCCGCCGGTCTCGACACCGAGCGGAGCCCCAAGCTTCTTGACGCGAATGTCATCGGCGACGAACAGCATACGGTTCACGATTTCGTTGGTGACGGCACGCACCGACTCGAACTGAGTGTCGGGCTCGCCCGAGTCGAGAAGGGAGCCAAGGTAGTTGTCGCCGTCTTCGGACCAAGCCGTGACCATCGCGTTGGCGTTCACGTTCAAGTCTTGAGCGAGCGCCACGACGTAGTCGCATGCCTGCGCGCCATCTTCGCCTTGAAGTCGAGTCAGCGCGGCGTCGACGCCCTCGGTGTCGAAGATCAGAAACTCCATGGTCGCGAGCCCGCGGCTTGCCGTCCCAAGCGCACTGACGCGCTCGAGTGTGAACGGTTCGTCGACTGCGAGGTTTTCGGCGATCGTGTCCTCGCGCACCGGGGAGAAGTCGATCCGCGGACCGAGTCGCCAGGGTTGCTCACGATAGGGGCCGAACGCGATGACGTCGTTTTGCTTCCACCGAACGCGAGCGCTCCGCCACTGGGCTTGTAGCGACTCGAGTGCACCAACCGTGGGGTCCGCGCAGAACGACTCGGCTTCTTCGGCGAGTGTGTCGGTCTCGTCGGCAAACGCCTGGTAGGTGGGGATGATCACGACCGTCCCGAGCGAGTCGACGAGCGCGCTTTGATCGAACGGAGGTTCGGAGGAGCCGGAGCAGCCGAGCGCGAGGGTGAGCGCGATGCAGAGGTAGAGGTAGACAGAACGAGGGTTCATAAAGACTCCAAGAATCGAATGAGTTCAGCGCGGTTGGTTTCAGGAAGGTTACGGAAGGCTTCTTTCGAGTCCTCGGCCTCTCCCCCGTGCCAGAGGATGGCTTCAGCGAACCCACGGGCACGACCGTCGTGAAGGAAAAACGTGTGGTCGTTGACCAGCTCGACCCGACCGATGCCCCAAAGCGGAGGCGTGCGCCATTCGCTGCCCGAGGCGCCAAAGGCTGGGCGGTCATCGCTCAGCCCCTCCCCCATGTCGTGCAGGAGAAGATCGGTGAAAGGTCGAATGTCTTGGAACGAGAGCTCGGGGATCTCGGGGTGCTCACCGGTCTGAACCGTCTCTCGGTGACACGATGTGCATCCAAGGTCGCGCATCCACTCGCGACCAAGCAGCACCTCCGGGTCGGCATAGTCTTCTCGTGTCGGAGGAGCGAGGGTGGAGCTGTAGAAGACCATTCGGTCGAAGTTCTGCTGCGGGATCTCGGGCTCGCCGCCGTTGGGGGCTTCTGCGCACGCGACCTGCGGCGCTGGGCAGTTCTGATCGGGAAAAATGGGTGATGTAATGCCCATGTCGCCGACGAGGGCGCCCGCGGTTTGTTGGCGCACGGTCGGCTCCTCAGCCTTCCAGCCGAAGCGCCCCGGGCGTAGCTCGCCCAGAGTCACGTCCCAGACCGGGTTGATGCGACCGCTGATGCCATCTCCATCCTCGTCGTCGGGGTCTTCCCAGGACTCTAGCGTCTCCTCGGGGATCGCATCGAGAAGGCCGAGGCCGATCATGATTGGCGCAGTGCGACCCGACTCGCGAAGATCCGCAGGAAGCGGTCCGAACGAAAGAGACTCGTACTCGTAGCGGGGGCGTCGAAGCGAAAACGGGGTGCCGTCCCCGTACTCGCCGGGCTCTTCCTCCCAAAATATGCGAACCACCGCCTCGGTCGGAACCCCCTCGAGGCTGCCGGTCTGGATCTGGGCGCCGTAGTTCGGGTCGGGAATGACCTCTCCGTTGGGGCCTGCCCCTGGAAGACTGATGCGGATGAGCATCGACTCGAGCGTTCCTCCTTCTTCAAGCGGCGGTCGCCCGCGGCCGTCTCGAAAGTGGCATCCGGCGCACGAGCGGGTGTTGAAGGTGGGCCCGAGGCCGTCGCGGGCAGTCGTCGAGGCGGGTGCCGTGACCCACGCTTGGTTGAAGAGACTGTCTCCCGTGAAGAAGGGCGTCCGATCCTCGAGGTTGGCCGCGGGCTGCGCGAACTCACGACCCGCGAAGAGGAAGAAGGTGGTGGTATCTCCCCCCGGGAACGCTTCGGCCGGATCCGCGACGGGTTCGGGTCCTGAGCCTGCGCAGGCGGAAAAGACCACCGCAAACGACGACAGCGCCCAGAGGTGGGCGCCGCGTCGTGCCCACCTACATGGGCGAGCGGTGTTCCGAGCCGTCATGCGGGCCCTATATCACTCCGGTTGCGGTACCGTTAGCCCGAGCCTTGTGAACGCATCAGACAGGAGGGACTCCACGGTGCGGAGCGAGTCGATCAGACCCTGCACCTGAGCGTTCCCCTCTGTGTTTCCGAGCGAAATCAACACATCGAAAGGCGGGTCGGCCTGGGTCGGACGCAGACCCTGCGCTTGCGTAAGCGCGTCTGCGATCTGCGACGTGATCGAGGCTGCGAGGTCGGAATCGAGTGCAGCCACCACGTCGCGAACACCGGTTCCGGAGACCGAGTTTGCGCTGTCGAGGGCCTCGTATTCGCCAAGCCAAACGTTCTGAATGCCCTGGACGTCCTGGGCCATGTCGCGATGCGTGTTGTCGCTGAAGCAGGAGTGCTCGTCTTCCTGGTCACCATTGTCGAGGGCGACCTGAAGCCGCTCGCCTGCGGTTTCGAAACCGCTCAGGACGATGAGGCCCGTGAGCATTTGTTCGAGCGCCAACTCCGAATCGCCGCCCACGAACGACGCACGGAAGTTCGAGTCGTCGCCAGGGGCCCACGCGTCCCTCAAGAACTCGAGATCCTCGAGTAACAGGACCGCGAGCAGATTCAGGTACTCGCCGCGGCGTGCTTGGTTCGCGGCGGTCCCACCGTTCTCATAGTCCGTGAACGGACGCTGACCGGGCAGGTTGTTGGATGGGTCGAGGGCGTCTTGGCCCCAGAGCAAGAACTCGATCGGATGCCAGCCGGTGGAGATGTTCTCCTCGGCCCCCGACTCGTTCTCCCCCCGAAGGGTCTCGGCGTCGATGGTCTGCCCGTCGTTATTAATGATGCCCGCATCGGCGTCATCGCGCGTGTAATCGACGAAGGCTTCGTCCATCGGCCACGCGTTGAGTGCGCCTTCTGGTCCATCGGTTGGGTTGTCGATCGGACCATCGTAGAAACGGTACACCTCGGTCTCGAGGTACGGCTCTCTCGCGGCGAGCCAAGCATCCTTGGCGGCCTCGAGGTTGACGTCCGACGGGGACGTGACGAACGCGTTTAGCGCGGCCTCCATGTCCTCCGACAACTCAATCGTGTCGAGGTACGACTGATACACGATTTCCGCGTAGGTCTCCGATGCGGCCTGGGAGAGCGCCGCGATCGAGCCTCCGCCACCGCCCGCGCCACCCGTGCCGGTGGTGCCCCCAGCCGCGCCCGAGCCGCCGCTGCCTCCTGCTGCCGAGCTCGAATCGTCCGAGCAACCCGCCACAAGCGCCGCAGCAATGGCGGCGACCATCCATAGGTAGTTCCCTCTCATCTCTTCCTCCGATAGGTCAGGCGCTGCCGACGAGTCCTCGGTGACCCTCATTGAACTGCCAGATGGCAGATCGGGTCATCGCTTCGCCGAGCCCAGCAAAAAATTCCTCGAACGACTCCTGGTCGAAACGAAGGGTTGTCGCTCCTACATGAACGTGAAAAACGCCGCATTCGCAGCGCTGAACCCAAATATTTTCCGACCGATAGAGCGTCCTAAGCGCTTCATGATGCATGGGCCTCGCCCCTGTTGATATTGAATATGACTTTCAATACCACCACCGCCCCCCAAGTCAAGGGGGTCACTCCGCCCCCTCAAAAACTAAATAATCTCAAAAGTTTGCAGACCATACCGCGAAAACCCATCCCCCCACCAATCTCCGGGTGACCCAGCGTTTGGACACCCGTAAGGGCGCCGGCACCCCAATGGCTTGGTTTGGGTTTTCGCGGTGCGGGCTGGAAAGGTTTGAAATGAAAGGGGTTTTGAGGGGGCGGAGTGACCCTAGGGGAGGCAGCAGAGGGTGACGGGGGATGTGGGGGTGGCGTCGCCGGTGGGGGTGCCTCCGCTCGTGGTGCAGGTGGGCTGGGTGGTGATCGTTTGGTTCAGGAGCGATATCCCGTCTCCGTCGCCTGGGGGCGGGAGGTCGGTGCACATCTCATCGCTCCGCAACGTGAGATTGAAGAACGCCACGCTGCACACCTCGATGCCGATCTCGCATGCCCCGCCCACCGCCTCGCACTCGCACACGCTACAGTCGCGGGTGTCGGACGCGTCGAGGAAGAAGAGCTCGCGCGCTGGGAAGCCGGCCGGACAGGTCTGATCGCCATCCTGCGCGATGCAGACCGGACCGAAGGACGACGGGTCCGGGTAGCACGTACCGCCCGTGCACACTTCGCCCGCCGCCGCGCCTTCGCAGATCCGAGCTTCGGTACCCCAGGTGAACGGCGGCACCGTTTCGCCGGGGCTGGCGTTGCAGCTCGTGATGAGGCTGGCGCTGAGACAGTCGTTGGCAGTGGGCGGTTCGTTGCAACTTTGCGTGGGGGTGAAGATGCCGCCTGTGTTCTCGGAGATTAGGTTGCAGCTTGCACTCGCAACGGAGCACCCGCAGCTACAGAGGGCGTCTTGGGCGACGAGACCTGCAAACGCCAAACGGTCTTCGTCGGGGAACTCCGTCGGACAAGATGAGGGCGCCGTGACGCCGGCACCGAAGGACACCGGGCCCGTCCATCCCGAAGGAATGGCCGGCACACAGACGGCTTCGCCAGCACAGTCGCCCATGTCGCCGCCGCCTGCACCGCTGCCCCCCGCGATGCCTCCACCATCACCGGCATTGCCACCCGTTCCCATGTTGGTGCCCCCGGTCCCGCCGGCGCCGTTGGGGTCCTCAACTTCCGCACAACCGCTCACGAGCGCCAGCAAGACGATCAGCCCTCGATACTTCGTAGCCACCATGGGATCAGCAGACCACGGGCTCGCCTCAGGGGCAAGAATCATCCGTTCTGCACCCAGACCCGCGTGGTCGTCGCCGCTGGTCAACAGCCAAGCCGCCACCCCGTCGGCACCGTAAGCCCGTACGACGACCGCGCACCGACCGGCGTGCCGGGAGGATCGCCAAACGCGGTCTCCCGGTAGGCACGGGCGGTTTCGAACCGCCGACCCCTACCGTGTCAAGGTAGTGCTCTACCACTGAGCTACGTGCCTGCTTTGAACGCCACCCTGCGGTGGAAGCGGCGGTTTAACGCTGACCCCGAGGGGTGTCAACCCT
>JBCCHE010000084.1:0-11984 GCA_039028875.1 Myxococcota bacterium | reverse complement strand
GGTATGATCACGCTGTCGGGTACGGGGAGGAGACATGAAGGTTCGCTTTGCTTTTTTACTCGTGATGGTGGGGGCCATCTCGACGGTCGGTAGCTGCACTGACCGTCCGTTGAACGTCCTCAATCCATGCACGATCAACGGCGTCGTTCAGAACGTGCCGGTCAACCCACAGCGCGCGCTGGATGTGCTGTTCATCATCGACGACTCGCCGTCCATGGCCGAAGAGCAGGATAAGCTCGCCGAGCAGGTGCCGCGACTCGTGAACCTTCTGTTGAGTGGTGGAATCGACTTCGACAACTCCATGCCTGTCGGCGAGTTCCCTGCGGTCGAAAGCCTTCACGTGGGGATCGTGACGCCGGACCTCGGTTACTCCACCGAACCGCCAACGCCCAACGAACCGCCGACGCAGGCCAACTTGAACTTCACGCCTACCGCCGCGTGCGAGCGAAACGCGGGCAACGGTCTGGCGGGCTTCATGCAAGTGACCGGGTCACGAACGATGTGTGAGGCGCAGACCCCTCCCGAGGGGACGCGCTACCTCAACTTCCCCGAGCAAGATTTCACGCAGCAAGATTTCATCAGCGACGTTGAGTGCGTCACTGGCCAGACCAACGGTTGTGGTTTCGAGCAGCAGCTCGAGGCAATCCTCGCGCAAAACCGCAACAGCGCGAACGACGGATTCAGCCGGCAAGACGCGCTCCTCGCCGTCATTCTGATCACCGACGAGGACGACTGCTCGACCACGGACCCGCGGATCTTCGACACCGTTCCCAATGCCGGTGATCCGAACCCGAGTCCAGACAATCCGTTCCAAGGTCCGTTCACGTCGGACGGCGAGGTCCAGTTCAACCTTCGCTGCAGCACACACAGCGAGGCGCTCCAATCGATCGAGCGCTACGTCGAAGGCATCGCGGCGCTCAAGGACGACCCGAGCCAGGTGGTGTTTGCGGCAATCACGGGAATTCCGGAAGACCCGGCTCTCGACCGGGACAACTTCGAGACCGACGAGGCTCGGTACGATGCGATCTTGGAGAGTTCGGACATGGACGAGGTCCCTGATCCTTCGCAGGCCAACTTGCCCGGCCAGCAGCTGACCCCGGCGTGCACCGCCACCGACGGGTCGGGCGCTGCCGTACCGGGGCGCCGAATCGTCGACGTCGCACGGGGCCTTGCCTCCGGTGCGACGGGCGTTGGAACCGTCGTCGAATCGATTTGTGCGGCCGACTACGCGCCCGCACTCAACGCCATCGTCGAACGGATCGCGGCGGCCCTTCGGCAGCTCTGTCTCCCGCGACCTCTCAACCGGAACTCGGAGAATCTGGTCGGTTGCGAAGTGCGGGAAGTCCAACCCGAAGGCGTAACGTGCGCCGATGCGGGGCGCGGACGCGAGCCGGAGGCAGTCGGCAACGAAGATGGGCGCGACGTCTGTCGCATCGCCCAGCTTCCCGCGAGTGCGGAGCTCGGCACACCGGATGGGCTCGGCTGGTTCTACGATGACTTCACGTCCGAGACCGTGGCCGCATGCTCGTTCAACGACGAGCAGCAACGGGTGAGCTTCACTTCAGGTTCGGAGCCCGTCTCCGGGGCACGGATTCGGTTCGAGTGCCTCCAGGCCGCGCCTCCGGCAGAGATCGACATCGGCTGGCCGTGCGCCGTCGACGCGGACTGCGAGCGCTCGGCTGAATCCCTCGAGGAGCAGTACGACCGCCCCGACCTATCGCTGGCGTGCGACGCGGGCAACAACACTTGCCAACTCAGCTGCGAGACCGATGCAGAATGCCCAGGCGGCTTCAGCTGCTTCGACGCGGCTGGTGACGGCATCAGCTTCTGCGTCAACCCGACCTGCACCTTGAACTAGAGACCGCGCTCACCACGGAGTGGGCGTGCGACACGAACGACTCGGTGTCGCTCGCAAGGCGAAGACCCGAATCAAGGTAACGAGGGGCGTCGCCTACTTGGCGATTCCTGACCACAACGCATGGTGGAGCTGATTGCCGATCATCTCGGGGTCGGGTTCCAGGCTGCAGAGCTTGAGGTTGTTGTCGATCATCAGGAAGGCGGCACCGTGGACCGCCGACCAGGCGAGAAGGCCTGCCGACATGGGGTCCTCGCGCAGGAGGTTCTCTCTTGCGCACTGCTCGAGGATGTCGACCAAGCCGGCGAACGCCGCGTCACCGCTCTCGGTGCGTTGGGGCGCATCACCGGTCGGCATCCATCCGAACACGAGGCGGAAGAGCCCTGGGTGCGCATAGGCGAACTTGAGGTAGCCGATGCCGCTCCGCCGGAGTCGCGCTTGGCCTCCAACCGCGCCCTCTTGTTCGGCGAGCATCATCTCGTAGAGCCGTCTGAAGCCGATCGTGGCGAGCTCGGTCAGCAGGGCGTCCTTGTCTTCGAAGTGCCGATAGGGAGCGCCGGGGCTTACCCCAAGGGCCCGACCCAGCTTGCGCAAGGAGAGCCCCGCGGGCCCTTCCTCTTCGAGCTGCTCCTCCGCCGCAACGAGCAACGCATCACGCAAGTCGCCGTGATGATAGGCACTTTTGGGACATAACATCATCATATGATAACCCGTGTCGTTTTTATTGTAAACAGTGTTGACATTCTAAGTGAACGCCGCATACATTCAAGTATACACCGCATACATAAGGAGGCGGCCATGAAAGCGCAACACCTGACTCTCGGAATTACCCTCGCACTCGCCACCAGCGCCTGCACAGGCCTCGGCGTTCAGACCGGACCCACCCTGACGAGCGAAATCGCTCAAGAGCAGGGCCTCGGCAACCTCTGGGGCGAGCAGGCGGCACCCGTCGCCAGCGTCCCGAGCGAGATCGACTATCGGGACGACGCAGCCCTCGCAGACCTCTGGGTGGAGGGCCAAGAGCCGGTCGCCGAGAGCGGGAACGAGGCCCCCCGCGCCGTGTCGTTCCTCGAACGCGTAACCCTGACCGACTCAGTCTTCGGGAGCGACGCCGATCGATCGGAGGTACTCCCCAAGTGATCGCTCGGGCTCATCGGGGAATGACTCTCCGGTGGGCTCGAGCGTGGTGATGCGATCGAGGCGAAAGTTTCGAAAGTCGTCGCGAAGCTCACACCACGCCGTGACGGTCCACGACCGGCCCCAAAAGAACGCGCCGAGCGGGCGGATGACTCGCACTGTTTCGGCACCATCGACTTTGACGTAACCGATCCGGAGCTTCTGACGCTCCGTCAGCGCGACGCGAACCGCAAGGAGACCTTCGCTCGTCGCACGAGACGCCCGAGTACTGGGCGCGTAGAGGTTCGCACTCGAAACCTTGGGCCTCAAACGGCTCGGTAGAACCGCCTCGACCTTCGACACGACCGACTCCGCAGCGCTTGCGAGTTTCTCGTCGCCAAAAGACGCGACGACCCGAGCTCCCAAGACCAGAGCCTCGATCTCTTCTTCGTTGAACATCAGTGGCGGCAGATCGTAGCCCGCACGAAGCGAGTACCCGACCCCCGCCTCGCCTTCGATCGGTGTCCCGGTCGCGATGAGATCTCGGACATCTCGGTACACGGTCCGCTCCGAGATCTCCAACTGCTCCGCGAGCCAGCGGGCGGTGACCGCCCTGCGCCGCCCGCGGAGGAGTTGAATGATCTGGAACAGGCGGTCGGCGCGGCGCATCGGGTCCTCGGTGTGACCATACTCGCAGTCGCCCGACGTTCGCTAGGCCGCTTCCTCAACGAGCCCGACGGTGTTGCCCTCCGGGTCGGTAAACATCCCGATGATGGTGCCGCCCGGAAGCTCGGTGCGCGGCATGACGGTCTTGCCGCCCCGCTCGCCGATCGCCTCGAGAGACGCCTTGATGCTCGGTGTCGAGATGTAGAACGTCACGTACTGCTCCTGACTTGCGCCGACGCCGCCGGGAATCCCCTGCCCGCCGTTGGCCTCGACCATGCCGTAGTCGGTGTCTTCCATCGTTTGATAACGCCAGCCGAAGAGGTCGCCGTAGAACGACCGAAGCGCTGTTCCGTTTTTGCCCATCACCTCAAACCAAACCACTGGATTTGCCATGTTTCTTCCTTTTCTTGTGCGCGCACCATAAACGGTGCCCCCACGGTATGGCCGCGCACTCCTGACACCTATCTGTCAGGAGGCTTGTGAGCATGAGAAGACTGCTGACAGCGTTGTGTCAGGAGCGAACCGTAACCGGACCTTGGTGACCGGTGAGCTCTTGGCGGAGCGCGCGCGGCGTCCGGTCGAACCATCTGCGACAGCTGCGAGTCAGCGCGGACTGCTCGCTATAGTCGAGCAGGGCGGCGACCTGTGACATGGGTAAGTCACGATTGGCGATGTAGCTCCGCGCGAGTTCGGCGCGCGCTCCGTCTTTGAGCTGTTCGAAGGTCGTGCCTTCGTCGCGAAGGAGCCGTTGCAAGGTCCGTGGGTGGAGAGCAAACGCCGAAGCCACGTCTTCGCACGAGCTCGCACCGGTCCCAAACGAACGCTCGACGACGAGCCGCACACGTACCGAAAGCGGGGTCCGTGAGTCGGTGTGGTGCGAGTGAAGGTAGTCTTCCGCGAGGTCGTGCAACTGCTGGCTCGCGTTCGCGATCGGTCGCCCCAACCCCGTGACCGGAAGATCGAGCCCAGATACGCTGGCACCGAAGCTGACCGGCGCTTCGAAATGCGCCCAATAGCTCTCCATCGGCCCGAACCGCGCATGCTCGAAGCGGATGTTTGGAACGACGTCACCGGCGGGGGCCAACATCTTGACGACACGCGCGGCGAGGCCGACGCTCAGCTCGATCGCTTGAACGGACTTTCCAGCGACCTCGATCAAGATCCGGAAGGCGAGGAGCACCCGCTTGCCCGCCTCGATCGGTTCCGGCGTGAACGAGATCGCGGGACTGTGCACGAACATGTACCGAGACGCGCACGCCATCGCCTCGCCGAGGGTCCGACAGTTGCGCACGGCGACCCCAAGAGGCCCGAGGATGCCGAGGTCTTGACGGGTCGAGAGTCGAAGGCCGAAGTCGGGGCAATCAAGATCGGCGGCCGTCTGCTCGAGGAGACGGATGAGAGATCCGTAGAGGACGAAGCCCTGGGGCTCATCGAGGGCGGCGCGGGGGATCCGCGCACGCGCGAGGAGCGCATCGGCATCGCCCCCAAGCTCTTCGACCAGCTCGGTGTAGCCGCTCAATCCTGAGGCACGAACCATCGACATGGCAGATCCGGTCGTGAAAAGATAAAATTTTGTCGTCAAATGTCAAGAACGGAAAACTGCTTCGGGTCAAGCTATACGATAATCGGCGCTCGTCGCATCCCCTCCCCGATTCAGGAACCGGCATGGAACCAGAACCCATCCTCATCAAGGACGCTCTCTTCTTCGACGGCAAAGGCAGCCCTGCATCGACGAAGAACCTTCTCATCTCTGGTGGCAAGCTCGAACGGGTTTCGGACTCGGAGATCACGCCCCCGCCCGGCACGCAAGTCATCGACGCCAAGGGCAAATGGGTCATGCCGGGCTTCATCGACATCCACACCCACTACGATGCGGAAGTCGAGGCGGTCCCGTCGCTTCACGAATCGCTCCGTCACGGTGTGACGACGGTATTCATGGGTAGCTGCTCGCTGAGCGCTGCAGTGGGAGACGCAACCGACATCGCCGACATGTTCACGCGCGTCGAGGCGATCCCTTATGAGCATCTGCTTCCGCTGATGAGAGAACGAAAGACATGGAACACCCACGCAGAGTACGTCGACCATCTCAATAGCTTGCCACTCGGCCCAAACGTGACGTCGTTCGTCGGCTACTCGGCCATACGTGCCCAGGCGATGGGGCTCGAACGCGCACTAGACGCCAAAGCCACGCCGACCGAAGACGAGTTGAAGTCGATGGAGGCGACGATCGAGGAGGGCTACGAAGCCGGCTTCCTTGGGCTGTCGCTCAATGGTCTTTACTGGGACAAGATGGGTGGCGACCGCTTTCGGAGTAAGTGTCTTCCGTCGACCTACGCCTCGTGGAAGGAGCTTCGGCGAATGGTTCGAGGTGTGCGGGAACGAGGCCTCAACTTGCAGGCGATCCCGAACGTCTCGACCAAGTACGAAGTGCTGATCTACGCGGCCTTCAGCGCAAGCCTCTACCTTCGTAAGGCACTCAAGTTCAGCATGGTGTCGATCATGGACATCCGCTCGAACCGCGTGCTTTGGCGTGTCCTTCGCGGCCTGGGCTGGACCGTGAACAAAATCTTGGGCGGCAAGTTCAGGTATCAGTTTCTCCCGGTGGCCTTTGATCTGTGGGCCGACGGGTTCGAGAACGTCGTCTTCGAGGAATTCGGTGCGGGGGCCGCCGGCCTTCATCTCGAGACGATGGCAGAACGACGTAAGCTGTTCGCCGACCCCGAGTACCGAAAGAAGTTCAACCGGCAGTGGAACAACCCTTTCATCCCCAAGGTGTTCCACCGCAACTTCTCGAAAGCGACCGTCATGGAATGCCCCGACACGTCGCTCGTCGGAAAGACATTCCGAGAGATCGGCGTCTCGCAAGGCAAGACCGAAGTCGACGCGTTCCTCGACTTGTTGATGGAGTACGGCAACGACCTCAGGTGGTACACCGTCACCGGCAACGACCGCCCGGGACCGCTTGGTAAGCTCATGGCGGACGAGAGCAACTTGATCGGGTTCTCCGACGCAGGTGCGCACCTTCGCAACATGGCGTTCTACAATTTCCCACTGCGCATGCTGAAGTTCGTCAAGGACTCGATCGACCGCGGCAAACCCGTGATGCCCCTCGAGCAGGCGGTCCACAAGCTCACCGGTGAGCTCGGCGACTGGTACCAGATCGACGCCGGCGTGCTTGAAGAGGGTCGACGAGCGGACCTCGTCGTGATCGACCCGGAACACCTCGACTACCGAGTCGAGGAGATGCACACCGCGGAGATCCCGGAGTTCGGGAACTACGAGCGTCTCGTTCGACGAAATCCCGCAACCGTACCCGCGGTTCTCGTCAACGGAACGCTGGTGGCAGAGCGCGGAGAAGTCCTCCCCGAAATCGGCAAGACCAAGGGCCCTGGCCAGTTCCTCCGCGCCTGGTCCGCAAAAGCCCCGAGCCAGGCCCCAGTTGAACCCCTAGAAGCCCCCCCAGCCCCCCCCACCCACCGCCAAGTCGCCTAGGGTCACTCCGCGCCCCCAAAAACCCAACACTTTCGGCACCTTCCAAACCACACCGCGAAAACCCAAACACGGCGCCACAAAGAGCCCACGTTGACGCCCACCCGATCAACGGCCCACGCCTCAAGTCGGCTATGCTCGTCGCGTGGAGCGCCCGCGCGATCGGGCCGCGTCGGTCGCGGTCCTGACAGCGATTCCGATGGTTGGGCAGCTGATCGCGTCCCGCGCGATTCGCGACACCGTCTTCCTGACCGAGTTCTCGGCGGCGCTCCTCCCGCGTGTGATGTTGGGCTCGGCAGCATTGTCTCTGCTGGCCGCATGGGCCGTCGCGCGTGTCATGCCGCGGTGGGGTCCCCGCGCGACCGCCGTCGTTCTGGCGATGGTCAACGCAGTTATCTTCGCCGCCGAGGCCGCTCTTTTCGAACGCTTCGCATCCGGCGTGGCGGTCGCCCTCTACCTTCACGTAAGCGTCGTCGGAGCGTTGGTGATCAGCGCGTTCTCGTCGGTGGTCAACGAGCGCTTCGACCCGATGCATGCCAAAGCCGTGGTCGCGCATGCAGGCACGGGCGGTGCGCTTGGGGGCGTCCTTGGCGGCGCGCTCGCCTTGTTTGTCGTCGACGCCATTCCGATGACCGCGGTCCTCTATGGACTCTCCGCAACGAGTGCGCTCATGGCCAACGGGATGTGGCGCATTGGGCCATCGACACAACCGGACCACCATGCTGAAGACCCTCGCTCTGGTTTCAGCCTGATTCGCGACGACCGCTACCTCAGGAACATCGCCACGACGATCGTTCTCCTCGGCGCCGCGGGCGTGCTCGCCGATTACGCGATGAAGGCGGAGGCCGACCTACGGTTCGTCGACTCGACGGGGCTCCTGTCGTTCTTCAGCATCTTCTACACAGCGACCGCCCTCCTCACGTTCTTGATTCAGGCTGGCGCCGCCAAGCCATTGCTGGCCCGCGTTGGGCTCGGGGGCACGATGGCGGTGCTCCCACTCTCACTCGCCGTGTTCGCGGGAGTCGGTGCGGTATGGACCCATCTGGTGACCGCGGTCCTCGCACGCGGGTCCCAGACGGTGATCTCGAGCTCGCTGTTCCGCTCCGGCTACGAGCTGCTCTATACCCCCATCCCTCCAACAAAGAAGCGAGCGACGAAAGCCCTGATCGACATCGCTTGCAACCGCACCGGCTACGGTATTGGGAGCTTGGTCGTCATGGCACTGGTTGCGCTCACCCCAACGCTCGACATGGCGACGACTTCGGTTCTGATCGTGGCGACCGTGGTCGCATTGGCGTCGGCGTGGATGGTATGGCGACTCCACGACGGATACATCAAAGCGCTCGCGTCGAGCCTTCACGACGGCTCCGTCGTGCTGCAGTCAGACGACGTCTTCGACGCGACAACGCTCCACACACTTGCCAGAAGCGCGACCACCATGGATCGCTACACGCTGCTCCAGAGCATCGAGGAACACGAGCGTCTGCAAGGCGCGTCTGTCGACGACACTTATCGACAACGGACAACGACCCAACTCGATGGGCTCTTGTCGGATGACCCCGCCCGCGTGCTCGCCGCGTTGGTGGATCCCGATCTAGACGTTTCGCTCGCGGCCCAAGTCGTCCGCCTACTGGCTACCGACCTTTACGCGCAGCCCGCGTACGGTGCACTCGAAGCCATGGGGTCGCGAGTCACCGGCCAACTCGTCGACGCCATGCTCGCCGAGGAAACGCCGGAGGTCATCCGACGTCGAATCCCAAGGCTTCTTCGAAAGACCCAAGACCCACGCGCGGCCCAGGGCCTGGTAACCGGCCTAGCCGACGAAGCATTCGAGGTTCGGTATCGCTGCGGTCATGCGCTCGCCAGCCTTCGACGCGACGACCCGAGCCGCGTTTCTGTGTCGCGGGCAGAGGTCATGTCGGTGATCGCAGCTGAGCTCGCCTCAAACGAAGACGTCTGGCGGCGACGCATGAGCGACGACGGAGATCTCGGTGACCTTCACAGCGAGATCGACGCACTCTTGGCGAAACGTCAGGACAGAAACCTTCAGCACGTATTCACCCTGCTGAGCCTCACCCTCGACCGCGAAGCGATTGTGCTCTCCTTGCGCGCACTCTCGAGCGACGACGACAACTTGCGCGGAACCGCCCTCGAGTACTTGCACAACGTGCTCCCCGAGGAGGTTCGAACCTCGCTCTGGCCGCGTTTGACGGCTCACGCGGACCGCACACGCACCGTGGCATCCCCCAAGCCCCCCGAGGAGCTCTTGGAATCAATGCAGTCTCTCATGCTCGACCGAGATCGACTCGAGAGCTGAGGTTCGGGTCCGAAGACGACGCCATCGAGGTCAGGCGCTAAGATAGCGCCCATGCATGGGAAACCGTTTGTTCTCATTCATGGCGCCTGGCATGGCGGTTGGTGCTGGCGGTCGACCCAAGAAGATCTCGGACGACATGGGAATCCGAGCTTTGCGCCAACGTTGCCCGGTTTGGCGGAACGTGCCCCGCTGATGTCTCGCGAGTTGAGCCTGATGCGTATGGTCGAGGATACGGTCGCATATCTGACCCGCGAGAACGTCGAAGGAGCGGTCCTCGTCGGCCATAGCTTCGGCGGTTCGGTGATCACCGGCATCGCGGATCAGATACCGGAGCGAATCGCGGCGCTGGTGTATCTCGATGCCGCGATCATCGAAGCGGGCGAGACGCCGTTCGACCGGGTCCCCGACGCGACCCGCGCTGAACGAATCCGGGCGGCGCGAGAACACGACGACGGCGTCAGTATGCCACCCCCCCCTGGCGCCGCGTTCGGACTTGGTCCCCGAGAGAGGTGGGCGGTCGACCAACTCACGCCGCACCCACTCGCTTCGTATGAGACACCCCTTCACCTGGAAGGCCCCGTCGGCAACGGCCTGCCCGCGGCCTACGTATCGTGCACCACGCCTCGATACCCAGGCTTGTCCACTTCCGAAGAGTGGGCCCGGCGACGCGGCTGGCGCATGGAGAGCTTGCCGACCGCACACGACGCGATGCTGCTGATGCCCATGGCGACAGCGGCGCTTCTTCGTCGGCTCGGCGCCGAACTCCCCGCGTCGTGACTACCCACCCAACATGAAGTCGGCCACTGCGTCCATCGCTTCTTCGAACCCGGCTTCATCGAACCCCGCGCCGCTCACTTGCCAATCGGTATGCCCCGAGTCGTCGTCGCCCGCGAAGTGGCCGAGGATGTCGAGATGGTCGGCGGTACCCGCCCAGATCACCTCGTCCCAAACCTGGCTCAGCGTGGGAACCAAGCCATCGTTGAACGACGCTTCGACGGGTTCGCCCAGCCGCTCTTGCAAGAGCGACTCGACTTGTGGCGAGGGTCGAGGAGGGGGGTACACGTTCGAGGGGCGGCTCGCGCCCACGTAGAGAGTCGTGAAGAAAGCGGCCGAGAGCGCACCCACCGGGGACCGCAAACCCGTCGCAACCCTCACCGGCGCTGGGGTAGGCATCCTGGTCACCACCGAGCCGTAACGCACGCGTGGGTTGTCCTCGACCCCTGCGTTGAAGACGTCCATCGACTCTGGGGTGAGCTGAATGACCGCACCCCGGTCCGCGCGGATGCGATCGAACCAATCGCGGATCTCCTTCGGGCCCTGGTCGGTGGCACTCAACAGATAGTCGGTGATGCGATCGAGGACCTTGATGTCGAGACCGAAGGCATCGTCGATCTTTCCGAGCGAAGCGAGAAGAGGCGCAAGCCCGGTCAGAGGACGGCCTCCCGAATGGAGTGTGCGAAACGTCAGCACAGAGAGCGCGAGCAAGAGTCGTCGCCCTGGTAGCGTCGCAAGCTCATGTGCGAGCGGCGTACCGTAGTGGGGCGTGCTGACGGTCACCGCCGACTGAACACGGCCGAACCAATCGGGCAACGACGGCCGGGTCGTCGGCGAAGCGAAGAGTCGAACGTCGAGGCCGCCGGTTGAATGACCGAGCAAGTGGATCGGCCCGTCGACGTCGCTCCACGCAATGTCGATCGAGTCGAGCAACACCTCGGCACGCCGAACAATCGACCCGGTGGGCGGAGACGACACGAGCACGAAGTCGCACTCGAAGTCTTCGTCGGCGAACCGGGTCTCGAGCGCCTCTTCGACGTGCTTGAAGTAGTCGAACCCGCCGAGCTTGGCGAAACCGAAGAGCCCGGGCACCAGCGCGATGTGATGTCGCGGCTTGGCCATGCTCAGCAAGCATACCTTAGGCGCGCTTCTTCTTGGCGATCTTCTGGCGGCAAACCTTGTTGATGAGCCGGAGCTCCTGGATCTTTTCGTCGATGAGCTGCTTCTTGGTTTCGAGCTCGGTGATCAGCGTCTCGCTCCGGGCCACCGTGAGCTCGAGCTGCTTGATGCGCCCTTCACCCTGACGCCCGTAGAGGTCGAGGTAGCTCTTGATCTCGTCGAGCGAAGAACCCAGGCCCTTGGCGCGGACGATGATGTGTAGGCGCGCACGGTCGCGGCGAGAGTAGATCCGAGCGCCGTTCAACCGTTTCGGGGAAAGCATGCCCTTGGACTCGTAGAACCGAATCGCCCGATGCGTGACGGCGAACTCGTCGGCGAGATCCGAGATCGAGAAGAAGTCCGGTGTTTCTTGGTCGCCATGCGCGTCGACCAATGCCTTGGCTCTTTCTCGTCTGCGATTCGCCTTCATTTCCGGGGCCATCGCCAGTAACGCTAGCGTACTTCACTTTCTCTTGCAATATCTACTTGACGCAAACGTTAACCACGGTAGAACCACGCCATGGACAAAGCGATCCTCACCTGCGCCGTCACGGGCGTCTTGACGAACCCCCAGCAGCACCCTGTCCCAGTTACACCGGAAGAGCTCGC
>JBCCHE010000083.1:0-12501 GCA_039028875.1 Myxococcota bacterium | reverse complement strand
GGTCGTGTGGCCGGGCGCGGCGATGTGCGTGTCGGTGCTGGCCACGAAACCGTACTTGAAAGGGTTCTCGGAGAGCGCAGCCTGCGCCTTGAGGCCTTCGCCGAGTGCGACGCGAACGAAGCTCGATGGGACCGGGTCGCTGAAGTTGCCCGCATAGCCGAGCCGATCGCCGGGAATCTTCTCGAAGCCACAGAACTCGTCCGAGGTGGCTTGCCCAGGAAGGCACTCGGAGCCCCCTTTGTGCTGGAAGATCTCCACGAGCGGTTCCATGGCGGCACGCGCCCGAGCATACTCCGCGTCGATGGCATCACCCTCCCGGTTCCAGCGCTCGAACATCAGCCCCGAGGAGAGGTTCGAGTTGTGAGGAATCGTGATGACGTCGCATCCGATGTCGGCGTCGGTGCACTGATCTCGGAGCTGCGCCCATAGTTCCTCGACGTACGGGGCGTCGAAGTAGCTTACCGCGCGCGGGGGCACGTCGGCAGTCCGGAAGATCACGTTGCGGTGCATGTTCCTGAGTCCGGGTGCGCCACTCCACTCGTAAGCAGGAAGCGCGGTGAACTCACACGCCGTAGTGGGATCGTTGGCGGCATTGGTGGCTTCAACGTAGGACGCCCACACGTCTAGGCCCGAGTCGAGGCAGAACTTGCCTTCGTCGCCGCAAAGGCTCGGATACCCCGCGCCACTCGGCAGGGCGACGGTCTCGAGACCGATGAACGAGACGGCGTCCGGACTCGTACGATACGTCTCACACGCAGGATCCGAGTAGCCGGGTTCCTCGGGGTGAGTGCACTGGTAGACGACCCCGAGGTGCTCCGCATGGTCTGAAATCGCAACCCAGTCGAGGGGGCGGTCACGCTGGATCGACCGGAGGGCGTTGCCGTCGGCGTCATAGGGAGGAATGTCGATCGACTCGCCTCGCGCGAATCGATACGCCCCCGGCGGACCGACCCGCGTACCGCGAATGTTGGCGTCGTAGGAAAGCGCGGTGTGTACGTGTGTGTCACCGAAGAAGGCCTGCCTCAGGGGGTCGAAGCTATCGCACACCCGCGGCACGCTCCCGCCGCACTCACCAGAGGTGCATGGGTCGCCCTCGCCAGCCGCGCAGCCCACGAGGACGGCGGTCGCAACCAGCCGATGAAGACGTCGCGGGAATCTCATACTTATAAGTATATAAGTTTCTTCTGGATGGCGCAACCCGATCGAGGATGCGCAGGCAGGTCATGAACGATGAGCCTTGCGAAAGCCGTTCCCACAGTCGACCGCGCGATTTCAGGCGTTTGGCGGCATTCGGGTGGCGCTTTCAATCGAGGCCGCCGACGGTCGTGGCGCTACAGAATCACAACGCAATCGGCCCCTGCGCGCCGCGTTTGTCCCGACGTCGGCCGGAAGGCAGGCGAGGCGAGGAGGCCCTTTCCTTCAGTCGCACGTGCACTCGGGCGCGCGGGGTCGTCTCGTACATCTGGCGCGCTAGGTCGTCATTTCGGGTGCCGAAGCTCGGCTCTTCGCCGAGGTCCGGGATCCCGTCCCCCTCCGATGAGCTGCAGCAGACTTTCCCCGTCTTTGACCAGAAGTTGCACGCCTCGCACTAGGCAGCCAGGAACAAGAGCCCGACCTATGCGAGTACCCAGTCGAACGCCTGCACAACGACCGCGCGCGCCTCTTCGGTAACGCACATCCCGTGGGCAACCACGACGCGGTCGAAGTCCCAACGGAGAATCGCCTCCACGCTTTCGCGCGCTGCGGCGCGATCCTTAAACGCAAGCCGCAAGTCCCTGGCTGTCCCGCCCGCACTCCCGAGAACCCCGACCCCACCCTTCACGAGACGCCAGAACGCGCTCTCCTCGTTTGGATCGTGGCGCTGGATGAGATCCGTGAGGACCAACGTCCGCGAGGGCTTGTGGAAGAACACCACCTCATCGAAGAGGTCACTTCCGCTGAAGCAGTGGGTTTCGATCTGGTCCCCCCACGGGGGAGCCTCCGAGCCAAGCACGTGGTCGACCGGCGCGTCGGAGTGTCGCTCGAGGAACCCCGGCGACACCCAAACCTCTGCCGAGGGATGACGTTCCTTCCAAGGTTCGACGCCGAGACTGTGAATCTTATTTGGCGCCACGATGTGCGCGACGGCGCCAAGCGCGTCGACTTCCCGCTGGGCTTCCGGCGCGAGTTCCACAGGCGAGTGAACCCACAGTGTGCCTGGCGAGAGCTCGACGATCGTCATGCGCGTGGAGAACGGAATCGTCAGCATCCGAACGCGGGGTCCGTCGGCGATCCAGATCCGCTCGCCGAACGGTTCGAGCGAGCTCATGCCGCACCTCGCGATCCGCGTTCGAACGCAAGCAACACGCGAAACTCGATGCTCGTTCGTTGCCCTCCGAGCTCCTCGGGTGAGCTGGGCGCGGTGAACGCAGCGTGTGGGCAAGACCAGTGGTGTTTGCCCGGCATGCCATCGAAGGTCTTGAAGAGCAGCGCCTCGGAAGGATGAAGAAAGGGGAACCAGGTCCAGCGGTGCTCTGTGTTGGGCCGGTAGTAGCCCACTTCACCGTCGCGGTCGGCGTAGTGAACGGTCACCGGGATGAAGTCCTCGTCGCCAACCGACGCGATGTCCACGAACGCTAGAGGCGTGGAATGCACCACACCCGCCACGGACTGCCAGAGGTTCGCCACGACGACGCGAGCCCCGGCAAGCCTTTCCGCTTGGTCGTGAAACAACAACTCTCGAAGCCGTCGGGTGCCTGCGGTACGCCCGTAGTCGGCGTGGGCGATTCGAATGGGAGGGCGTTGCCCGGGGGTACGCTCCGTGTGGCGCACGGTATGGTCGAACACTCGGGCAAAGGACGCACCCGTATGTGCCTTGAGAGTGCTTTCAATCGTGCCGTACGTCGCCCGCGCCTCACCGTCCGTGGGAGGCACATCGAACGTCGTGGGGGCGTCGATCAACTGAAACCCCTCGCGGTCGAAGCTCGGCGCAGGGTCGAGTTGACGACCGTCTCGCATCGTGACCCGGCGCGCTTCGACGTCGGTCACGTCGAGGTAGGCGTCGGTCTCTCGAGGAACGTGTTCGGTCGCGTAGAACACCTCGGCCTCACACTCGCGAGGGGTACGTTGCTGAAGCGCGTCACGGAGAAGCCCCGCCATCGCTGCGCGCGGTACCAAGCGTTCCACCTCGCTCGGGTCGTTGGTGTTCGACGCCAGCCAACGCTCCATGTGCACGAGCGCCCCAAGCGCGGCTTCGGCGAGCACGGGCACCGGTAGATCAGTTCTCACCGCACCCACCCGCCTGCCATCTCGCAGCCAAGCGTCCACCGCGTCCCGGATCCGACTGAGCAAGCGTTGAAACGACGGCGCTTCTCCTTGTCGTTGATAGAGCCCCCGTACGAGCGCCGCGGCGAGAGGCTCGCCCTCAGCAAACTCGAAGGCGCGCCGGAGTCCGAC
This sequence comes from Myxococcota bacterium, assembly GCA_039028875.1. Taxonomy (GTDB): domain Bacteria; phylum Myxococcota_A; class Polyangia; order Polyangiales; family Houyiibacteriaceae; genus SG8-38. The sequence goes on along the minus strand of JBCCHE010000083.1, from coordinate 9,066 downwards.
ATCAAGCGACCCCCAGAACGACTCCGCCGACGCCGCCGGACTCACTTGCTCGAGCGGCGTGAGTAGCGGCTGGAGCGTCCGGTCGAGCACTTCCGAGTAGAGGTCCTCCTTGCCATCGAAGTAGTAGAAGATCTTGGCCTTGCTTACCCCCGCAGCCGACGCGATTTTCTGCACCGACGCGCCCTCGAACCCGCTCGCTGCGAACTCCGCGGCGGCGACCTCCAGTAACGCGTCCCGTTGACTGGGGGACGAGGCGGTTCGTTGTCGGGGCGCTTCCTGCTTCATGACCAGAGGTCTAACACGTCTCTGACCATCGGTCAAATCAATAGTTTGACCGCTGGTCAGATCGCTGCTACGTGAGCGTTATGCAGCGAATGCGGGTTGTCTCGGTCACGGTCCTCGCGGCGTCGGTCGTCGGGGCGCTTCTCCTCGTCGCAACCAAGAAAGAGCCGCCTCGCGGCGAAAATCCACCCGAAGGCACACTCGTCGAGGTCATCGAGGTCGACCCCGAGGGCCATGACGTCACGCTGCACGCGAAGGGCATGGTGGTGCCATCGCAGCAGGTCTTGTTGCAGGCCGAGGTTGGCGGCCGCGTGGTCTGGCAAAGCTCCGAGCTCGTTCCGGGTGGACGCTTTCATCGCGGCCAGCCCGTCCTGAGGATCGATCCGCGCGACTACGACCTCGCCGTCGAGGCGTTCCGCGCCGAAGTGAATCGCGCGCGTCTCGAGCTCCGGCTGGAGACGCGGCGTGCCGAGGTTGCCAAACGAGAATGGAGCTCGTTCGGCGACCGTGCAGCGAGCGATGACCAACGCGCCCTGGCGCAACGCGAGCCCCAGCTTCAAGCCGCACGTCTCGCACTCAAGGCCGCTCAGAGCGCACTCGAGGGGGCACAGCTCGATCGGAGTCGAACGGTGCTCCGTGCTCCGTTCAACGCGATGGTCGTGAGCGAGGACGTCGATCCAGGTCGGTTGATCAGCCCGCAAACCAGCGTCGCGCGGCTCGTCAACACCGACGAGTTCTACGTCCAGGCGTCGGTCCCGGTCGGATCGCTTCGAACGATCACGACCCGGACCGCAAGCGAGCATGGGTCGCCCGTGTCGGTGACGCAGCAGGCCGGAGAAGAGACGATCCAACGGCGTGGCGAAGTAATCCGGAAGCTCGCTGATCTTGACCCCGACGGCTCGATGGCCCGAGTGCTAGTCCGCATCGACGACCCCCTCGGCGACGGAAACGAGTTGCCTCTCCTGTTGGGCTCATACGTCGACGTCGTGGTCGAGGCCAAGCCGATTGAAATGGCGATTCGCGTGCCCCGCGCCGCCGTGCATGGCGGTCGAAACGTGTACGTGATGAACGAAGACGACCTGCTGGAAATCCGTGAAGTCGACGTCGCGTGGGCCCTTCCCGAGGCACTGCTGATCTCGAACGGCTTGCGCGCAGGAGACCGCATCGTGACCAGCCGCATCACAAACCCGGTGCCGAACACGAAGCTCAGGCTCGCAGCGCGCACGGGCCACGCGCAATCGACCGATCCCACCACGCCTTCTTCGCGAGCCATGCCATGAGCGACACCCCCACCTACGCCGCCGGCCCACAACGAGGCCCGATCGCCTGGATGGCCAAGAACCGGGTCGCCGCCAACGTGCTCATGGTCGTCCTGATCGTGGGTGGGCTCGTCACCTTCGCCTCCGGCATCAAGCAAGAGATCGCGCCCGAGGTGGAGCTGGACGTCGTCCGCGTGGAGATCGAGTACCCCGGGGCGAGCCCCGAGGAGGTGGAGCAAGCTGTCGTTCTGGCCGTCGAAGAAGCGGTCCGCGGCGTCGATGGTGTGAAAGAGGTGCGTTCCGTCGCCCGCGAGGGCGCCGCAGTGGTCAGCGTCGAGCTCCTCCTGAGGGCAGACAAAGGTCGTGCTCTCAACGATGTGAAGAGCGCGGTCGACCGGATCACTTCCTTCCCGAACGACGTCGAGCGCCCCACGGTCAGCCTGCTCTCGAGCCAAGAACAGGTGATCTCGGTCATCCTCTACGGCGAAGTCGACGAGGCCACGCTGAGAGCCGTCGCAGAGGACAGTCGCCGCGAGCTCTTGGCAGACGACAGGATCACCTACGTCGAGGTCTCGGGGATTCGCCCTCTGGAGATCAGCATCGAGGTGGCGCAGGCGCAGCTCCGGAAGGTGGGGCTCACCCTGGATCAGATCGCCGATCGGATCCGCGCGGCTTCCGTCGAGTTGCCTGGGGGTGGACTCAAAACCGACGCCGGGGAAGTGCTCCTTCGAACGACCGAGCGACGAGATCGGGGGGTCGAGTTCGGTGACATCCTTCTCGTGAGCCGGCCCGACGGTTCCCAGGTTCGGGTGCGCGACGTGGCGAAGGTCAAGGATGGCTTCCGCGAAGTGGACCGCTACGCCACGTACGACGGCGAGCCGGCGGTGATGGTCAACGTCTTTCGAGTGGGTGACGAGACCCCGCTCACCGTGGCCGCCGCCGCCAAGGAACACGTCGAGAGGTTGCAATCGACGCTCCCTTCGGGCCTCAATGCCGTCCCTTGGTTCGATCTCTCGGAGATGTACGAGCAGCGGTTCTCGTTGCTGATCGAGAATGCGCGCGTTGGCCTCCTCCTCGTACTGATCATCTTGGGTCTCTTTCTCGAAGCGCGGCTCGCGTTTTGGGTGACGGTTGGGATTCCGATCTCGTTTGCGGGCTCTCTTCTGTTCTTTCCTGCCTCGGACGTGTCGATCAACATGCTGTCGCTATTCGCGTTCATCGTGACGCTCGGCATGGTGGTTGACGACGCTATCGTGGTGGGCGAGGCGATTCATCAGAAGCGCTCCGAGGGCAAAGGCCGACTCGAAGCCGCGATCGAGGGTGCGCGCGAAGTGGCAAGTCCCGTCCTCTTCGCGATCCTGACGAGCTGCGTAGCGTTCATGCCGCTGCTCTTCATTCCAGGCGTGATGGGGAAGTTCTTCCGCGTCATCCCAATCGTCGTGATCGCGGTGCTCGTCGTGTCGCTCATCGAGTCCCTTCTCATCCTGCCGGCGCACCTCTCCCATACGATGCCCGGATGGCTGCGCCTCGTATTGAGCCCCTACCTCTGGACGATGCGTCGTCTCAGCAAACTCGAGATGCCTCGCCGGCTTCAGTTGTTCGTCAAACGTCGTTACGTCCCGGTGCTAGCGAGCGCGTTGCGGTGGCGGTATTTCACCGTCACCTGTGGGGTGGCCGCACTCGTTCTTACGGTCGGGATGGTGGCGGGGCGGGTTCCGTTCATGTTTCTGCCCAAGGTCGAGGGCGATCTGATCACCGCCCAACTCGAGATGCCCGTCGGTACTCCCGCCAGGAAGACCGAGGACGTTGCGAGCCACCTGGCTTCCGTGGCGCGGTCGGTTGCCGAGGAGCAAGGGGCCCGTATGGACGAGCCGGCCAGTGTCTCTCGCGGCATCTATCAGGAAGTGGGAGCCGCGTCCTTTCTGCTTGGAGATCCGGCCGAGCAACGCACCGACAACGAAGGAAGCCATCTGGCAACGGTGATGATCTACCTGGTCGCACCCGATCAGCGCACATTCACCACGGCCGATTTCGTCCAAGCGTGGCGGGATGGCATCGGGGAGATCCCCGGCGTCGATTCGCTCACCTTCGCCTACGAGGTGGGCGTCGAGCCGGGCGCCTCGGTCGACATCGAGCTCATTCACAAAGACGTCCCTACGCTCGAGGCCGCGGCCGAAAGGCTCGCTTCGGAAATCGTCGCGTACAGCGGGCTTCGCGACATCGATAGCGGCGTCACCCGGGGCAAAGAGCAGATCGACTTTCGCCTCACCGACGAAGCCACCGCGCAAGGGTTGACCGAACTCGAGCTCGCAAGGCAGGTTCGGGCGGCCTTCTTTGGTGCCGAGGCCGTGCGGCAGCAGCGGGGGCGGGACGAGATCCGTGTCTACGTCCGTCGCCCGCTCGAGGAGAGGCAATCGCTCTACGACGTGGAAGAGATGGTGGTCCGCACCCCGAACGGCGGCGAGATGCCGATGCGACAGGCCGCCGACATCGAACGGGGTCGCGCTTACACCGTCATCACCCGAACCAACGCTCGCCGCAACATCAGCGTCACCGCCGACGTCGCGAACCAAGAAGCAAACGCGAACGAGATCAACGCACAGATCCAAGAGCGCGAGCTCCCGCGCTTGCTTGCCGACTTCCCTGGCCTCAGTTTCAGCCTCGGCGGAGAACAGGAGCGACAAGCCGAAACGCTGAGCGCCCTCTTCCTCGGCTACGTTTTGGCGCTCATCGTCATGTACTCAATGTTGGCGATTGTCTTCCGAAGCTACACCCAACCCATGTTAGTTATGTCGGCCATACCATTCGGAATGGTCGGTGCTGTCATGGGCCACGTGATCGTCGGTTACGAACTCAGCATCATGAGCATCATGGGTCTCATTGCCCTTTCAGGCGTCGTCGTGAACGACTCGCTCATTCTCATCGTCTCCGTCAACCGACACCGCGAGAGCGGGATGAGCACCTGGGACGCGGTCGTCGCAGGCGGCGCGCGCAGGTTCCGACCGATCCTGCTGACGTCGCTCACCACCTTCTTCGGCCTCGCCCCCATGATCCTAGAGTCCTCGGTGCAAGCCAGATTCCTGATCCCGATGGCCATCTCCCTCGGCTTCGGTGTACTGCTCGCAACGTTCATCCTTCTCCTGATCGTCCCGTGCACCTACCTGATCCTCGAGGATGCCGAGCGTCTCGTGAGGACCCTCTTCGGCGGCAAGCAAAGCCGTCCGAGCGCACCGCCGCCATCACCGCGCGACGCAGAACAAGAACTCTTCGCGCGCTGGGATTCGCCTAGAGCAACTTGCCAGGGTGCCGGCCATCGACGTACCCCATGAGCGGAGGATGAATGCTGAAGCCGAGCATCCGCTGAAGCTCGGGACTGCACTCTCGAACGAGGTCGAGGGGCATCGAGCGGGAGTAGTTCTCGACGGTGCGGCACCACGGCTCGCAGTACTGCGCGGTCATGCACAACCGTCCGTGGTCGGCAGAGTTCGCTCCTCCACCGTGCCACAGCGTCCCGAGAAAGAACACCATCGACCCCGCAGGCATCTCGACGGACACGACCCTGTCGAGGTCCTCAGGCGTGGGGTTCCGATCGCCCCAACGATGGCTTCCCGGGATCACGCGCGTCCTGCCGTTCTCTGCAGTGACGTCGTTGAGTGCCCAGATCACAAGAACGCAACCACGACCGCGCTCTACGTCCACAACTCGGAAGCCGCCGCGCGTCGTGCAATCGCTCGTCGAGCCGGAATTCTGGACACCAAATCCGAAGGCAGCTCCGACCCAAGGCAGCTCCGACCCAGGTTGGCGTCGTAGGGAGGTTAGGACTGCGAAGGTGGCGGAGTGGCGCTTCCCGCCGGCGGCCGACGGGCGCCAGGTCAGGGGGTCTCTTGGGTGCGCCGTCGACGAGATCGGCAACCAGAGTCGGGTCTGCTTCCACAACAGGCAGATGCGGTCGTCATGACCCAGACGCGTGCTGGCGTTCGAGGAACCTCGCGTCCGCTTTGAACCCTAGTAGCGCGGCGGAACGGCTTGATCCGACGCGCATGCCAGCAACATCTCCCGTACGGCGGCGACTCTCCGGGGCTCGACACTGCGGCGCCGCCACAAGAGGTGGACTGTCGATCGCACTTCTTTCGTGATTGATTGCCCGTCATCGTCGAGCGGCGTTACGCGCACTACCGACCCGGCGCTAAGCGAATCTCGCACGAAGAACTCTGGAAGCACCGCGACCCCGAAGCCGGCCTCCATGAACGCTCGGAGCTCGAAGATGTTGCCAATCTCGTGGCTTATGTTGTCGGGCAAGACTTGTTGGGCACCGAAGACCTTGTGCCACCAATCGCGGTGCATGAACTGGTCTTGGTCGAACACCAGGAAGGGATGTTGCCTGAGATCGGCGGCGGCCAGCGCATCTTGTGCCAGCAACCCGCGTACGGCGACGGCGATGAACGATTGCTGATAGAGCGGAGCCGCGTCGATTTGTGGATGCTCAGGCGCTCCGACCGCGATCCCGAGATCAAGGTGGCCACCAGCCAGCTCGCTCTGAACATGCGAAAGCAGAGTGAGCTTGGCGCTCAACTTGAGTCTTGGGTGCTCTTGGAGGAAAGGCATCAACCGGGGCCTAAGCCACGCTGCGAAGAAGCCCGTTGCCGAGCCGATGCGAACCACTCCCGCAAGTTCGCGATGACGCTCTCGGTGCTGTTCGACAGCCGCCTCCAAGTCGATCAGCAACGGCCGGACTCGGTCGACCAGCTCTTCGCCGTCTCGCGTCAGAACCGACCGCCGCCCCACTCGCTCGAATGCCGGCACCTCCAACTGAGCTTCCAGGGTCTTGATCTGCTGGCTCACCGCTGAAGGAGTGATGTGTAGGCGGTTCGCTGCCGCAGCATGGGAACCTTCATCGGCGACGGCGACGAGAGAGCGAAAGAGATTCAGATCTGTAAGCATTGCTAAACTATATCACAAGTAAAGATCAGTAGAACTAATGCATTGAAGGCCCCACGATGGAAATCGACAGGAGGCCGACAATGACTCAGACGAGCAAGAACCAGACGCTACCCAGTTTCGAGATCGGTGGGACCGACGCGGTGACACGCATGGGCTACGGTGCGATGCGGATCACCGGACCCGGCAACTTCGGGCCGCCAACCGATAAGCAAGCCGCCCTGAACGTGGTGCGCGGCGCCGCCGAGCTCGGGATCAACTTCTTCGATACGGCGGATTCCTACGGCCCCGGAGTCTCCGAGGAGATCCTAGCGGAAGCGCTCGCACCCGTTCGCGACAAGGTGTTCATCGCGACCAAAGGTGGCGCCATCAAGTCCGCTCCGGGCAAGGTGCGATTCGATGGCTCGCAGGCGCACCTGGCCGACGCCGTCGAGGGCAGCCTCCGTCGACTCAAGACCGATCGCATCGATCTCTATTACCTGCATCGACCCGATCCGAACGTTCCCTTTGAGGAGTCGGTGCAAGCGCTGGCGCGCTTTCGTAATGAGGGGAAGATTCGCCACGTCGGACTGTCAAACGTCTCTCTTGAGCAACTCCGCGAGGCCATCGACATCGTCCCGGTCGCTGCGGTGCAGAACGCTTACAGTCTCGTCCGACGCGAGCACGAGGGCCTGCTCCGATTCGCCGAGGAGCAAGGCATCGCGTTCGTTGCGTATGCGCCGTTGGCCGCGCCGCCGTTTGATCCCCGAGCCCCGTTGGCTGATACGAACGGGCCTCTTGCCGGTATCGCGAAGGAACTCGGCGCCACACCGACACAGGTCGCGCTGGCCTGGCTGTTTCAACACTCGCCCTCGCTGCTGACGATACCCGGCACAGCCAACGTAGCTCACCTCCGCGAAAACGTCGGCGCAACCACGCTCTCGCTGAGCGGCGAAGAGGCGGAACGCATCGAGGCAGCGGTCGCCTCCGAAGGAGGTCCCCGATGAACAGGTTCAGCCTCAACTACGCGCCACACCTCGGTCTGAATGCTCCCGACACGGGGATGTTCCGGGCCCACGCTGGACCGAACCTCGTCGACCAGATCCGCTTCGCCCACGCACAAGGCTTCCGCGCGATCGAAGACAACTTCCTCAAGTCGCGGCCGACCGACACGCAAGATCAGATCGCAGACACTCTTCGAGACCTCGAGATGCAGATGGGCGTCTTCGTCGCGACATTCTCCACGGCGTCGCCAATGCACGGGCGATACGAGCCCAACCAACCGAGCTTCGTCTCCGCGGAGCGCCACCACGTCGACACGATCCTGAAAGAGATCCGAGAGTCGGCCGAGCTTGCGTCTCGTGTCGGCGCGAAGTGGGTGACCGTGCTTTCCGGCGGTGAAGACCCTCGAATCGAGCGCGGCTACCAGACAGCTCAGATGGTCGAAACCCTCCGGATCGCCGCGCCGACCGCCGCGGACGCAGGGGTCACCTTAGGACTCGAACCAATCAACCGCCGTGACTGGCCAGGTACGTTCATGCACACGATAGCGCAGGGCTACGAGATCGTCCGTGCCGTCGATCACCCAGCCGTGAAGCTTCTCTTCGACGTGTATCACACGCAGGTCGAGACTGGCCGGATCCTCGACCAACTCGACCAAGTCTGGGACGAGGTGGTCTACATGCAGTTCGCAGACAACCCGGGGCGAACTGGTCCAGGCACCGGAGAGATCAACGCGGAGCGACTCTTTGCACATCTGAAGCGGCGGGGCTTCGAGGGAGTCATCGGCATCGAACACGACCAAGCGGAGCCGGGCCTGCCAGGCGAGCGGCTTATCCTCGAAAGCTATCGAGCGCTCGAAAGGCAGATCGAAGGAGAAGCACGGTGAGCACGCACCGCAGCTCCGTCGATCGAACTGACGCTCCCGCCACCGTCGTTCTCACCCGGATCGTGCGCCAGGAACATGAAGCGGAGTTCGAGGCACGGCTCGCCGAACACTTGGAGGAGGTCACCGACCTCCCTGGGCACCTGGGCATGAGCGTGTTTCGTCCCGTGGGAGGGGACCGGACATGGAGCTTCGTGTTCAGGTTCGACAGCTGGAGTCACCTGGAAACGTGGCAGCACTCCGACATGAAGCGTCGATGGGAGGACGTCGTAGCGCCACTCACCGAGGGAGAGCCTCGAACGCAGATCGAGACCGGTCTCGAGACGTGGTTCTCGACCGCTGGCCTCAGCGTGGTCGCGCCACCGGCTCGATGGAAGATCGCCATCACCACGTGGATCGCAATCTATCCGACGATCACGCTTCTTCTGCTCTTGGTGGACGACACGCTCGCGCCCCTGCCGATCGCGATACGGACACTCCTTCTCACGGGCATGCTCGTTCCGTTGATGACCTTCGCACTGATGCCGTTCTTGTCGCAGGTGATGCGTCGTTGGTTGTATCCAAGCCACCGGGCAGATCCGACCCGGGTTGGCGTCGTGGTGAGGTGAGGACCGCGAACGTGGCGGAGTGGCGCTTCTCGCCGGCGGCCGACGGGTGCCAGTTCGCGGGATTTCCGAGGTGCACACGCCGCGAAATCGTCAACCAGGGTCGGGTCTTCGTCTC
>JBCCHE010000082.1:0-12824 GCA_039028875.1 Myxococcota bacterium | reverse complement strand
GCGACCTGCGGGCCCTCCCCACCACTGGTCGAGCACCGAGATGATATAGTCGTAGTCGACTTTGGTGAGACCCCGGATCTCCATCACTCGGGGGAGCGGATATCACGAACACACACCAAACGCACGAGCCCCCGTCGACGAGCCGCGCAGCGGCCGTGCGTATTCTCTTCTGCCCATACTGCCGCGAGAGCTTCGAGGGGATCGACGAGTGCCCAGAGCACCGGCTTTGGCTTGTCGAGATCGATCAGCTTCCGCCCGAAGACGGGCGCGCGCCCAGCGGTGTGTCCTTCTTCGTGGACCCCCGATTCGGGCGCGGCCCGGTGCTCGCAGGCGCGGCCCTGGTCCTCTTTGGGTTCGCGCTTCCCTTCGTCCGTTCCGGCTAGGCCGTCGCTTCCGCCCTCGAGGTGGCGATCGATGGGGCAACGAATCTGTGGATGGCGCCCTTGGCCGCCATCACGGTGCTGGCGATCTTGACCGCTCGCCGAGGCGCCGATGCCATGCGCGCATCCCGCGTCGCCGTCGTCGGGCTATTCGCAGGCGCCGCGCTCCCGCTCGTCTACTCGGTTCGACGCATCACGATCATGACAAGCGTCGAGGCGACCGAAACCACTTGGCTCGTCGGGCTTTGGGTGATGGTCTTGGGCCTCTCGATCGGGGGTATCGGCGCGCTCGCGCTCGGCAGGCCCGCGCGCCGTTACTAGGCGGCGCCAGGTACCTTTGGGCGGAAGATGTAACCCTGTTGCTGCACCACGCACACCCGGTTCGGGCCAGCGACGCGTGCGCGTGTCACTGCGATGCTTGCGGCGTCGAGAAGCTGGGCGTGTGTCCGGACGCCGGCGCTTGGGTAGAGCCCAACCCCCATCGATACCTGTAGCGTCATCTCTTCGTCTCCAAGCGCAAGCGGTTGCAGGGCGACCTCGGAAACGATGCGATCGGAGAGGCTCAGCGCTTTCGCCGGGCTTGCCTCGTTCATCAAGATCCCGAACTCTGCGGTTCTGAACTGCGCGATCAAGTCCGCCTCGCTGGCGGTCTTCTGGAGCCGTTCACTAACCTTGTCGATGACGCGTGATGCGAAGTCGGGGCCCCGCTCTTTGGCGATCCTGCGGAAGTCCTCGACGGCGAGGATGCAACAGGCGAGTGGCTCGAGCCGGCTCTCCGCATTCGCGAAAGCGCGACGAAGTGCTTCGTGGAACTGGCGGTGGTTTGGCAGCGCCTTGAGTTGCTCGTGCAGTGAAGTGTACCGAAGCTTGCTGCGCGCGATCTGCACATCGTCGTGTGCCCGTTTCACGCGCAGCATGTTCTGGACCCGTGCGACCAGCTCCGCGTCTTCGACTGGCTTCGCTAGATGGTCGTCGGCACCCGTGCGCATACTCTGCACGCGGCCATTGAGATCGCCACGAACGGTCAGAAGGATCACGGGAACGAATCGACCCTCCGTGACTGTCTTGATGACCCGGCAGGCGTCGATGCCTCCAAGTCCGGGCATTCCCACGTCCATGATGACGAGGTCGACGTCACGCGACCGAACGCTATCCACGGCCTTTTGGCCACCGTACGAAGGCAGCACATCAAAACCCTGCGCGCGCAGAACGCTCGCGAGATGGTCACAGGTAGGGCGATGGTCGTCTGCAACGACGATCACTGGCCTCGACAACTTGGACGACTCCGCCCCCACTTCCACTTAACCAGGGTAGCGTAGCGAAAGATACTTCGCGAGTTGGTAGGCGGTTTCCCCTACCGCATTACGCGTCTATACTGACATTCGGCATCCGGCAAGGATGTAGGGCCTGAATGGAGCTCAAGCAGCAACTCAAACTGTCCCAGCAGCTGATCATGACGCCGCAATTGCAGCAGGCGATCAAGCTGTTGCAGATGTCGCGCATGGAGCTCTCCGAGCTCGTCCAGGAAGAACTGCTCGAGAACCCCATGCTCGAAGAAGGCGCCGAACAGCGGGACTCCCGCGTCGCGCCTGCGGAGGAGCCGGAGGCCAGAGCCCCAGATCCAGCCGAGGCGAAGAAAGCCGAGATCGATTGGGAGCGGTACGTCGAGAACTACACCGACCAAGCTCCGATGCCCACTGTGCGTCGAAACGACGACGATCTTCCCGGGCTCGAAGCCACGCTTTCGAGCGCCGAGGACCTCACCGATCATCTCGGGTGGCAGCTTCGTATGGGCGAGTTCATGGACGACGAGCGACGCTTCGGCGCCCTCGTCATCGGTAACCTCAACGACAACGGCTACCTCAAGGTGGACGGGACCGCCCCCGAAGAGATAGTCCCGAGGTTGGCGCGTGAAGCCGAAATGGACGCGGAGGACGCGGAAGAAGTCTTGCGCATGATCCAGCAGTTCGATCCGATAGGCGTTGCTGCTCGGTCGCTCGAAGAGTGCCTGACAATTCAGGCCGTCCACCTCGGCATGGACGAACTCGTGCTGAAGGTGATTGCGAACCACTTGGGCGACCTCGAGAAACGACACTACTCGGCTGTGGCCAAAGCTCAGGGGTGCCCGGTCGAAGAGGTCTACGACGTGGCGCAGATCATCGCCGAGCTCGAACCTCGCCCGGCGAGGCGCTTTCAGACCGAGGAGCCGCGGTACATCGTTCCCGACGTATACGTGCATCGAGTCGGAGACGAGTACTACGTCGTCGCGAACGACGACGGCATGCCGAAGCTCAAGATCAGTGGTTTCTACCGTTCCGCCATGGCCGACAATCCAAAGGCCAAGGAATACATCCAGGACAAGCTTCGAAGCGCCCAATGGCTGATCCGCAGCATCGACCAGCGCCGCAAGACCATCGTCCGCGTGACCGAGTGCATCGTCGATAAGCAGCGGGAGTTCTTCGACAAAGGGATCGAGTACCTGAAACCCATGATCTTACGCGACGTCGCGGAGACGGTTGGAATGCACGAGAGCACGATATCGCGCGTGACGAGCAACAAGTACGTCCACACGCCTCGCGGCACGTTTGAGTTGAAGTACTTTTTCAACAGCGCGATCCGACGCGATAACCAGAACGATATCGCCTCGGAGAGCGTAAAACAGGCCATCAAGGGCATCATTGGGGGCGAAGACGAGCGCGCGCCATTGTCAGATCAGCGAATCGTTGAAATACTCGCCCAAGACGACATCAAGATCGCGCGAAGGACGGTGGCCAAGTATCGCGAGATGTTGGGCATCTTGAGTTCGTCAAAACGCAAGAAGTACTTTTAGAGCTGGAGGGTCGATGCGTATCAGTTTTTCATTTCGCAACATGGAGTCATCCGACGCCGTCAAGAACTACGCATCCGAGAAGATCGCCAAAATCCAGAAATACATGCGTGCGCCCATTCACGCTGAAGTGACGTTTTCGACGGAGCGGCATCTTCACCGTGTCGACCTGACGCTTACCGGTGATGGGCATCAGTACGCCGTGCACGGAGACTCCGAGGACATGTACGCCACCATCGATTTGGTCCTCGACAAGGTGGATAGGCAAGTCCGAGACGCGAAGGCGACCGCGAATCACCGTCGTCGTCACAGCGGTGAGTCTTTGCGCAATCCCAAGGGCTAGACCGGATTGCACCGGAGGGGAGGGTGGAGTATCGCCTGCCCTCGATGCTAGCCCAGCTTCTTCATCTCTCTCGCGTGAACGTGCATGCCGAACCGCCCGACAAGGACGCGGCGATCCGCATGGTGGCAACACTTCTGGTTAAGCCTGACCAGAGCGCCAATGAGGACAGCGTCTTTGACGTGCTCGCGGAACGCGAGCGTCTGGCCAGCACCGGCGTGGGGAGCGGTGTCGCGATCCCCCATGGACGGTTCGATGGGGTCGAAGAGCTTCGCGCGGCGGTTGCCGTGTGCAAGTCCGGCGTCGATTTCGATGCGGTCGACGGTTTGCCCGTGCACATACTCGTGGGGATCGTGGGCCCACGCTCGATGCCGCAACACCATCTAGCGGCGTTGGCGGGTGTTTCGCGCGCTCTTCGAGATGCAGAGGTCCGTGCGGCATTGCTCGCGGCGAAAGATGATGCCGCTGCCTATGGCATTCTCACCGAATCCTGACTTCGCGACACGACCGACACACTGGCGTATATTGAGGTCGTGAGTCGACCTTCCACCCCGCCACACGCCGGAGTCCTTGCCAGCATGCGGGTCGAGCGTGGAATCTCGGCAGCGCACGTGCTCGGTGACGCTCGCGTCAGCGCGATGGCCGAGATCGTCGCCGGCCATGACGGGCTCAGTCGAGTCGTTGATCATCCCCGCGTTCAGAAGCCCGGTCTCGCGCTTGCCGGGCACCTCCATGGCGTCGTCCCCACACGCGTTCAGATTCTTGGAGAGACCGAGATCACATACCTGGACACGCTCCCACCGGATGAACAGCTCCAACGCGCGCACGGCCTCTTTCAATTGTCCCCGTCACTCGTCATCGTCACACGTGGGGTGACGCCTCCGAGCGCTTTGATGCAGGCGGCACAGGAGACCGCGACGCCGCTGGTCGTGGGAGAGCCGCGCTCGAGTCGCATGATCCAGATCGTCCACTCCGTGCTCGACGCGTTGTTGGCGCCGTCGGAGACGCGACACGGTGTGTTGATGGACGTGCACGGGATCGGCACCCTGCTGCTCGGGCCAAGCGGTATCGGGAAGAGTGAGTGCGCTTTGTTCCTCGTGGAACGCGGCCACCGATTGGTTGCAGATGACCAAGTCGTCCTTTCGATGTTGCCGTCCGAACGGATCTTGGGACGTCCCCCACCTCCGCTTCGCAATCATCTGGAGTTGCGCGGCATTGGAATCATCAACGTTCGCGATCTATTCGGTGCCAATGCGGTGCGGGCCGAAAAGACGGTGCAGCTGGTCATCGAGCTCTGCCCATGGGACTCGGCCGAACCGTTCGACCGGCTCGGCCTCGACGACTCTACGCTCGATATCCTCGGCCTGCCGATCCCGATGCTCAGGATTCCGGTGCGGCCGGGACGCAACATGGCGGTGATTCTCGAGGTCGCGGCCCGCAACCATATTCTCAAAGCTGCGGGTCATCACGGCGCGCACAGGTTCATTCAAACGCTGATGGCGGATATCGCAGAGCAAGACGCTGACCCGACCGATGGGTGACAAGCCGCAGATCGTGGTCGTGACGGGCCTCTCGGGGGCAGGGCGCAGTACGGCGCTGCACGTGCTCGAGGACGCTGGGTTCTTCTGCGTTGACAACCTGCCCCCAGCGCTCGCTCCGGAGTTGTTGTCGTTGGTCGGACAAGATGGCGCGCTCGAGCGTGTGGGACTCGGCGTAGACGTGCGGACTGGCGCCTTCTTGAGCGGGGTCGAGGAGACGCTTCGGGCACTTGAAGGTGCCGGACATCACGTGGAGGTCGTCTTCCTCGACTGTGCCGACGACGTCTTGGTGCGTCGGTTTAGCGAAACCCGGCGGCCCCATGCTCTCGCAGAGTCGGGGGACCTTCACGCTGCCATCGCCGGGGAGCGTGAGCGTCTTGCGGGCCTTCGTGACCGAGCCGACGTGGTCATCGATACAACCCGCTTGAGCGTCCACGAACTCCGCCGCCGACTGATCGCGCACATCGGCCGCGACCCGTCTGGTGCGTCGATGGTGGTTCGGCTCGTGTCGTTCGGCTTCAAGTACGGGATTCCCACCCACTCAGACCTGGTCTTCGACCTTCGGTTTCTCCCAAACCCACACTTCGTTGACGAGCTTCGACCCAAGACGGGCCTCGATGCGGAGGTCGCCGACTTCGTGCTTGGCGCTGAAGAGACCGGCGAACTCTTGTCCCGATTGGCGCCATTGCTCGAGTACGCTGTGCCTCAGTACGCTGGGGAGGGGAAGGCTTACCTGACGGTTGCGTTTGGGTGCACGGGGGGTCGACATCGGTCGGTCGCGATCGCCGAGGAGTTCGCTCGTAGGTTCGGCGAGTCGATGGATGTGGTGGTGTCCCATCGCGATGTGGAGCGTGCCAGTCCGTGAGCGACACTTTCGTCGGCACTGCAGAGATAACCAACCGACTCGGCCTCCACGCACGCGCGGCCGCCAAACTCGTCGACCTGGCCAACCGGTACAGCGCCCTGATCGAAGTCAGCAAAGACGGTCAGGTGGCGGACGCCAAGAGCATCATGGGTGTCCTGCTTCTGTGCGGGCAGCGGGGCGCCAAGCTGACGGTGCGCGCGACCGGACAAGACGCTGAAGCGGCGCTCAAAGCGATATGCGCCCTCGTCTCGAACGGATTCGGAGAGGCCGAGTGACGCGTCCGGTGCGCGTTCGCGGGGTATCCGCCTCGATCGGAGTCGCGGTGGGGCCGGCTCGGGTCCTCACGCATGACTCGACCGACGTCGCGCTGAAGGAACTCCACGAAGACTCCGTCGCCGCAGAGGTGAGTCGGTTCGAGCGTGCGGCGGCCGCCTCCTGCAAGGAGATCGAGGACGCCAAGGAGGCACTCGCTGACCGACATGGACCAACCTACGCGGCCATTCTCGACGTATACCTGTTGATGCACGCCGATCCGCTTCTCATCGACGCCACGGTCTCGACGATCCGTGAGCGTCGAGCCAACGCGGAGTGGGCCCTTCGGACGGTCGTTGAGGGCTTGAAAGCACCGCTGCTCAAAGATCGTTCGCCGTACTTTCGAGAGCGCGCTCGGGACATCGACCACGTTCAGGAGCACTTGCTGCGACACCTGTCAGGAGGCGAGGGCGCGCCGCCCGCGGGTGTGGGTCCATGCGTCCTTGTGGCCCAACACCTGACGCCTGCTGATGCGGTTCATCTCCTCGCGCCCCCGACGGTCGCGCTGGTCACCGAGACCGGAAGCGCCATCAGCCACACCGCCATCCTTGCGCGGACCTACGGCGTTCCCGCCGTCGCCGGAACCGGCACCCTTCCGGTGGCGATCGCGCCGGGCGAGACACTGATTGTCGATGGCTTCAACGGGGAGGTCACCATCGGAGCGTCCGACGACGAACGCCTCGAGGCCGAAGCTCGCCATGCACGGTTCGCAGCTTTTCTTCGGTCCGAGCGCGCGACCACGGCGAAGACTCAGGGTGGCGAAACGATCGTGGTGAGCGCGAACATCGAGCTCCCAAAAGAGGTGGAGGCGGCGATCCACAGCGGTGCTGAAGGGGTCGGTTTGTACCGCACCGAGTTCATGTGCCTGAATCGCACCGAGCCTCCGCCTGAGGACGAGCAGACGGAAGTCTACCGACAGGTTGCGTCCGCCCTTGCACCAAACCGCGTCGTCTTTCGAACGTTCGACTGGCGCGACGACAAGAGGTTGCGGACCGATCGCCTGGACTCGCTGGGGCGAGACTGGCTCAAGACTCAGGTCAGAGCCGTCTTGAAGGCCCAGGAGCACGGCACCGTCTCCCTGATGTTTCCGATGATCGCGACCCTGCACGAGTTCTCACGGGCCCGTGCGTTGGTTGACGAGTGCGTCTCGGAACTGGGCGCCCCCAGTCCCGAGATTGGCATGATGGTCGAGCTTCCGTCGGCGGCGCTGTTGGCAGAGGAGTTTGCCGAGCGTGCGGACTTCTTCGCCATCGGGACGAACGACCTGGTGCAGTACACGCTCGGGATCGACCGGAACGACCATCGGTCGGCAAGTCTCGCAAGCCCCCTCCACCCGTCGGTCCTCGATCTGATTGATAAGACGCAGTCGGCGGCAGCACGGGCCGGAATCCCTTGTTCGATGTGCGGCAACATGGCGGCAGACCCCATCGGTCTTGCGCTGGCCCTCGGTCTCGGGACCCGACACGTGTCCGTCCCGGTAAGCGTCATTCCGTTGGCGCGCGCTGCGATTCGTGCCGTCGACCTGGAGGTTGCGGCGTCGGTCGCGACAGAGGCGATCGCCTGCGACACCGCCGAAGAGGTACGCGCGCTTGCCGCCCGGCAATTCGGCGCTGGTCTCGAAGCCCTTGGCCAGGGGCGTACACTCGACTGACGAACGCTAGCGTGTGACCGGAGACACCATCGTGTCCAGGGCGGCTTCGCCTTGGTATCCGATCACGCGCTCGATCTCGTAGCCCGCTTGGTCGTACAGGATGTACGTTGGCACTTTCTCGATCCGCCCGAGTACCGTTTGGCCATTTTCGATGTTGCCATAGGGGTCGGCGCCCACGACGAAGGGGGGGTCGAGGGCAAAGGCCCAAGCCTCGACCAGCTGCATGGCCCGCGGTTCGGAGGCAACCCCAACCACGACCAGGTCGGGGTGTTGTTGTACGAACGGTCGAAGCGGCTCGAGGGCGGCCTGACTCACCATGTCGAAGGTGGCGAACACGTAGAGGAGTACCGGTGTGCCCCGGAGGTCGCCGAGCTCGAGCCATCGCCCGTCCGACAAGCGCAGCCCGAGCTCGAGACGCGGGCCGCGATCCTCTGCCGATACGGTTCCGCTTCCGACCGGCCCGGCTGCCCCGCTGCCGCAACCAGTCGATGGCGCCAGACCGAGGACACAAGCCACGACGAGCGCGCGAACGCTCGCTTTGAGAGGGATGCTGCGGTTCATTGCGGCGCTCGCTCCAATATAGCAAGAACCGCGAGAGATGGATGCGATTGGTCAGCGGCTAGAATCCTTGCTCTCCGACAGCGATGCGGAGGCTCGCCGGAGGGAGGACCCAGTCGACTTCGTCCACGACTATCCGTCACCAGTCGACCAGGAAGTCGTGGGGCTCGTCGCCTCAAGCATGGCGTTCGGAAACGCCTTGGCCGCACGGAAAAGTGTAGGTCGCGTGCTCGAAGTGCTCGGTCCCAGGCCGGCGACGGTCCTCGCGAGCGAGACTGAAGCCGAGGTCTTCGAGAGACTTCGGGGGTTCGTGCACCGCATCTACCGGGACGAGCACCTCGCCACCGTCCTTTCACGCGCTGGGCGTCTGATCGACCGCCGGGGCAGCCTCGGTCAGGCGTTCGTCCGTGCCTTCGAGGAGTCTGGTGGTGACTTTCGGGAGGCGATGGCGATGTTTGCCCATTCGCTGCGGGGCGACGGAGGAAGTCGAAACCTCCGGCACTTGATCAGTGACCCACGGGCCGGGAGCGCCTGCAAGCGCTTACTTCTCTACGCACGGTGGATGATTCGGCCTGCCGACGGCGTGGATCTCGGCCTCTGGCCAATCGCCCCCTCCAACCTCGTGATGCCAGTCGACACACACGTTCACCGGATCAGCCTCAACCTCGGCTTGACGAAGCGCAAAACGGCGACCTGGGCTACGGCCGAGGACATCACCGCACGTCTTCGCGAGTACGATCCAGACGACCCGGTCAAGTACGACTTCGCCCTGTGTCATCTCGGCGTTTCCCGGCAGTGTCCGAGCCGACCCGACTTGGCCAAATGCGAGCGCTGCGTCCTCCAAGACGTCTGCTCCATATGGACGCGGCGGTCCGCAGCTTCCTAGCGAAGGAATCCTGTGAGTTTGGGTTCCAGCTCGTGCAGGTCTGCGACGCTTTCAACCCCCGCGCCGCGGTCGAGTGAATCACCGGTGATCTGGACCAGCTGGTAGTCCTGTAGGGCCTTCAGTGCGGTCTCCAGCTTGAGCTTCGATAGCGATTCGCGTCGTTCGATCTCTCCGGCGAGGTACATCTGCTGCCCGAGCGCCAGGGTCTTCTTGTACCATTCCTTCTTGGGGACGGGCCCTTCGAGCACGAGCTCTGCGCCACGAAGCGCCAGCAGGTAACTTTCGAAGAACGTCTGCAACATGGTGGCGTAGCGCTCGAGCTGTTGGCGGCGGATACCCTCGGTCGCTTGGACCTTGCCGTCGCGGATCTCGACTTCGCCGGCTCTCTCCATCAACGCGAGCGCATCTTGGAAGATCTGATCGAAGGTCGCATCCGTGCGAAAGATGAACTCGTGCTTGAACAGGCGTGACAGCTGGCGCACGCGTTCGTTGAGACGCTCCATGTCGACCCACTCCTCGCGATCGACCAGCAGCGAGGACGCGATCAGTGCGCTTGGCACGAAGAAGTGAATCGTCGTGTTGACATAGTACTCGAGCGCGAGCCGGCGTTCGGAGTCGATTGTGTAAATCGGTTCAGGCCCAGTGTCGTGCGTGACGATCAGCCGCGCGTCGACGAAGAGCCGAAGAGCCTCTTCGATGGTGTCCTCGCGTATCCGCTCTTCGCCAATGCGAAGCTGGTGCGCGATTCGGGCGTCCATCGACGAGAGTGTCGAGAGTAGCTCCTGGCAGGTGTCGATGAGCCCAGACTTGGTCATCCCGCGCTTGCGGTGGCTCAGTAGTGCCGTGGCGACGAGCGCCGCTGGGGTGACGACCGTCACTTCGTTGATCGAGTACATCACCTTGTGCGCCAGTGCCCGTACGGCGCCGCGTTTCTCGCTTGGGCTGAGGTCCTCGATACGGTGCAGCCCGCTGTCTGAGCGGCGCATGAAATTCTGGACGAACTCGTCAAAGTCGATCAGCTCTCCGAACTGGACGTAGAGGCGACCCCACTTCGAGCGTAAGATGCTCGAGCTCTTGATGAGGTCTCCCATGTTCTCGGACTGCTTCTCGCCGCCGCCCAGTTCGTGGACGAAGGATCGCTCTTCGATGATGCGCTCGTACCCGATCGAGATGGGAACGAGCTTGACCTTGGTGGCGGGTAGCTTCAGCGCCGAATCCACGACCATTGAGAGGAGCCCGTACTTGGGGGGTAGGGACTTGCCCGTGCGGGAGCGACCCCCTTCGAGGAAGAACTCCGTCGTGAACCCCTCGGCCAGGAGCTTGCGCAAGTAAGCCTCCACCAAGGCCGGGTAAAGGCGGTCCCCCTTGAACGACCGGCGGATGAAGAAAGCGCCAGCGCGCCTGAGGACCGGGCCGATCGGCCAGAAGCTGAGGTTCTCGCCGGCGGCGATCTGCGGCGCCATCATCGCGTTCGCATAGAGCATGTCGCTTAAAACCAGATAGTCGACGTGGCTCTTGTGGCTCGGTAGCAAGATGAGAGAGGCGTCCCTTGCGGCGACACGGATCCGCTCGAGCCCCTCGTGGTCGAACACGACGCCGTCGTACATCTTGGACCACACCCACGTCAGGAACCGGTGCATGACATCCACCACGAAGGGCACTTGGCGCGCACACAGATGGCGCAGGTGCTTTCGGGCGACGCGCTCCGCTTTGGCGCGGGAAATGCCTTTGCGTTTGGCGTACTTTTGGATCTCCGCGCGCATTCGCGGGCTGCGAAGAAGCTCTTCTTGGATCCGCGCTGGGCTCTTTTTTAGTGGCCCAAGCACGACCGTCCGATCGCGCTCCATTCGGCGGAGCAGGACGTAGCGAACCTTGTCGGCAGCTTGGCTGTCGGTGAGTTCCTCGTTCTTGTCGAGGAAGGCCTTGAGGTCGAACGGTTCGCCCGACCGCAGCTTGGCGTTCCGGTAGTTCAGTAAGAACTGACAGAACACACGAATTCGGCCCGGCCACTGTACGGGCCCGAACAGCAAGTCGAGCAAACCGGGGCTGGCGCTTCCCGATTGCTTGCTCCAGACGAAGGTCTGCGGGACGAGGAGGATCGGTTGGGTCGCTTGCCGTTGCTTGCGTACGAGCGTCTGGATCAAATCGACTTCGAGGTTGCGACCGCGGCGTGACTGCTGGCCAAGTTGGGGAGGGCGTCGGAGAAACAGGAGTGCGCTGTACCCGTCGCCGACGGTTCGCTCGAGCGCTTCCTCCTCTGGGATCTGTCGGCGAAGGCTGAGGCGTCGCTCACCCTTGCCGAACGGCTCGAGGATCCACAGGCCAAGGTCGTTGACGAAGTGAACGATCGGAAGTCCGAACTTCTTGAGCAAGAAGTCGAGGCATAGGAAATCGAGGAACGAGAGCGACCGCATGACGTACACGACGACGCCCTGGCTCGCCGACTCGCGCACACCGCGGCTCCACTTCTCGTCGACACGAATGTGGGCGAAGAACCTCCGGTACAGCCAGCGCAAGATCGCGTTGGGCGCGTACGGCGCCGGCTTCGTCGATTGCCGCGCGAGTTCCGGTACGTTCGCCATCGGACTCTCAGACACTAGCAGTGGCCCTCATCGGGTCGAGTATACGTCGTTTGTGAATCTGGCCTCGGAGAAGTGACGATCCGCCTGCTCAGAACTGTGTTCGGAGTAGTCGTCTTTGACCCGCACGGAGGTCGATCTTGTGCCGCTGCTCCCGACCGTCGTAGCGGACCACCACTTCGTATTCGCCGGCACTGAGCAGTACTGGAACTCCTGCCCCAAGCGTGCCGATCCGTTTGGAGCCCTGGTTCACGGTGACGAGCCCCGTCCCGCGTCCTCCCTTGACGACAATCCGAACCTCGAGCGTGCCGGTCCGGAAGTCGACCGCCACTTGGGTGGTTTTCCCTGGGTTGACCTCCACGGGTACCTGTTTGGAGGGGTTGTCGAGTGTGCCGTCCAACCGCACCGTAGCCTTCCACTTGCCTGGGGCCACGCGGAGCGGAACACCACAGGTACCCCCGACTTCCTTCTGCTGAGGTTGGCTCACGACTATGGTTCCCCGCGCCGGAGCGCTGTTCGCCGTGATCACGCACTGGACTGAGCCGGTTTGTGCGCGCCCTGGGGCCGCCGATGACGCCACGGACCCGATCACCGACACGACCACCAGCGCCCTCAGCGCTTGGGGGCCACGATCGCGAAGCAGACCGGTGGAACGGGGGCTTTTCATCTGCCACCTATGTACCTGATTTCAGGACTTCCAGGAGGCTTAGGGCAAAAAGCGCCTATAATCTGGCGATTTCGCGGTGCGAGGGGAACCGCTGACGGCTTGACAGTCCGGAAGTCGACGGCTAGGAAACGCGCCCCGAAACGGGGGCTTAGGAGACTATGATGGCTACGCAGAGTGCCAAGGCGTCAGAGATAGAGCGCAAGTGGTACGTCGTGGATGCG
>JBCCHE010000081.1:0-12921 GCA_039028875.1 Myxococcota bacterium | reverse complement strand
CTGTGTTTTCGTTCATTTATAAATCACTGCTTCCGGAGCCATCGCGGGCGCCCGGCACGTGCTGCCGTACAACCGAAATTCCCCCGGAAAGGCAGGGGAGTGCGTGGGTAGCAGGCGGTTTTGGGGGTGTCAACCAACGGTCACGCCGCCAAAACCCAACGAAGTCGGCTACGAACGGCCGCTGCGAACCAGTTCGAGCACGTGTTCGACGACCACCTCGAGGCCGAGGCTGGTGCTGTCGAGCACGACCGCGTCTTCTGCGGGCCGGAGGGGGGCGATGGGACGCGTCGAATCTGCGAGGTCACGCGCTTGCATCTTTTCGAGGATGGCTTTCGGATCCGCTTTGATTCCGCGCTCTTGGAGGTCATTTACGCGTCGCCTCGCACGTTCCTCGGCCGAGGCGGTCAAGAACAGCTTCACCTCCGCATCCGGAAAGACGACTGTTCCGATGTCGCGGCCTTCGAGCACGACGCCGCCGTCGCGCCCAAGGTTCCGCTGCACGTCGAGGAGGGCTCGCCGCACCCCGGGGTACGCGCTGACTTGGCTTGCGCCGGCCGCGATGTCCGGGGTTCGGATGTCGTCCGCGCGGTCCACGCCGTCGACGTGCAATCGCGGTGCGCCGTCTTCGTCCGAAGAGAACGAGAGTACGAGGTTTGCGGCGAGGCGTTCGATCGCCCGCTCGTCGTCCCACCCGACGCCCGCCTCTTTGGCCGAAAGCGCGACCCCGCGGTAGAGCGCGCCGGTGTCGACCAAGATGTAGCCGAGTCGCTGGGCAATGACCCGTGCGGTCGTGCTCTTGCCGACGCCGGACGGGCCGTCGATGGCGACCACGGGTTGCGAGCGGGTCATCGCGCCTCCTCTTGAATGGGCGCCCCAAGCGACTGCATGAGCGCCACGAAACCGGGAAAACTCGTGTCGACCGCTTCGGCACCGTCGATGGTCGTCTCGCCCTCGGCGACGAGCCCGAGGAGTGTCGCCGCCATCGCGATTCGGTGGTCACCTCGGCTGTCGACATGGGCTCCGCGAAGCGCGGCGCCGCCGGTGATGATCAGCCCGTCGGGGAGCTCCTCGCACGGAACACCGAAGGCGCCAAGGACGCTGGCCATGGTCGCGATTCGGTCGCTCTCCTTGACCCGCAGCTCCCCTGCGTCCCGGATTTCGGTAACGCCCTCGGCCGTCGCCGCGAGTGCACAGACCGCAGGGATCTCGTCGATCATCCGGACGACGAGCTCACCACCAGCCACCGAACCACGGGTGGCACCGTGGGTGACCGTTACCTCCGCCATCGGTTCGTCCCCGGCGCCGTGGCCGCTCGGGCGGCGCCTGATGTTGGCGCCGCAGAGTCTGAGCCAATCGAGGAGCCCGATTCGGGTGGGGTTGACGCCGACATCCTCGACACGGACCTCGCTCCCTTCGACCATCGTCGCTGCGAGTAAGGGGAACGCGGCGCTCGAGGGATCTCCGGGGACGTGCCAATTGAAGGGTTCCCACCCTCCCGACCAATCGGCACTCGGATCGAGCACGACCGACGACCCGGCAGTTTCGAGGGGTACGCCGAGAGACAGCATCATCCGTTCGGTATGGTCGCGCGAGAGGACAGGCTCCCGAAGCGCAGTGACGCCTTTCGCGTAGAGGCCGCTGAGCAGGAGTGCGCTCTTCACCTGGGCACTCGCGACGGGCATGTCGTACTCGATGCCGCGGAGCGTCTCCCCTTCGACGAGGGGCGCGATCGAGATGGGCGGATAGAGATCGTCGGGCTTGTCGCCGGAGCTGCCCGCGATGTGGGCCCCCCTTGCCCGAAGAGGCTCGATCACCCGCCCCATCGGTCGTCCTGTGAGAGACCCGTCTCCGATCAGGCGCGCACCGAAGCGTTGACCGCTCAGGAGCCCGCACAGTAGGCGCATGGTCGTTCCAGAGTTGCCGCAGTCGATGACGGACGTCGGCATGCGAAGCCCCCGAAGGCCGACGCCATCGATCACCGTGGCATCGGCGCCACGTTCGATGCGGACACCCATGGATTCGAAGGCGTGTCCTGTGGCTTGGTTGTCGAGCCCGTCAGAGAGCCCCGTCACTTCGCACCGACCTCGGGCCAACGCGCCGAAGATCAAACTCCGATGTCCGATCGATTTGTCGCCGGGCACCCTCACCGAACCTCGGAGGGGCCCGGACTTGGCGACTCGGTAGCGCTTCGGGGCGGCGTTCACGGCGCTCTCCCTAGCACGCGATCGAGGGCCTCGAGAAAGCGGGCGTTCTCCTCGGGGCGACCGACGGTGACCCGGATTGCCGAGGTGAGCGGGGACGCCATCGGGCGCACGATGACGCCCTCGCGGAGGAGTGCTTCGTAGACGCCCCTTCCCGGCGTCGGCGTGTACACCAGCAGGAAGTTCGCTTGGCTCTCGGGGACGCGAAGTCCTCGTTCGACAAGGCCCGCGCGGAGCTCTTGGCGCGCGTCGATGGTGGCTTCGACGGTCGTGCGAAGGTGAGCATGGTCTTCGAGCGCCACGCAGGCGAGACGTTGACCGATCGTACCCACGTTGAACGGGGCTCGGAGGCGGTTGATCGTGTGGACCAGCTCGGGCTCTGCGAGGGCGTAGCCTACGCGAAGTGCAGCGAGCCCATACGCTTTGGAGAAGGTCCGCAGGATCACCAGCCGTGGACGTAGATGACGCAGCTCCGTGGCTGGCACGTAGTCCGAGGCGCTCGCGTACTCGAAGTAGGCTTCGTCGAGAACCACCACGACGTCACTCGGCACTTGGGTCAGTAGCCGCTCAAGGGATTGTCGATCGAGGTAGCTGCCAGTCGGATTGTTCGGACTGGCGACGAACAGAAGCCGGGTGTCGTTGCGCACGGCGCCGATGAGGTCCTCGACGCTCCATTCAACGTCGTCCCGAAGTGGGATAGCATCGTGCGCGAGTTCCTGGGCGACGGCCCCGATCCGATAACAAGGGAACGACGGGTGGCCGAACACCACGTGTTCTCCTCGAGCCGCGCACACCCGGCAAAGAAGATCGATGAGCTCGTTCGAGCCGTTGCCGAGGGCAATCTCGTCGGGGGCTACCCGGTGGTGTGCAGCGAGCGCCTGGCGAAGATCGTGCCCGCGCGGGTCGGGGTACCGGTGGAGGTTCCAGGCTGTGGCGGCCAAGGCCTCGGCGACCCGTGGCGACGGCCCGTACGCGTTCTCATTGGACGCCAGTTTGACGATCGCGTCGATCCCGAGTTCCCGCCGCAGCTCCTCCTCGGGCTTGCCGGGCTCATAGGCGTTGAGCGCCAGGATGTGGGGGGCGATCGGTCGTGTCATGGGATTGGGCCCCGCGCCGATCAGTCGGGACGCGGGTAGCTTCCGATGACCTTGGCATAGCGGGTGAGCCGGCGCAGCTCCTCGACCGCGGTCAGGATGTTGCGATCGGTGATGTGACCGTCCATCTCGAGGAAAAAGACGTGCTGCCACTGGGTTCCCGTCGACGGTCGCGACTCGATCCGCGTGAGGTTGATCTTGCGGTCGGCCAGAGGCTGAAGTGCGCGGTGGAGTGCACCCGGCACGTCACCCGGCGCGATGGCGAGCACGGTACGATCCTGCCCCGTGCGGGATGGAAGGCGATTGCCCACGATGCCAAAGCGGGTTTGGACGTTCGAGTCGTCCTCGATTCGATCGTCGATGACCGAAAGCCCGTGTAGCTCTCGCAGCAGGTGCGTGCCGACCGCTGCTGCTTGGTCGTCCGCCAGTGCGAAGTGCGCCGCAGCCTGACCAGATTGAACGTCGACGAGAATCGCGTCGGGATAGCGAGACCGGAGTTGGCGATCACACGCCGCCATCGCGGGTGCGGCGCCGTAGATCCGGACGACCTGCGCCGGATCGCCGCCTTGGGAAAGGAGCTGATACTGAAGCGGGACGACACGTTCGGCGCAAAGCTTGGCGTCGTTGGCGACCAGTCCTTTGAGTGTGGCCGTAATGGCACCGTCGGTGGTGGTTTCGAGGGGGACGACCCCGAACGTTGCGTGTCCGTGGAGCACGGCTTCGAGGACACCCGACACCGATTCGGTGGGCCGGAAGTTCGGCGCGTGCCCGAAGTACGCGCGTGCCGCCGAGTGTGCAAGCCCGCCAGGCGACCCGAAGTACGCAACGCGGTCCGGCGCGACCAGCTCGGTGCACGCCGAAAGAACCTCGCGGAAGACCGGTTCGATGCTGGCAGCGGGGAACTCGTTGGCGAGCTCCCGCGCCGCCTCGATGACTTGGGCCTTCTTCGGCAGTCGGAGCGGTTCGTCCCCCGTTTCGGATCGTAGCGCGTTGTACTCACCGATCGCCGTGGCGCGTGCGTTGAGCGCAAGGACGAGTTGTCGGTCTGCCTCTTCGAGGGCTTGAGTGATTCGACGAAGCCGCTCGTTCATGAGGGAACGATAGCAGGGGCAGCGGGGCGCGTATACGGTCGACCGCGATTCCGCTAGTCGTCGTCTTGCTTCGCGAGATCGATCAGACGCGCGAGGGTGACGAGTGCATCGACCGGCGTCATCCGCTCGATGTCGATCGCATGCAGAGTTTTGCCGACCTCGGACTGCAGAGGTGCAGCGGGCGCGAACAGTGCGATCTGATCCGAGGGACGCTCGTCGTTCTGCGCGTGCAGGTGTTCCAGCTCATCGAGCTTCGCTTGTGCACGGGCAAGAACGACCGGCGGGACTCCCGCGAGCCTAGCAACCGCCAGGCCATAACTGCGATTCGAACCCCCGGGAACCAGTCGGTGCAGGAAGATCATCCGATCATCGTGCTCTTTTGCCGCAACGTTGAAGTTCGCGGCGTGCGCGGCGCGATCTGCGAGCTCGCAAAGCTCATGGTAGTGCGTCGCGAAGATCGCCCGGCACTGGACGACGTCGTGGAGATGTTCGGCGACCGCCCACGCGATCGCCAGCCCGTCATAGGTGCTGGTGCCACGTCCGATCTCGTCCAAGATGACGAACGAGCGATCGGTGGCGCCCCGCAAGATTGCAGAGGCCTCGGTCATCTCGACCATGAAGGTGCTCTGGCCGCGGGCGAGCTTGTCGCTCGCCCCGACACGGGTGTAGACGCGATCGACCACGCCGATCTCAGCGCGCCTCGCCGCGACGAATCCACCCGCCTGACCCATGATCACCGCCAGCGCCGCCTGCCGCATGGCCGTCGACTTGCCGGACATGTTGGGTCCGGTCAGCAGCATGAAGCGCGTCGCCTCGGGGTCGAGCTCGAGTGTGTTGGGAACGAACTCGCCCCGGGGTGCAAAGTACTCGACCGTCGGGTGCCGGCTTTCCTCGAGAAGAAGGCGCCGCGACCCATCCATTTCGGGCCGGACGTAACCACGCTTGTGTGCGACTTCCCCGAGCCCCGCGGCGACGTCGATCGCCGCCATCGTTCGCGCGATTCGGTGGAGTCGCGGCGCGTGTTCTCCCACGTCGCGCCGCAAGGCCTGAAACGTGGATGCTTCGAGTGCCCGCGCCCGTTCGTCGGCGTGGAGAATGCGTCCCTGGAGGTCTGCAAGCTCCGCGGTGATGAAGCGTTCTCCGCTCGCGACCGTTTGCTTTCGAACATAGTCGCTCGGAACGGCGTCGAGTTTCGCGTTGCTGATCTCGATGTAGTAGCCGAATACCTTGGTGAACTTGACCTTGAGTGACCCGATGCCGGTTCGTTCGCGCTCTCGGCGTTCGAGGTCGAGCACGATGTCCTTGCTGGTGGTCGACAAGGTCCGGAGCGCGTCGAGCTCCTCGATGTGGCCTGCCTTGAAGATTCCCCCCTGTCGGTCGACTGTCGGGGGGCTCTCGACGAGGGCATCCTCGAGCGCTTCGAGCAAGTCGAGACACAGGTCTTCGGGGCGGAGCCCGGCGAGCACGTCGTCGAGCGTCGATTCGGGGCGCCCGTCGAGGACCGCGTCGATCCGCCGCGCGGCACGAAGCCCATCGCGAATGGCCCCGAGGTCTCGAGGCGTTGCCAGACCCACCCCCGTCCGCACGGCGAGGCGTTCGAGGTCGCCCATGCCTCCGAGTTCGACTCGAACCTCGTCACGGAAACGCGGATCGGCTGCGAAGATGTCGACCGCGTCGTGTCTTCTGCGGATGCGTTCGACGTCGGTGAGCGGCTCGAGAAGCCGGCTTCGAAGTGTGCGGGCGCCCATCGGGGTCCGGGTCTCGTCGAGGAGACCGAGGAGCGAGCCTTGGCGCTTGCCGTCCAAGGTGCGTACGAGTTCCAGATTGCGAACCGCAGCGTCGTCGAGGACGAGACGCGCCCCCGGAGTGTAGAGATCAGCGCGGTGGATCCGAACGTCCATCCGGTGGGCCCGGGCGTAGAGGAGCGCCACATGTGCCGCGCAGGCGGCCTCGGGCGAGGATTGTAGCTCGGCGTGCGCGCTCGGTGACACGAGCGACCCGAGGGGTTCGGTGTCGGTGTCTCGGGGCGTCGCGATGCGGAGCGCGGCGGTTGGGAGCGTGTTCTCGCAGAGCGCGCGAAGCTGAGGATCGTCGGTGGCGAGGACCAACTCAGGCGGATCGAGTCTCACGAGCTCACCGACGAGGTGAGGACCCACCTCGACTTCGCATGCCCGAAGACAGCCCGTCGAGACTTCGAGAGCGGCGACCCCTCCGTCGGGCGTGACCGCGACCAGGAAGTTCTCCGATTTCGCATCGAGCGCGTCCGGTTCGAGGCAAAGCCCCGGCGTCACGACCCGCACGACCTCGCGGGGGACAACGCCCTTGACCGACGATGGGTCCGCCATCTGCTCGCATATCGCGACTTTTTCGCCACTCCGGAGAAGCGTGGCGAGGTACCCGGCCGCGGCGTGATGAGGCACGCCACACATGGGGATCTTGTTGCCGTCTGGACCGGTGCCGCGCGAGGTGAGCGCGATGTCGAGAATGCCCGTCGCACGCTCGGCGTCCTCGTAAAACATCTCGTAGAAATCTCCGAGCCGAAAGAACACGATCGCGTCGGGATACTGGCTCTTGGCGCGCAAGAACTGGCGCATCACCGGAGTGTGCTCCTTCTTCGTCGCCCTCCCCCGTCCGGCCATGACTGAGGTCTACTGAAAAGTTTCGACTGTGGAAAGGGGGCTGAACGTCAGCTGGCGGACACCGCTTTGAAGGTCGACGAAGAACAGGTCCTCGAGCAGTGGCGAGTACGTCATGGAAGAAGGCAACGATCGCAGCCCACCGTCGGTCCCGATCGTCAATACGGTAAAGGCATTGAAAATACTGAAAGTGAGGACTGCCTGGGTGGAGTCTGTCGGTTGGGCGTCTTCGGAAAAGGGGCCGATCTCGAAGCTCACGAGCGGATTGACGTACTGGACCTGCGGGAACGCCCGCCCGGTCAATACGGTATCGACGTCGAGCACAGGGTCTTCCTCGGGGCATTCGCCGTTTTCCTGGACTAGGCAGTCGACAGGCCGCGTGTCATCGAGGACGCACGCGCCGTCCTCCTCGCTCGCGGTGACCCGGTGGACGAACCCCGTGCTCGTGCCGACCACCGTGTAGACGCCTCGAGTATGGACCTCGTAGTCGGTGAACTGGGGGTAGCAGGTCAGTACGTCCTCGAACGAGTAGCGACCCGGGTTGGGGGATGGGCCGATTTCGACTTCGTTGTCGAAGGCCTGCACGATCGGAAACCACACGGGGAGGTCGTCGATCTCGTCCGGCACGTCCCCGAACAGCTGATCGCAGAACATGTCGTTCTCGGTGGCCACCGGGAGCTCTCCGGTGATGAAGAGCCGGTCGCCCTCGTAGTCGCTATTGAAGAACTGAGGGCTGATCAGCGGGTCGGGATACCCCGGGAGCGACACGCCTGGCCCGAGCACCCCGACTTGGCAGAGCGGCACGTCGCCCGCTGAGAACCATGACACCCCGTCGGCACTCGATGGGCGACCTTCGACCGACTCGGGTTCGAACTTGCCGAGCCCGCCCTGCGTATTCGGAATCAGGCCTTCGTAGGTCCCGTCCCAGCGCTGCGTCAGCGTGCTCCACACCTGGGTCGAGCTGCAGATCAGTCCGTCGAGCTCGCCCCCGGGGTTGTCGCCGAACACGCTCCCCATCGAGTCGGGGCAGCTCACAAACTCGAGTGCAGGACCGTCCGAGTTGCGCCCCTCTCCCGTCTCCGGATCCAGCGTGCCCTGCGATGCGTTGAACACGAGGGCGGGCGTTCCCTGAATCTCGATCAACTCGGATGGGCTGGCGGCAAAACGGCGCCGGTGTCGCTGAATACTGGCGAACGCGTCTCCTTCGGTCGTCGAGTTGCAGTCGCCGTTGTCACCGCCCCGGCAGCGGCCGTTGAGGTCGTAGATGTCGAGGAAGAAAAGAAAGCCTTGCGAGAGGCTGACGGCGAGAAAGACCCCACGCATGTTGGCTGGATTTTGTGCGGTCAGGACTTCGTCGGTGTTGGTGGCGTCGCACAGGATGCTATCGGGGACGATCAACCCGCCGTCGTCCTGTTCCTCCAATTCGTAGTTGGGTGTCAGGACCTCGATTGCGCGGGCATTCGTGAAGAAGGATCGGACCCGGTTCCTCGACTCGACGCCCTCTTCGTTCGCGCGCGGCCCGACCCCAGCCAGCACGGGAAGAACGGCCCCGAACGTGTCTGCGGACTCGGTGTACTCGACCGCCAGGACACTGTCGTCGGTCGAGCTGACCGCGTAGAGATAGCGCTGCGTCGCCTCGGTGTTGTCGAAGGTCGCGGGGACAAAAGGCGTCGACACCACGGACGAGGTTGGTGTCCCGACCGCGATTGGCTCGTCGGTCGACCCTGCCGCGCCGTTCGGCCCGAGCGCGAGTCGGTGAATGATCGGGAGGTTGCTGTCGGCGACGAGCAGGTAGTCGTCCGAGGCGTCGTCCGGTGTCCCGCCATCGTCGACATGGACGGCCACCGGTCGCGGGCCGTCGACCGGTGGTGGGGTGCATGTGAGGGTCGTGTTGACGATCTTGACCTCTCGTACGCTTGGGCAAACCCGTTCATAGTTCGGCGCTTCGGGGTCGGCCTCGACTGGCGAAATCGTGTCGCAGTCCTCAGTCGCGAGAGGAATGGCAGTCGGCGAAACCCAGGTGTTGCTTTCGAGGTCCCACTCCACCTGGTACACGACACCCAAGTCGGGAACGGGGGCGAACAGGAATCGGTAGGCGATCTCGCCAAATGTGATCTGGTCGGGGATGACGATGTTGTCCTCGTCGGTGGGGACGTCGGGCGGCGTGGTGACACTCTCGTAGAGGGCCAGGTCGGTGGGCCCCGCGTCGAACGAAACCCTCTGGGGCAAGGGCAACGAGTCGTCGTTGACCCCGAGGATGAGTTGGGTCGCGTAGGCCTGGACGGTCTTCGCCGAAAAGCTGCTCACATAGGTGAACGACGGGTCGGCCGGGGACACCTTGACGCCCGTGGGTTGCTCGTCGACGACGAAGCCGGTCACGCCCGGAACCGTTTGGTTGGTGTTGACGACGAAGCGTTCGGTGAAGCTGATCGCTGCGACCTCCCCTCGCTGAACCTGGGTCACCGCCCCGAAGCTGTTCGGATCGAAGTCTTCCGGGATCTGTTCGGTCTCGAAGTCACACGCCTCGAGCGGGAGTAAGCGTCGAACATCGAACGAGACGTCTTGGATAATGTCCTCGATGTCGGCACAAAAGAGATCGAGCTTCCCGGGGCGGTCGAGGTCAGGGATGACGACCTGATTGCCTCCGCGATTGCAGGCCAAGGCCCCGAGGGCGCAGAGCGCGATGACCAAGCCCCGGTTCATCGTGGGAACTCCGAGACAGGCTGCGGGAGGCCGACCAAACCAACCAAGAATGGGGCGCACTCCTCGGAAGCCGGCTCCTGCCCACCGGTGCCACCACTGCCTCCCGATCCGCCGTTGCCGCCCGCGCCTGCTGCGCCACCCATGCCTGCTGCGCCACCCACGCCCGCCGCGCCGCCTGCGCCAGCCGCGCCACCAGCGCCTGCCGCGCCACCAGCGCCTGCCGCGCCACCAGCGCCTGCTGCGCCACCAGCGCCGCCCATGCCGCCGGCGCCACCCATGCCGCCTGCACCTGCCGCGCCACCGGCGCCGCCCGTGCCTCCCGCACCACCCGTCCCGCCGGTGCCTCCCCCGGTCGGTGCCTCCAAGCAGTCGATGAGGGGTCCGAGGTCTGCGACGCGGAGGACCGAGATGCTGAAGTCGGCGACGTACAGCCGCTCCCGGGCCGGGTCGACCGCGAATTCGAACGCACCGCTGATGTTGGTGAGGACCGTGATCGACTGAAGCAGCTCGAGATTGATGATCTCGATCTGTCGCTGATTGAAGCAACTGACGAATGCCGTTAGAACGCGGTCGCCCTGCCGGGTTTCGAGCTCCACCAGTTTGACGCGCGAGGGCCCTTCGCAGACCGAGGTCTGCGCCACCACGTTCAACTGGTCACCCGCGGCCTGCCTTTGTGCGACGACCAAGGACTCGGGCGAACGCGACAGTAGGTAGGCGAGCCCGTTGCCACGCGGGTCGAACTGGATGTCTCGCATGCTGTCACCGGTGTCGATGCCCGAGATGATGAGCGTGCCGACATTGGAGAGGCTGCTTTCGTCGATGGGGTCGGTGATTCCGACGCCCACGCGCGAGACGAACGGTGTCAGCTGGCTAGAGATCCAAGCCGTTCCAGTCTTCGGCGCGTTTTCGTTGATGTTGGATGGGGGCTCGAGGGTGATCGTGACTTGTTCGTCGGCGAGCTCGTCGATCGTCGCCACAATGCGAGGACGCCGCTCACCATCGACGTCTTGGTCCAAGAACAAGCTCGCATCGCCCTCCCGATGCGCCATCAGGATGTAGTCGCCATCCGCGTCCGCCCCGAAGTCCTCACGAATGCTTCCGGAGAAGACATCGACCGGATCCTGAGGGAGCACCACGGGCTCGGGGGCGTTCGGATTGGCCTGGACCGATGCGCCTTCGCGGTAGACCGCCGAGCAAGACTGCACCACCGCGTCCGGGTCGGCGCCACAAGTCAGGATGCCGTTGGCGTCGACGTCGACGTAGGTGAGGTTCGAGTTGCTCCGTACGGGGAGGTAGAGTCGGTCCCCTTGACTTGCGAGGGAAAGCCCATCGGCAAACGACCCGATCTGGACTTCCGACGGGAGCAATCCGGGCGCGACCACCGTGTTGAGCAGCGCCCCTTGGTCCCGTAGCGCGAGTTGGGTTGGCAAGACTGAGCAGCGGTCCGCCGGCACGGGGTCGCACTGGAGGCCATCGGCCTGGCTCGGATCGCAGCTACAGGGCAGGCAGTCTGGCTCGACCATCGGGGAGCACTCGCAGTCCCTGACCTGATCCCCCCCAAGCGCTGGAATACACGCTTCTCGGATTCCTGCAGTGACGCTCCGTTGAAGGCAGATGTTGAGAAAACCCGCCCCTGCGCACCCGATTCCCTCGAAATCCCCCGTGCTGTCGAGGGCGGCGTTCATGACTTCGAGGTCATAGGACTGGAGCGTCCCCGTATTGAACTGAAGGGCGAAGTTCGAGTTGGCGACGAACACGAATCCGGGGGGGTCGTCACCCTCGGCTTGCGAAAGCTGGATCGCGATCGGGAACGTCATGAGGCCTGGAGGGAGCGTCTCTCCGTCCTTGTTGACGCAGCCGCCGGCGAGCACTCCGAGCATAAGCAAGAACCCCAGGGAGAAGACGGAACTTCGACCCCGTGGGCCGAATCGCGACCCCATGACGCGCCACCCTAGCCGTTCGGCCTAAGCAGGGCAACTGGCTGTGAACACGCTATTTCCAGGGATCGAGGATGGGTCCGTTGCCCGAGTCGGGGCGCTCCTGGGTCGGGCGCGGTCGCCTCGCCCGCCGTCGGCCTTCGTCGCTGCGACGCGCCTTGGCGGAGGTGGCGGCGGCGGGTGCGCTCGGCTCCGTGGGACGCGCCTCTGGTGGCGGTGGCTGGCTCTCCGGGCCTGGCCTGCTTCGGTCCGTGGGCGCGGTGGCTTCGCGTGCGGTAGTCGGCGTGGGCTCGGGCGAGGCCGCCGGGTCGGCCGTCGGACCTTTCCCGGACCAGGCGAGCGCGCCCACCACGGCGAGAGTCGTCACGAGTCCACACAAAGCGACCGCGGCGACGACCTTCGTTCGCTTGCTCAGCTTCCTCGGCTCGTCGCGGCGGATGGGGCCCAAGGTCAGCGTGTCTTGGCCCCCGGCCTGCGGTTCCTGCTCGAGCCGGTGGAGGTCAGCCTCCATGGCTTGCATCGTCGCGTAGCGTTGGTCCGGCTTCTTTTCTAGCGAACACAGGATCACGCGCTCGAGCTCCGCCGAGATCCCTGGCACGCGCGTCCGGGGTGGGACGGGGTCTTCGTACATCTGCTTGCTCAGAATCGCCATCATCGTGTCGGCGTCGTGAGGAACGTGACCCGTGACCATCTCGTAGAGAAGGACCCCGAGCGCGTAGATGTCGGTTCGGTGATCCACCTCATCCCCTGCGCATTGCTCGGGAGACATGTAGTGAGGCGTGCCAAGGACTTCACCGTCCCTCGTGAGCCGATGCGGGCGGTTGCTCACTTTGGCGATGCCGAAGTCCAGCACCTTGACGAAGTCGGGGTCGTCTCCGCGGCGCGTGAGAAAGACGTTCTCCGGTTTGAGGTCGCGGTGCACGATTCCGGCGTCGTGGGCCGCGCCGAGGGCGATGCAGATCTGCCTTGCGATATGGACGGCGCGCGTTTCACTGAGCCGAACCGCATCGTCGAGGGCATCGATCAGGTCGACTCCCTCGAGGCACTCCATGACGAAATAGGTCGAACCGTCGGGGAGCGTCCCGAAATCATGAATGTCGACGATGTGCTCGTTGCCAATGTTCGACGCGCTTTGGGCCTCTCGCTGAAACCTCGCTAACACGTCGTCGTCTCGAATGTTCTCGCTTCGGAGCACCTTGATCGCCAGGGGCTTGTCGAGCTTTGTGTGGGTCACTCGGTAGACGAGCCCCATCCCGCCT
>JBCCHE010000080.1:0-13908 GCA_039028875.1 Myxococcota bacterium | reverse complement strand
TCATCGCCTGGCGCCAAGCGGCTTGGGCCATTTCGCGCGTGCCACTCCCATCGACGGCGGCAGCCAACGCGGCTTCCAACGCAGTAATCTCCGTCCCGAATCCTTCCTGCGTAGGCATCACGACGTTCTCTCCGAGCGACGCAAGAACCGCCCCCCGCATGTTTCCGGAAGAGGGTGTGCCCCCCGTCGCGCCGCTGCCACCGACGTTCCCGGTACCTCCCCCGGTTCCGGGACCGTCGGCGCTCTCACCGCTACAGCTCGCGAGAGCCACAGACAGCACGAGGGTGGCTGCGCTACCAAGCAGCGACGTTCGCGTCGTCGAAGTCATACGCCTCTCCGAGGGTCGTGCGCGCCTCAAGAAGCGCGTCACGGTAGTCGGTGTCGTCGAACGGGCTGTCGGGTGAGGCACCCACCGGCGCATCTCCGATGCTCGCGTGAACGGCGGCAAAGTCCGCATCGCTCAAGGGGCTGCGTGGGTTGAACTGGAGGCTCAAAGCAAAACCCTTGAGCTCGGACCAGTGTTTCGCGTGATCGGCAAAGCTGTAGTCCGGTGTTCCGATGGAGTCCATGTCGCCAAGGACGTCGTTGACGTAGTGAATCGCGGTGGCCGCAATCGCTTTTTCCCAAGTCATCACGATGACGTCGCGTTGCTCGTTCAGCGCAACGAAGTCGACCTCTTCACCGGCATCGTAGGCCGCCGCGATGATGGCGCGCCCGGTTCGCCAAGCGAGGTCGGCGTCCGCAGTGAAATCCGTCTCGGCGCCCGCAACGCTTCCTCGATCTCGCTTGGCCGCGTTGACCGAAGCCCCGAAGTTGAACTCGCTCTCGAGATCGATAAGGTCGTCGCCGTTCGAGTCGAAGTAGCCCGACTCATACTCCGGGCGCCCGCTCGAACCGGCGATCTCGTCATCGGTGTACTGCGAGTAGTCTCGCGCGGCGCCCCAGTAGCCATACCCTTCGTCCCAGTGGTGTTCGAGGCCGGTGTACGGGTCGCCGTCGATCACGTTCGGCTTGAGGAGACCCTTCTCGTCGTCGTCCGGAGTCCCGGGATCATCGAAGTCGTCGAGGTAGTCGTCGGCGCCCTGGCTGAAGTTGACCGAACCGAGCACGAACTTCTGCAACAGCTGCGTGAGGTCCAAGCCGTCTGGCGTGAGATAGAGCGCGGTGGCGGCGTCGATCGGAGGGGTCCCGTTTGCACCGTCCGAGGCTTGCACAGCGAAAGTCCACAAGTACGCACGGATGAGTTCTTCCGGTGACCCCACAGTTCCGAGATCGCCATTTGCGTTGGTCGCCAGATTTGCGGCGTCCCATCCGACAAAGACGCCTGGATCGGTCCAAACCTTATGGTCGGTGATTGCGTCGTTTCCGGCGGTCTTGCCCAATAGGTTCGCGGTGTTCAGATCAGCGTACGTCGCTTGGAGTGCTGCCTCGCCGTCTGGGAGGAGACTGGGAATCGGCCGCGCCGTGTCCGCCTCGCCACCCAAATCGTAGAGCGGCGCAATGCGATCGTAGACCTTCTGCGCCGTGTCGTAGTTCGAGAGATTCTGCCCTCCGAGGACATCGTCGCTGATCGTCTTCATCACCTCGATCATGTCCGACACGAGAACCTGACGCGTACTCTGACCGGTATACGCAACGGTCGACACGCCATCGCGCTCGAACGTGTATGTCTCCGGCACGACCAGCCCGGTCGCTCCGCCGGCGCCGCCCGCTCCCCCCGTGCCTGCGTTACCGCCCGCGCCTGCTGCGCCGCCGGTGCCGCCCGTACCGCCCGAACCACCGCTGCCACCGCTGCCTCCGGTCCCTCCGGTGCCGTCGCTATCGTCCGAGCAACCGAAGGCGAAGACCGTGATCATTAGAATTATCGCTGGAAACCTCATCCCCTGCATCCTTTATTGAAAATGAAAATCAATTTCGTTAATTAGACCCGTCACGTCTAGGACGCAAGCGAAAACTTGGGCCGCTTCGAGCAGCGACCCGGGCACATGGCGATCAGGACCCGCCTGGGTGGTGCGCAGAGCGAGCCTTCCGCGCCTGGACAGGTCGTCATCGATTCGAGGCGCGCGCGGTTGACTGCGCCCTGGATTCGCCCGGCTGAAAACGACATTCGTTTCGCGCTGTGCCTCGACGTGCGAATCGCCGATCTTAACTCGCTTCGACCTCAACGAGGACGGGCTCTTGGTTCCCGGGCCGCGGGTCAGTTTCGGAAACATCCTCAGCAGCGTCTTTGCGGGGCGCGGGCGCGCCTTCCGTTTCATCTCCGAGGAGCGCGCGCTTTACATCGATCGGACCACGGGCATCGTGATCGCCTGGAATCCGACCGACATGACAGTGATCGAGAGCGTCCAGCTCGAAGGCTACGAAGTGGAGGGTGGCGCGGTGTCGATTGTTCCCGTGCTCGTCGGAGAAGAGCGGGACGACATCCTCATGTTCGTCCGCTATCTCGACACGATCGCCGGGGCCGGCGCGCAGATGAAGCGCGCGGCATTGATCAGCCTCGATCCGCAAACCCTTGAATACACCGTCACGAGGGAAGAGCGTTGCGGTGGATTCTTAAACGACGTGGAGACGGCCGATGGCACGATCTACTTGGCCAGCTCCCCGTTCGTTGTCGCGCAGGAGTTGCTCGACGTCGAGCCGTTCGAGCCCTGCATGCTGCGCGTATTGCCTGGGGCGACCGAATTCGATCCTGACTTCGATGTCGAGATGAAGGATCTGACAGGCGGCTTGCCCACGGGCGGGATTCTGCGCGGCCCCGGAGATGGCGCCATCATCTTCACGTATGAGGGCGACTCGGAATCAGCGGTCACCACGTTCGATACTACGACCCCACCCTTGTGGCGCGCCTTTCTCCGCCAAAAAATCGATCCGCTTGGCGAAACAGCGGCCACACCGTCCGGCTCCGGGGGGTTCATCGACAACCCCGACCGCCGCCACGCTGACAAGCTAGCGCTGTGAAGGAGCTCAAGACCGGACGTTGCGGTCGGCTCGCCGAGTACACCAAGCAGCGTTGCGCGTGCCGCTGGCGTGGCCAACCTAGCCTTGTCGCGCGGTACGCACCGCTCTGGCGAGCGACACGATCAACGCGACCAGCACGAGCGCCATGATCGCCCTCGTGATGCTGGCGGCGGGCCTTTCAATCTCCTCGCCCGCCACGTAGCGAACGGCCTGAGGAATGCCAGAGGCGCTGCCGAACAACCCGAGCACGGCGATGACCAACGCACCGTAGAGGCTTGGTTTGTGGAAACGTTCGGAACGGCCGAGAAGGCCCAACCCAGTGAGCGCGATCCCAAAGAAAGAAGGGATGAGCGCGGTGACGCTCACCATCCCGGTTGCGATGTACGCCACGACGCCGACAACGATCAACAGGATCCCGAATGAAATGGTGGTTCTCGCCATGCCCGAAGACTACCCGCCGATCGGTCGGCGCGCGAGCGTCTGCGTGAAACTCCCGCTTGCGCCTCGTGAGCCCCTTCGTCTCGTGGTTCACCGAACGGAAAGGTCGACAGCCAAGGTGTTGTCGGTCGCGCTTACCCGCTCCTCGAGGCCGCCCGACTCGAGGAGGGGGCCAAAGCGTTGCCACCAAGCCTCGGCATCCTCGCGAGTCCAACGTGCAATGGGCGCGTGCTCGAGCACGCCGGCGATGGCACGTCCCGACGACGGTCGATCGTCCGGACTTTTCTCGAGGCAGTGCATGATTACGGCCTCGAGCTCGGCCGGAATCGGTTCGCTGCAGCGTTCCGAAGGCGGCACCGGAGTCGACTGGAGATGCTTCAGGCAGACTTCCATCACCGTCTCTCCGTCGAAGACGTGCCGCCCTGTCAGAAGATAGTAACCGACCGCGCCGAGCGCATAGAGGTCGCTCTGCGGGCACACTTTGACGGGATCTTGGATCGCTTCCGGACTCAAGTACTGGGGAGTCCCCATCACAACGTTGGCGTCGGTTCGATCGGTCGCATCGGCGCCGGTGCTCTTGACGAGCCCGAAGTCGAGCACCTTGGTCACGTCGAACTCACCCCCTTGTTCCGCGAGCATGATGTTGCCCGGCTTGATGTCGCGATGGATCAGCCCGATCGAGTGCGCCTCGTTGAGCGCCAGGGCCGCGTCCCGGAGGATGTGGGCGACGCGCGCGGGTGGCTGCGGGCCAACCGTTTCGACGATCTCGCGCACCGTCGCGCCCTCCAGAAGCTCCATG
The DNA here is from genome assembly GCA_039028875.1 of Myxococcota bacterium. Lineage (GTDB taxonomy): Bacteria > Myxococcota_A > Polyangia > Polyangiales > Houyiibacteriaceae > SG8-38. Next base: position 9,713 of record JBCCHE010000080.1, on the reverse strand, counting down.
GCGTAGTAGAACACGCCGTCAGGTGTCTTTCCGTAGTCGTGGATCCTGACCGTATGCGGGTGCCTGAGCTTGGCGGTCAGCTGCACCTCTCTGCGAAACCGGGCCTGCGCATCCAGGCTCACCCGTTCTTGTCGCATGAGTTTGATGGCGGTCGGACGTTTGAGCATCCCGTGGGTGGCCTGGAACACCACGCCCATCCCTCCTTCGCCGAGCTTGCGCTCGAGGGTGTACTGGCCGAGGCTCTTGATGTCGCGGACTTCCTGGCGGAGCCCGTGAATGACGCGCGTCGCGAGTGACGCGAGCCCGATCACGAGCGTCCACCACATCGTCGTGACGGACGCGGAGACCGCAGCGACCACCTCTTTGGACTCCGGCACTTCGCCCCAGCCGAGGTCCTTCCAATCGTAGTCCGAGTTCAGGTAGTGGAAGTACATCGTGACAACGAGTGGCGCTCCCATCGCCACGCCGATCAAGATGGTGCGTCTGACCGTGCTCGGTACGTAGACGGCGCGAGCGAACAAAATGAACGACAAAATGAAAGCCGTGATCGTGTCCGCTCCGACCTCGGCTGGAATGTGCGACCCCATCGCGATGTAGAGGCCGGCCGTCAGCAGGATCCCGGCCGTCTCGACGACCTCGATGGTCCGTACCTCGAGCGCACCGCGCCGGCAGATCAGCCACATCGCCGCAGAGGGGACGACGCCCAAGCACTGCAACAGGAAGTCCGGGTTTCGAAGCTCTTCTGCGACGTCCCCAAATCGGGCAGAAATCAAGAGACGGAACGAGGTCGCGACCAGCCCGATGATGGCTCCAACGCCCCCGAAGGCGGCCACACGTCGCTGAAGGAAGGCTCGCGACTCCGGATCGGAGAAATGGCTTCGGCTTCCCATCCGTTCGTCCCTCGCTCTCTTGCGACGGGGTTCAAGAGATCGCAAGGTCAGCGGGACAATCCCAGGGTCACCCTCGCGGCGCAACCCGGGTACCGGATGGGCGTCCTCAAACGGACGAACGGTCGGCGCGCACCCGCGCCTGCGACGGGTGCGCGTTCCGGTCTGCGGTGATTCAGGACGCCGGGATCAGGACGGTGTCGACCACGTGAATGACGCCATTGCTGGCCTCCACATCGGTGGCGATGACCTTGGCATCGTTGACCATGACCCCTGCATCGCTCGCGGAGATCGCCAGATCCCCGCCCTCGACCGTGGTCGCGCTCGACAAGTTGACGACGTCGGCCGCCATCACTTCGCCCGGTACCACGTGGTAGGTGAGGATCGCGACCAACTTGTCTTTATTGGCCGGCAGGAGCAGGTCATCGATGGTGCCTGGAGGAAGCTTGGCGAATGCGGCGTCCGTCGGTGCGAAGACCGTGAAAGGCCCCTCGCCGCTCAGCGTGTCGACCAAGCCTGCTGCTTTGACGGCCGCCACGAGCGTGTTGAAGTCACCCGCGGTCGCGGCAACGGTCACGATGTTCTTCTCGGGGATCGCCTCGACGGCGGCATCCTTGACGTCCATCGCGGTTTCGGTCGCGGGCGTGTCTTTCGAACAGCCCATGACGGCGATCGCAAGCAGGAGGAAGGAAATAGGAAAGTATCGCATGTGTAGTTGTCCTCTCGTTGGTGTCCGAAGGAAGAACCTTCGAAGCTTCATTCCGAGCGTTCGTAGGGTCCCAGCCCAACAGGTCAATGCATGTCGCGTGTCCACGACGCACGAGACACGTGGACGACGAACGCGATGACGCGGTAGATACGTCGACGACAAACGCGATCGGATCCGATGCCGCGCCTGGGCGCGCGAGATGGCTTGGCGCGAGTGAGACAGGCGGCTTCGACCTCGAACCCGTCCGACCCCGCTTGCAGAACCCAGCATGTGGGGTTGCTCGCCGTGATTCTCAACCAGCCCTAGCGGCAGCGGGTTTCAACCAGAAGCTCGCCGAAGCACCCACGCCGGTGTTGATCGGACAGCCCAGCGGGGCAGCCAGGTGATTGGCGCCGGAACAATCACTCGCGATCCGATGGGTGACTCCGTGCCCGAGTCCTTGAGATTTTCTGTACATGAACCGTACAGGACACCGCCCAGAGACCGGCACAATAGTCACATTTTTATAACTATTTTGGATACTTAAGGCGCTTTCAGCTTTGTTCATATTTTGTCTATATAAATCTTGACGGCACATGGACAGCCCCTAGAACCTTAGGGGAGAAACACCATGCAACAATCTTCAGCAGCAGCGAAAACGGACGACGTGGGACCGCGCAACTGGGTCGCGATCGTCGGCACGTCCAAGACCCTCTTCTTTCTGGCCGCCGGGCTCTCGTTCCTTCTCTCGATCTGGCTCTGGTTCTCTGGAGACAAGGAGCGCGGCCTGTTCGTCGGTCTTTGGGTTCCCTCGATCCTTTCGGCGGGCACCCTGCTTCTCAAGGGAGAGCGGGATGAATGATGTCGACATCTTCATCGCCGGAACGATGGTCACGATGATCGCGTTCGCAGGCGCGTACATCAACGTGAGGCGACGAGCCAACGAGGATCCGGTCGACTCCTATGTCCCGCGCACCGAATCACCGAACACCGACTCCGCGGTTCAGGCCCGCCAAGTCCACGCGAATCGCTAGCGATGGCCCCGCGATCGTGTAGCGGTCAACGAACGGCGTTACGGCGTGAGCGACTACGCCGACGTCTTTTGGGCGCGCTGAACGATCTGCTCCGCCTCTCGCTAGAGCGGTCACCCGACCCTAGGTTCCAGTGATGGATGACGCCGGCTCTTACGAACACCTTCGCTACAGCATCGCCGAACCGCTCGTGTGCACCCACTGCGCTGATGAAGTGACCAACGGCAAGGCGGGCATCACGTCTCTATCCGACTACGGCGCACTTGACGTCGGTTTCTCAGACAGGGGGATCCAAGTGTGGTGCCGTCGTCACGGTACCAATGTCGTTCACATCGACTTCGGAGGCCGCAAGCCACCCATGGACTTTCGGGCTCTCCTCCGACGTCGCACGTAAGGCGCGAGTCGCGCTAGGCTCTCGGAGGGCCGAGTGTTTGCGCGAGTAAACGTTCCCAGTCCCGAGTCCCGCCGCCGTTGTGGAGGGTCGTACCGATTCGAGACCGACCGATTTGAACGGTGTTGCCAGCGTGCTAGCCGTTCGAATCATACGCAAAGCGAGGATGGCGGAATTGGCAGACGCGCTGGATTTAGGTTCCAGTGTCCTTAGGGCGTGCAGGTTCGAGTCCTGTTCCTCGCACTGATGTGATTGCCGAGGGTTGGCGCGGGCGCGGCACGCGACGACCGGCCCCAACATTCGTCCAAACGACAGTCACGCGGCCGGCGCCGTCGACAGCAAGCTGCGGATCGGCGATGGAGTTCTCGGGGTCCGAGATCGGCACGGGTGTGCCCCACTACCCCCCGCCGTAGCGGGCGGCCATCACCTTGTTGGGTCCCACGGTGGACTCAGGATCGCAACGCGTTGCAAGGTTTTGGTCTTCTTCTGAGAGTCCTGGAGTCGGGCTGAAGAGCGGGACCCTGATATCCCAAACGATCCCTGTGGCGTCGTTTCACCGAACGTTTGACGAGGAGTCGTCGAAAGGATGTCGTAGCTTACTCAGCACGCCACTGTAACCGTGCGTCACTCGGTGTGAGTCCGGTCCACGCCTTGAAGGCGCGGTAGAAGGAGCCTGGTTTTTGAAAGCCCAGTAGGTAGGAAATCTCGTCGTTTCGCAGGGCGCTCATCGTGAGGTAGTGCTTGGCCAACTCCAGGCGCGTGGAATCGAGAATTTCCTTGAAGGACACGCCAATGTCCGCGAGGCCGCGTTGGAGGGCACGTGGGCTCATGCCGAGCTCGTTGCCGACGCCCTGAAGCGACACGTGCCCATGGGGCAGGTTTCGGCGCAAAACCGTGCGCGCCCGCATCACCAAGTCGTCAGAGAACTGGTCCACTTGAACGTCAAGGTCTTGGGTGAATCGCTCCCACAATCCGGGGTGAGCCGAAACGAAGGGCCGCCGTGCGTCCTTGGGCGCCACAACGAGAGTCGACTCCTCATTGGTTGGGGACACGCCGAAGTAGCATCGAAGCGACGGTTCCGTCGCGCCTAAGTCGCGCACCGAGACGCGGCGCGGCACCACGTGAGTTTGGGTGCAGAGACGCAACGTTTCGACGATGAACACGCATTGCATGAGCAGCATCGACGGGGGAATGGGAGCATCGGGCTGCAGCGGCTCGATGATCACGGCCAAGCCGTCGTTGCGCGCTTCGGGTCGCCAGATGCTCGGGCCGATTAGCCGTTTGTAGCGATCGAGTCGTCGGATGCCGGTCTCGAAGTCGGGGGCCCAGGTAAGTGCCAACATGGCGGGAATGAAAGAACCGCGGGCAAGCTCCCTGCCGAGGACGAGCGGTGCATCGTCCCGAGGGTATTCATCCACCATGGCAGACCATGCCATGTGGAACTCCTGGGCCGTGACGCCGTTTGCTTCGTGGAGAGAGGGGTTGGGATCGAGCCCTGCCCGCGAGAGAAAGGCGCGCGGCTCGACGCCGAGAATTCGCGACGCGATGCTCGTCCCTACGTACAGCGAGTATTTGGGTTCAAAACGTTCCTTCATCGACGCCCAGCGGAGCCATCCTGTGTTGGGCTCCGGACGACTGTCCTAGAGACTGCACCGCCTTGGCGCAACGCGAGGTGTCGCGATCGGTGACCTGTTGGCGCCGGAGGAGAGTACCCGTCTGCTTGGTGGATCCCTACGATTTGTTTCGTCACGCCCGCGACCATTACGCGGCGGCCAACGAAACAGGAGACGAGATGACGAACGAGTTGCTTGCCAAACAGGAGATCGCCGAGCTTCACTACAAGTACGCGAAGGGAGTCGACCAGCAAGACTGGGCTACGTTTCGGTCCGTGTTCCACGATCACGTCGTGTTCGACTACTCCCGATGGGGAATGGGAGAAAGGACCGAGCTTTCCGGCGACGACTTCACCTCGTTGGTTCAGCACCTCTTCTCGACGCAGGGTTTGGTTACGCAGCACTACATGACCAACATCCTGATCGACGTGGATGGGGACAGCGCGAATGGAGGAGTCTACGTATTCGCCCGTCACAAGATTGGTGAACAGGTGATGAGTTTGAACGCCAAGTACGAGTGCGAGTACGTCAAGGCCGCTGAAGCGTGGAAGATCGCGACGATAACGATGATTCCGAGATGGGACGAGGGCGCCGACGTCGTTAGTTTCTTCCAGCTTCCCGACCCCACGCCGTCTGACAAGGCTTATCTGTTTGTCACCGCGACCCCGATCCTGGAGCACCACGACGCCCTTGAGCGGTATGTCGGAGGCATCATCCCAATGCTGATTCAGGCCGGCGGTTCGCCACCCATGATTATCAAGCAAGACGAGTCCATCGTGGGTCACACGGACACCTTTATGTCGATGATTGTCACATTTCCTGACGCGGCCTCCGCCGAAGCGGCACGCGCGATCTTCGATACCGAAGAGTATGCGGGGCTCGTGGCCGATCGAGACAAGGCGTTCAGCAAGATGAACATCGCGTTCTACTCAGACATGCCGGGCAGCTAAGCTCGGCGATGTTATGGCCAGGAGCACATCATCGCTGCTGCGTCGGTGCCCGTGTGTCCGAACCAAAGAGGTTTGGCGGGTCGTGAATTGCGCGGGGGCGGGTCGAGAGAGGTCGTATTCCTGGTTCGGCGACTGGATGAGCTGGGGCCTAAAGAGGCCGAGCGCGGCTGGCGGGCGTGCGGGTCGCAGAGGAAAGGATGGCGCTATCGCTCACCGCGTAGGGCGGCCGCTGTCGTCGCGTGGGTCGACGGAGGCCGTGCGAGCCACGGCGGGTGGAGGTCGCACGGCTTGGGTCGCGATGGCTCGATCTCCTGCCATCCTCGCCTGCTGACGCAACACCAAAACCGTCGAGCACCGCTGCGCGGATGGAACACTGCCTCAAGATGATCCGAAAGCCCGACGTCGACCCCGTGCGCTACGAGCGAGGGTCTACGGATTGCGTGATGAATACGAGATGAATCCGTAGTCGCGCCGACGATCGTATTCGGCGTGTCGCGGCGACAAAGCGCTTGACTCGCAGGCCATCGCTAGCCAGGAAATTGCTAATGATTATCAATTTCGTCAGATGGGGTCTCGTGATGGCCCTCGCCGCGCTGGTTTCGATAGGTTGCGGGGACAGCGGCGAAGCGGCGGGAACCGGCGGACAGGGTGGTGCGAACGAGGGCGCGGTCTACGCGATCAGCACCACGATCATCAGCCCAGCCGGTCGTTCGAGCTTCCTCAGCATCTTGCGGTCCCTGCGCCCGAGTCCCGAGGAGCTCGACCTCGGCAACGCGTATGAGTTCGCCGGTGATGGAGACATGTGGGTACGGAACGGCGATCTCTACACCACGAGCGGAGAATCTCCGACGGTCGCGAAGAATCGCGTAAGCGAGGCGGGGGAGTTGATCGAGCAAGACCGCCTGAGCTTCGCGGCGTTCGGTGTTCCATCTACGGCGTTCTGGGCCAACATCTTCGTCGACGAGACCAAAGCCTACGTCGCCAACGGCGTCAGCGAGCTCATCGCCTGGGACCCTCAGGTGATGGAGATCACGGGAACGGTCGACATTCCTCAGCCGGAGATTCGCGATGGCCTATTCCCAACTTTCGGTAGCGGGGACCGGGGTACAGTGATCCACGATGGTCAGGTCTTTCAGACGCTGTATTGGACCGATCTCAGTTTCGCCCGGTTTGATGAGGCTTCCCAAATCGTCGTCTTCGACATCGAAACCGATTCGGTCGTCGACCTGATCGATGCACCGTGTCCTGGTCTTGCGTACGCAACCGCGGACGAGCAGGGAAACCTGTATTTCAGCCCGTGGACCGGCGCTGCAGGGTCCGCTCTGGTGCTTGGCGAGGAGCGGACCTGTGCCGTGGTTGTCGATGCGGCGACCCATGACGTCACGAGTGTTCTGAACTTTGCAGAGCTCACCGAAGGCCGTGAGGGTGGTGTGATGCGCTACGTCGGCAACGGGCGTTTCGCGATGTCGATCTTTCACGACGAAGACGTGGATCTCGAAGCAGCGATCGACGATCAAGATCCGTTCGCGATCCTCGCGACGGCGAGCTGGCGCGTGTGGACCTACGAGGCAGCCACTGGCGACGTCTCGGTAGTCGATGGGATCGAATCGAATAGCGGAGCGATTTACTGGTTCGACGCCGACGGGATGCGCTACGCGTTGGTTCCCGGTGAAGACTACGCTTCGAGCGCGGTCTACGAGCTCGCCGATGGGGGCGAGACCCCGACCCGTCTCTTCGACTACCCAGGATGGGCGGTGCGGTTGTTTCGGGTGCGCTAGCGAGCAAGGTTCTTGGCTGGGTTCGTCGCCGGGCGATTCGAACCCGCCGAAGACCTGGAGTGTCCAGGTCGTGCTGTTGATCGTTCGAACGCCCGCCTCGCTTCCACCGCCGGTCGCGTAGATCCGGCGGGTTGAGGAGACAATGACGTCGCGTGGTGCGACGCGACAGGGCCCAGGTAGCCCCAGGCGTGACGATGGGTCTTCTCGTGATGAGACCCGAACACGCGAAAGTCATGCCATCGAGGGCGCCCCGAAATCGTCGGCATACCCACCACAGCTCGTGGAGCACGTGCGCTGCCTCGTCGTATCGGCCATCAACCCGGAGCATTAAGGCGGTGTCTTGCATCGTCTGCGTTCGGAGCTTGCTGTCGTTGCCGACGGAGGTTGCGGCCCGTTCCAAAATAGCCCCGTACGCTCCGGCTTCCGAATAGTCGCCAGATTCGATCGCCGAGTCGGCGCGATTCCGAAGCGACTACCGAAACGCGCTCCTCGAGCGGTACCCGACGCGAAACAACCTCCCGAACCGCGACATTCGCAAAGCGGGCGTTTTAGAATTACGTATGGACCCGATGCATCTGCTGGCGAACTGTGTCGACTCATAAGCGCCGTCTCCTCGAGTCTCGCGAGGAAAGCGGACGAATACGAGGAGAGTCGATATGCGAACGAAAGCAATCTTGGCCATAGTGCTCGCAGCGTCCGTTAGCGCACTTGGTTGTGGCGACGATACCGGGAACGGCGGAAGCGGGGGGAGCGCCGGATCGGGAGGTTCTAGCGGCACTGGAGGCACAGGTGGGAGTGCCGGTACAGGTGGCATGGGCGGGACTGGTGGCACGGGCGCGGCTGGCGGCATGGGCGGGGCTGGCGGCATGGGCGGGGCTGGCGGAAGCGGAGGCATGGTGGTTAGCCTCGAACCGGACACCGACGGGGACGGATTCCCCGACGACGACGACCCGGATCCAGTCGACCCGGACAACCCCGGAGACTTCTCCTCACCGGAGGCGATCTTGGCTTCCAGTGCGGTCAGCGACGCGCTGGCGGCCCTGGCTGAGCTCGACATCGACTTCGAACCCGCGTTGGGCACGACGCCCGCTGATCTGACCGGGCGATATCTCCAACCTTTTGACGCGGGAGCCGTCATAGCGACCTCCAATGGAGGCGATGTTGGGAATGGCTTGGTCGGGATCGAGTTCGGGATCGCGATGCAAGGGCCGTTGAACTTCATTAGCGACGGATTCGCCTTTGACAGAAACGGCAACGTCATCATCGAGGGCCTGGCCGAAAGCTCCTTTCTGCGGGGGGAAAACCAGGAATTCACGGCCTACACGCGGGTGGCGCGACGCTGCATTGAAGCAGGCAGCGACTACTCGACCTCGGTCATACAAGTCACGAATGCGCGCCGAAACCCGACCACCGGCGACTTCTTCGACTACCGCTATCTCGTCGTCACGGTCGGCGCCTCCGGGGTCTTGACCGCCGCATGTGCAGATCGTTACGCCGGCGAGACTGAAATGACGGGCGGCTGGAGTCTGAATGCGGTCCTTGGTATCCGTCGGATCGGAGACGAGCCGTAGATGAAGCAAGGTTCGCTGCATGCGCGGACCCTAGCCACGCCTTTCCTGGTCCGATTTCGTCTCCGCCGGCCACGCCGTTGTGGGAACGGGCATGTCTTGGACAGTGCCTCGCGATGAATCCGTTCGACCGGCTGGTGCGACTCGGAATAGGCGACTCACGTGTTGTTTGGTCAACCATTTCCGCTGCATTATGGCCGACATGAAATTCAATATCGCCGAAGCGTGTGGATCATCCCGCTCAGGCCAGGCACGGTCCGGAATAGGACGTGGTGCGCGGCGTTCTCCGAGTGAGAAGTCATGAATTGTTTTCGGACACGCGGCGGGCGCGGTCCGTAGCGACACGAAGTGGCAACCCAAGAAAGGAGGCAACCATGACCGACGACACACAGACATCGAGCGCGAAAGCAAGCGGGTGCCCCGTGGTGCATACGACCGGAAGGGCGAGGTCGAACCGGGATTGGTGGCCGAACCAGTTGAACCTCACCATCCTCCACCAGAACGCTTCACACTCGAACCCGATGAGCGATCGATTCGACTACGCGAAAGAGTTCGAGCAACTCGACTTCGCAGCGGTCAAGGAAGACCTCTACGCATTGATGACCACGTATGACCTGTCCGCCGTATCGCCCACTACTTTGGGTACGATCGGAACGACCCGTTGTTCCGGCTTGTCAAGCATCAGGCTTGGGGCGGGCTCGGCTTGGTCGAGGCCTCGCCTTCCATTTCGCGCGAGTTGAAGTCGCGAGTACTTAAGAAAAAGCCCATGACAGTTGACAGGATTGTCGTGGACGAGGCTTGCGTCTC
>JBCCHE010000079.1:0-14699 GCA_039028875.1 Myxococcota bacterium | reverse complement strand
CTTCAACCTGACGTTTCCACTTCAGGTGTTGTTGGACCTGTCCTACGCCTATCGACCGCAAGCGATGTGGGCACCGGCGTCGACGCGCTTCGGCGTGGCAGGCCAGTTCCGCAATCTCAATCGTTTTTCGAATCGCTACGACTTCGACCCCGCCAACCCGGGCCGAAAAGGTCGCGAATGGGAGATCAAAACTTATGTACAATTCACTTACTAAACATCTCGCTCTGTGCGCGTTGGGGCTCGTTGTCGCGTGCGCCGACGCGCCCGAAACCAGGCTGGGCGTCGATGTCTCGGAGCTCGAGTTCGTGTACTTCGATTCCGAGGAGGGGGTTCATCCCTCGATCGTCGTGCTCGATAACCCGAACAATCCGTTCCGCGACACGGGCGTCGACGGAGATGCCAAGTTCGCCATCACCGGCGGCGTCGGTGAGGACCGGCCCGTACCCGCGAGCAACGCCGCGCAGTTCTATGCGTGGGCCACGGCGCTTGCGAGCGAAGCGACAGGCGTGAACCAACTCTTTGCCGCCCAGTCGTTGCGCAATGCGTATGAAGCGGGCGAGATCAACCCCGACGACGAGGGTCGGGTGCGTGAGCTCGTCATTGCGGGTTTCCAGTCGGTACTCGACAATTTCTCTGAAACGCTCCTGTTCGACGAGGATGGGAACGAACAGCCGGTTAACGGTGCCACGGCCGCACTCACCGCGCTCTTCGAGATGAACGCCGACGTGGAAGGCGGCTGGGTTCTCGTCGAAGTGCCCGATCCCATCGATCCGGAGGCCGACCCCGGTGTGGTGGCGATGCGTACGTCCGACATTCCGCGGGAGGAACGACGATGAGGGTTTCAAAGCTGGTCGTCGCCTCGTGCATGAGCGCACTCGTCGCGCTCTCCGCCTGCCAAGAGGACTCCGCAGGCATCCCCGAGGGGTTTGAGTTCCCCGACATGCCCGAAGAGGAGAGGTTTCCAGTCATCACTCCAGATCCGTACCTGCCAGGCGACGAGCGTTTGGCGGTGGGCATCTTCTATGGCGGCGAGCGTTCGGAGACGATCGGCCTCAACGGCTCAACTCGGGAATACTTCATCTTCGAGGCGTCGTACGAGCAGAAAACGGTCGACGACCGCCTCGAGGGCGGGCGCTCCGACCAGATCACACTCAACGGTACCCCGTTTTGGGGTGGCGGTATCGTGTGGATGAATCCGATCGACTTGTCGAAATGGACGACGATGTACGTGGCGTTCAAGTCGAGCGATCCTTCGTTCGAGCAGTTCGACCTCACCCTCCAGTCCGGCGAGGACGAGCAGCCGGCGACGGGCGTCGCTCTCGATCCGACGGAGTACGGCTACACCAACGATGGCCAATGGCACTTCTTGCAGATTCCGCTGCAAGATGCGGTGGATGCGGGTTGGGACCCGACCGTGACGCGGTCGCCCTTCATCATCGGGGCAGCCGGCGGTAACGAGGGTGACATTCTGCTGATCGACGACCTTTACTTCGCCCGAGATCTCGACGACCTCGAACTCGGTACCGGCGGAGCCGGGGGAGCCGGGGAATGAAAAGTCTGGGGGCCGCGGAGGAATCTAGCGTCTCGCTTACGGAGAACATAGGAGAATGGATATGAAGAAAGTACTAACGGCAGTATTGTTCGCCTCGCTGGCCCTCTACGGGTGCGGCGACGACAGCAGTGGGACCGGTGCCACAGGCGGTGCCGGAGCAACGGGTGGTGACGGTGGCAGCGGCGGCACAGGCGGCGCTGGGGCTACTGGCGGCACGGGTGGTGCCGGAGCTACAGGCGGCGCAGGTGGCATGGGCGGGATGTTGCCCCCCGGGACCATCTACGAGCAGAACTTCGACAGCTTGGACATCACCAGCGACGTCATCGGCGACGGCTGGTTGTACTTCAACAACGTCATCGACACGACGGTGAACCCCCCGGAAACCCGGTTCGGCTACCCGGAACCTCCAAACAACCAGGCGCCGAACGGCACCGGGAACATCTCCGGACTGGTCGATGACCAGGGCGGCGACGACCAGGGAACGCAGCAGCTCAGCGTCTTCAGCGACTACGGGTGCTGTGACCTAGGCGGTGGTACCCCGCTCGGACACGGCAACGGAACCGACCAGGTCGAGGTCAACGTCTTCCGCGAGCGGACCATCCTCGCCGAAGATGTGGGCAAGACGCTCACCTTCAGCTTCGATGCCAAGGCTGGCGACCTCGCAGGCAGCACGACGGCGGCGGGCTTCATCAAGACGCTCGATCCCAACAACAACTTCAACCTCATCGATTTCGTGACGGTCGACACGACCGGTATTCCAGAAACCTGGATGCGATACGAAGTCTCGCTGCTCATCGAGGAAGGTGATGTTGGCTTCATCCTGCAGTACGGCTTCATCAACACCGCGTCCGACTTCGACAGCTCGAACAACTTCTACGACAACGTCCTGGTGACCCTCCCGGACGCCTAGTCCACGAACCTTTGCAACGGATGGCCGGCGGCTCGACAAGCCGCCGGCCGTTTCCGTCTCTTTGAGTTTCAGGAACCATCGCACGTGATCCGAGCCACGAAGACAGACCATAAGGCGTCCGGCGAGTTCCTGACCATCGACGGCGAGCGCCACTATGTGATTCGGAACGTCGATGCGATCGACCCGTTCTTCATCAACGTGGTGTCTGACCGCGACCACTGGTTGTTCATCTCGTCGACGGGAGGGCTGAGCGCCGGCCGCGTGTCCCCAGAGACGGCCCTCTTTCCATACATCACCGTCGACAGGATCCACGAAAGCACGCCGCACACGGGAAGCAAGACGCTGATCCGAATCCAGTCCGACGAGGGCAGGCACGACTGGGAGCCGTTCGATTGGACCCACGGGGCGCCATACAAGACGACGCGGAACCTCTACAAGAGCACCCTCGGCAACAAACTGCGCTTCGAGGAGATCAATCACGACCTCGAGCTGACTTTTCGCTATGCCTGGATGACGAGCGACCGCTACGGGTTTGTCCGGCGATGCGAGTTGGTCAACCATGGCGACGAGGTCCGCAAGGTCGAGCTCATCGATGGCCTCCAGAACATCTTGCCCGCCGGCACGCCGCGGCTCGCTCAGGCGAACACGAGCAATCTGGTCGACGCCTACAAATGGACCGAACTCCTCGAGGACCAAGGCCTCGCGGTCTACACGCTGTATTCGGGGGTCACCGACAGAGCCGAACCGTCGGAGTCGCTCAAGGCAACCACCGTGTTCTCGCTCGGCCTCGACGATCACACGGTGTTGCTCTCTGGTGCACAACTCGCCGGTTTCTTGAGCGGTCAGCCGGTGAAGCAGGAGACCCACACCCGTGGCAATCGCGGCGACTATCTGGTTCACACGACGTTCGAACTCGCTCCGAACGACTCGCGGAGCTGGCAGTTCGTGGCCGACGTCGAACAGAGTCAGGCCGAGGTGATCGCGCTACGCCAACGTCTCGAAGACCCGGGGTCTTTGGAAGAAGACCTTGCCCGATCGGTCGAGGCGGGTTCTGACGGGCTGGCACACATCGTTGCCCGAGGGGATGCCTTTCAGTCTACGGCCGAGGAGAACGTCGCAACCCATCACTACGCGAACGCGCTGTTCAACATCCTTCGCGGCGGGATCTTCGACAACCAGTATGAGGTGTCGGCCAAAGACCTCCAACGAACGATCAAGTCGTTCAACCGCGACGTGTACGCTCAGCATCAGGCCGCGCTCGCGGCCCTCCCGGAGCACCTCCCGTACGCCGAGCTTCTGTCCGTCGTTGAGCAGTTCGGTGACCCCCAGCTCGAGCGACTCGTCCGGGAGTACCTGCCGATCACGTTTGGCCGCCGCCACGGCGACCCAAGTCGTCCATGGAACCAGTTCGCGATCAACTTGGAGGACAGCAGCGGCGACAAGATCTTGTCTTACCAGGGCAACTGGCGGGACATCTTCCAGAACTGGGAGTCACTCACCTTCAGCTTTCCGGAGTTCATCGAAAGCGTGATCGCCAAGTTCCTCAACGCGACGACAGCCGACGGCTACAACCCTTACCGGATCAGCAAAGAGGGCATCGACTGGGAGGTCGAGGAGCCCGACGACCCGTGGAGCTACATTGGCTATTGGGGCGACCATCAGATCATCTACCTGCTCAAGTTGTTGGAGCTGTCGAACCGTTTCCATCCAGACTCCCTCGTCTCGCTCCTCAGCCGACCCGTCTTCGGCTACGCCAACGTCCCCTACAAGATCAAGCCGTTTGAAGACTTGGTCGCAGACGCCAAGGACACGGTCGAGTACGACTGGGAGGCCGCGAAACGCATCGAAGAGCGTGTGGCCGAAAAAGGCGCGGACGGAAAGCTCCTACTCGACGCCGACGGTGACGTTTACCAAGTCAACCTGCTCGAGAAGCTCCTGGTGACGCTCCTCGGCAAGCTCGGCAACTTCGTCATGGATGCTGGGATCTGGCTCAACACCCAACGCCCGGAGTGGAACGACGCCAACAACGCCCTGGTCGGACACGGCCTGTCGATGGTCACCCTCTACTACATGCGACGGTACGTCGAGTTCCTCAGGGGTTTGGTGTCCCACGCGACCGGAGAGGTCACCGTCTCGAACGAGGTTGGCGAATGGCTCGACGAGACGGCGGCGGCATTGCGCGAGCTGCGTCTGCGGCTCGACGGTGAGCCCGTGAGTCCTGAGACCCGAAGTTGGCTGCTCACCAGGTTGGGTGAGGCCGCGTCGCGCTACCGGCAAACGGTGTATCGCCAAGAGGGCTTTTCGGGAGCGGTCGAACAGCCCGTCACCAAGGTGACCGCGATGCTCGATGACGCTCTGGCAGCGATCGATCAGAGCATCGCCCACAACAGGCGCAACGACGGGATGTACCACGCGTACAACCTGCTCCATCTCGAGCCCAACGCAGTCGAGATCGAACGGCTCTACGTCATGCTCGAAGGTCAGGTGGCGGCACTCAGCTCGGGCGCGGTCAGTCCCATTCAAGCCATCGAGTTGCTGGAGTCGCTGTTCGCAAGCGACATGTATCGGGCCGACCTGGGCACGTTCATGCTGTATCCGGACCGGCCCCTGCCACGGTTTCTCGAGAAGAACGTCGTCCCCTCCGACCAGATCGAGGCGATACCTTGGCTCCAGCAAATGCTCGCAGCGGGCGACAACGGCATTGTCGTGCGCGACGCCGACGGGAACTACAGATTCAATGCGGACTTCCACAACGTCGATGATCTCGAGGCCCGCTTGGACGTTCTGAGTGCGGAGTTTCCCGAAGAGGTCCGGGCCGCCCGAACGCCGCTTGGGCAGCTCTACGAACGCGTTTTTGAGCACAAAGCGTTCACGGGTCGCAGCGGAACGATGTTCCGGTTCGAAGGCCTTGGGTCCGTCTATTGGCACATGGTCTCGAAGCTCTTGTTGGCCACCCAAGAGGTCTTTTTCGCTGCCATCGGCGAGTCCGCGGACGAAGAGACAGTGCGCAAGCTCGGCGACCTCTACTATCGCATCCGCGACGGACTGGGCTTCAACCATACGCCGGCGGAGTTCGGTGCGTTCCCCACCGATCCGTACTCCCACTCGCCGACCAACGCGGGCGCGCAGCAACCCGGCATGACGGGGTCGGTCAAGGAGGAGGTACTGACTCGTTTCGGCGAGCTCGGCCTTCAGGTCGACGAGGGAGCGATACGGTTCGATGTGAGCCTGCTTCGCGGTCGCGAGTTCGTCGACGGTCCTCGGCCTTTTCGCTTCCTCGACGTGGATGGGTCGTGGCAGGAGCTCATTGTACCCAAGTCGGGGTTGGCGTTCACGTGGTGTCAGGTTCCGTTCGTCTACCGCATCGACGAATCGGCAGAGCCGGCCGTCACCGTGATGCAGGCCGACGGCAGCCGGCTCACGCGGCCGGGGCTCGCCGTCCCGCCCAGCTTGAGTGTGGAGCTCTTTCGGCGGACCGGTCGCGTTCGGCGCGTGGAGCTCGTTGTGGCCCGGGGGCAGCTTCTCGGCGAGTAGCAATCAGGTACGCTCATGAACGGGACGCAATCACAACCTCCCCGCAAGCCGCCGACACAGCGCGAGCTTCTCATTCCTACACTGGGCCCTTGTCGCTTCGAATCCCCAATCACGGGGAGTCGACGAACGTTCTGTGACGACTCTCATCGCATCGAAGTCACGCGGCGCGTTCCGGTCGGTGAACACGGGGCGAGTGAGCTCTCGTTCGAAGAGGGGGGTCCGCGACCGAAGATCTTCTTCGAACCTCACAAGACGACCGCGGCGTTCGTGACCTGCGGGGGGCTGTCCCCAGGGCTCAACAACGTGATCCGGTCCGGGTTTCTCGAGTTGAACTTTAACTACGGAGTTCGGCGCATTCTTTGTATTCAGCACGGGTACGCCGGGCTCAACCCAGACTCCGGCCTCGATCCGGTGGTGATGACGGAACGCTTCGTCAAAGACATCCACTACATGGGCGGCACGGTCCTCGGCACCTCACGTGGTGGGCAAGACCCCAAGGTACTCGTCGACTTCATGGTCGACGCCGAGATCGACATTCTCTTCTGCATCGGGGGCGACGGAACGCAACGCGGTGCCCATCTCATCCGCCAAGAGATCGCGCGTCGCGGCTTGTCGAAGTCGATCATCGGCATCCCCAAGACCATCGACAATGACGTGCCTTATGTAGAGTTGAGCTTCGGGTACGTAACGGCGTTGGAGGTGGCCAGCGAGGTTCTTCGCGGTGCCCACGTCGAGGCCAAGGGGTCACTCAACGGTGTGAGTCTCGTCAAGGTCATGGGTCGTGGCGCGGGCTTCATCGCGGCGGGAGCGGCCCTCGCAAGCCAAGAAGCGAACTTCGTGTTGGTTCCAGAGGTCGCGTTTCCGCTGGACGGGGAGGGCGGCTTTCTCGACTGCTTGGAGCGGAGAGTGCGAACGCGTCGGCACGCGTTGGTCGTCGTGGCGGAGGGTGCGGGCCAGCACTTGTTCGATGCGGAGCACCAAGAGCGGGATGCTTCAGGGAACCCGCGATATCGAGACATCGGGATCTACCTTCGCGACCGGATCAACCAGCATTTCGCCGGACGCGGTCTCCCTATCAACCTCAAGTACATCGACCCCAGCTATGCGATCCGAAGTGTTCCGGCCAACGCGTGGGACCGCATCTTGAGCGACCGGATGGCGCGTGCTGCGGTCCATGCCGCGATGGCCGGCAAGACCGACGCCATGATTGGCTACTGGGGCAATGCGATTGTGCACGTGCCCATCTCGTTGACCGTGGCGGAGAAGAAACAGATGTCGCTCGAGAGCGATCTTTGGAATGCTGTCCTGGCGACGACTGGACAGCCTGACTGGCGATAGCGGCGACGCGCGGCCAGGGCTATTCGGCGTCGGACTCCGCGGCGTCGCCGGTGCCTGGTGGTTCGCATGGGTCGACGTCGTCGGGAAACTCGAATGCCGGGCCGGTCTGGCAGCTGAACTCGTCTTCGGTGCATGCGACGGGGCGACATACCTCACCGTCGCCGCAATCGCGCGAGGTATCACAGAGGCGTAGGCAAACGTTGACCGGGATCTCGGTGAGGTCGAACTCGAGGCTTCGGGTGATGGTACAGATCAACTCCGAGCCGCATTCCGAGGTGGATCCAGGGGTGTCGCATGTTGTCCCGACACCGTCGCAGCCGGCTACCAAAAACGCGACACCCAGCACTGCGGATATGAGTTGCCTTCGCATGTTGCCGATACTTAACCACACTGATGAGCCGCATGGAAGCCTTTCCGATAGAGGCAACGCGCGTCGCGACGGACGATCTGAGGCTTGCGCGAAGCATGTATTGAGCGAACCAACTCGTGCCTGATTTGCTCCATGATTGCATGCGCTTAGGCCTTCGTCGCAGACGCGCAAACAAAGGTGCACTGTGCGGGTTGATCGGGAGCGTTGCCGCACGATCGCGCAGCGCACTATCCCCCGAACCCAACGCCCTCGATGTAGACGTGTTCCGAGTCGACGGTCACACGACTTACCGAGTTGATCCAGAACGTCCGGGTCTGCGCCGACCCCGACGTGGAGAGGAGTTTCAACAAAATGTGGTAGTCGCTCTCCGCGATGAACGAGGCGAGCAAAGACGGATGCTCGGTTGCCAGCTGCCGCAGCGGTGGCCAAGCGAGGGCCCGGAGTGCGAGATCGATGTCGGCGACAAACTCTCCGGTATCCCGCTCCAACAAGTCGTCCTCGCCGTACTCGACATAGTAGTCGCCGATGGCGTCGATGAGCGCTGGCACAGGGACCTGAAGCACGTAACGAGCGGTGGGCCCTTCGGTGACTTTGCCGAACCCTCGCTCTCGTACGTACGCGCGTTCGGTGGGCAGGGGCTCTTCTTCGACCCTCAGTTGCACCGGGTCACTCTACCACCGCGCGTCTCCCGATCGATGCGCGATCACCACTGAAGCTTCAAGCGGGAATCGTCCCCCTCCATGGCCGCCACGACGCTCTCCTTGGTGCCGAGTCTCTCGAACTCGAACAGATGACCCGATTTACGCTTCTCCGACCAGACGAGCTCTTGGTACCGGTACGCGTAGACGCCCTTGTACCCCTTCTCGAGTCCGATTTCCGCTGCCGGCTGCTTCGCGTGGAAGGCCTGGCAACTTGCCCTCCGGGGTTGGCCCGCGCGACACGCCCTCGGAACGTGTCCGGGCGCGATCTTGGCATCGTCAAGGAGCTTCTCGAAGGCTTTGCGGCTCTTGACCGGCCTGAAGGCCTCGAGCGCGAGAACTTCGGGGAGTGCTCGGTCGCTCTTGACCCGCCAGTAGCTCCCGTCCCGGAACGAGCACCGATACAAAGTCGAAGCCCCAGAATCGACCTTTTCGTGCTCGTACTTGCCCTTGTGCGCACCACAGTATGCTTGGGTGAGCCAGGCGGCGTCTCCGAGGCGCGGGGTTTGGCGTTCACCGGGGGGCTTGGCATTGGCGTCACCACCCAAGAAGAACACCAGAACGCTTGCCAAGGGCAGCCACCAGGCGCGTTTGGCCGCTTTGGCTCGGGGGTCCATCACGCCGCGAGGGTTTCATCCGCTCCCATCAGGGTCCATACGTAATAGTTCATTCGGACCCGGCCTCTGGTCGCCGCGCTGCCGTCGACCTCCTGTGGGAGGCTCGCCCGCCGAGCGTGTCTATCGCGCCACTCGCGAGAGACGAAGCGTCGCGGTCCCCGAGTCCGCTGCTGAACACTCCACGTTGCCGTCGTCGGCGATCACCCGGACGCGGAACTCGCCCCCGTCCAAGGGTTCGTCGAGCGCGAGCCGGAGCTCGAGGGACCTCGCGTCGACGACGCCCCCACCGACGATGACCCCTTCTGCGTAGGTGTCGCTCGTTTCACCGATGCGCCCTCCAGGAGACGCGATCTCCGAGAACCAACCGATTGGGGTCCCGGTCGCGTCCTCGAACGAGGCGCGGACCTCGTAGACGTCGACCCGGCCGTCGAAGAACACGGCCTCCTCGAACTCGGCGAGCACAACGACGTCGGGTTCGGCCTCGACCTCGGACGGCACCAGCGCTAGCCCCACCTCTTCGAGGCCTGAAGCCGGGCAGCACCCGGTCGCGAGTGCAGTGAGGGCCAGAAGCGTGGCGATGAGGGTTCCGAGACGAGCGAACATGGGTCCTCCAGTTGGGCTTTTCGGCCTAACGCGCCGGAGGCGTCGCTGGTGACAGGGATTTGAGGAGGTCGCGAGCTTGCTCGATTGTTCTGCCCGTTCGCCCCACTCGACTCCCCGTTGCACTCGGGCGCTGTACGCCCTTACTATCGGACGATCGCGCACGGCATGTTGCCCTCATGGGTGTCATCGGACTCTGGCCGTGGCGTTGACCCATCATGAGGCCCGTTCACCGGATCGACGCGAACGCCTTGCTCGACCGCCTGACCGCGGTTGTCGAAGCCGTGGCCGGCGGGGCATGCATCGAGGTGCGCACCCCCGCAACGAGGTTCTTCGTGGTTCCGGTGGATCGCGTGCTCCAAGACCCCGGAGCCTCCGATCCCGAGTACGGCTGGCCGGCCCCGATCGAGCTGGACGACATCGTGGCCGTGGGGCTCATCGAGCCTGGGCCGCGCAAACGCCCGATCCTCACCCAAGGTGGCCAGCCGGTTGCCATGACGCTGACACCGACGGAGTTCGCGAACTCCCGTCCGGCGAAGGTCTCCGCCGAACGAGGCTACGGCCTTGCCCGCCATTGTGACCACTGCGGCGCCGAGGTCGCACCCTACCGCTTGCCGATGTCATCGCATTCCGGCGCGACCGAGGTTTCCAGCTACTTCTGCGGCCGATGCAAGGCACACCACCCCGCCGCGAACCACGATAGGACGTGCTCCCTGTGCGCGGCGTGCCGCGGGATGATCGAGATCCGCGCCGCCTACTGCGTGTTCTGCGGCGCGCGCCAACGGTCCTCGTAGCGTGACAACGCCCTGGGGAGGCCCACCTGGCGCCAGGTCACGCTGGTATTCGTGGCGCGCTGCGGGCGGCTTGCGCGTCGCGGAGCGCCCTCGCGACTCGCCGGCGTCGCGGACCGACTGACGTCCGTCGGTCACTTTCGGCTGGTGTCGACGATCTTCGGCCAGAAACACAGCGTTTTTCGTTGGCACGCCGCCTGCAAATCCGAGGCGCCAAGCAACGCCGGCCATTGGGCAGGACCCCGGAGGAACACCATGCAGCGACCGAAAATCGACTCGAGAATCCTAAACATCGTTGGACGCGTGAGCCGCCCCAACGTCGAGTATCTTGGCTCGCCGGACACTCGACACTTGCAGGGGAACGACGGGGTCCTGGCCGGCCTTGCGAACCTGGCGGGCTGGTTTCGGCATGGGCACGAGCACCTTCAGCGCCAGGCGCGCGAGCAAGGGCCGGTGTTTCGGGTGCGACTCGGGAACCACAAGTTCGTGTGCGTGACCGACCCGGCACTCGGAGGCGAGGTGCTCCGCAACCGCGACAAGTGCTGGTCGACGGCGCTCGGTTGGATGGTGCAGTTCGGCGGGATCACGGACGGTCCGATGGATTCGCCTGTTACGCTCGACAACGGCCCCCACAGAGACGTACGCCAGCTGTTGATGCCCGCGTTCAGCGCAGACGCCATGCGCGGCTACGTCGACATGGCGGCGCCCATCTTCGAAGACGCCGTGGAGTCGTGGCTCGCAGCGGGACGGGTGTCGTTCAAACCCGCGGTTCGTGAGCTCTTCGCGCGGGTGTCCGCCAAGGTGTTCATGGGGGTGGACGACCCAAGCGAGGCCGCGCGTCTCGACAAGGCGATGAGCGAGTTCTGGGCGGGGAGCATGGCGCTCTCGAAGAAGGAGTGGATGAGTCCGACGTGGCGCCGTGCCCGGCGCGCGTACAAGCTCCTCTTCGATCACTTCTACGCACAGGTCGACGATCGCCGCCGGACCGACGATCCCGATCTCTTCAGCCGGCTGTGTCGCTCGAACGAGAACGTCGACTGGCTCGACGACGGCGCACTGGTTCGCATGTTCCTGGCGCTGATGAGTGCCGCCTTCGACACGACGTCGGCGGGTGTCGCGAGCATGGGGTACTTGTTGGCGAAGCACCCCGAATGGCAGGAGCGTCTCCAAACCGAAGCGCTCTGCACGACCATCGATCGTGCCACCTACGACGACGTCAAGCAGCTCACGCAGCACGAGCTCGTCTGGAAGGAGACGCTCCGCTACTACCCGGTTGCGCCGAGTGTCCCTCGGGCCGCCCTTTGCGATGTCGACCTCGGGGGCTATCACATCCCGTCCGGGACGATCGTCAGCGTCGTCATCAGCGCGGCGATGCGCGACCCGGCATGTTGGACGTCTCCCGACACGTTCGATCCCGAGCGCTTCAGCGCCAAGCGCAACGAGGGCAAGAAGAGCGGTGGCGCCTACATGCCCTTCGGGGCCGGTGCACACTCGTGCATCGGGGCGCAGCTCGCCGGGCTCGAAGCCAAGGCGTTCTGGCATGCCTTTGGGACTCGCGCGCGGTTCAAGCTCGCCGAACCCTACGAGGCCCGACACGAGTTTCGTCCCCTCGGGATGGTATCGGGCGATGTCGACATGATCGTCGAGCCACTCGCAGTCGCGCCCACCGCTCGGAACGTGCCGGCCGACCCCGAACACGCCCCAAGCCCGGCCGCCTAAGCATTAATGCTTGCAATCCGGCAATAGCCCCATCAGGATCCTCTCTTCGTTGGACCTGCCGGTGGCCCCGTCCTTGCCACCCGGGTCTCGGGTGTGCTGCGACGTGTGGCACGTGGCGCGAAGCGAGGAGAGCTTATGCGAGATTGGAAACGAGAACTTGGCGTAGTGATGAGCGCGTTCGCGCTGATTGGGGTGGGCCTGTCAGCCGGCGGGTGTGGAGATGGTTCAGGCGTGAGTGCTTGCGAGGCGAACGCAGCCCCCGCACTTCAGACTTGTGTCTCGGAGCTCAATGATGCCTGGGAGAGTTGCTACAGCACGACCGACGCGCCGTGCGCCTCCGATGACGCAAATGTGGCAAGCGCCCTGAGCGCACTCGAAGACACCGTGCGCGACTCCTGCAGTGACGATGAGTTTGGTGCCCTCACGGTCGATGGCGTCGTTGGAAGGCTTCGGAACTCCTGCGCTTCGGAGACCACGACGCTGGCTTCGCGCACCTACGGGGGCCCCCAAGGGGCCGTCTGGCCAGCGGTCGAGGCCAACGATCAAACCTGTCTAACGACTGCACACCAGGTTGCCTCCACCCTCGTCGATGACGCGCTCGGCGCGATCAACACCTGTCTCCTCAACGGTTCTTGTGACAACATCGACGCCGACCGGCAAGCGTTGACCGACGCGGCCGTGAGCGAGGTCGAGAGCGCATGTCCCCTCCTGGGGGATCTGATCGCTGTGACCCCTGAGATCTACGTCGACCGCGCCAACCATCAAATCGATTGCATGACCGCGACCGGCCACGCAGACACCGGTTCGCTCACCCTCGGCTGTGGGCCGAGCAACGCCGATTTCGAGCCGGTCCGCGGTGAGTACATCCAAGTCGAGGTCGATGGCGACAAGTGGGGAACACTCTGCGGCGACGGAACACCTTTCGCGTTTCAAGTGCGCCTGGCACCCGAGGGAGAGCCGCTCGACCGTATTCTCGTGGGCCTTCAGGGTGGCGGCGTCTGCGCGTTCGAGGAAGACTGCACCAGCCGGTTCGAAAGCAACCCGGGGCTTTTCAACGCCCTCGACGATGAGCCGACGAGCCTTGGCATCGCGTCCGTCGACCCCGACGTGAGCCCCTTTGCCAACTGGACCAAGGTCTACGTCCCGTACTGCAACCAGGACGTCTTCGCCGGAGGCGGGGTCGACGAGGTGCTGGGTGACATCACCGTTCCCCGGTACGGGTCGACCAACATGCGCGCCGCCGTTCAAATGGTTCGCGATGTGATCTGGAAGATGATGGACGAAGAGGGTGGTGACGGCTTTCGGCCCGATGAAATCGTCGCCCTCTTCGGAGGCTGGTCGGCCGGCGGCTACGGCGCACTCTACAACTATCACTGGTTCCTCGATGATCTGCAGTGGCCGAGGACCGCTGCGTTCCCTGACGCCAGCGGCGCCCTCGACAACGGGCAGATCCTCGGTGTGGCAGGCCTCGGCGACCTCAAGATCCCAGCGTGGGGCATGCTCCCGAACCTTCCGCCGTACTGCTTCGCGGGACGATGCGCCCTCGGCCCTGTCATCTACAACGCCCATGCCCCGAGGTTGAAGCAAGTCCCGGAACAGCAGATGCTGATCACGAGCAACCAGTGGGACGACACGCAACGGCGCGACGCGTTCTTCCGTGGCGACCCAAGCGATGAGTTTTGGCAGGTCGAGTGGTTCAACACGATGCGCCAAGACTACTGCGACACGAAAGACCTCAACGGCATCAGCTACTATTACACGGCGGCACCGGAGTCGATCCACGTAGTGACGCTCAACCCGAATCTCTGGGAGGGGACCATCGACGGGGTCGTCATGAAGGACTGGTTCCTCGACGCGGTGACGGGCGAGGGCAACGTCGAAAGCCACACGATCGAGGGCGACTTCGTCGAAATCTTCGAAGGCGTCGAGCCGTATCCCTGCGAGGTCGGTGAGTAGAAACCGCGTTTCGACACTGGATTGTCGTGGACACGGGTATTTGACCACTCGTTCTGGGGGCAATTACGATCGACCCAACGGCGACTCTTTTCCCGTTCGAGTGCACGTTGCCACGACAATCCTATCCGCCTGCCGTCTGGGACGGCACCACCGAGGTGCTCGAGAACGTCGTCGACGTGAAGTCTCGCTACTGTCGGCATCTCGACTCAAAAGAGTGGGGCCGCTGGGCGGCACTGTTCGTCCCTGATGCAACGATGCAGATCGGACCCTCTTCGGAGGCGATCGTTCGTGGCCGTGACGCCATTCGGGACCTCGTGGCGGCGCAGCTCCGCAAGGCGACCACGCTCCATGAAGTCCGCGACCCCGAGCTCCGAGAAGAGGAACACGGTCGCGTTCGAATCGTCTGGCGTATGCGGGACCGGGTCGAGTCGCCCCTGTACCTGCTCGAAGGCTCGGGTTTTTACGAGGACGTGTACGCGCGAACCCCGGAGGGTTGGCGGATCGCGTCCCTCCGTCTACACCGAAGCAAGGTGTCGATGACCCCGAAGACGCTCGTCATGAAGACGGTCCTCAGTGCGCACCGAAGTGGCTGGCTCCGGCGCGTGTCGCCGAAT
>JBCCHE010000078.1:0-14977 GCA_039028875.1 Myxococcota bacterium | reverse complement strand
TTCCGGTAACGGCATCGCCATGCTGTTGGCAAACGGGGTCACTCCGCCCCTCCAAAACCCCTCTAATCCCAAACCGTTACAGCCCATACCGCGAAAACCCACAAAGACCCTTGTTGCCGCTTCCGGTAACGGCATCGCCACGGCACCGGCACGTCTCCGCACGGCGCCCCATCCTTGTTTCTTCGGGGACGACACGTTATCCAACACCGATGAAGAAGTGCGTTGGAGTCGCCTGCACCGTTCTCGGACTCTTGGCGGGGTGCGGCGATGGAGGCTCGGTGCCCGCGACACTGACCCATGAGTTCGAGCCCTTCGAGATTGGCTCCGGGGAGGAGCAACTCGACTTCTGCCAAAGCTGGAAGCTCAACAACGCCGAGCCGATCTTCGTTTCGGCCATTTCGCAATCGAACGGTGGTGGCTGGCATCACTCGAACTGGTTCTTCGTCCCTGAAGGAACCTACATGCCAAACCCCGAGACGGATGACGAAGGCGCCACCGAGGAGGGCACTTGGCGTTGCGAAGACCGAGGCTTCCGAGAGCGAGGTGCTGCGGCCGTCGGGGGCGTGTTCTTTGCGCAGTCGACACAAGCGTTCGAGGAAGAGCAACGCTTCCCGGTGGGCGCCGCCCTCGAGATTCCGCCCAACTCCGTCATCGTCGGTCAGGTACACCTGCTGAACCTGTCCGCCGCGCCCCTCACCTCGGCGCTTCAGTTCGACCTCACCACGACCCCAGCCTCCGAGGTCGACACCCCGCTCCAGCTCGTCAACCTCAGCAACGGCTCGCTCGCGATTCCCGATGGGGGCGAGTCTCGCTTCGGCATGACTTGCGACCTTGGGTCGGTATTCGACAGCGTGATCGGTGAGACTCCCGACTACAGCATCTACTACGTGCTTCCCCACTATCACGAGTGGGGCAACTATTTCCGGCTGAGTGTGGTCGACGACGAGGGCAACGACGAAACCGTGTACGAACTAAGCCGTGGCATCGGCGAAGCCCTCGGGCGCACGTTGGATCCACCTTTCCGTTCTCGAGGTGCGAGGTACATGCGCATGGAGTGCGGGTACCTCAACGACACCGGAGATACGATCACCTGGGGCTTTCAGGGGAAGGAGATGTGCGAGACCCTCGTCTACATCGATGGCGGCGTGAAGATGGCGGGGGGCGCCCAGGGTGAGGCGGTCGAAGTGGACTCGGTAGGCGGGCTACCCACGTTCGAGACCGAATGCGGCCCGCTCAACGGCGTGAGCGACCTCGGGGGCGGCGGCGCGGGTCTGCCGGTCTGCGGGTCCGGCAACACGTACCTCGACGGGGAATACACCGCGACGCAACGCATCGAATGCGATGTCGCCGGTGCGGTGCTGCTCGGCTTGGACGTCGAAGTGTCGGCGATTCCACTCGACGACATCACGGCGGGCAGTTCGGTTGGCATCGAGCTCTCATCGCGCGTCGAGATCGACGCGGAGTCCGCGGCCCTGCTCAACACGATATCTCGTGGCGAACCCGCGATCATCAACGACTCGTTCGCGACGGTTCAGGTGTCGGATGGGCAGAGCGATACGGCCGTCACGCTCGGCCTCGACGAGGCGCCCTGCGAAGTCGACTATTCGGGCGGCGCCACCCCGGTCGTGCCCCCGTCCGTCACGGCAGTCCTCGAGGTCGCCGAAGACGCCACCGAGGTGACCATCACCCTACGCGAATTCACCTTGGTGTCCCGAACCCCGTCGCCCTCGTATCTAACCACGGGGCCCCTGCCCGACGATGCGATGGGCCAGATCTTGAGCCAGTGCACCGCAACCGATGCAGTGCTGACCCTTCCGGTCTCGGAACCGTAGTCACTTCCCGTGCGGCCCAGCCTCTACCAGTGGGGTGCTCTCGTCATCATCCTCGCCTTGTCCTTCGGGGCGGTTCGCGCGGGGTGGGACGATCAGTCGGTGACGAAGGACGAGTGGCCGCACTTGGTTCGCGGACTCGCCTATTGGAACACCGCGGACCCGCGACTGAGCTTCGCCCATCCACCCCTCCCGAACGCGGCGGCCGCCCTGCCCGCCCACCTCGGCTTCGACACCGACATCTCACAACTCCCGGGCTGGGAGCGCGGGAACAACCGCAAAGTCGCCGACGCGCTCCTCCTCACCGACTACGGGGATCTCCGCGAACGCCTCTTTCGAGCGCGCGCGGTCATGTTCGGGTTCCTGGCGCTGCTGGTCGCCTACGTATTTGCGTTCCTGCGTCGACACGTCGGCATGGTTGCGGCCGTCGCGGGCGCGCTATGCGTAGGCCTGAACCCGACGTTCTTGGCACATGCACGGCTGGTCACCACCGATCTCCCCGTGACCACATTCGCCGTCATCGCCGCGGGTGAATCGATTTCTTTTGCGGTGGGCCGGCGTTGGTGGCGTCTCGCGACAGCGGCGTTGGCGCTGGCGGCGTGCGCCCTCTCGAAGCACAGCGGTCTCGGTGTTGTTGCGATCTGTGTGCTCGTCACCAGCCTGATGCTCTTGGCAGGCCCTTGGCTCGGACGAACCGAAGGGGTCAGGGCGCGAGTGAAGTCCGTCTTGGTCTTTGGTGCCACCGCAGGGCTCGTGCTCGTCGTCGCGGTCCTGGTCGCCTATCGGTTCGACGGCGTCGGGCACACCGTCGACGAGATTCGGGACGCGGAACGCCATCGGTACGCGATCCGCCTACGTCGCACCTCCATCACACACTACGACGGGTCCCTACGCATCCCCTTGCCGTCCACTTGGGTGGTCGGGTTGTTCTCGACGGGCGCGCATGTGCAAGAGGGCCACACTGGGCAGTGGTTCTGGGGTGAGGCGAACCCGTCCGGCCGGTGGTTCTACTTCCCCACGTTGATCGCGCTGAAGTTGCCGCTTGGGTTTCATGTTGGGTGGTTGTCGGCCCTGGTGTTCGGCGTGGGCTTTGTGGTGTCGTGGCTCCGCAAACGCGGGTCGCTCGACCCGAGCGCCGCCATCGCGCTAGGCCTCGCCGCTTGTGCCAGTCTCCTGGCCATCGGGCTCGTCAGCAGCCGCCTCAACATCGGGCTCCGGCACGCGCTGCCCCTGGTTGGGTTGCTGGCGTTGTTTGCCGGTTGGGGGCTCGGTCGCCTTTGGATCGCCGGAGGCGGTCTCCGTGTTCTTGCCGTGATCGCGATGATCTCGATCCCCGCAGAGCTCGTCTGGACCGCCCCGCACTACCTGAGCTACTTCAACGTCGCCGTCGGTCGGGCCCAAGGCCACGAGATCTCGAAACTCGGGGAGTCGTGGGGGCAGACCCGCGCCAAACTCGTTCGCTTCCTTCTCGAAAACGACATGCAGCCCGTGTCGATGAGCCGACTGAGTCCCACGGTGTTGCACGAGCTCCGATACCTCGGCCTTGATCAGCCATCCAACATCTACTGCAGGGGCGACGAACCCGACACCCGTTGGGCCGTGATCCTCGAAGAAGAGTATGCGCGTGCCCCGGGGTGCTACGCATGGGCGCGCGACATGGTGCCGGCGCACCGGTTGCTCGAGCACTTCCGCATCTACGACCTCCGGCCCCTCATGTCACTTCCCGACGAAGCGAATGCTGTCGAGGTAGACGGTGACCGGTTGTCCGGTCCCTTTGATGGTGATGAAGAATCCGGTCTTGAGGCTCGATAGGCCGCGCCTCTTTGGCCGCCGGCGGCGGCCCGGTCGTTCATGGCGCCACCGCTGGCTTGACCGCGGCTTGATAGAGCGACTTCTTCGGCGCCGCGAAAACACGTTCGACCATTGGACGGAAGAACTCGAGAGGCTCGCTGGTGTACTCCGCGTCGAACGAGGACTGGTCGTACTGATGGCAGAAGTCGACGCACGACTGGTAGTGGGGATGCCCTTCGAACGCGTCGCGCGCGTTCCGGTCGAGCCCGATGTAGTGAAAGAAGTAGTGCCCCTGGAAGATGCCGTGGTGTTTGACGATCCAGTGGTTCTCTTCGGACACGTAGGGCTCGAGGATGGTCGCGGCGACGTCGGCGTGATTACTCGGACCGAGGGTGTCTCCGATATCGTGAAGAAGCGCGCACACGACGTACTCCTCGTCCCGTCCGTCTCGGTGGGCCCGCGACGCGGTCTGGAGGCAGTGTTCGAGACGGTCTACCGGGTAGCCTCCATAGTCGCCATCGAGGAGCTGTAGATGCGCGAGGATCCGCTCCGGCACGGCCTGCATGAACGGAATCATCTGGCCGGCAATGACGCCCCAGTCGGTCGCCGTGCTCTGCGTCATCGCTTTGAAGTTGGCTTTGCGGTCACTCATCGGGTCGGCTCCTCTCGAAACGCGCACGGCACGACGGTAGCATCGCCAACGCGCGCGAGGTATCGGGATCAACGCGTGGTACAGTCGTTCCGGTCAAAGTTGGGAGGAGACGATGCGCGCACGCTTCGCTGGGTTTCAAGACATCATTGAGGACTTCGACCAAGTTCGGGCGATCATCCGCAAACCGATCCCTGCGATCGAACACAAGATCCTCGATCATCTCGATCCGATCTGTCGTGATTTCATTGCGGCCTCGCCGTTCGTGGTCCTCGCCTCACGCTCCCCGGATGGGTGGCTCGATCTTTCGCCCAAAGGGGACCCGGCAGGGTTCGTTCGGGTCCTCGACGACCACCGCCTGGCGATTCCGGACCGGCCGGGCAACCGCAGGGTCGACACCTTTCACAACCTCCTCACGAACCCCGAGCTTGGTTTGATTTTCTTGGTGCCAGGCAAGGGCGAGACCCTCCGGGTGAGCGGGGAAGCCCGGCTGGTCCGCGACGAGGCCCTTCGACAGTCGATGGCTGTCAAAGGTCGGGTACCCGAGTTTGCGATCGTGGTCTACGTCGAACGCGCATTCATGCACTGTCCGAAGTGTGTGATGCGCTCCGGCCTTTGGAAGCCCGAGCGGTGGGGGGATGCCTCGTCCGTAGCGGATATCGGAACCGCGATGATCGCGCACGCCGAGATCGACCAGACACCCGAACAATGGTTCGAGACGATCAAGAAAGACGGCGGCCTCGACATGTACTGACGCCCGCCGCGCTACCGTTCCGCCATGTCGGCGGCTCGAATGGTGCGGCTTCCGGTCTCCGAGACGTCCTCGGGCCTGACTCGGGACGCTCGGAGGGCACCCCGCGTCCTCTGCCACCAGTCGGCCGCCATCTGCTGGGTCCACGGGTCGTCCTCAAACTGCGAGAGGCGCTTCGCGAGGCCTCGGGCCGTCGGTGGGCGTTCGGCGGGGTCTTTCGCGAGGCACGACAAGACGAGTTGCTCGAGATCGGCTGGCACGGCTGCGCCGAGGCGTTCGGAGGGCGGCACCGGCGCGGTGTGCAGGTGGTGCGAGCACACCTCCACGATCGTCGCGCCTGAAAAGACGTGCTCCCCAGTGAGCAGAAAGTACCCCACGGCGCCAAGGGCGTAGAGGTCGCTCCTCGGGTCTGCCTCCCCCGACGCGGCAATCGTCTCCGGCGCCATGTAGAGCGGTGTGCCCTGGATGGCGTTGTCTTGGGTGAGCTCCGCGTCGCCCTCCGCTTGCAAGTCGCGTACGAGACCAAAATCAAGCACTTTGGCTGCGTCAACGTCGCTCCCTTGACGCGTCAGCATGACATTGGCGGGTTTGATGTCTCGATGAATCAATCCGATCTCGTGAGCTTCGCTGAGCGCGTCGGCGACCTGCGTCAGAATACGCACGACGCGTCCCGCAGGTTGAGGCCCGTCGATGGCGACGACCTCAGCGAGGGTCGCGCCGTCGAGAAGCTCCATCGCATAGTAGAAGATCCCGGTTTCCGTTCGGCCGTAGTCGAAGACTGTGATGGTATGCGGATGTGTGAGCTGCGCCGTGAGCTGCACTTCGCGCTCGAATCGTGCGACCGCCTGCTCTGTGGTTTGCTCGGGATTGATCAGTTTGACCGCGGTCGGTCGGCGCAGCATCGCGTGCCGCGCCTGGTAGACCGCCCCCATGCCGCCCTCCCCGATTTTTCGCTCGAGCATGTATTGGCCGAGCTGCCGGGCCTCGGTGACCTCTCGCCGGAGCCCGTAGATGACGTGCGACACCCCCACGGCAACCGCGCTGATCACGAACCACCATACCTCGATGAACAGGGTCACTCCGAGTGAGGTCTGATGCGGGTACCCTGGGCCCGGCGATTCGAAGCCGACGTAGGTGCGCCAACTCACGATCGCCAGGGGAACGCCATAGGCCGCGCAAAGCAGCGCGGTCTGGGTCGCCGTGCTTGGCACCAACGCCGCCCGACCGAAGAGCATCACCGCGTACACGAGAAGCAGCGACAACTCTGGCCGGTAGCCGATCGGCGTCTGCTCCACCACGAGTGCGACCGCGATCGCCATGCCGATCGCGACAAATTCTTCGACCGCGTGGACGAACAGCGCCGAGCGCGGGGTCTCGCCGACAAGCGACCTCCCAAGCGCGATCCACACGACGTTGGCGCCTTGGAGGTAGAATCCCGCCTTTCCCATCTCGGATCGGCCCGTCACCAGGACCTCGGCGACCGTGAACAGAAGCAAGACCACGGTCACCCCTAGGAACGCGGTCAGCAGCAAGTGCACACGCCCCTGTAGGAATTCGTCGTGCTTCGCCAGGTTCTGCGAGGTCGTGCCCGACATCAGGTCGAACTCTGCCACATTGGGGCCGCGGACCAACCTGTTCACGCTCGGCCGATCTCGCGTCGTGTGTGGGTTGCTACTGGGCTCGTTTTGGCTAGGGGAATCTCATGCGCATCCGAGTGAATGGCCGGAGTCACGAGTTTGACGGGGACCCCAACACCCCACTTCTTTGGGTGCTGCGCGATACCCTTCGCCTGACGGGGACCAAGTTCGGATGCGGGGCAGCGCTCTGCGGCGCCTGTACGGTGCACCTCGACGGCAATGCGGTTCGTTCATGTGTCACGCCGGTGCAAGCCGTCGGCAACGCCGAGGTGACCACGATCGAAGGCCTTTCCGAGGGCGGCTCTCACCCGCTCACCGAAGCGTGGGTGGAACTCGGCGTTCCGCAGTGCGGGTACTGCCAACCGGGGCAGCTGATGCAGGCGGCCGCGTTGCTCTCGGCCGGGACCCCACCGTCCGACGACGAGATCGATCAAGCCATGAGTGGCAATCTTTGCCGTTGCGGAACGTACGCACGGATCCGCGCGGCCATTCACAAGGCGAGCCAAACGCGATGAGCGGCGTCGAGAACGTGAGCCGTCGTCGATTCCTGATCGGAACAGGCATCGCGGGTGGGCTGGTGCTCGGGGTGTGGTTCTATGGGAGTCGCGGGGAGCGCGCGCCTGCGGCCGTCGTTCCGTCGGGCACCTCGCGGCCTGCATTCGAGCCCAACGTGTTTGTCGGGATCGCACCTGACGGCACCGTCACCATCGTTTGCCATCGTTCGGAGATGGGGCAGCAGGTCCGGACGAGCATCGCCCAAGTGGTCGCCGACGAGCTCGACGCGGACTGGTCGCGCGTCGTCGTCGCGCAGGCCCAGGCCGACGAGAAGTTCGGGAGCCAAAATACCGACGGTTCTCGGAGCATTCGGCGCAATTTCTCGAGGCTGCGAGAGGCCGGCGCGAGCGCCCGCGCGATGCTCGAGCAAGCGGCGGCCGACCGGTGGGCGGTTCCGGTGACCGAGTGCCGCGCGACCCTACACGAGGTCGTCCACGGCCCGTCGGGCCAAACGCTCGGCTTCGGGGAACTCGCGGAGGCGGCCTCTGCACTCGAACCGCCGCCCTCCCGAGACCTCAAGCTCAAATCGCCGGCCGACTGGCGGTACATCGGTAGGCCCACCCCCTCCGTCGACTTGAAGGAGATCGTGACCGGTCAGGGCATTTTTGGGATGGATGTGCAGCTCGACGGGATGATGGTCGCGGTCATCGCTCGGCCTCCGGTGCTCTTCGGCAAGCCCCAAGCGTTCGATGCGGCACCCGCCCTTGCTGTGCCTGGCGTCGAGCGCGTGTTCGAACTGCCGACCTTGAAGCCGCCGGCCGGGTTCAAGCCGCTCGGTGGCGTTGCGGTGGTGGCCACCGACACGTGGGCCGCGATTCAAGGTCGTCGAGCCCTGGACATCACTTGGGAAGAGGGGCGCAACGCGTCTTATGACTCCGGCGCGTATCGTGCGGCGCTCTTGGAGACCGCGCGGAAGAAAGGCCGAGTCGTTCGTGAACAAGGCGACGTCGACGAGGCGCTCGCTCGCGCGCACAAGACGCTCACCGCCGAGTACTACGTGCCGCATCTCGCGCAAGCGCCGATGGAGCCGCCGGTGGCCACAGCGCGCGTGACCGAAGGAAAGGCGGAGCTCTGGTCGTCGACGCAGACACCGCAGGTCACCCGCCGCGAGGTCGCTCAAGCCCTCGGCGTCGACGAGTCCGGCGTGACCGTGAACGTGACGTTGCTCGGCGGCGGTTTCGGTCGAAAGAGCAAGCCCGATTTTTCGGTCGAAGCCGCACTCGTGTCACGCGAGGTGGGTGCCCCCGTCAAGGTCATGTGGACACGCGAGGACGATCTTCAAAACGGATACCTCCATGCGGTGAGCTGTCAGCACTTGGAGGCCGCCATCGATGCGCGCGGGCAAACCAACGCCTGGCTCCATCGCACCGTCTTCCCGCCCATTGGCTCGACCTTCGATGAGGATCAAACGTTCGCGAGCAAAGGTGACCTCAGCCAGGGCTTCGTCGACAACCCGTTCGACATCGACCACATGCGTCTCGAAAACGGCCGCGCGGAGGGCCACGTACGCATCGGCTGGATGAGATCGGTCGCCAACATCTATCACGCTTTCGCGATTCAATCGTTCGCTCACGAGCTCGCCGTCGCCGCGAATCGAGATCCGAAAGACTACCTGCTCGATCTCATCGGGCCGCCGAGGACGATCGACCTGGCGGCGATGGACGTCAACTACGCCAACTACGGGGATCCCATCGCGCGCTATCCGGTCGACACCGGACGGCTCCGCAACGTCATTGAGACGGTATCCAAGGCGGCCCAATGGGGGCGTGCACTTCCGGAGGGGCGTGGCTTGGGCATCGCCGCGCATCGAAGCTTCCTCGCGTACGTCGCGACGGTGGTAGAGGTCGAAGTCACCCCCGACGGCGACTTCACCATCCCCGCCGTCTGGGTCGCCATCGACGCGGGTACGGTCGTGAACCCTGATCACGTCCGCAATCAGTGCGAGGGAGGGAGCGTCTACGGGCTGAGCGCGGCCCTCGGTCAGCTGACCGCGAAGGACGGCGCGATCGAGCAGCGGAACTTCGATACGTACGAAGTCGCGCGCATGCGGCAAGCCCCGCGTTCGTTCGAGGTGGAGGTCGTCCAAAGTACCGAGCCGCCGGCCGGCGTCGGAGAACCCCCGACGCCGCCGTTTGCCCCCGCTCTTTGCAACGCCCTCTTCGACGCGACCGGCATGCGCATCCGTTCGCTTCCGATCGGGAACCAGCTTCGGGCCTGATCGGCGCCGCGGTTCGCGGGCCATCCACCACGAGACCCATGCCGGTGAGACGTAAACTCGACGCTGCCTCGTTGAGTGTAGGAAAGCCCACACTCCCCTGGCGGCAGAGTCCCGTGTGAAAGAACGCGGGCGCGGCGAAGCACGGTTGCGCTCTGTTTTCGGGACAAAGAGTGGTACCAACGCGGGGTTGGCGAGGCATGCGGCCCCGCCGACACCCCACCCCGGGAGCGTGAACACGATGGACCGACCGACGCGGCGTGGCTGCAACTACAACTACTTGTGGATCACGGTGGCCGTGTGGCTCGCCCTCGGTTCAGTCGCTGGCGCCCAGGCGGTCCCCCAGTTCGATCTCAATCAGTTCCGTCCCTCGGAGCTCACTACCGACGGCTTTGCAGTCAGCACGGCCGACGGCCAGGGGCACCTCAAGTTCGGGGTGCAAGTCTACATGGACTACGCGCGCGATCCGCTCGAGCTTCAGGTCACGGGTGGCGACCCCGACCGGCGGCTCGAACTGGTGCATGCCCAACTCACGGGGCACCTGACGTGGAGCCTTGGACTTTGGGATCGGCTCGTCATTTTCATGGACCTCCCGTACCACTTCGTTCTCAAAGACGACCTGTCCGATGACGATATCGCGTTCCTCGAGGGGATCGGCCAGACGGCCCTCATTCCGCGCGGCTCGGGGCTCGGGGATCTCTACGTCGGTGCGCGCGGTGTCCTCTATGGGACGCGCGAGAACATCTTCCAGATCGCCCTTCAGGCCACCCTCACGACCAACACCGCCTCCGCCGCCGACTCCAACCAAAACTACCTCGGCGAACCCGGTAGGAGTCCCAACATCGGTGGCTGGTTCGAGGCACTCGGCACATTCAACGTCGCCAAGTTCCTCCGTATCCCACTCAACATCGGATACAAGACCGGCTTTCGCCAAGACGTGCCCTCGCTGGGTGTTGGCAGTCAGCTGACGTTTGGCGCCGGTGTCCAGCTTCTCTTCGGACAGCAACGATTCATGCTCACCATGGAGACGTTCGGGCGCACCGCGGCGGAATCGGGCACTGGGTTCGGCGGGAGTCAGGAGACGCCTGTCGAGTTGCTGGGCGGCTTCAAGTTCCTCAGCAAGAAAGGGTTCGCGACCGGCATCGGTGGTACCGGTGGGCTCACCACGGGTTACGGCAACCCCGACTGGCGGCTGATCGGCATGCTCGGCTACACCATGCAGGACAAAGAAGCCGAACCTGCTCCGCGCGACTCCGACGGGGATGGGATCATCGATGAGCTCGACGCGTGTCCGAATGACCCCGAAGACTTTGATGGCTTCGAGGACGAAGACGGCTGCCCAGATCTCGATAACGATGCGGACGGGGTGCTCGATGTCGACGATGCGTGTCCGGACGAACCCGGCCCACCCGAA
The DNA here is from genome assembly GCA_039028875.1 of Myxococcota bacterium. Classification (GTDB taxonomy): domain Bacteria; phylum Myxococcota_A; class Polyangia; order Polyangiales; family Houyiibacteriaceae; genus SG8-38. The sequence continues at coordinate 4,136 of JBCCHE010000078.1, read as the reverse complement.
AACAACGGCTGCCCGGACACCGACCGTGACGGGGACGGCGTGCCCGATCGCGTAGACAACTGCCCCGATGAGCCCGGGCCGCCTCAAAACCAGGGTTGCCCAGAGGAGCAGGTCGTCGCGATCGAAGAAGGCCAGATCGACATCCTCGAGAAGGTGTACTTCGAGTTCGACAGTGCGAAGATCCAGTCCCGGTCGTTCCCCGTCCTCGACAACGTGGCCGAGGTACTGAAGGCGCACCCGGAGATCACGAAGGTGCGGGTCGAGGGCCACACCGATTCTTCGGGGTCGGACGCCTACAACCTCAAGCTCTCGCAGCGGCGCGCAGACTCCGTGGTGAGATACCTGATCAACCGCGGCGGCATCAGTGCAGACCGGCTCGAGGCCCAAGGCTTCGGCGAGCGCCAGCCCTTGATTCCGGACGCCAAGACCAAGGCCGAGTTCGCGAAGAACCGCCGGGTCGAGTTCCATATCGAAGGGGAAGGCGATGTTGGCGTGACAGGCGACGAAGGAACATCCCCGAGCCCCTAGTCGCGCGCGTCCACGAATCCTCGAGGCGATCCGAGGAGCATCCGAGTTCGAGCGGCTTGGTGCCTTGGTGGCGTCGTGTATGCTCGGCGGCCGATGGAGGTGAAGATGCGCAGAGTCGTCGTTCGACGCGCGGCGGTACTAGGGTGCCTGGCTTCGATGTGTGGGTGCGGCCCGGTCGACGGGCTCATCCTGCCCCCGCTCGTCGACAAGCCATCCGAGGAGCTGCCCGGGAAGTTTGTCTGGCACAATCTCATCACGACTGAACCCGAGTCGGCGCGGACGTTCTACGGAAGCCTTTTCGGCTGGGAGTTCGACGCGATCGGCGACGGCGCTTACACCGAGGTGACCTATGGTGGCCGGTCGATCGGCGGCATCGTGAACGCGGCCACGTGGAAGAACAAACCTCGTTCTGCGGTCTGGTTGAGCGCGGTATCGACACCAGACATCGGCGGCGCGGTCGCGACCGCCAAAGCCGCAGGGGCTCGACAGCTCGTGAACATCATGGACATCTTCGACGTCGGTCGAATCGCGGTGCTCACCGATCCCGAGGGCGCGGTCTTTCAAGTCCTCGAAGCGAAGCGGGGCGACCCACCCGATGTGCCGCCGCCGGTCCATAGCTGGCTCTGGCACGAGCTGATCGCCGAGGACACCGAGGCCGCAGCGAAGTTCTACCAAGCCGTGTTCGGATATCGCATCGAGATTCACGAGGTCGACGGCGACGCCACCTACCGCGTGTTGGCGCGAGATGACGCGCCGCGTGCTGGCATCCTCGAAAACCCGTTCGAAGACACGCGTTCGGCCTGGATCCCGTACATTCGCGTCGAGGACCCAGCGGCACTTCTGCCCGTCGTCACGCTTCTTGGTGGACGGGTCGTGGTGGCCCCGAGCCCGAGCCTTCGAGGCGGCACCGTCGCCCTCATTCTGGATCCTTCGGGTGCCCCGCTGGCGCTTCAGAAATGGTCACCGGACGAAGGGGGTGCGTCATGAAGAAGGCCTATCCCCGTTTCGGTGTCGTCGTGGCCTTCCTCTTGGTGGTGACCGTGTTTGCAGGTTGTCGGGTGACGCCCTCGTTGAGCATGGGCGTCGGGGTCGACTACTACGGCGGTCGTTTTCACGCCCGCCCGCACGCGAACGTCGGTTTCTACGGCCACCCCTAGGGCAGTCGCGCGCTCGGCCGCTACTCGGGAAACGACCTTGCAAGCGCGAAGGTCGAATATTGGTCGTCGTATCCCGCGGACGCCACGACGCCGCTTTCGAGTCGCCACATGAGTTCTTTGTTCTTCGCGGCGTCCGGCTTGCCGAAGCGCGCGCGCGCGGCTTGGCGAAGGCCTTGGATGTCTTCCTCGCTCACCGGGTAGGCGATCATCGCCCAACGGACAACGTCACCCTTGAAGGACACGGCCAGCACCGAGAGGCCTCGCTCGCACACGGCGGCGTCATCGGTCTTCGTCAGGACGCCTTCGAGTCGCTCGCACACCTGGGCGAAACTCTTCGGGTTGGAGGCGAAGAGCGTTGCGGTCATGTCGACTTGGTGGTCGTGGACCTCGTCGGCGCGTGCACTGGCCCCGATCATGGCGCCGAGCGACCCGGCCACGACGAGTGCAATCGTGAGCGCTGATCTAGATTCCATGCACAACCCCCTCTCAAGACTGTAGAGGACAAGAGAGCTCGCCCCCAAACTCGGCGCATCGCGGGTTGAAACCTTTGTGACAGTTGGGTAACTTCGCTTCTCGATTGGGCCGCGCCCCCGTTCCTTCGGCCCGTTCAACGTCCCCCTCCGCATCGAAGGAGTCTCCCGTGCGCGCACAAAGGCCTTTGCTCACCCTCGCCCTCTTCGTGGCGCTTGGTGTCCCGAACCTCTACGGCATGATGGACTGCGGCGGAGTCGGCGCCAACGACTTCCCGAACATCACGCAGCCCGTGCAGGGCGAGGTCATCGCCGCGTCCGGGTTGTTCACGGCGAACGTGTCGTTCCCGGTTGCCCTCACGGCAAGCTCGCTGGTTGAGATGGAGCTCCAGACCGACTCGGGGACGACCCTCATCGATGTCACCTCCGCGTTCGTTCCCGAGGGTCAGTCCGACTTTGACGGTGCGACTTCCGCGTCTGCGGACTTCGATGCGGTCGCCCTCGGTCTCGTGCCCGGGTTCCAGACGCTTCTCGTTCGACTCGATGCCGATGGGGTCGGTGGGGCGGCCGCGCGTGCCGTCACCTTCGAGTGGACCGGGCCACCGAGCGGGGGGTCTTGTGAAGAGACGACGGGTTCGGCGGTGAACGACTGCTTCCTCGCGGTGAGCGAAGCGACTCGCCTTTGTTACTTGGCGACCGGCGCCGCGTGCAGCCCGACCGACACCACGATCGCCGCGGCGCAGAGTCAGCTGAGCACCGACGTCTCCGCGGCCTGCACCGACGCCCAGGTCCAGTCGCTTGGATACGGGGCCGCGGTGACCACAAGCGGACTGGTCGCGCGGTTGAACGAGTCGTGTTTGGGCAACGCGAGCACACTCGCGGCCCGTTACTTCGGTGGCCCCCACGCGGCGGTTCTCAACGGGATCTTGGGCAACCCGGTTGGCGAAGCATGTCTCGGTGGGGCCTACGACGAGAGTGCATCCTTTCTGAGCACGGCGTTCGGTCTTCAGCGCGATTGCGTGCTCGATGACGGCTCGTGCGTGCCCGCGACGGTGAGTGCGGACATCGACACCGAGGCTGCCATCTCCGCGGCGGCGATCGACGCGAACTGCCCGGGGGGACTCCTCGAGATTCTGGTCGGACTGCCTGCGGCCGAAGGCCTCGCGCGGACGCAGAGCCAGTCGGAGTGCATGACCAGCGCCGCGCATGGCGACACCGCGCCGCTCACCCTGCGTTGCGGGCCGAGCAGCCTGCCGCCCGGGGTCACCGTGGTGCAGACCGAGCCAGCCGGGCTGACGCCGCTTGCGCCGGGGGTCGCCACGCAGCTCGTTCTCGACGAGGCGGTCTGGGGGACGCGCTGCGGCGATGGCACGCCTTACGCGTTTTGGGTTCAGCTGGCGCCGGCAGGGAGTCCGGTCGGTCAGATGGTCACCCACCTTCAAGGGGGTGGCGTCTGCGTCCTTCGCGAGCAGTGCGAGGGCGTGCCGGCTTCGCTCTTCAATGCGCTCGACGACAACTACACGGAGAGCGGGATCTTGAGTGGAGACCCTACCGAGAGCGCTTTCGCCAACTGGACCAAGCTCTTCATGCCGTACTGCACCCAGGACGTGTTCACCGGGGGCGGTGTGCTCCAAGACTTCGGTACGGTCTCGGTGGAGCGGTACGGTGCGATCGATGCGCGCGCCGCCCTTCGCGTGCTTCGCAATATCGTCGCGGCCGAGATGAACGCCAGCGAGCCCGAGGGCTTTAGGCCCGACCGGCTTCAGGTGGTCTTCGGTGGCAGCTCGGCGGGCGGGTTCGGCGTCATGTTCAACCTCCATCATGCCCTCGACGAAGAACGCTGGAGCCACTCGACGATGATCAACGACGCGGCGCTCGGGCTCGATACGATGGGCACGTTCGGGATCGGCACGCTCGGAAGCCTTGCGCAGGGAAGCTGGGCCACGCGGCTCACGCAGCCCCCGTACTGTCTCGACTCGAG
>JBCCHE010000077.1:0-15186 GCA_039028875.1 Myxococcota bacterium | reverse complement strand
GACGAGCAGCCGTTCACCCGCAGCGGCGGGCCGGTCGATGCGACAGCCTCGGACCGAGTCATCGTGCGCGCCCACATGAACCCTACAGGCTACGGGGGCGCGGCGTTCTCCGGATCAGTCGACTCTGGCTTCGAGGAGGACTCGTCGATCGACGCGACGTTGGCGCCGGGGCTTGCAGGGTCCGCACCACTACCAAGCGGCTGTGCGTTCTGAGGGCTGAGGCCCCTCCGGGTCCGCACCCCAAAACACGCGTCATCACCCTGCGTTTTGCAGGCTATCTCACGTTGGAGACTGCAATTGGCTCGATCGATAAGCCCGTTATCATTGAACAATTTGCCGCTTAATCCTTGACGCAGTGCGTCTATGACCGCAAGCTCAACCACAAGGGCGGGCGTGTTCTCGCGGTGATGCCAGAGCCACGCGAGCCCGGAAACGAGGTCTCTCATGAACACCGCACTACTAGTCATCGTGATGTCGCTTGTGTCGCTCGTTGGCGCCACCATCGTCGGCGGCGCGATCGGTCTGGGGGTCATGCGCCTCGGAAGCTGGCTGAAGCGTCGCCCGCGGGGCAACCTGCTCCAGCCACGCAATCGCGAGTCGCTCCCCTAAGAGCGAATGACCACCCACTCGGGTCGCGCTCGGCGGACACCTGACGCCGGCAGGTGCTAGGGTCCGCCGGGTTGCCTCAGCGTGTCGTCATCGCAGGCCTCGGGGATACCGGCCTCCTCGCGGCGATTCACCTCGGGGAGGGCTTGGACGTGGTGGGCATCACGACCAAGCCCTGCTTGGTGAGTGGACAGGAGCTTGGAACCCGCCTCACGCGGCCGGAGATCTGGAAGCGTGACTACCTCATGGCGTTCGGGCGCTATCGAAAGCTCGACGACGTCCGAATCGTACAGGGCTTCATCGAAGCGCTTGATCCGAAGCGCCAACAGGTGCGCGTCAGACTGCCGAACGGCGACGAGCACGTGGAGCACTACGATGTCGTGGTCATCTCATCGGGGGTGACCAACGGGTTCTGGCGGACCGCCGCGGTGGAAGACGAGGCCGGGATCGAAGGGAAGATTCGCTCCACCTCCCAAGAGATCGCCCAAGCGAGAAGCCTTGCCGTCATCGGAGGGGGAGCGACCGGCGTGAGCGTCGCATCCAACGTGAAGGAGGCATACCCCGACAAGTCGGTGCATCTCTTCTTTAGCGAAGCTCTGCCCTTGCCTGGGTACCACCCGAAAGTACGGGATCGCGTCGAGCGGCACCTGCGACGCGTCGGCGTCGCTACGCACCCGGCGCATCGCGCGGTGATCCCAGAAGGCTTCGCATGCGACCGACTCACCACGGACGCGATCCAGTGGTCAACAGGACAGCCGCCCTTCGAGGGCTCACTGACGCTGTGGGCGGTCGGTCAGGTACGGCCAAACAACGGGTTCGTGCCCGAAGACATGCTCGACGAACGAGGGTTCGTTCGAACCGACGAGCACCTGCGCGTGCCCGGCTACGACAACGTATTCGCGGTGGGCGACATCGCCGCCTCCGATCCACATCGAAGCTCGGCGCGAAATTGGGGCTACCGGCTCGTCGCACACAACGTCCGGGCTGCACTGAAAGGACAGCCCGAAACAATGAAGCGATTCAAGGCCCCACGGTATCGTTGGGGCTCGATCTTGGGCGTCCAGCCGGACGGCCTTCGCGTGTTCCAGCCAAACGGCAACAGCTTTCGTTTCCCCGAATGGGCCGTGCGACGCCTCCTCTTTCCGATCGCGGTCGGAAGAGTCATCTATCGAGGAATCCGCCGCTCGGTCTAGCCGGGGCCGCAGCCAGTGCTTTGACCACGGAGGCCCGAGCTAAGGAGTCACGCCAGATAGTTCGTCGAGGCTGCTCGGTCCACCGTACTGCAAGGTCGAGAGCTTCACGGTCCCGTCGGGCTCACGGCTCAGGATGGCGATGTCTTGGTACGCTTCGGCGAGAACCTCTTCATTGACGGGTGCGCCGAGCGCTTGAAGCAAGGTCGTGTTGTAGCCACTCGAGTGCCCGATCATAAGGTACGTTGTTCCGGCAACCTCTCGATCGAGCTGCCACTCGGCAACCTCGGCCGCGAAGTCCGGCCAGCTGGTCATCTCGGGGGGAGCGACGGAGATCGGGATGTCCGTACGCTCCGCAAGCGGCTCACCGGTCTGTTGTGTGCGCACGAAGAGAGTGGCGACAATCTCGTCGATCCCCGCTTGGTCGAGTGCGTCGGCGAGGCGCTGGGCCCGAACCTCGCCTTCCTCGTTGATGGGCGGGTCCTCCCCGAGATTGCGCTCGGCGTGCCGCACGACGTAGTACGTCGTGGTTTGGTCGGGCGGAGAATCCGGAGCGCCCGCGGACGCGTCGCCCGAACAGGCTGTCGCGAAGGAAAGCAGAACAAAGGCCAAGAGTGGAAGTCGGATAAGTCTCATCATCGGCCGACCATGAAACGTTCGGCGCGGATCGTCGAGTCGACGTCTCGGTCGTGGAATACGGCTCCGCTTTGGCCCTCCGACGAGACCCGGCGATCCCGGCCTGCGGTTGCCCAACGGCGAGCGTCCACGTAGACCGCAGGCATGAGTACGGCGCGGACGAGATTCAACGAACCCCTGTTTCTGGCCCGGTCGATCGCGTGGATGGCCTTGGCAGGCCTCCTTGGGTCATGCGCCACGGCCGCCGGGTCGGGGCGCGGAATGAGCGAAGAGGCGGAGGTCGCGCAAGGCGCGCAGGCGGCGACCGAAGTCGAAGCGTACATCGGATTCGCGGGCAACGAGGACCTCAATGCGTATGTCACCGATCTCGGAAATCGACTCGTCCAACACTCGAGCCGGAGCCACCTCGACTTCGCGTTTCACGTGGTCGACATGGAGGAGCCCAACGCGTTCGCCCTGCCCGGTGGCTTCATCTACGTCTCCCGCGGCCTCCTCGCGATCATGAACAGCGAAGACGAACTCGCCGCGGTTCTCGGTCACGAGATTGGTCACGTCGCCGCAAGGCATTCCGTCGCACGACAGCGCGCGCAGAAGCCCTGGTTGCCACTGCAGATCCTGGCCGGTATCGGCGGGGCGGCGGCGTCTGTTGTATCCGAGGAGCTTGGTAGTACGGTTGCCGGCTTGGGGCAGATTCCCGCGACCCTGGCGCTGGCGAGCTACAGCCGCAAGCAAGAGGAGGAGGCCGACCGGCTCGGTCAGCAGTACATCGCCGCAGAAGGTTGGGACCCGGCGGCGCTCGCGCGCTCGATGGATGCGCTGACACGCGAGCAGGAACTCCACGGAGGGCGCGATCCAAACCAGCGGAGTTTCTTCGATTCACACCCCACGACTCCAGACCGTGCTCGCGAAGCGCGCGCCTACGCGCAGACACTCACGCGAGCACCACCTACCCCGATCGCCGCCGACCGCTCGAGTTTCGTGACACGCCTCGATGGCTTGGTCGTCGGTACATCCGCCCGCGGCGGGGTCTTCATCGACGAACGTTTCTTGCATCCGCGCCTGGGCTTCGCGATGACTTTCCCGCAGGAATGGAATCACGCGAATGCCCCCACCGCCGTCGTCGCAGAAGCCCCTGACAAGTCCGCCATCCTTGCCCTTCAATTGGTTGCCGAGGGCGACGACCCGACACCCGCCGCGGACGCGGTGGCCGCAGAGATCCCTCTGCAGGACAGAAGCCCCCTCACGAGAAGCGACGAGATGTCGACCATCACCGGCATCGCACGCGTGGAAAGCCAGAACGGGGAGCTTTTTCTCTACTTCGCATGGATCGCCAAGGATGGGCTTGTGTATGAGGTCTTGGGGGCCACGCCTTCGCAGCTGTGGGAACGGCACCGCCAGTCCTTCGCAGACACCGCCGATAGCTTCCGGGCGCTATCAAACGAGGAACTCGCAGAGATCGAAGAGGACCGCCTAAGGTTGGTCGCTGCCGCGGCCAACGAAACGCTCGATGATGTGGCGGTGCGGAGCAACAGCCAATGGTCGATCAAGAAGGTCTCAGCGGCCAACGACATGCCGATCGGGGAAACGGTAGAGGCGGGCGAACTCGTCAAAGTCAGCAAGAAGGAACCCTACGAACGCTAGCTGGCCGTGCAGGGCCCGGGCGCGAACCTCATGCGAGCCTAGAGAGAGACATTGGGTACAAAACGACGAAACCGTCTTCTCCTCGCGGTCGCAGCCACCGACTCTACGTTTGAGAAGAAAACGCAGCGAGGCCAAACGGTGCTCGAAGGCCGATGCATCCACTGCCAGCGCAAGCTGGTTCTCGCCGAGGATGGAACGCCGCACAACGAAGCGACGGTGGAGCATATCGTGCCCAAGAACCATGGCGGCTCGGACGCGATTGCGAATCTTGCGATCGCCTGTGCTCGATGCAATTCGGAGAAGGGTCTCAGGCACGACCACAGGCGCCTCGACGACCCCAAGCTTCGCGAGGTGATCGAGCGCCTGCAGGACCGACGCCGCGCCCGACTTCGCGAACCAGCGTTTCGGACCTAGTTGCCCCAGTCGGGGTCGACTTTGTCGGGAAGTTCGACCTCGAGAAGCTCTTGGACATCGAACGGCATCCGCTGGATGTTTCGCTGAACCGTTTCGGCGATCCGCTTGGTTTCTGGGCGTGCATTGGAGAGGCCGGTGAGCGGAACACCCTTGGCTTTGTCGACGTCCGGATACTTCTTCTTCATGAGCTCGTGCCGCGCTCGCATGCGATGAAACTGGCCTTGGGTGTGGATCAGTGGAACGAGCTGGGGGTTCTCTTCGCGGGGATCGGTGTAGAGGTCATAGAAGTTGGCGCCGATGCCGGTGGCTGCGCCCGGATCCGACGAAATCCAGTGTTGTTTGTACCGGCCCTTCACGGTCGCCCCAAGCGTATGCCCTTGGTAGATGAACACGTAGTCTCGTCGGCCGTGCGTGTCGCCGTTGAGGAGAAGCGCCTTCTGGTCGAGTCCGTCGATCACGCGATCGCGCGGAATGTACTTCTTGGCGCCACCGAGCGCGGCGAACGTCGTGTAGAGATCGGTGACATGAATGATGTCGCCGACGAGTTGACCGGGCGCGATCGTACCAGGCCACCAAGCGAAGGCCGGCACTCGCACGCCGCCCTCGGTGAAATCGCCCTTCCCGCCCCGGTAGAGGATCTCGGTCATGCCCCAACCAGGCGGTGGGTTGTGCACCATCGGACCGTTGTCCGCCATCGCGATCACGAGTGTGTTCTCTGCGACGCCAAGCTCGCGAAGCTCGTCCATGAGCGCGCCGACGAACACGTCGAGTTTCACGTAGGCCTCTGCCACCTTGCCGCCAGCAACAGTCTGCTTGGGCATGTCGGGCTTGAGGAAATTCAGCCAGTTGGGCCAGTACTCGACGAAGAACGGCTTCCCAGCCGCGGCGTTCTTGCGCATGAACGCCAAAGCTCGCTTCTCGGACTCTTCGTCGAGCTTCTCAAAGCAGTCGTTCGACGTACCGCACCACTCTTTGCCTAGCTCACCCTTACGCCCCTCGATGCTCTGAACCCAACCCTCAGGGAGCAAGGCAGGTGAATCGAGTCGGTACGGGTCCGGTGGGTATATCTCGGGCGAGAAGCCGATCACCGCGTTAACCGCGTTGCCCTGAGCACTATAAAGAGACGTGATCTGATTCATGGGCGTGAAGAGCGCTTCGTCGAAACCTTGGTTGTGCAGGTAGCTCTCTTCGATGTCGCCGAGGTGGCCCTTGCCATAGTGGGCCGTCGCGTAGCCGGCCTCCGAGAGCACTTCGGCAATCGTGACCTCCTCTTTGCGTAGCCCCGCGAACTCGTGAGGCATGCCCACGACTCCCATGCCGTGACGCACTGGGTGGCGGCCCGTCAGAAAGGCGGCACGCGTCGGCGTGCAAGCAGGCTCGGAGTACATCCGGGTGAAGTTGATGCCCTCTGCGGCCATCTGGTTGAGGTTCGGAGTCTCGTACCCGAGGTTCTTCTGCATGCCGGGGAACCCCACGGCGCCGAAAGGTTGGTCGTCCCAAAGCACGTAAACGATATTGGGGGGGCGACCGTACTTCTGTTCGAGCTCTGCAAGCCGGGCCGCGAGCTGTTGGTCTTCCGCGGCCCAACGCTCTCCGTTCTGGGATTCTAGGATGTAGAACTCAGCGTCGTGGACGATGCCGCGGTCCTTGGCGGAAACCTCAGCGCAGCCGGCCAAGGCCAGGGCGAGAACAAGCGAGATCCTGAGCATGATGGCGTGCAGGTTAGGTGGTATGGTCGAGCCGGCACATCAAGAATTCGCCACCAAGCATGTTGATCGCGCCGCAACCGCCAGCTCTCGAAGGGCCCGTCCATCTCCATTTCGACGACATCGCCGAGCTGGGGCGCGCGATCCCCTGGGATATCGACTTTCGGCAGCTCGACTCTGGCAGTCCAAGCATCGTCGCCTCGGTCGTCGAGAGCGAGCGGGTGAGCGCGATGTCGTTCGCTTTCTCGAACGCGTACCACCAACTCGGTTTCGCACCGCGAGGTGCGCTGACCTTCGGCGTACCATCGGGCCCGCTCGATTGGTACGCGCACGAGGTCGACGGTTCTCGTGTTTTGAGCTTCAACGATGCGAGCGGTTTCGACTGTGTTTCTCGAGATCGCTTTTCGGGGACCACACTGTCGATCTCGCCGGTGTTCGTCCAAGATGCATCTGCCCGCCTCGGGATCGAGGCGGAAGACGCCTTGTTTGCGGAGCGGTCCGGCATCGTCTTCGGTGATCGCGAACATGCGCGGGCACTCCGATCGAGCCTCGTCCAATTGCTGCGATCATCAGACCCTGCCGACCGCAAGGAGACCGAGTGGGAGATCGTTCGGCATCTGCTCTTGGCCGCTCGGCCGGAGGACCCGGCTCTTCCTAGCGTGTTGCCACGTCAGCGGGCCAGAGCGATCGCAAGAGCGATAGACTACATCGAGGCGAATCCGCACCGGGCTGTCCAGGTGCGTGAGATCTGCGAACACACCGGCGTTTCGTGGAGGACACTAGACCGGGCGTTTTCGGAACGCTTCGGCATCGGGCCCAAAGCCTACCTGGAGCAACGTCGGCTCGCCGCGGTTCGAGCCATACTGACCCAACGTGGACGCACTGTGACGATCGCCGACGCCGCGAACGAGTGGGGCTTTTGGCACATGGGGCAGTTCGCCCGCGACTACCGGCGCGCCTTCGGAGAGCTGCCTTCGGAGACATTGGCAAAGCGGTAGCGCCAAGGCCCTTCAGGGGTACGTGCCGCGAATCGGGTAGTCGTGTTCCCGAATCCATTTCAGCCCGGAGTACATCTGCTCGATGTCTGGCCGAACGAAGGGGTTGTTCGAGATGTCCACCACTTGCAACTCGCCTTCGGTGTTGATCACGAACAAACCTGGCTCTGCAAAGGGATGGTCGGTTTCCTTCTCGGAACGTGGGTAGGAGACGTAGAGACCCAGTTGCTGCATCTGCTCGATGGTGAGCCCGTAGTAGAGGGGAAAGCTGACCTCGAGCTTCTCGAGGTGACTCTCGAGCTGTTCCCTGCTGTCGCCGGACACAGCCTCGAGGTCGATGCCGATCTCTCGTAGCGGGCTCTTGTACGCTTCGAGCTTGTTGAGGTACTTGGTGCAGAGCGGGCAGTGTCTCCCTCGGTAGACGACAACCATCTTCCAGTCTGCGCCATCGTTCGGCTTGCCGATGTCTGCCGTAGAGCCTGCTAGCCCACCGACGCCGATGGTGGGAAAGGGCGAGCCGGCGAGGATCTTCTGTTGCTTCATACGGGTAGATATGCTGCTGTGGTCGCGAAGGGCAACCAGTGTACTTTTGGCAGCGAGACTAGATCCATGCATCTTTCCGACCTATCGCCGACGGAACGCTTCGATTGAGCGGGAAACGCGTCGCGCTCGTGATCCTGGGGCTCGCGCTGATCGTCGCGGCAGGCGGGCTTGGCGCCAAGTACTCTCGCCTCGGCCCGTTTGCGGTGCCGCAACGGGATGCCCCTGTCGTCATCCTGGCGGTGCTCGACACGGTCCGTGCGGACCACACCTCACTCTGCGGCTACGAACGGCCCACGACGCCTACGCTCGAAGCCCTCGTCGAGGACGGCGCAACGTTCGCTTGTCACGCCCATTCACCGTCAACCTGGACGCTTCCGAGTCACGCCACCTTCTTTACGGGCGTGGGTCTCGACAAGCATCAAGCGGGGAGCGGCGGCGCGGAGCGGATGAAGGGCGGAACCGTGACGCCGCTCGGCACGGCGCTCCCGACGCTCGCGGAGGAGCTTGCTCGGCGAGGCTACCAAACGCTGCTCTTGTCGGGCAACCCCGTGGTATCGGAGCGCTTCGGCCTGACCCGGGGCTTCGAACACGTCGCCATCGGAAGGCGCTACCCGATGATGCACGACGCGCGCCTCGCGGCCCGGCTAAAGGGACTGCTCCGAGTCGCACGACTAGACAAAGCCAAGCCACTCTTTGCGTTCGTCAACATCGCGGACGCCCATGCGCCGTGGACTGCGATTCCCGACGACGCGGGTTTCGTGCCGCCACGGCCCCGCATGTCGATCAGCCCAGGTCGCGAACGGTTCGAATCGGGTGAAATGAGCGACACCGAGGCCGCGGACTACTTGGCGCACCTGACAGATGTCTACGACTACGGTGTTTTTCGCGCGGATCGTTCGCTCGCGCTCGTGCTCGACGTACTTCGTGACCAAGGTTGGCTCGACCGTGGCTACCGTATGATCATTACGTCAGACCACGGCGAGTACCTCGGCGAACACGAGATGGTCGAGCACGGCCGCGAGTTCATGTACGAGCCCGTGACTCGGGTCCCTTTCGTCTTCCTCGACAGCGAGGGCGAGATTCCCCTGCCAGACGACGTACCCTCAATCGTCGCCCATGGGCTCGCACTCGAGGGCACCCTCCCGGATCCACTGCCCGAGAGGGTCGCCAGCGTGTTCCGGCAACCACACCAGGTGGATGGGCTGCGCGGTCGCTGCACCTACGCGACGACGGCCCTGTGGCACGCCACTGACAAGACGTTCGCGAACTCTGGAAGCGCGTGGCTCTTCGATCTCGAGGACGACCCAGCGGAGATGACCCCAAGGCCCGCCCCTGACGACTCGAAGACAGCCGCGGTGCTCGAACGCTGCGCGGCACTCGATGCCGCGTACCTGAGTCGGCCCGCCCTCGAGGCACAAGTCGAGAAACTGGCGGCTGAACAGCTACGAGCACTCGGGTACCTGCGTGACGACGAGGAGGAAAACGATTGAGACGACCCGCCTCTCGCTACTCCACGTAACCGAGCGCACGCAGCTGGTCACGCAAGGCCTCCCCGGCCTCGAACGTGGAAACGCCGGCGGAGTTCCAGAAGGAAGCCTCGTCGAAGGGAGCGAAGAGGGCCCTCATTTCTTCGGTTATTTCGGTCTCGACTGCGGAGAGATCGTTGCTCTCGCTTGGGTCGGAGTCCATGTCGAAGAGCTGAAACCGGTCCCCGCCGGTGCGAATCATTTTCCAGGGGCCATCCATGGCGGCCAACCACTCGCCACCGCCGCGACGGTGTGCGAACAGCACCCGGCGAACAAGGTCGTCGCGGAGTGCTTCTGTCGCCTCACTCGGTCGGAGAAGCGGCACCAAGGATCGACCTTCGACCCCGGCGGGGACATCCGCACCCGCAAGCTCGAGCAGCGTCGGAAGGATATCGATCTGGCTTACGTTGAGATCGAAGATGCGTGCGGGTTTGATGCCGAGGCCGGGCCCGTGGACCATCATCAGAATCCGGTTGAGCTCCGAATGCAGGCCGCGCGCGTGCCCCATCCCGCCGTGGTCCCCGAACTCCTCACCGTGATCGGACACGACGACCAACACGGTGTCGTCGTCGCGGAGCCCCGTGCGGACGATACGCTCGATCTGAGCATCCACGTACTCGATCTCGCTAAGGTACTTGGCGCGCAGGTCCTCGCGTCGCTGCTGCCGCGCGTCGTCAACTGCGCGGGAGGGACGGACGTAGGGGTATCGGCTGACGTAAGGTCGATGGGGATCGTTCAGGTGCAGGTAGATGAAATAGGGCTCCGCGTCCTCGAGATCCTGTTGCCAGCCTTCGAGCTGCGTACGAAAGTCGCTGGCGGATCCGATCGGTCGACGTAGGCCGGACACGCCCAGCGACGAACGGACACGATCATCGACCTGCTCGACCAAGGCGCCGAGGGCTCCCGCGGTTCCTTCCAGGACCTCGGCTCGCGCTCGGATGAATCGATCGAATCCGCGATCGAATCCGATCTCCGGACCCACATTGATGTTCGAGGCGAGACCGACCGTCGAATAGCCGAGCGACCGGAAGCGTTCGGCCAACGTCAGTTGATCCAAGGAAAGCCGGTTGATGGCCATTACAGGAGCACCGGCTGCTTTCGCCTTCTCCATCTGGCGTTGGTGCCAATGAAACCCGTCGACAATCCCGTGCGTCCAGGGGTACTGACCGGTGAAGACCGAAGCGGTCGCCGGAGCAGTCCACGAAGACACCGAGAACGCCCAATCGAACACCACACTCTCTTTGGCGAGTTCGGAGAGAAACGGAGTCGAGTCCGGTTCGTGACCGTAGACGCCCAAGTGATCCGTGCGCGTGGTGTCGAGCAAGATCAAGATTACGTTCGGGCGTGGTTGGCCGTCGCCCCGAAGCGGCTCGTTCCTCTCGACCGCATGGGGATCGCTCGCCCCGCCATGTTGACCAAGCCAGTAGGCGGACGCCCCGATGCCGGCGGCGGAAGCGAGAAGAGCTCCCAGCAACCAACGGCGAGCACGCACTAGGCGCCCTCCGTATCGTGGTCAACGAGCGGTCCCATGAGACGCCGAACAGCGTATCACCGGTCGTGGCGGGATCCCATCCGCGGGGTGGGGGGGTGTACGATCACCGATCGCGGGGCAGGCTCAGCGCGAGACGATCCCCTGCTCGATCATCGTCTCACCCATCGAGACCGCCATCTCTTCGAGGGAGTGCGGCTTCCAATTCAACACTCGACGGATGCGATCACTCGAAACCCGACGCTCACGCCCGAGGTCGGAGATGACCGTCTTCACCGAAGGGTCGAACACCGCGACGAGCCGTACGATGAAGTTCGGTAGTTTTCGCGTTGGGATCTTCCAACCATCTGGATCAAATCGCTTGGCGAGGATCTCTGCCACTTGATCGATCCACGAGAAACCAATCGCGCAGCAGAAACGCTGACCGGCGGCATCCGGAACGGTCATCGCGGCGATGTGTGCACTGGCAACGTCGCGCACATCGACCCAGGGGAAGCCGAGCTTGGCCGTGCCCGGCAGCTCCTTGGCCATGAGCTTGCGGACGATCTCCCCCGAAGTGCTGTAGTGGCGATTGAGGACCGGGCCGAGAACCGCGCCGGGATTGATGACCGACAACTCCATCGGGGAGTCGCCCTCGAGGCTGGCGACGAAGTCCCACGCGGCACGCTCGGCGAGGGTCTTGCTTTTCGGGTAAGGAGGACATCGCTCGACGATCGACCAGTCGTCCTCCGAGTAAACGCGGGAGTTGTCGACCGGATGACCGCCAGACACCGCCGCTAGAGAAGACGTGATGACGACGCGCTTCACCCCAGCTGACGCCGCTTCCCTCAGCACCCGGAGCGTGCCCTCCTTCGCTGGCTTCACCAGCTCGTCCTCATGCTTGGGCACGCTGTTCGGGAACGGGGATGCGACGTGAAGGACGTACTTGCAGCCGCGGACAGCATCCGCCCACCCGTCGTCGCGCGTCAAGTCGGCTTCGACGATCTCGAGCCTGTCGCCCGCGTCGACGTTCCGGGCCATGGCCTCCCGAACCTCTTCACCCCGCGACGCGCTCCGTACCGTTCCGCGAACACGGTAGCCCTGCTGCAGCAGCTGCAAAACGCAATGGAGTCCAATGAAACCCGAGGCACCCGTGACGAGCACCGTCGTGTTGGCATGATCCTGCGACATATGTCCCTCCGTGGAAGTGGACTCTGGAGCGCAGCGCTATTCGTGCAAGGGGACTAGACCTTGCGCAGAAGCACGGTGGGGAAGGCTCTTGCAGTATCCCAAAGGGTCCGCTCGACGCGCAGCCCAGCCGCTTCGAAGATTGGGGCCAGCGCAGCCTCCGTCCGGTGGTTCATCCAAGCCGCGTCGCAGATGTCACCGAAGATCAAGCCCTGGAGTCGCAAGGCCTCGGGGTCCACGGCTTCGAGGTCCCAAGGGGACGCCGGATCAGTACTCGGGGGTGGCGTCAGGTATGCGGTGACAAGGAGCCCACCGGGGACGAGGCCGGCAGCCAGTCTCTGGTAGAGCTCGGCTACCCTGCCGTCCGAGGGTTCGTAAATCGAAAGCCCATTGGTGGTGATCATGTCGAACTCGGGTGCAAGCCGCATCCCCCAAGCATCGGCCGCCCTGAGTCGAACCTGGCCGGCAATACCCTGCTCTTCGGCGAGGCCGCGTGCAGACCGAAGCGCCTCACGGTCGAGGTCGAGGCCGAGGATCTCGATATGCTGGAAGTCACCGTAGTCGAGTGTGAGGAGGTCCGTCATTCGTCCGCACGGGATCGAGGCAACGCGATCGACCCGTGCGAGCTCCTGCTGCATCGACTCTTGGTAGTGTCCGAAACGCTCACGCGTTGCCAGCACCGTGGGCGCGCCGTACACGAGGAAGCGCTCGAGGTCGCAAGAGAGCTGTTCTCGCGGGGGAGCGGAGGAGATGAGGTAGTCCGTCCACTTCGCATTGAGCCCTCCTCGGTTTCGAAGAAGCCACCGGCCGAGGGGGAACGTATCGAGCTCCTTGACGAGGCGCACCTGCTCGGCGACCGTCCCGTTCGCGCAATCGCCCTGCCTTCGCACGCGGGCGAGCGTCCGACGGGCGATGTCGCCGTCGATCGGCCTAAAGCCGTGAGAAATGAGACCCATTTCGAATCCTCCGAGCGCAGACATTGGCCTATGAGCGCTCAACCCGTGCCGCCGCGGGAGTATTCCAAGACGACGACCGCACCATCGCCTGCTACGAGGGTTTCAGCTTTGCGATCTGGGTGCTGTTCGCGCATCATCGCGCCGTGCTCGACGGGGTACTCCTTCTCTGGTTCGTGCTGACCGCAGGCTCGCTGGCGTTCGTCGTCTACGATTCTGCTACCAACACCCCTGTAAGCTGGGTCCAAAAGCTGGCTTGGGTTTTGGTGGTTTTCTACACCGGGCCGGTTGGGCTGTTCTTCTATCTTCTGGCCTGTCGCAGCCCAGGGCCCGGTATGCACGAAGCGTTTACCGCGGCCCCTTGGAAACAAGCGCTCAACTCCGAGATGCACTGTCTGGCGGGTGACGCCACGGGCATCGTGCTCGCCGCTGTCGTTGTCTCGTTCTTCGACCTGCCCAACGGATGGGACATCGCGATCGAGTACCTGAGTGCGTTTGTGGTCGGACTTCTAGTTTTTCAGGCGTTGATGATGCGATCCATGTACGGGGGAAACTATGGCGTCGCCGTTCGGAAGACGTTCTTTGCCGAGACCGTCTCGATGAACATGGTGATGGTGGGCATGATCCCCGTGATGGTAATTCTCATGCACTACATCCCGGAAGCACGAAAGCCGACCGAGCTCGGGTTTTGGTGGGTCATGGGAATGGCCGCCATCGTCGGAGGGATCACCGCCTACCCGATCAACGCATGGTTGGTGAGGAACCACCTCAAACACGGCTGCATGACCCTCCCCGAAGGGAGCGCCGAAGCCGACGCTGCGAGCGACATGAAGATGGGCGACATGGACATGAGCGGCGCGGAGATGGGTGACATGGACATGGGCGAGATGGAGATGGGCACAATCTCGATCGGGCGGTCCACCACGATCGTGCTAGCCACGTTCGCCGTGATGCTCGCCGCCGCGTGGGTGACCTCGGAGTTCGTCGCACCCATCGAGTTCACCCGCTAGCGCACGCAGGAAGTCTCTTGGTGACAGGCCCTCACTCGCAGGCGTCACCGACCCCGTTCCCGTTGGCGTCAGCTTGGTCGGGGTTCGCGACGGTCGGACAGTTGTCGTCCGCGTAGTCGACGAGATCGTCGTCGACGTCGAGGCTTCCGTGTTCGAGCAGGAGGTCCCACAACACAAAATCGCCATCGACGGCGTTCAAGTTGCGGAGTATGTCCACGTCGTTGAAGGGCGCGTCGGAACGCCCGAGATCGCCGGAGCCATATCCGTTGGGCCTATAATAGGTACACCTCGGGTTGGCGCTAGCGATAGATTCGGTGGGCGCGTTGAGACACTGACCGGCAGACCACGCGTCCCTGATGTCGAGGCCGGCGATCCGGACGAAGCTCGTTTCGCGCATGTCGCGGTAGAGGCTCTGATCGATCGCGTAGATCCCGGAGAGGTCATCGACGAACTCCTGGCGAATGGCCGTGAGATCCGTTTCGGCGCCATACCAGTCGAGGTCGAGGCTTGGGTCGACGTCGCCATTGAACCGCACGTGTCCCCACGTCGACGACCCCAACAACTCCACGGCGAATCGGCGAAGCGTAATCGGCAGCCGTCGCAGGTTGATGTCGTCGCTGCCCTCGCTGGCGCGGTGACCGTTGATGTAGGTGTTTCCGACGAGGGTCTCGTGGCTACCCGGGACGCTGAAGAACTCACGAAGAGGGCCGGCGTCGTTCGGGATCGAAGGGAACGCCGCGTGAAACAAAGCCGACCGCTCGTCGATGGCGTAGAAGCCGAAGTAGTTGACGCCCGGACTGAGGTTGAGATTGCTAGCCAGGAGCCCACCCGGGTCGCCCGGCACCGGGTCGAACGCGAGGATGTTGACTTGGCCTACCTTCGGGCTGAGCTCCGCATAGAGCTGGTTGGTCTCGAGCTGGTGGGCGAAGTGCATCGCCGAAACGCCACCGCGACTGTACCCGACGAGATTAACGATGATGCATGCGCCTTCGCAGTCGGTCGTGCGGACGACTTCCTCGAGGACCGCCATTCCGCGGTCGGTTTGGTTGGCCCATTCGGCGCGCGTCAATACGAGGTCGGCGCTTGGAAAACCGTTGACGAAACCCTTGTGGTGGTTGGGATAGTCGGGCTCTACTCGGTGAAACTGATGCAGGAGCGCAACGGTTTCGGTGCGCTCGAACTTGCTTGCGCCGCGCTGCCACATCTCTACCGTGAGGCCCGTACCGGCGAAGTAGATGGTGACCACCTCGCGGTCTGGGCCTTCGGTCGGGTCGACCCCGCCACCGCCAGCACCGTTGGGGGAGCCGTCG
>JBCCHE010000076.1:0-16043 GCA_039028875.1 Myxococcota bacterium | reverse complement strand
TGAGGTGAAGGACGCCCTCAACGAGGTCGGTATCAAAGGCATGACCGTCACGGAGGTCAAAGGGTTTGGCCGTACGGGTGGCAAGCGAGAGGTTTATCGGGGGTCCGCGTACGTGGTCGACTTCGTCCCGAAGGTGAAGGTGGAGATCGTCGTTCCCGACGCTCTCGTCGTCTCGGTGATCGAAGCGGTCGAGAACGCTGCCAAGACAGGCCGAATCGGTGACGGAAAGATTTTCGTCAGTCCCATCGAGGAATCAGTGCGAATCCGAACGGGTGAGCGCGGCGAAGCGGCGGTCTAGCGGCACTGTCCCATGAGTTCGGGGGGCGCCCCGCCGGTGTGGGTTCCGGTGGGGCGTTCTTGTCCTAATTTCCCTAGTTTGACGAGGCACCAGGCGGTCGGATACCCTGAGCCGACGGCACCGTTTCATGGGGAGGAGTGCTTCACGATTGGCCGCGCAGGCGGTCCGTGCTTTGCCACGCAAAGGCTTGAGCAAAGCGCTTGGGCGAATCGCGGGTGCCGAAGCTCCGCAGTCGGTCGTCGATGCGGTCATCGCAGCCTTTGTGCGGGCCTACGACGTCGACATGAGCCAAGTCGAGATGCCGCCGGGAGGCTTCCCCACCTTTGACGCGTTCTTCACCCGGCGTTTGCGCCCGGGATCGCGAGTCATCGACTCCGATCCGAAAGCGATTGTGTCCCCAGCGGACGGGCGGATTGAAGACTTCGGCCCGCTGACGGCGAGCGCCGAGCTCCAAGTCAAGGGGCATCGGTATACCGCCGCCGATCTCCTGGGAGACGCCCACGCGGCGGAGCGGTACCAGGGCGGGCACTACTTCATCGTCTACCTCTCTCCACGCGACTACCATCGGGTACATGCACCTACATCGGGTGATGTTCAGTCGGTCCGATACGTGCCGGGCACCTTGTTCCCAGTGAATCGCATTGGTACCGACCACATTCCGCAGCTTTTCGCGAGGAACGAACGGCTTGCTATTGTGCAAGAGGGTCATGTTCACGGGAGCGTGACAACGATCATGGTGGGGGCCATCGGTGTGGGGCGCATCGAGCTGAGTTTTGACGACATCCAGACGAATCGCGGGGACACGCCCGGCGTGCGGACCTACGACGATTCGCGCATCGCCCGCGCTCGAGGCGATGAGCTCGGGGTCTTCCACTTGGGTTCGACGGCCATCGTGATGATCCCGAGCGGCTATGACGTCGTGTTTCGCGCCGAGATGGGCGCCGCGGTCAAGGTCGGCGAAGCGATTGCCTTCGGGGGACTCGATGGGCAGTGACGTTGTCGACAAACCCGAGCCGCGCCATTCGTTCGCCTCACGGGGACGCCGGCCGCTGCGTGTCCCGATCGCCGATATTCCGAGGGCCCGTCTCCTCGACGAGCCGGCGACCCCGAGCAACGGCAACGGCCACGCGCCCTACAGCGCGCCGCCCGAGGCCGTGACCGACCCGGCCGTCGATGGCGCCGTCGAGATTGACCGGGACCCAACGGAGCCCACGTTCTTCACCGAACCCGACCCTTTGGGTTCGGAGCCCCCGGTCGACACGGAAGAAGACGCCGCGGTGGTTGTTGCGGGAGACCTGTCTGATCCCGCGATCGACGTAAGCTTCACCGACCCTCCGCCCACCCCGCAAGCCCCCGAAGCCGCGGTCGTGGTCGACACCAGTGACGACGCTGCGCCCGACCCAGACGACGGCCTGACGGTCGAGATCGACAGCGAGCGACCGACCGAGCTCGCCCCGCCGCCGGACGTCGTGCAGGCGTCGCTCGGACCCCCGCCGGTGCAGTTGCGACAGAGCGTGGTTCCAGGTGAGCCGAGGTTCAGCGAGCCTCCCGAAGAGCTCTTCCTCGACGACGCGGACGTTCTTTCGCGGAGCGACATCGCCCCGCCGCCCGATGCGGCCGGCGACATGATGATTCCGATCCCGAAGCCGCCTCCACCACCTCCCGAGACCGCCGAATCCGGCCAGCCTGAAGTCGAGTCCGATGAGCGAGGGATGTGGTACGAGAACTTCTTCGGTCAGCACTACCTGAGAACCGTTCGCACGCCGACACCGAAAGAGGTTGCCGTCGAGTGCGACTTCATCGAACGCACGCTTCGGGTGGGGACGGGTTCACGGGTGCTCGACGTCGGCTGTGGCCTTGGGATGCAGACGGTCGAACTCGCGTCGCGCGGCTACCATCTCGTCGGGCTCGACATCTCCAAGACGATGGTGTCGCGCGCCAAAGACGAAGCCGAGGATCGCGGGCTTCAGATCGACTTCGTTCAGGGTGACATGCGTGAAACCGCATTCGACGATCGGTTCGACGCTCTCCTGTGTTGGGGCACGACGTTCGGCTACTTCACCGAGCAGGAAAACGAGCTGGTGCTGCAGCAGTTCCATCAGGCGCTGCGTCCAAACGGCGCGTTGCTACTCGAAGTCGTCAACCGTGACTTCATGATTGGCTCACAGCCCAACCAGGTATGGTTCGAGGTCGACGGTGCGGTGTGTATGGAAGAAACCGACTTCGACTACGAGAGGTCACGACTTCGCGTCAAACGACGCGTTGCCAGTCATGATGGACAGGAGCGGGACCGTCTCTACTCCATTCGCCTGTACGCGCTCCACGAGATGCGTGCGATGCTCGAACGGAACGGGTTTCGGGTCGATGAGATCAGCGGCCGAGAGGCGACACCGGGCGTGTTCTTTGGCGTCGAATCGCCGAAGATGATCATCCGGGCCGAACGGCTTCCGGGCCCCTTCGCCGCCGACGGCAACACGCCGCCTCCGCCCGTTCCCAAAGGGGCCTTGAGCGAGTTTCCGCCAGACGACGTGCCTTGAGTCTCGGCGGCTGCGCTGCCGACAGCCGAGCGTCACGAGAGCGGGCTGGCTCCGACGGCCGCGCGAAGCCCAGTAGCCGCGACCAAACACACGGTGGCCACGATGTCGCCCACCACGATCTTACGAACGGCTGGCGTGATCTCGCCGACCTCGTACGCGAGGTAGAAGAATGACCCCATGCTCGCGAGCGCACCGACGAATGCGATCGGTTGGAGGGCGGGAACGAAGGCGGCGTAAGCGAAGAACGCTGCCAAGATTCCGAACAACGCGGCACGGTGGCGCATCAGGATTTGGAGCGTGCTGTCGTTCACGGGGACGCCGTAGAGGGTGGTGAGCCGGTCCCCGCCGAAGAACCCCAGAATCGGAACGACGTGAATGACTGCAACGACGAGGATCAGTGCTGAGATCAGGTGCTCGATCATAGGGCCTCCCAAGTGGTGGGTGTCTCCGGGAGATCATCGCTGAGCGGCGTCAACGGGTCTATGACCTCCAAGGTCATCCACCTTGTGGCTCTGCCGAGCCTTGGCACGGTCGCAGGCGCCGACGCTTTTTTGGCGCCAAACCTGGAACTCCGCACACTTGTGGCCACCATGGGGCAGGCCACGAGCAGTCGCGGGACGTTTGGTCGCATCGGCTTCATCGTCGCGGCGACGGGCTCAGCGGTCGGGCTCGGGAACCTCTGGAAGTTCCCCTACATGACGTACGCGAATGAGGGCGGCTCGTTCGTGCTCGTGTACCTGGTCGCGGTCGTCTTGATCGGCGCGCCGCTCATGGTGGCGGAGATCCTCGTGGGCCGTCGCACGCAGCAGAGCCCCGTCGGCGCCTTTGCTGCGCTTGCGCGAGAGGCGCAGGGGTCGAAGTCGTGGCGAGTCGTGGGTTGGCTCGGGATCGCGGCCGGGGCGATCATCTTGTCTTACTACTCGGTCGTGGCCGGGTGGACGGTCTACTACTTCGGGCGTTGTGTACGATGGTCCTTGCAAGGGTTCACCGCCGAGGATGCGGCGAATCTCGGTGCGACGTTCGGGAATTTCGTGGGCCACGGCTCGCTTCAGATTGGGTTCCACGGGCTCTTCATGGCGTTGACGGTGGGCGTCGTGATCGGGGGTGTCCAAGCCGGCATTGAACGGGCGACGAAGATCCTAATGCCGATCCTTGGGCTCTTGCTGGTCGGGCTCGTCGTCAACTCGTTCCTTCAACCGGGTTTCGCGGAGGCGATGGCCCATCTGTTTCATCTCGGCCCGATCGACGGCGGTGCGGTGCTCGAGGCAGTCGGGCAATCGTTCTTCTCGTTGTCGCTCGGCATGGGCGCGATGATTACCTACGGCTCCTACGTTTCGCGAGAGAACTCGGTCCCCAGGTCAGCGATGTTGGTCGTCGCCCTCGACACCTTGGTCGGGCTCATGGCTTGCCTCGTGATGTTTACGATCATCTTTGGCATTTCGCCTCCGGAGCGCGAGACGCTTGGGGCCGGTGCTGGGATCCTTTTCACGACCCTCCCGAGGATGTTCTACGAGATGCCAGGCGGGGCGGTGTTCGCGCCGCTCTTTTTCTTCTTGGTCTCGGCCGCGGCCCTGAGCTCGACCATCTCCCTGCTTGAAGTCGTCGTCGCATACTTCATCGACAATCGAGGGTGGGGCAGGGGCCGCGCCACGGTCACGATGGGCGGACTGATCTTCCTGCTCGGTGTCCTTTGCGCCCTCTCCCTCGGCGCGAATGCGACGCTGACGGAGTTCACGCTCATCGGCAAGACTGCGGGCGTCTTCAACATTCTCGACTACACCGCCGCCAATTGGTTGCTCCCGCTCGGCGGTTTGTTGACCTGCGTCTTCGTCGGATGGGTTCTGAGCAATGCGATCACTCGGGACGAACTCGCGGCGGGGCACGGACCGTTCGCGCTCCATGGTGCTTGGAAATGGTCAGTGCGGATTCTGTGCCCGGTCGCGATTTCGGCGATCCTGATCGCCGTCATGACGGGCACGACGTTCAACTAGGTCTCGTTTCGGCGTTGGCCAGATCTCAGGGGGCGAGCTCGTTGCCGGTCAGGACGTACTCGATGCGGCAAGGCAAGGCGAGGAAAGCGCCTCCAAAAGCTGCGACCGCCGGCCGACAATCTGAACCGACCAGTGGTTCGATGTCCGTGCTCTGAGAGCCCACCAGCGTCATGGCACGAGCGTCGATGCCGGTGCCGCCGGTCCCGTCCTCGGTCTTGCCTTGGTCTTCGACCGCGCCGTCTTCGGTTTCTTCAACGAGGAAACTAAAAATGTCGCGCTGAGTCACCGAACATCCGGCGAAGCCAATGCGTGGGTCGGGCTCGATCACCGTCCAGGTTTGACTGACTTGGAATGTGTATTCGTCGTTGGTCACCGTGCCTGCGAACGCGTCGCCGCCGATGAGGCGGTAATAGGCCCGGCTGTTGTCTTCGAGCCGCAGCTCAAACTCGAGGTCGAGCGGGTCGGGGGCGGGGATCGCAGCGCCGCAGCTTTGTTCGACCATCAGCCCGACCGCTTCGAAGTCACCGACGACCTCGCCGGGGAGGTCATCGTCAGCCCCGGGGAGACACCCCGCGGGAAAAACCCACAAAGAGATCATCAGCGCGCCAACCGTCCAACGCATGCCCGACACCTACAGGCGTGCCGCTGGCAGGGTCAAAGAAACGGCGGCTCAGTAGCGGATCTCGAAGCCACAGCGATAGGTGATTCTCGTGGTGACGGCTTTGCCGTTCTCGTCGATCGGAGGCCCCCACCGTTCGCCTCGCAGCGAGTTGATGCATGCCTCGCTGAACGCGTACCCCGGGGGGTCCTCGGAGATGGCGCGGAAGCGACTCGGCATCCCGTCGGGCCCGATCTGGAGCCGGACGACCGCCTGGCCTTCCACCCCTTCCGCGCGAGCCTTCTTGGGGTAGTTTCGTTCGAGCTTTCGCTTCAAACTCGGCGGAACTGGAGCCTTTGAGAGGTCTCCTACATCGACCACGGTTCCGGTCCCCGTCCCGCCGATCACGCCCCCGACGACACCATCGCGGCTTCGTCCCGTGACCGCGGCGTCGGGACTGCCGATCGGCCCCTCGACGCTCTTTCCGGACGCCTGCTGCGTCGTCCACGACGAGTCCCCGTCGCCGTCGTTCGTCAGCACGATGTTGTCGAATGCGACGGGGGTCTCCCTGGCCGCCGCCGGCGGTTCTTCGGGCGTTGCTTTTTTCGGGGCCTTGTATGTCTTCGGCTTGGGCGGGGGCTTCACCTTCTCGGGCTCTTCCGCGGGCAGGGGCTCCGGTTCCGGCTCTGGCTCGGCCTCTTCTTCCTCGACTTGCGGCTCGTCTTCAACGAACGACACGTCGACCGAATCGTTCGGCATGGTGCTGTTCGCGCGAGACGGTGCGGCCGGCATCCCGCCGATGAGTGCAGCGTGCGTGGCGATGGCCAGCAGGACCCACACAGCTTCGAATGCCCAGGTGGTGGTGTTGCCGAACCGTGTCGCCATCGCTGTCATCGAGCCCCAGCGCTAGCGGCCGATCTCTTCGGGGCGAACATTGATCGCGAATTTCGTGACCCGTTCTTGCCTCAAGATGTCGATGACCTGAACGACTTTGGCGTGCGCGATTCGTCCGTCTGCCGCGATGACCGCGCGGAGGTCTTCGTCGGTCTCCCGGGCCGCGCGGACCTTGGCGCGAAGCTCTTCCGCGTTGACGGGGATCGTGTCGAGGAACACCTGTCCGCTCTGGTCGATCGATACGGCCAGGGTTGCGGGGGTTTGCTCTCCCGTCGCGGCCTTCGGGAGCTCCATCGGAATCGTCTTCGAGACGATCGCGGTGGCGGTCACCATCAAGATGATGAGCAGCACCAACACCACGTCGACGAGAGGGGTGACGTTGATCTCGGTGATCAGCTCGTCGTCGTTGTCTCCAGATCTCGCGCCGCCGGCCATGGGTCAGCCCTCGCCCTTGCGAGAAGATCCCTTCATGTAGGCCAGAAGGTCGCGTCCAAGTGCGTCCGCCCATGTCAGTCGGTACCGGATCAGTCTCTGGAAGAAGTTGAAGAAGGCCACCGCCGGAAGGGCGACCAGCAGCCCGATTGCGGTTGCGACGAGCGCCTCACCGACTTCGGCCATCAGTCCGCTGGTCACCTTGCCGGCACTCTGGTCGAGCGCGTGGAACGCCCGGATCACACCGATGACAGTGCCCAGCAAGCCGACAAACGGGGCATTGTTGCCGACCGTTCCAAGGAAGCCGAGGTTCCGCTCCATTTGCGTTCGCGCGATCGAAGTCGCGCCTGCCAGGCGCTCCTCGACGGCGTCTGCTCCCTCGTCCACGACCTCGATCCCGGAGTAGACGATCCTCGCCTGAAACGACTTCGACTGGCCGAGCCTCTCGCGGGCGCCCGCAATGTCGTTCTTGGCGAGCAGAAGGCGCAGATCCTCTTGGAGCTTCCGCACGTCGTCCCGCGACGAGAAGAAGTAGTAGATCCGCTCGAAGATGATCGCGACGCCGATGATGGAAAGGAAAATCAGAAGCCACATGACCCACGTGGCGCCAAGCATGGCGAAGGCTGTGAGTCTTTCCTGGATGTCGATCATAGATGTCCTCGTTGGGGAGCGCGCTTCTTAGCCGGGATCCGGCGCGAGTGCATCCCGCTTGCGGATTTCGCGGATAAGTATGGTGGCGTAGGAGCCGGCGGGTAGGGTGAAATCGAGATCCAGTGCGCCATCGCACTCGTTCACGCCAATTTCAGGGACTGGAACCCGCACGAACCGCCGGGTCCCGGGCGCCAGGCGTTTCCACTTTCGGAGGCCGTCAGGGGTGAGTTCGGCGCTTTGGAGCAGCGCCTCCTCCCGTTGGCGTGAGCGGCCTTCGGGCCACCGCATCTTGGCGCCGAAGATCGGGCCCGTGGCGCTAATCTCGAACCGGTCGGCCCGTCCCTGCGCCTCTTCGGCTTCCTCGGGGCGCTCGCCGACGACGAATACCCCACCCGAATCATGGCGTTTGACGACGTCTCCCGAAGAGACGCGCCCGACTTCTCGCCTTTCGACCCGTTCGGCGACGTAGCGATTGAACAATGCCGATTGAAAGGCCGACATCTCCAGTTTGCGGCTGAACGCCTGGCGAGGAGGGCGCGATTCGCCGCGAACCCACCGAGCGGCGCGCACGGCGTTGTCGCCTTGCCGACCGAATCGCTGTTCGCCGTAGTAATTGGGAAGGCCCTCACGTTCGATCTGTTCCAACACCCGGCGCGCTCGCACGATTCCCGCCGCATCGACTTGCCGCAGCCGAATCCGGAACCGGTTGCCGCGAAGGTGGCCCGTCCGGAGCTTCTGCCCATGCCGCGCCGATTCGAGGATCTTGATCCCCGGGAGTTCGAGCCCTGCGAGCTGTTCCGGTTCCACGCCGTGCAGGCTCACCCATTGGCGGGTCACGGCCCGCCGATCCTTGAGACCGGCCCAGCCGGCGGCGTCGAGGTCCGCGCCGACGGCGTCGCAGATACGTCTCAGGGCTTGCCGCGTCGTCAGGTCCCGTTTCTCGAGATGGCAGAACACGTGGTCGCCTTCCCGAGACGGGGGGTAGGCGGGAATCTCGTCGACGACGAAGTCTTCGATCTCCTCTCGGAACCCCGCGCTGACGGGATCGAGGTCACAGGTCAGGTAAGGAACGTCGAGCACGGGCGCTTGCTGTAGACCATCGGGGGCCGATTGGGTAGACAGCGATGTGGCCGAAGGTGTCGCGAGTCGGATCGAGGACGCGGCTGTCCAGGCGCTCGACGAGGGTGTCCGCGATCGCGTCTTCCCGGGTGCCAGTGCGTCCATCGGCGTCTACCGGAACAAGGGATGGGACTTCGTCGATGTGGCCGCTGGGGAGCTTGGCGAGGGGCTTGATGCAGTCACTTCGGGCACCCTCTACGATTTGGCCTCGCTGACCAAACCGTTCGTCGCAATGGCAGCACTGCGTCTGCATCAACGCGGCGCGATGGCACTCGAGGACCCCGTCCAAGCCTTGGTTTCGGAGGCGGTCGGGTTGCCCGTTGGCGACCGGACCTGGGAGGAAGTGCTCAGTCATCGGTCAGGGCTAGCGGCGTGGGCTCCGTTCTACGAGGCGCTCCCCCACCCAGCCGGGAGCGACGCCGCGCAGGCCTGGCCGATCCACGAGCTCCTGTCCCATTGGGATCCGGATGAGGTCGGTCGGCCGGTATACAGTGACCTCGGCTACATCCTCGCGGGGGTCGCGATCGCACGGGCGACGGGGTCGACCCTCGACGAGGTCGTCAGGGATGAGATCACCGAACCGCTCGACATCACGGACGGCGCTTTTTTCGGGGCGTGCCAGACCGACCCATCTTGGAAGGCCGCGTGCGCGCCGACGGGACGCTCCGTTTGGCGCCGCAAAGCGCTTCGTGGGGCGGTGAACGACGACAACTGTGCCGCGCTTGGGGGTGTCACGGGGCACGCGGGCATGTTCGGGCGGGCTCGCGCGGTCGCCCGTTTCGCGGCGGCTCAGGTCGCAGCGCTCCACGGTCGGCATGGCGCGGCGGCCGAAGAGCGAATTGCCCACGCCACCGCAAGGCGGCCCGGGGGAAGCCAGCTGCTTGGGTGGGACGGCAAGGCCGAAGAAGGGAGCTCGGCGGGCTCTTTGATCGACGCTGATGCGTTCGGTCACTTGGGGTTTACCGGGACGTCGGTCTGGTGTGATCCGCAGCGTCAGCTGGTTGTCGTTCTGTTGACCAACCGCGTGGCAATCTCGGACGACAACACCGCCATCCGCGCGTTTCGCCCTTCGTTCCATGACGCGGTCGTTCAAGGGTTCGATGGCTTCTAGAGTGTATTTGCCGACTCGCTCGTGAGTGCCCTGAGCCGGTCGAGAAGTCGAGAGTTGGTCTCGTAGCTGAGGGCGTTGCGGGCCGCGCGTGCGATCGCCCTCGGGTCTCCGATCAACACGACGAGCTGCTTTGCGCGCGTCAGAGCCGTGTACAACAGCGCGCGGTTGAGCAACACGAAGTGTGCATTGTGCATCACGAGGATCGCTGCGGGAAACTCGCTGCCCTGGACTTTGTGAACAGTGGACGCGTACGCCAGTGACACGGCGTCGAGCTCGTCGGTTTGGTATTGGACCTCGCGGCCGTCGAACAAGATTGTCGTGAGGCCCCGCTCGATGCGGGCGACTTCGCCGAGATCGCCGTTGTAGACTTCCTT
The DNA here is from genome assembly GCA_039028875.1 of Myxococcota bacterium. Taxonomy (GTDB): domain Bacteria; phylum Myxococcota_A; class Polyangia; order Polyangiales; family Houyiibacteriaceae; genus SG8-38. The sequence goes on along the minus strand of JBCCHE010000076.1, from coordinate 6,038 downwards.
GTCGTAATCGTTGCGGAGTTGCATGACCTTGTCGCCCCGCCGAAAGAGCGTGGGCGTGGTCCCGTTGGCGCCCGCCGGGTTGAGGGCGTCTTGAAGGAGCGTGTTGAGCTTGTGCGTCCCAAGTGGGCCACGTCTCATCGGCGTAAGGACTTGGACGTCGGCGACCGGATCGAGGCCGTACGCGGCGCGCATTCGTTCGAGCGTTTGCACCAAGCGTTCCGTGATGACCTCGGTATCGGGCGACGCGATCAAGAAGAGGTCGCCGTCCCCCCGTGTCCCGGCCGGCGTCGGCTCGGGCATCGTGCCGTCCAGCACCGCGTGGGCGCCCCGCACGATCGCACTTTGCTGGGCCTGCCGGAAGACCTCGTGAAGACGCACGGTGGGGCAGACGCGGGAGGCGATGAGATCTCGAAGCGGTTGGCCTGGCCCGACTGGCGGCAACTGATCGACGTCCCCCACCCAGACGAGTGTTGCGGAGGGTGGAACCGCGTCGAGGAGCTGCGCTGCCAGTCGGACGTCTAGCATCGAGGCCTCGTCGACGAGAATCAGATCGGCTTCGACCGGTGCGTTGGCTCCTCGGGAGAAACCGCCGGTCGCGGGGTTCCATTCGAGGAGGCGATGAATCGTCTTGGCTTCGACGCCCGCCGCCTCTGATAGCCGTTTCGCGGCTCGGCCGGTGGGTGCGCAGAGGGCGACACGTCGATCGAGCGCTTGGTGCGCTTGCACGATCGCTCGTACGGTGGTCGTCTTTCCGGTTCCCGGACCGCCCGTCAGCACCATGAGATGGGTTCCCAATGAGGTCTCGACTGCGCCCCATTGGGTCTCTGTCAGGGTCGTGTCTCGCGTCCTCGTCGGCTGACGGACTTTCGGCCGCGCTGCGAGCGCGGCGAGGGCTTGAGCGACCAACCGTTCCGCGCGATGCAGCGTCGGCGGATAGACCGCGTCGTCCTCGGCGAGGATGAGGCCCCGGACCGCGAGTTGGGCGAGCGCCCGGTCGAGGGCGGCGTTGGGTACCCCCAGCTGGTCGAGGCCTTCGTGGAGCTGCTGGCGCGTCGCGAACACGTGCCCTTCGTCGACCGCCCGCCCGACCCAATGGAGGGCGGCCCCTTGCACCCGCCGGATGTCGTCGCCGGCGATCCCGAGCGCCTCGGCGATGCGATCCGCGGTTCGAAACCCGATGCCACGAATCTGCTCCGCGACGATGTAAGGGTCGTCTCGCACCACTCGAGGGGCATCCGCGCCGTACTTCCGGACGATCTCGCGTGCCGTCGCCGGGCCCATCCCAAGTGCATGAAGAAAGCTCATGGTTTCGGCTTCAACCCTCCGTTGTCGAACGGCTTCCGCGATCGATTGAGCACGTTGTCGTCCGATCCCGGGGACTTCCCTCAGCCGTGCCGACTGGGTGGCGATCACGTCGAGCGTGTCGGCCCCGAACCGCTCGACCAGACGTGCCGCCAGGGCCGGGCCGATGCCCGGGATCAGGCCCGAACCGAGGTAGCGAATCATGCCCTTGGCGGTGCTCGGAATCGTCGGTGTGAACGAAGTCACACGGAAGCGCGGGCCGTAGACCGTATGTTGGGTCCAACGACCCACCAGGCGTACATTCTCCCCGACCGCGATCTGCCCGAGGTCCCCGACGGCGGTCCTAGGGTCGCCGGTATCGCTTTCGAGCCCGCCCACGCGAACCACCGAGAAACGACCGTCATCACTGCGGTAGACCACGTCTTCGATGACGCCTTCGATCACTTCTTCTCTCGACGGGGACCCCACGATGCGTGGCGAATCTAACAGTCTTGGCAGGTTGATGCCGCGCGGTTGTGCTTCGCTCGGAAACATCCGTTAGTGTTAAAGCTGGCTGCACGAGCCAGGACGGACGGATGGCAACTCAACCCCGGATGAGCGCCCCTATCGGGCGCGTGAGGATTAAGACGCGCGGCAGGAAGGCTAGTGGGCAGTGCTGGCGTGCCGCAGATCCCCCGCCCGTGGAGGAGGAGGAGTCTGAGGAAGTCGGTGCGGGTCCGCGGCCCCCGGCATTCTACCCGTTCGCGCCCCGCTCTCGCAGCGACTCGGACCGCTGACGACGCGCCGAGCGGCCCCCGCGCGCGCTCGTTGCGCGCGGATCGGCCCGTTGGTACATCGCACCGATGCCTCCGACCGCGATCGCCGTGCTTGGCGCCAAGGGTGGCACGGGCACGTCCTTGGTCAGCGCGAACCTTGCCGTGTATCTGGCAACCATCGGCAAGCGGGCCGTGGCCGTCGATGCCGATCCTGGTGGAAGCGACTTGCATCTGCCGCTCGGCGTGCAGCCGAAGCTTGCGCCCTACCTGGCGCCGGTGCCCACCTTCGGCGAACAAGAGGGCGGCCTCTTCGACGGGACGGAGCTGGACGCCGACATGGTCAACACGCTTCCGACCCGCGATCCGATCGAAGGTCCGATTCCCGGCTTGCAACTTCTCAACGGTGGACTCTGCGAACCCCATCGGGGCAGCGCCCGGCGAAGTTCGCTGCGCGAGCTCGGCGGCCGTCTCGCGAAGCTCGAAGTCGATTTCACGGTGCTCGACCTCGGGACCGCCTCGAGCGATGCGGCCGTTCGGCTCTGGTGTCTCGCCCAGCACCGATTGGTGGTGGTGACCCCTGAACCCAACGCGGTCGCTGGCCTCTACCGCGTCGTGAAGCGCGCATTCGCCCAGCTCGCAATGGAGCAGGCGCGCGACGGGGACGAGCAAGAACTTTTGCAAAGCGTGCTATCCCACTCGGGACACACGGCGTCGCCCCTCGACGTCTGCGAGCTGGTACGCCGAGAGTCGCCGGCTCTTGGCAGAGAACTGCGCGACGGGCTGACGGCACTCGATTTCCCCTTTGTCGTAAGCCAGGCGCGTCTCCGCGCCGACCTCGAGCTCGGAGACCAAGTGTCAGTCGCTGCGCGAAGGCGCCTCGGCGTGCATCTGCGCTACCTCGGCTACGTCGAGCACGATGATGCGGTTCGCACCACCGCGCGTAAGCGCCGACCGCTCCTGATCGAGAGTCCCGGGAGTCGTGCGAGCCGCAACATCGAGAAGATTGCCCGACGGCTCCTGGCCTCACAGGATGCGCGCCGGGTTCGGGCGCCCTGGCGGGAAGTGCCGGCAAACTCTCACTACGACATCCTCGAGGTCGAACGTGGCGCAACCGACGAGGAAATCCGTCGGGCATACAAGCGCATGTGCTCGGTGTTCGACGAGGATCATACCGCGACCTTCGGGTTGTTCGATGCCGGCGGGATCGCGTCGGCACGCGCTCGGATCGACGAGGCCTACGACGTGCTTCTCGACCCCGCACGACGACGACCCTACGAGGCCTCTGTGTTTCCGGACGCGCCCAAGCCTTCGGTTGCGACCGAGGCGGCAGCGATCGATCCATCCGAGTTGCCGCCCCCCCCAACCATCACACCGGATACCGAGTTTTCGGGGGCCCTGCTGCGCGCCGTCCGCGAGTCACAGGGGACGGGACTCGAGCAGATCAGTGACCGAACGAAGGTGGGCACACACTATCTTCGTTACATCGAGGAGGAGGCCTACGAGGCGCTGCCGGCTGCGGTCTACGTGCGCGGCTTCGTCACAGAGTTCGCCAAGTGCCTCAAGCTCGATCCGGAGCAGGTCAGCCAAACCTACCTTCGCCGGTATCGCGCGGAGCTCGGGGAAGAGGCTTGACCTCGAGCGCGCCTCTCGTGCTGGCGTCCGCTTCGCCGCGTCGTGCCGACATTCTTGCGACGCTCGGCATTTCCTTCGAGACGCGAAAGAGCGGGGTCGATGAGCAAGCGTTCGGTGCGCCTGACCACACCGCGTTCGTACGGGCGGTCGCCAGCGCCAAACTCGAGCGCGTGCTCGCGACTTTGAACGGCGACGACCGGTTCGTGCTCGCGGCCGACACCATGGTGTGCGTCGATGACCTCCGCCTTGGCCAACCCACCAATGATGCCGAGGCGCATCGCATGCTATCGCGTCTGTCGGGCCGCGATCACGTCGTCAAGACCGCCGTCGCGCTTGGGCGAGGCCACGAAACACTGGCATGCCAAGTCGTTTCGACGACCGTATCTTTTCGGGCGGCCACCGAGGAGGAGCTCCGGCGCTACGTCGCAACCGGCGAGGGCCGCGACAAGGCTGGGTCTTACGCCATTCAGGGCCTCGGCAGCGGGTTTGTCGAGCGCATCGACGGTTCGTACACCAATGTGGTAGGACTGCCGGCGGCCGAAGTCGTCGGCCTCCTCGTTCGCCATGGAGCGTTGGTGCGATGGCCGTAGTCGAGGAGATCGCAGTCAACCTTGAAGCGCTTCGGACACGGATCGAGGCGGCGTGCAACGAAGCCGGCCGTGATGCGTCGACGATCCGGTTGGTCGCCGTATCCAAAGGGCACGGGACCGATCGGATTCGGGCCGCGTACGAGTTGGGACTTCGCGACTTTGGGGAGAACTACGCGCAGGAGCTGGGCCGTAAAGCGGAGGCGCTGCGCGACTTGGAGGACGTTCGGTGGCGTTTCATCGGGCACCTGCAGCGAAACAAGGTCAAGCTGGTCTCGGGTGCCCGTGCGACGGTTGACACCGTCGACTCCGTTCGTCTCGCCGAAGCCCTGGCGCGCGACGCGGCATCTCGACAAACGCGGACCGAGGTCATGGTTCAAGTGAACGTCGGGCGAGAGCCACAGAAGTCCGGGTGCAGCCCGGAGGGAACGTCTGGCCTCGTCGAGGCGATCCGTGCCATGCCGAGCCTTGCGCTCGCGGGCATCATGGCGGTCGCGCCCCACGATGATGATCCCGAGGATGCGCGCCCCTACTTCGATGAGGTCCGAGAGCTCGCCGAGGCGCATGGCCTTCGGGAACGATCGATGGGGATGACCCACGACCTCGAGCCCGCCATCGCCGCGGGGACCACCATGTTGCGCATCGGAACGGCCCTGTTTGGTCCGCGCCCCAGATGATCCGAGTCACTCAACGTCGGGCGTCCGCCTCGATTCGGCCGAGCTCTTCTGAGCGCCGTGTCGCCGCGCGGACGGCGGCATGTACCGCGTCTCGGAACCCTTGCTTGTCGAGGGCCTGAAGGCCGGCGAGGGTCGTGCCGCCAGGACTGGTGACTTTTTGGCGGAGCAACTCAGGCGGTTCTTCGCGGTCGAGCAGAAGCGCCGCGGCGCCGCGCACCGTGTGGGCGGCCAGCAAGAGCGCCGTATCGGGCGCAAGCCCTTCGCGCGCCCCGGCGTCGCGCAGCGCTTCGATCATCGCGAACACGTAGGCAGGCCCCGAGCCGCTGACGCCGGTAACGGCGTCGATCTGCGCCTCTGGAACGCGCACGACCAGGCCCACGCTTTCGAAGAGCCGTGTTGCCAGGGCGAGGTCCTGGTCGTTGGCATGCGCACCGCCCGCGACTGCGGTTGCGCCTCGGCCCACGAGCGCCGGGGTGTTGGGCATCGTGCGAACGACACGCGTCGTCGGGCGAAGGGCCGCTTCGATGACCGACGTGGAAATCCCTGCCGCGATCGAAATGACCAGTGCGTCATCTCGGATGGCGTCCGCGACTGAGGGCAGGACGCCCGCAAACATCTGGGGCTTTGTGGCGAGAATGACGACGCCTGCTTGATTCACCGCGGTCTCGTTGTCGCGCGTGACGCGAATGCCGAGCTCCGACTCGAGGCTCTGGAGGCGGCCGCGGTCGGGGTCCGCCGCGACAATTTGCGTGGCGGCGACCGTACCTGTCGAAACGAGGCCGCGGATGAGCGCGCCTGCCATGTTTCCGGCCCCTACGAAGGCGAGGGTGAGATCCTGGTCCATCAAGCTGCCATACCACAGGCACGCCGCGCGCACGATGACTTCAGCGGCAGGCCGCTTCGACGTCGTCGATCTCTTTCGGGATCGACGCGGTGAGCACGTCCGCACCGGTCTGGGTCACTGCAATGTCGTCTTCGATGCGGATGCCGATCCCGCGCCATCGCGCGTCGACATCCTCGTTGTCCGTCGCGATGTAGAGCCCAGGCTCGATGGTGAGGACGAACCCGGGCTCGATGGGCCGGTG
>JBCCHE010000075.1:0-16564 GCA_039028875.1 Myxococcota bacterium | reverse complement strand
TCCTCCGCAAGACGTTCTAAGCGTCGTTCGGCTTACTTCCCATGAGGGTCGGCGGGCCGAGGTGCGCCGTGCGAGGGCCAAGCACGACTCGGCGCATCGTGCTGGGCGAGGCCCACCTGCAAGAAGGTCAGGTCATCGCGCCTCAAGCCTATGTACGCGCGAGTCACCGACGCGCAACACCACGCTGAACGACGCCAACAAGCACACCAACCAGGGTCGGGGGTGGGGGCTGTTAGATCATCGACAGGTCGGAGATGTCGATGACGACCCACTGGCCGGCCGCGACAGTGACCTGGCTCGCGTACACCCGACCCGAGATGCTCACCTGGATCTCGTGCGTACCCGGTGCCAACCGCATGCGCGCCACACCCGTTCTGGCCGGAAGTGTGGCCCAACTGCGCGTGTCCGGCTTGTCGGCGGCGGCGAGCGCCGCTTGCGTCACCAGGGCCGTCAGCACGCCCACACTGCTGTTATTGCTCGCCTGACCCACCGCGACGCCAGCGCCGGCGCCGATCGCCCCTCGCGTCACCATGCGCACAACCGCGGCCGCGATGACCCTCGGCTTGCTCTGCTCCCACGCGTGTCGAGCAACCGCGTCCACGTTGGTAACGTTCTCGAACAGCCGCGGTCCGCCCACGTTGACGGTTGGAACCGGGTAGTCCTTTCGCGACGGAGCCAGCTCCGGGTAGTTGACCCAGGTTACGAGTCCCTGCCCCGCCATGCGTCGGGCGGCTTGCGCGGTCCCTGCGGGAAGGAAGATCGCGCCGACGGTGAGAGCCAAGCCGATGGGAACGCGGTTCGCGACCATGGCCGGGATACGCCCATAGTTGACGACGATAAGAACGTCTGCGCCCTGGTCGTCCACCGACGCCTCCTTCGCCTGCTTCACGATCGACTCAAGCCGAGGGGTTCGATAACCACTTCGCCGCATGAGACTCTTCACGGGAGCGGCGAGGCTTGGAAGCGTCACCGCCTGAAGCACCTCGTCGTAGTAGCGGAGCGCCTCCTCGGCGTCTCCGGCCTTCTCGAACGCGAAACCGGCGAGGTAGCTGCCGAACGCGCCTGCCGCAGTGATCTCCTTCACGTCGTCCTTCTCGTCCTTGAGCAGGTACTCCCGCATGACGCTGAGTCGCCTCGCCTCAACCTTGGCGTCTTGGAGGTTCTGCTCGACCAGATAGTTGAGCATGTTCTCCGTATTGAGCATGAGCTTCTCGTACGGTCGGGCCTTGTAAGGACCGGCGCTATCTGTGAAAAGGTAGCGCGCGATCTCGTTGGCCGTCGAACGGCTAAAGTCGAGAATCTCGATCGCTTTGTCGGCGACTTCGAAATCCCTGCTGGAGTCCGGGTAGTTGTGTAGCGCCTGCAGGACCATGGCGCGATCGAGCAAGAGCAGCGCGTCGTTCTTCTCCATGGGATCCGGGAGGTCTGTTGCGCTGCCGACCTTGAGCGCGGAATTGGTCGCCCGGAGCGCCTGTTGAAGGTCGTTGGCGTCAAGCGCACTTCGGGTCTTCGCCGTATAATCAGAGAAGGTCTTGCAGCCGCCGGCCGGTACGCTCGCCGCCAACATCACCACGGCGAGCGCGAGGCGACAGGTTCGTCGTCGGTCACCGCGGGGTACGGTCACGACCTAGATGATGGCCTTGGTGATCGGCGCTTGATTCTGGAAGAGGATCTCGCCGGTTTCGACCGACACCGTCCGGATAAACAGGTAGTACTGAACGCGCCGAGCATTTTCGGTTCGTTCGTCCGTCGAAAAGACCTTGCCCGAAACGATGTAGCGAACGCCCATCTGTCGACCCCACTTTGCGGTCGTCGTCGGGTCGAACGCGCTGCTCTCTTGCTGATGCCGGATCTCCTCGATGAGCGCATCCTGTCCCTCGAGGCTGATCACGCGCACCGGCGCGAAGTTGATCAGTTGCGATTCGATCTCGGTACTGAGCGCGTTCAAGGCGCTACCGATGTGTTCGCTCGTCTCGTTACGGATGGGCAGCACCCCGACCGTGGGATCGTTCTCGGCCTCCCAGCGCGCCATGATCTTCGAAGTGCGCATGGCTTCCATGCTGATCTTGAGAGCCTTCTCGAGGTCCTTGCGATCGAGCTTCGTGCTCATGGCGGCGTTGTCGAGACCTGGCGTTTCGGACCCGCGAACCGCCTGAGGGCCGGCGCAGCTGGCGAGCAGAATCGAGCAACCAAGAAAGGCAATGACGCCCCCCCTGAATGGAATCCGAGAAGCAATGATAGAACGGCGGTGATTCATGAGATGGCCTAACCCCTAACGAGGCCGGTGTAGCACGTCGTCCGAGGCCCGTGCAGCCATCTCGGAAACGACGCGATGGACTACCTAAGTCGGGCGCCATGCAAGTGTGCTACCGTCACCGGCGTGAAGTCAGTCTTTTTCCGGTTCGGGCCGCTCGTGGTGCTGCTCGCCGCCAGCTCCGCGCAGGCCGACGACGACTCCCTCCCGGCGGGCAGCCAGCCCGAGTATGGCGTGATGCCGATGGCGTCCGAGGGCAGCGACAAGCGTCTCGAACGGCGCTTGTCTCAGCAGCTGCGGCCGAAGTACGACCGCCGGCACGCAAAGGCCAAGGCTGTCTTCGGGCTCCTTGGAGGTGTACCCTTGTTCGTGGGAAGCGGCGTCGATCGTGGCGTGGTGCGTCCGGGCGGTGGGTTCGCGACATCGGTGGGTGCCGACCTCGGATACGTCGTGCCGGAACTCGATTTCGGCTACATGGCGAACCCGATCGAAGAACCGGGCTTCGGCCGCGTGCCGCTGCAACGCCTCGCGCTCGGGATAGGCGCACGGGTTCAGTTTCCGAACAACTCTCCGGTGGTGCCCTATCTCGGAGCGGCGTTCGCGGCGCAGTGGTGGAAGTTCGACGTGTTTCGAACCGGATGCTCGCTCTTCGCGTGCTCTACTGGGGGCGGGTTTCGTTTCGCGCCGGGCTTGAGCTTCCGGACCGGCCTCGTTCTCTCGTTCTCTCGCTCAGTCGCCGTCGACATCGGCCTTCGCTACGGGATGTCGTTCACCGGCAACGACGTCTTCCCGACCACCCGCCACTTCATCGAGCCGAGCTTCGGTTTCCGGTTCTGGATCTAGCCTGGCTTCTTCCGAACTTCACCCTTCTTCCCGAGCGAGTATCCGGCGGGGAGCTTCTTGTTGGCCGCCTCCTTGTCACCTTCGAGCTTCCACACCCGCGCGACGAAGCCGTCCAGAATCATCATGCGAACGCGTACGCTCTCTTCCCGGAGGAACGCGTCGGTCAGGGAGGCTTTCGCATCTTCGGCTTCTTGTTGCGCAAAGATCGAGCTGACTGCGTGAAACCTCACCGTCTCGTTCATGTCTTCGAGGAAGCGAACCACTGCACCCACGATGCGTTCGTCCTGGGTTTCCTCGAGGCTCGCAATGGCCCCGATCTTCTTCTGTGGGTCTCGCTCGTACCCGGTGTCCATCCGTTCGAGTAGATCGAGGACCGCTGTGGTGACCTCTTGCTCGCCTTGGATCTCCCGCAGGATCTTGAGGGGCCATGCAAGCGCGTCGCTCGTCTCGAGGAAATCGCGAACCGGCCCGAGGGCCGCCTCGCCGTGCCGAACGATTCCTTGGAACGTCACGTTCTTCTCATCGCCGTCGGTGATGCTCGGATCCACCCGAATCGTGAAGCGGGTCAGCAACGCTCGAAGCGCCTCGTCAGAGCCATCGTCGGCGAGCACGTGAATCGACTCCATCCGCTCGTGCTGCTGCGCCCGCTTGTTGGCAACCCTGGCCACGTGCTTCTTAATGCCACTGCCGCCCTTGAAAACATCGAACAACCCCATGTCGCGACAAGGCCTAGGCCGATCGGCCGGAGTACGCAACGGGAGGACGCTCTAGGCCGACCGACCCTCGCTAGCGGATGATCACGGGCTGCAAGCTCACCTGGCCACCGATCGTTTCGACCTTGAAGCGAACCATCTGCGCGCCGTGCTTCTCGAGGAGATGGGCGGCGTTCCCGCGAATCCGCTCTATGAAGCGGTCTTTCGGGATATTGGAGACATCCTCGCCAGCCGACTGCTTCGCGGCAACGTAAGTCGCGAACAGCTCGGCGAAGTACTGGTCTTCCGGCAGGGCCGCCAGGGCGCGGACGTCGGGGTCGTTGCTCTCGATCGGGACGCTTGGGCGGCCCACCGAACCCACGTCCGAACCGCCCGCATTGACAGCGTCCCAACCACCACTGCTGGTGACGGCGCGACCCTCCTCGTCCTCTTCGGCGACCCCCGTGAACAGGTTGATCAGTTGGTTGATCCGGTAAGAGAGCCCACCGAGTTCTGGCCCTTCGACCTCCAAGCGAACATCGCCTCGTCCGTTGATCACAGCCAAGATGTCATCTTCCATCCGTGCGATCGGCTCCATCAAGTTGTTCGCGATGATGAACCCGTAGATGCCGACGGCCACGATTCCGAGAAGGGTGAGCCACAGGATCATGGCCGCGACTTCCGCCAGGGCGGTGCTCTTGCCGAGGCTCGCCAAGATCACGTAGCCGGCCTCGATGCCGGACACACGGGGAAGCGGCGCGGTCACGCCTAGGTAGTCCTCGCCCCGAAGTGTCGCCTTCCACGGCGTCGTGCGTTTGCCTCGAAGTGCCGCCTGAGTGCCCTTGTCGAGCGGCTCGGAGTAGAGCGCTTTCTGAAGGGCGTCGCGTACCCCAACCGAGGTGGACGTGCTGTAGATGGTGTCGCCCGTGACAAAGAGCAGGTCTTGCCCGATCACGGCGGCCTCCTGCTGGGCAAAGCCGTTCGAAAGGTCGTAGCCTACGAGCAGCGCCCCAACGACGCCGCCATCGTCGTTGCGAACTGCCGCGACACCGACGTGCACGAGCTTGCCTTGGTCGAGCCACACGCCATCGCGAGCGGAGCCGGTCTCGAGCACTTCTTTGACCGCCGGAACGGCGCTCCGAAGGGACTGCCCGACCATCCGGTTCGGGTCGGTGTCCCGAGCGACCACGCGCCCCGTTTCGTCAACCAACGCGACGATGTGTGGACGTTCGCGCCGTCCCCGAGCCGGATCTTGGAACCACTTCGACACCGACTGGGCCGACGAGAAGGCGCGCCCTCGCCTCCGCTGCTCGCCAGATGCATTGAACACGGAGCGCACTTGACTGCTCGAAGCCCGATCCGACACGGATTCGACCAAACGCGCCCCCTCCGCCGTCCAGGAGCGTGCGAACAGCTCGGAATCACCGTCGATCCGGGTCTCTAGCGCCCGTGAGAGCCCGTCCTGGAGCTGGCTCCGCACGACGAAGTACGACCCAAGCCCAACGAGCAGCACCACGATCACGTTGCCGGCAATTAGCTTTAGGCGCATGCCTCAACTCTCCTCAGAATCGGCCCCCTGGTGTAATTCCCCCAGTTGATCAGGGGGGTTACAACCACCGGGCCGGATTATCACCGCGCCCTTCGAGGCGTCAAGGAGATGGCACGCCAAACTTCGACCGGGCTCGATGTTCGAGGGATATCGCGTTGGGCCGACTATTGAATTCACTGCGATGCCTTGATTCGGGGAAGTAGGCGCTTGCCTTGCGGAAGGGTATCCTTCGTCCGAGCCCCATGACCCGATCGTGGACGATTCTGTGTGAGAGCCCTGAGCTGGCCGTCGACCTCGGCCGAGGGGCGGTACGTCTGGGGCTCCCGGTGTCGCCCCGGGTTGAAGAGCGGCCGCTCGAGACCGCGATCGCAACGATCGGTCCGGATCAACACATCGCCATCGCACTCGAGGACGCGCTGGAACCCGATGACGCGGCTAGGCTGGCAGAGCAAAGCCGCGGCCTATCGATGCGGCCGCCAATCTCAGTCGCGGACCGGCAGCCTCTCGACCTCTTTCACGACCTCGGCCTCCCCGCGACCCACGAGCTCGGGCCGATGCTGGCGGTCATGGCGTTTCAGGGTGTGGGCACCGACCAGCCGTGGGCTGCGGCCACCCGAGAACTCCCCTCGATCGACCGAATACGACTTGGTAGCAGCGTGAGTCCACACGCGATGGGACGTCTGGTTCGGGTCGACGACGGGATCATCGCTCACGTTGGGGACGACGACACGCAGACGCCCATCGGGACGCCCGGCGACGTCGCGGCCGCGCTCATCGCGATGAGGGCCTCGCACGAAGCGTCGAGACCGAAGGTCCCAGTGGTTCCCGGCGTCGAGGCAGAAGCGGTGCTCGACACCATCCTCGGCCCTCGCCGCGCACTGTCCGACCCTGCGAGCAAGGCCGCACTCGGCCACTACGACGTTCCACTCCCCCGTGAAGAGCTCTGCGCAACGCCCTCGCGCGCCGCCTCCGAAGCGGCACGGATCGGCTTCCCCGTTCGCGTGACGCTCGCTTCGCCCGACCTCCGCGTCTGGGATCATCCGGACTTGGCGGCCGAGGTATTCTCGGCCGCTCAAGCGCGAGAAGCTTACCGGCAGATCATGGCGCTGGCGAAACACCGAACACCCGATGCGCGTCTCCTCGGCGTAACGGTGAGCGCGTCCACCCTCGCAAGGAGCCTGCTCCGGATACGGATGCAACCACTCCCGAGCGGCCCCCTACTGACCGAGATTGGGTTCGCCGACCCGCACGGTCGCGCATCGAACGACAGCACCACAACGGTGCTGCCGGCCACGGCGGATGCCCTCGAGCGCGTCCTGTTGAGGCTGCGGGGAAGTGCGTTGCTCGTCTCCGGAGCTGCGCAAGAGCGTCGTCGTGCGGTGACCGCCATCGGCGACGTCTTGATGCGACTGGCGGCGTTTGTACATCAGTGGCGAAACGAGATCGACGCGGTCGAGGTCAACCCGCTGGCCATCCTCGTTGGCGGCGAGCTCGAAATTCGCCAGGCCTGTGTCACCGTCGGGGACGCATTCAGCCGAAGCCTTCACGTGGGTTAGCAGGGTTGTCGCGAAGGGCGTGGTGCCGACAGCGCCACGCCCCTTAGCAACGCAGGTACTGGCCGGTCACCGAACCCGACGCGGCGACTGCGCTTGGGGTCCCGGTCACGACGACGCGCCCGCCATCCGGCCCAGACCCCGGGCCCAAGTCAGCGATGAAATCCGCGTTCCGCACCACGTCGAGCTGATGTTCGACGGCAACCACGGTATGGCCTTCGTCGACCAACCTGTGGAACACCGTGAGAAGTTGCGCAACGTCGGTGAAGTGAAGCCCGCGAGTTGGTTCGTCGAACACGTAGAGTGTCGGGGTGTGAGCGGGTTGTGCCAGGTCTCGGGCAAGCTTGATCCGTTGCGCTTCACCACCGCTCAGCGTGGTCGAACGACGTCCGAGTTCGAGGTAACCCAAGCCGACCTGCATGAGGGCATCGAGTCGGGCTCGAATCGTAGGGACCGATTCCAACAAGGCTCTCGCGTCCGCGACCGGCAACGCCAGGACTTCGGCGATGTTCAGGCCCCGGTAGCGCACCTGCAGCGTTTCGTCGTTGTACCTTCGACCCTCACACACCTCGCACAGGACTTCGGCATCGGGGAGGAGGTGCATCGTCACCCGTTGAACACCCTCCCCTTTACAAGCCTCACACCGCCCGCCCTTGGTGTTGAAGCTGAAGCGCCCAGCCCGATACCCGCGGGCGCGCGCCTCGGGGACCCCGGCGAAGAGCTCCCGCAGCGGCCCCATGATCCCGAGGTAGGTCGCGGGGTTGGATCTGGCGCTTCGCCCGATGGGGGCAGCGTCGACGAAAGAGACGCGTGAGAGCCCACGCCCGCCGGATATGCCGACCCCGTCCGGCACTTCGGCGTGGAGTCCGAGCTGCCGCCTTACCGCTGGCAAGAGCGCATCGACCACCAAGCTGCTCTTTCCGCTTCCGCTGACCCCGGTGACGCAACTCAAGGAGCGAAGCGGGAACGCGATCTCAACGTCGTTCAGGTTGTGGAGCCGCGAAACCCGCAGCTCGAGGAACTCACCGCTGGGTTTGCGCGGTGCGTCGGGCGCCGGCACTCGGAGGCGCCCCGACAAATACCCCCCGGTCACCGACTGCGGGCTCGCGCTCAGCTGCTCGGGGCTCCCTTCGGCAACGACCTCGCCCCCTCGCTCTCCTGCCCCTGGTCCCATCTCCACGAGATGATCCGCCGCATGCATCGTCTGGGGCTCGTGTTCGACGACGACCAAGGTGTTTCCGGAGTCCCGGAGCTGTCGAATCGTAGTGACCAGTCGCGCTGCATCGGAAGCGTGAAGGCCTGCCGTAGGCTCGTCGAGGACATAGAGCACCCCGGATAGGCGCGCCCCGAGCTGGGTCGCCAAATGCACACGCTGAGCCTCCCCCGCCGAAAGCGACGCCGCGGCCCGATCGAGGCTCAAGTAGCCGAGTCCGACTCGGTTCAGGAACGCTGCCCGATCGCGCATCGACTGGACGAGGGGACGGACGGCGGGCTCGAGCGCGTCACTCGATTTCACATCGGCGACCCAAACCGCAAGACGGTCGATGGGCCACGCCGACACCACGTCGATCGAACACCCTTCGACTGTGACCGAGCGAGCGGCCGCGTTGAGTCTCGTCCCATCACACGACGGGCATGCCTGCATACGAGCGAACTGGCCGAGCTCTTCGTCGAGGAACTCGAACACGCGTTCTTCGTCAGCGCCTTCCGCCAACTTCCTTCGCGCGTACTCGCGCGCGCGTCGACTGAGCGCGGGAAGCACCCCCTCGAACCCTTGGCCCCCGTGCAAGATGGTGGACTGGTCGTTCTCGTCGAGTTCGTCGAACGGACGATCGAGGTCCACGCCCGCCCCCGACAGCTTCTCGATCATCGCGCGGTGGTACGCCAGCCCTGGCTTTCCCCAGGCGGCCACCGCGCCGCGCCGCAAAGAAAGACTCCCGTCGCCGATCGCGAGTGAAGGCTCGAAGACCCGCGTACGACCGATACCGTCGCAGGTTTCGCATGCGCCGAGGGGCGTATTGAAGGAGAAGAGTCGAGGCGTCAGCTCCGGGACTGAACCGTGCCCAGCGAAACACGCGAACGTCTCCGAGTAGCGGGTTCGATCCCCATCCGCGGCCCGGATGTATGCGAAGCCAGTGCCCACCTCATAGGCAAGCTCAACGGCCTCGGCCAGTCGTGTCTCAATGCCCTCACGGACTGACAGGCGGTCGATCACCACATCCACCGTGGTACCGGCGGGTAACCGTTCCAGGCCCTCAAGGTCCATGGGCGCATCGTCGACCCGAATCCGCACGAAACCTCTGGCCCGCAGTTTCGCCAGTGCGTCATCGGAGACAGCACCACCGGGTCGCACGAGGGGCGCGAGGACCGAGAACTTGAACCCATCAGGACGAGCCAGGGTCTCGCGGACCACTTCAGCGGTCGGCTGGGCGCGGAGCGGCTCACCGCAGACGGGGCAATGGACCGCCCCAATTGTGGCGAATAGCACGCGTAGGTAGTCCACGACCTCGGTCAGCGTGCCCACCGTCGAGCGTGGGTTCCGTGTGGGGGCCCGCTCGCGAACCGCGATGGCCGGGCAGAGCCCGTCGATGACGTCGACGTCAGGCCTCGGTAGTTTCGTCAAGATTCGGCGCGCATGTCCGCTCAACGATTCGACATATCGCCGCTGCCCTTCTGCGTACAGGGTGTCGAAGACCAGGCTGGATTTCCCACTTCCGCTCACGCCGGTAACCACCGTCAAATGGCCCTTGGGCAACCGAAGGCTCACATTCTTGAGGTTGTGCTCCCGGGCGCCGCGAATCCAGATCGCATCGGTCATTCGGGGGGTCCGCCGGTGAGGCGCTGTGCCGCACGGATGGCGGCGATCATCCCGCTCTCGGACGCGGCCCCTGCGGCAGCGGCGTCATAGGCGACGCCGTGGTCGACGCTCGTTCGTACGAAGGGAAGGCCCCAGGTCACGTTGACCGCCTGCCCCCAATCAAGAAGCTTCGAGGGAATCGTGGCCTGGTCGTGGAACATCGCCACGACCCCGTGCGCTCGACCGTCGGCCGCATACCGGAACGCGGCCTCGGCCGGGGTGGGCCCCTGGAGTTCGATCGCGCCATCCCTGAAGCGCGCTTCATCTCGAAGTGCGTCGAGGGTCGGCCCGATGATCGTCTCTTCTTCGGTGCCCAACAATCCTCCCTCGCCGGCGTGGGGGTTGAGCCCCGTCACTTCGATTCGCAGCGGACGTTGCTCGGGAAGCCACCGCTCGAGCGCGTCGCCAAGGTGCCTCACGGTGCGCGCGACGTGTGCGTCAGTGACGGTCGACGGAACCCGCTTGATCGCCCAATGCGTTGCGACCAATGCCACCTTGAGGCGTGGACCCAAGAACATCATCGTCACACGTTCGACGTTGACGCCGGCGCGACGCGCGAGGTGCTCGGTCTGGCCACGAAACGAGACGCCGGACAGGTGAACGGCCTCCTTGCTGACCGGCCCGGTAACCAACGCTCGGGTCTGCCCGGCCAACGTCGCATCGCACGCCGCGTCGAGCGCCAGACGCTGGACGGCCCCGCCGTCGATGGTGGCGGCTCGTGCCTGGACCATCGTGACCGGCCAATCGGCCACGTGTACCAAACCCACCTCGCCCGGACCAAGCGAAGACGCATCGTCCAACTCGACGCGCCTCACGGCGTCGAGACCCAACGTGCGAAGCGCCTCCTCCATCCACTCGGCGTCTCCGAAGACGACTGCACGGTCGTCACCGATGCATTCCGTCAACGCCGCCGCCGTCACTACGGGGCCGACTCCTGCCGGGTCCCCCGTCGAAATGGCGAGCGGGGCGCGCATCAGGGCTCTTTCATTTTATAGCCCACGCCCCGCACCGTCTCGAGGTTGTTCACGGAGTGGCCCAACTTCATCCGGAGGCGTCGTACGTGGATGTCGACGGTTCGACTGCTGCCATAGTAGTCGACGCCCCAAACCCGTTCGAGCAGCTGCTGGCGCGAGAAGACGCGCCCACGGTTCTGACAGAGGAAGCTCAGAAGTGCGAACTCTTGGTGGGTGAGCTGGCGCGGGCGCCCGTCGATGGTGACCTCGTGCGCGGCAAGATCGATGCACAAGGGGCCCATCTTGATGCGTTCTTGTTGTGCAAACTCGCTCCGGTTCCACTCGACCCGCCGAATGCGCATATACAGCTCGGCAGGCACATAGGGCATCAGGGCGAAGTCGTCGAAACCGTCCCCTGAGTCGAGTCGGGAGAGCGCGTTGAGCGTCACTCCGATAATCACCGGAATCTCCTGGAGCGGCTTGGCGCCTCGAACCCGGACCAGGGCTGCCCGCCCCGCATCGGCTTCCTCTCCGGCCTCGATCAGCACCACGGCAGGCGGATTTTCCGCGAGTTCGTCTTCATCGAGGCGATCCCAGAGGCTGGCGGTCTTCAAGTCGCAGCCGAGCTCGTGGAGACACGCAACGGCGCTGTCGGGCCGTCCCTCGAGCCCCTCCCTGCCGACGACGAGGATCCACACTGCGGTTTCCTACAATGCGTACGGTGCAAGCGCCAGCCGGAGATGCGACTTCTCCGTCGAACCTCGCTATCATGCCTCGACGATTGGTCGTACGGAGGGCCGTGGCCACCAAGAACTGGAATGTCCTGATCAGCCGACTCGGCGCCTCGGGTTCGCTGTACGAAGGTACAGTCGATGCGCCGACGTGGCTCGCTGCGCTTCAAGTCGTCCGCAAGGAACTCGGCGAGACCGGTGGGGTCCCTGCGGGTGCGAGCTGCAACGTCAGCCCGAACGGTGTCGTCATGATACAGGACGCCAGGGCGCGCCGTCGCTACAAGCTCACGCCAGCCACCGAACCGAAGCCACCTCCCGGAACGAAGCGACCTGTGGCAAGCCGATCGGAGTTCGAAGCGGTCGCGCCGGCGGCAGCGCGTCGAGCCGCGGTGGCGAACCCGATTCCGGAGCGGCCACAGGAACCGACCGCCGCCAAGCCCTCGGCACCGGTGGGCAGACGCTCGTCCGTGCCGCCGGCGCCGTCGAGTCGTCCTCCTTCGGATATCGCGAGCAAGATGGTCTTGCTCGCCAAGCGGGACGAGGAGCCCACGAAGGAAAGCCCGATCCATTTTCGTGAACGGATCTTCGCGGTCCCCATCCCCATTGATGCCGGGGCGGCAGAGAAGCTCGCCACCGGGCTGCTCCGTGACGCCCAACGCGAGGTCGAGGGCCTGAAAGGCGCGAAGTTCGTCAGGATCGAGCTCTTCGACCACGTATGGAAAGGGAAACCGACGCGCGCCGCCGTGGTACGGGTCGAGTGGAAAGACTGGAACAAGAGCATCGACATCGATTTCCCGCTGCGCGAGGACACTCGCGAAGAGACGGCGCTCTCCAGCATCCCGGTGCCCGCGACCGAGGACCGGCTGGCGGCCGCATTCGAGGCTTGCCAAGACCTTTTGTTCCTGCGCAATCGCGCCGAGGCCCTCGAGTTCGCCGTCCACCTTCTCGAAGAAGTCGTGCCTTCCGAAGCGACCGCTGCGTTTCTCTTGGACATCAACACGGACGAGTTCCGTTTGGTCGCCGCGCGTGGGACCGGGGCACACGCCCGCAAGGGCCAGGCGTTTCCGTCCACGGCGGGCTTGCTCTCGGCGGCCAGCAGCCTCGCCGAACACGCGGTTCTGGTCTTGGCTCAAGCCCAGAAGGACCCTCGGTTTCGTGAAGATGTCGACGGTGTGCCGGGCCTGGACGTACGTGCCCTGCTCTACCGCCCGCTCGTCCATCGAGGTCGGTTGTTCGGCCTTCTTCAGCTCGCCAACGGCGTCGGGCACGGCATGTTCACCGAAGCGGACTGCGAAGTGGTCGACTACGTCACGCAGCAGCTGAGCGAGTTCGTCGCGCGCGGTGCAACGAACTCGAAGGCCACCGGCTGAGGACTGAGCGGGCTTACTCGGCCGCGGTCGAAGGACTCGCATCCGAAGGCATCGCACCCCAAGCCTCGGCAAGCAGTGTGACGATCATCGCCTCGAGCTTGTCGATGTCCTTCTTGCGAAAACCCTCGTGAACCATTCGAATCTTCCCGCCGCGACCGATGAAGTAGGACGACGGCATCGTCGGCGGTTCGTACCGCGAGGCGACGGCGAGCTTCTCGTCCCTCACGAGCCGAAACGTTACCGGGTTCGACTTGAGGAAGTTGTCCATCTTCTTTTGCTGGTTGTCGATGTTGATCCCGACGATCACCAGCCCTTGGGACTTGTACTTGTTGTGAAGCGCTTCGAGAACGGGCATCTCTTGCTTGCATGGTCCGCACCACGACGCCCAGAAATCCAGCAGTACCACCTTGCCACGAAGTGACTCGAGCTTGACCGGTACCCCGCTGCGGTCCTGGAGGTCGACGGCCGGGGGCACGTCGCCTGGGGCAAGCGCATCCACCTCGCCAGGCGCCACTGTGAGCGACAGTGCCGCGACGACGCTGAGCGACCTACTGACCCAGCTCTTCACGAATGTACTCCGCGAGCTTGTCAGGCGGGAAGATGTAGCGCCGGTCGTTCACGTAAATGCTCGGCGTGGAGTCGACTCCCGCCTTTTTGCCCTCTTCTCGGTCGGCGTCGACCTTCGCTTCCACCTCTTTCGAGTTCATGTCGGCGACGAAACGCTTGACGTCCAGCCCGAGCTTCTTGGCGTAGTCCTCGAAGTTCACGCCCCCGAGCTTGTCTTGGTTGAGGAAGATCATGTCGTGCATCTCCCAAAACTTGCCTTGCCGGTCGGCGGCCACCGCAGCTTTGGCCGCCTCCCGGGCTTTGGGGTGGCCGGGTAGCGGGTACTGTTTGAAGACGAGCTTGACTTTGCCATTGGAGTCATCGACGACCCGCTTGAGGTAGGGCGCGGCGAGGCGGCAGTGCGGACACTGGAAATCGCTGAACTCGTAGATCGTTACCGGGGCCATCGGTGAGCCGCGAAGAGGCGAACCCTTGCTGGAAAGGGCCACCTTGGTGTCTTCATCGTAGCGAACACGGTAGATGTTCCGGATCTCGTCGCGCGCGTAGCCTTCGTCGACGAGCCGCGCGACGTATCGCGCCGCCGGAACGCAGCTCTTGCACTTGCGGTTCTCGGCCACGCACCGAGCGACGCTGACGGGGTCGCCGCACGGAGACAGCAACTCGTTGACCATGTCGACCCAAATGCCCTTGGAAAACGCATCGAGCACGCTGGTGTCGACTTGAGGGAGGTCTTCGACCCTCCCGTCGCCAGCGCTGGACGGCTGCTCGTTCGCGCCGTCGTCCTTCGAGCCGCTGTCCGCCTCGGTGGAACGCTCACAGCCAAAGGCCGAAAAAGCTAAGAAAAAGCAGAGTCCTATCCGCTGCATGCCGTGCCGAGCTTAGCAGAGATTCCTACGGGTGCCGTCGTCGAGGAAGCTTCGCTCAGGAGTCGCTGTACGTCGTGAGTTGCGCCCTCACGATGTCCTCGTTGATTCCCGTTCGGATGTATTCCTTCAGGCAATCGGCAATCGTCACCATCAAGTCGTCGAGGCCGTTGTCCTCGATGAGCCGCGACAGAAGAGCTCGTGACTCGCGGCTATCTTCGTCGCGCAAGAACTTTCGGACTTCCTCGATCGTGATTCCGCCTTGGAAGTCGATGTATGCGTTTTCCATGAGGTAACGCGCCAACTCGTTCACATGAGCCTCCGTCTCGCCTGATCTGGGTTGTATTAGACACCCGAAAGACGAAACGGCAAGCGATAAAGCCTCCAACCTCGCGCAGGAGCCGCTTTTCTCGGGGCGCGGGTCGTGTAATCGTCCCCCGACGATGAAGGCCAATACCCATCTGGGCGCCGATCCCGCGTGGACCGGCGAAACGATCGAGCTCGGCGACGGGACGGCGGCAGCCGCGCTCGAGACCGTCGAAGCGATGACGGTGGATGATCGAGGCCTGGTCCACGGGGGCTTCGTCTTCGGGCTGGCGGACTACGCGGCCATGCTCGCGGTGAACGATCCCAACGTCGTACTCGGTGGGGCGCAGTGCCGGTTCCTCAAGCCCGTCGCGTGCGGCGACCGAGTCGTCGCCAGGGCCGAGGTCCGAGAGGCACAGGGCCGAAAACGGGAGGTCCAGGTCGAAGCGCATGTCGACTCGACGAAAGTGTTCGAGGGCACCTTTGCGTGCTTCGTGCTCTCGCACCACGTACTCGATGCATCAGGAGGTCAGTGATGTCACAGGACGGCGGAGCAATCATCGGAAAGACACTCGCGGCGCGGGGAGTGAAGCATCTGTTCACTCTGTGTGGCGGCCACATCTCGCCGATCCTCATCGGGGCGAAGGACCACGGTATCAAGGTCATCGACGTCCGTGACGAAGTGAGCGCAGTCTTCGCAGCGGACGCAGTGGCACGAATGACGGGCATCCCCGGTGTGGCGGCCGTCACGGCGGGCCCCGGTGTGACCAACACGGTCACCGCCGTCAAGAACGCGCAACTCGCGCAGTCACCGCTTCTGATCTTCGGTGGGGCAGCCGCGACCCTCTTGAAGGGGCGTGGAGCGCTCCAGGACATCGACCAACTCTCGCTAATGGAGTCGATCACGAAATGGTCTGTCTCGCTCAAGACGGTTCAGAGTATCGGCCCGACCGTGGAGCGTGCCCTTGATGTCGCGCAAGACGGGGTGCCTGGGCCCGTGTTCATCGAGATGCCGATCGACCTTCTTTACGCCGAGGAGCTGGTCCGCGACATGTTCATGAAGGAGAGCGGGGTCCAAGGCGCGAGGGACATCGGCTCGAAGGCGCTCGAGCTCTACATGCGTGGGCATCTCTATCGCCAGTTTCACCAGCCACACGTGAACCTGGTTCCACCGATCCGTGACTCGCTTCCGGCGAAACCAAGTCTTCGCAACGGCCACGTGGACAAAGTGGCATCGCTCCTGCGAAGCGCCGAACGGCCTGCGCTCGTGGTTGGCGGCCAGGCGCTGGTCAACTGTACCGACGCGACCCCTCTGGCCGATGGCATCCGCGCGCTCGGAATACCGACGTGGCTTGGGGGAACGGCCCGAGGGTTGCTTGGGCGGCACAGCGACATCCAGTTTCGCCACAAGCGCGGCGCGGCGCTCAAAGAGGCCGACCTGGTGATCGTGGCCGGGTTCCCCTTCGACTTCCGATTGGGGTACGGCCGGAGTATCTCGAGCCGCGCCACGCTCGTCGCGGCGAACTTGAGCGCCACCGACCTCAAGAAGAACCGCCGACCAGAGATCCCGGTCCATGCGCATCCAGGCGACTTCATCCGGAACCTCGCCGACGCCGTAGGCGGAGGACTCGGGCCATGGGGCGACTGGTTCGACAAGCTTCGGGAGCGAGAAGCTGCACGCGATGCCGAGATCCGCAATCAAGCGAGCGCCGCGGGCGGCCTCGTGAATCCACTCCAGTTCTTCCTCCAACTCGAAGAGAAGATGGCCGACGACGCGGTCTTGGTGGTCGACGGCGGGGACTTCGTGGCGACCGCGGCTTACATCTTGCGGCCGCGCGCACCGCTCTCATGGCTCGACCCCGGCGTCTTCGGAACCCTCGGCGTTGGCGGCGGGTTCGCCGTTGGCGCAGCGGCCGTCAAGCCAGGCAAAGAGATCTGGATGATCTACGGCGACGGCGCGTGTGCCTACAGTCTTGCCGAGGTCGATACGTTCGTACGCCACGGAATGGCACCCATCGCGGTGATC
>JBCCHE010000074.1:0-17446 GCA_039028875.1 Myxococcota bacterium | reverse complement strand
TCAGAGACCCGAGGGTGCCGGCCTCGCCGGGGGAGATATGTGAATATGGACAGTAGTAGAATCGGACTCTCACCGGAGGTGCGGGCGAGTTAGCCCACTGCAGTAACTCCCCCCACACTGGTGGGAGTCCATGATGAAGGGCCGGCGCGATCGCGCTGGCCCTTCTCTATTTTGGGGTGCTCACTTACGCGGCCGTCGCGGCATCGGCGTACTCGTCGTACTGGACAACGCGCGACGCAACGAAGCGAACCACGACGTAGAGCAAGAGCCCGAGGGGCCCCACGAGGAGCGTTCCGAGCAGGCACGGCACCACCGCGAGATGCGGGAGCTTTCGCCGCATTGCGTCACGGGCGATCCATGCGCCGATGAAGAGGTCGAAGATCAGGTAATGAACCCAACCTGCAAGCGCGACACTGGGCGCCGAGAAGCCCTCGACCACGCCGTAAAGCGAAGTCATGTCGACGTTTTCCGGACCCCCACCGTAGCCGAACAAGAGATATCCATAGAGGGGCGCCAGCAAGAGGACGACGACTGGGCCGTGAACGAGCAGCCCCGTCCAGCGCCACCGTGGCGCGACCAGCAAGAGGAGCCAAAACGGCAGGATCGCGTAATTGGCGATGGAGAAGAGCGTTTCGAGGGTCATCGTTCCGATCCTTGGTCTAGCCGAGCGTCACGCAATAACGACCGTAGACTTGATGTTTTGGGCTTGCACAATCAAGCTATCGGCACAATTGAATAGGGGTCAATTGACGCCCCGACCGGGTCCTGTGCCTGATGAGCGCTGCCCAAGATCGGACAGTACTATCATGTCTCGAGCATTTTTTCTTCTCAACTTGATGATTGTATCTGTGGTCGCGGGCGCGTGCAGCGATGACTCGAGTGGCGGGAATGGTGCTTCGTGCGACTTCGAGAGCACATACGCGGCCATCCAGTCGACCGTGTTCGACGGCGGCGGCTGCACCCAGAATGCGTGTCACGGCGAAAGCTTCGAAGCGTCAGGCGGCCTCGATCTTCGCGAAGACGCGTCCTATGCAGCGCTCGTCCGCGTTCCCAGCAGTGTCGACCCGGAGATCCAACGGGTGTTCCCGGGTGACCAGGATCTCAGCCTTCTTTACCGGAAGCTTGCGGAGACCACGCAAGAGCTCGCTGTCGATGGACTCGGCCAGGAGATGCCGCTTGGCGGCACACGGCTCAACGAGGATCAGCTCGCTGCGATCGCCGCCTGGATTCGGGCGGGCGCACCTGAGACCACCGTCGTCGATGGCACACTCAACCTCCTCGGCTGCGAAGGCAACTTCGTTGCCGAGCCAAACAAGATCGTTCCGCTCCCCGCGCCAGATCCAAGCGAGGGCGTGCAGTTCTACGCCGGCGGATGGGACATCGAAGCCGAGGCCGAAGACGAGGTGTGTTACGCCACCTATTACGACTTCACGGAGGTCGTTCCGCCAGAGTACCAGGTCGACTGCGACGAGTTCGGTGAGGGCCGCAAGTGCTTCGCGTTTGGCCGAAACGAGCTCGCGCAGGATGCGCTTTCGCACCACAGCATCATCACCGTCTACACGCCCGAATCGAACCCCAAAGGTGGGGATTGGGGGCCTTGGGCGTGCTTGGGTGGCGACAACGCCGGCTCTGCGTGCGACCCGACAATTGCGGGCGAATGTGGGCCACGAGCCGCTTGCACCACCCCCGTCCGAACGAGTGTTGCGTGTGTCGGCTACGCGGGCGCGCCGAACGACTTCTCCTTGGGTTCCGCGCTCGGCGCGCAGGACGGCGACGGCGGAACGCAGATCCAGCTCTCTGGCGCGCAGGAGTCCACGTTCATCGATTCTCCGCCGGCGGGCGTGTACTCGCGCTTGCCCCTGACCGGGTTCATCGGCTGGAACAGCCACGGCTTCAATCTCACCACGAGCGCTGCCACCATCGAGCAATGGGTCAACCTCACGTTTGTTCCCGAGGTCAACCGGACCTGGCTCCGCCAACAGATCTTCGAGTCGGGTGATATCTTCGCAATGTCGACCGTCTCACCCTTCACCAAGCGCGAGATCTGCAACAGCTTCACGCTCCCGCAGTACTCTCAACTGCTCTCCTTGAGCTCACACATGCACAAGCGGGGCGAGCTTTTCCGGATCTGGCTCCCGCCGAACGACCCATGCAACGTCGAGGATTGCGACGCCCCGGGCCGCGACCCCGACTACGTGAGCCGGCTCTACGACGATCCCGTGTACACGTACTATGATCCGCCGCTCGCTTACGAAGAGGCGAACGTTCCGAGTCGGACGTTTCGCGCATGCGCCGTGTACGACAACGGCGCCGACAATCCGCTCGAGGTGAAGCGAAACTCCGAGGCCCCCAACACGCCGGTTTGCGACTTCGTCCTCGCCTACTGTGGTTGCCCCGCTCGCGACCGAAGCTGCCTCGGCGGTCCGATGCAGGGCACGTCTTGCGGCGGCGAGGATGCGGCCTGCGGCGAGGAGGGCCTCTGCGACGCCTGCCCGGTCTTTGGCGGCGTGACCACCGACGACGAGATGTTCATTCCGCTGGGCTCCTACTTCGTCCAGCCGCCTGCCCCGTAACCCACGAGAATCAATATCTTTTGCAACGATACTGAGCAATCCTCACTTTTCCCCTTGCGCCTATATCCTCATCAGTAAAAAATCCCGCCCCTTCCTTCACCCGTTCACGCTTTTTGGAGTCCATGCACATGACACGCGCACGAGTTTTGTTCCTGTCGATCTCTACTCTCTTGGTTGTCGGCTGTAGCGACGGGGGTGGCGAACAAGCCGCCCAATGCGACGTCGACAGCACGTTCGGACAGATCCAGGAGCAGATCTTCGAGGCGCGCGGTTGCACGCTGTCGAACTGTCACGGCGATGCGATGGCTGGGGCGCTCGATCTCCGACCGGACGCGGCGTACGACAACCTCGTCCGCGTTCCGGGTGTGGCTGCGGACCTTGATCGTGTGTTTCCTGCCGAGCAGGATTTGAGCCTGCTCTACATCAAGGTGTCCGCGAAGGTCACCGGCGCAAACCTAGGCGAGCAAGGGATCATCGGAAGCGCCATGCCCCTCGGGGAAGACGTGTTGAGCGAAGACGACCTCGAGCTCCTCCGGACCTGGATTCGCGGAGGCGCCCCCGAGACGGGGATCGTCGCTGGCTCTGAGCAGTTCGCCACCTGTGCGCTCGACGGGACTGTCGTGCCAAACGAAATCAGCCCGCTGCCTTCGCCTGACACGGACAAGGGCGTGCAGTTCTACTCGGGCGGTTGGGAAGTCGACGCAGAAGGTGAGGGCGAAGTCTGCTTCGTCAGCTACTACGACTACTCCGAGCAGATTCCCGATCGCTACAAGATGCCCTGCACCGCGGCCGAGGGTGGCCCGGACCGTGACTGCTTCGCCTTCAACCGGATTCTGCTCCAGCAGACTCCCCAATCGCACCACGCGATTAACGAGTTCTACGTCCCGCCTGTTGGCAAGGAAGAGCAGTGGGATCCGAAGAACGGCGCCTGGAAGAACTGGGTTTGCAATGGTGGAGACTCCGACGGGGCCTCTTGTGAGCCTGGCTCGAACGATTGCGGCGAACGCAGCCAGTGCGTGACCCAGCCGACCACATCCGTTGCGTGCATCGGGTACCGCAACGGGCCCAACGACCTCGGCACGGTCGCAGGCCTCTTCGGGACGGCCGACGTCCGTCAGAACATCGCCACGGCACAGGAGGCCACGTTCCGAGAAGCCTACCCGGCTGAAGTATTCTCCCTGGTCCCCGTGAGCGGCTTCATCGTGTGGGACAGCCACGCCTTCAACCTGACGCAGCAAGACACGACGATCGAGCAATGGATGAACCTCGAGTTCGCCGAACCCGAAGAGCGGGTCTACCAGAAGACGCAGCTGTTCGACGCGTTCAACATCTTCGGGATGGGCATCGTCGACGCGTTCACCACCAAGGAGGCCTGCACCTCCTTTACGATTCCGCAGTATGGCGAGCTCCTCACGCTGAGCTCCCACACCCACCGGTACGGCAAGGACTTCCGAGTGTGGTATCCGCCGAACGACTTCTGCCAGCCTGGTCCGGACTGCGTGGCGCCCGACCGCGACCCCGAGTACCGGAGCCGGGACTACGCCGATCCGCTCTACCAGCGCTTCTCGGAGCCCCTCGTCTTCACGAGCCCCGACGAGCGGGACCGGACTTTCCGCTACTGCTCGCTTTGGGACAACGGCGCCACCAACCCCGAAGAAGTCCGGCGCGAGTCGAAGAAGCCCGACGCCGAGACCTGTGAGTTTGTCGATACGATCCGTGGCTTGGCATCGCGTGGCGGTCTGTCGCTTGTGGGCTGTGGGTGCGCACCTGAGGAACGGTCCTGCTTCGGCGGCCCCAGTCAGGGAATGGCCTGTAACGGCGAGGACTCGGTCTGCGGCGACGGCGGAATGTGCGACGCATGCCCAATGGGTGGCGGCGTGACCACCGAAGAGGAGATGTTCATCCTTCTCGGCTCGTACTTCGTTCGAGAGCCTTGAGCGGTGGGCGGGGGCTCGGCCCGCTTTTCGCCAAGGCTGGCCGCAAGGACCGTGCCCCGAGATGGTTTCGAACGTACTTCTGGTGGCCCCCAGGTGCGCTTCGAAGCACGCTTAGATCCCTTATGCTTGGAGAAACATGCGTAGAACAGTACCGTTGACCCTGCTCGGGATGCTCCTCGTCAGCTGCGGCGATGGTGCTGGTGGGTCTTCGTTGGCAGGGCCCATCGTCAATAACCTCGACTGGGTGCCCACCGATGCAGGCGAAGAGTTCTTCGGACCGCCGCCTCCGGGCGCGACTTGCCCGCCCGAACCCGAAGGCGATTGTCCCATGTCGGACGACGAGTGCGTCGTGATTCCCCCAGGGGGAACCTGCGTGACGTCCTATGTCGCCGAGTGCCTCGACCAGTTCACCGTGCTGGCGGTGTATACGCAACGGCCCGACGGGAACCCGCTCTGCAATTGGGTGACGCTTGAGCAACCCTCGCTCAGGCCGATCCGTACGGGCGACGAAATCGAGGTTCGCGCGTTCCACTTTCCCCTGAATGCCCCATTCGGTGGGACGGCTCGGATCGCCTTTGTCGTCGGCGACGTGTTGGCGGTGGAGGAAAGCGTTCAAATCCCGCAGCCCTTCAACTTCATCAACGCGTCTTGGGTCGCCACCAAAGACTTCCCCGAAGGGACGCCGATCTTGTTCCACGTCGACAACCACGGGAACAACGAATACGGCCTCGTCGAAGCGAACATCTGCGACGAACGCCCCGTCGGCGACAACGAGATTCCCTGCTTCCTCTGAACGGGGTCACTCCGCCCTTCCAAAACCTCGATCATTTCAACTGCTTCCTCTGAACGGGGTCACTCCGCCCTTCGAAAAACTCCATCATTTCAGACATTTACAGACCACACCGCGAAAACCGGCGATGGCCCGGTAGGCTGGATCAAGCGGAAACGGCTTTTCGCGGTGCGGTTCGCAAACCCCCGATTCGACTGGGGTTTTGGAGGGGCGGAGTGACCCCTTAGACGTTGAAGCGGAAGTGCATGACGTCGCCGTCGGCGACGACGTAGTCTTTGCCCTCGACCGAGAGTTTGCCGGAGGCCTTCACCGCTTGCTCGCTGCCGAGCTCGAACAGATCGCCGCTCTTCATCACCTCGGCGCGGATGAACCCGCGTTCGAAGTCGCTGTGGATCTTTCCCGCCGCGGCCGGTGCCTTTGTGCCGCGACGAATCGTCCAAGCGTGAACCTCGGGATCTCCCGCGGTGAAGTAGGTGATCAGGTCGAGCGTCGCGTAGCCGGTTCGGATGACCTTGTTGAGTCCGGGTTCATCGAGCCCCATCGACTCGATGAACTCTCCCCGATCCGCCTCGGGTAGCTGCATGATTTCGGCCTCGATCGCCGCGCTGATCACCACGACCGGGACCCCGCGCGACTGGGCGAGTTCGCGCACTCGGGCCAACAGGGGGTCCGAATCTGCATCCGCCAGCTGGTCATCTTTGACGTTGGCCACGAAGAACGACGGTTTACTCGTCAACAGGAACATGTCTCGAAGGACCTGCGCCTCGTCCTCGTCGGACGGGGCGATCGTGTTCGCGGGCTTGCCCTCGTTCAAGATGGCCTCGAGCCGCTTGCAGAACACCGCAGCTTTCTTCTCGAACGGGTCTTGGCCTTTGGCGGCACGCTCGGCGCGCTCGAGCCGCCGCTGAACCGTCTCGAGATCTTTGAGGATCAGTTCGGTCTCGATCGTCTCGATGTCGGCGATGGGGTCGATCCGATTGTCGACGTGAACGATGTTCTCATCCTCGAAGCAGCGGACCACATGAGCCACGGCATCTGCGTCGCGAATGTTGCTCAAGAACGCGTTGCCCTTCCCCTCGCCCTTCGAGGCGCCTCGCACCAGGCCCGCGATGTCGACGAACTCGACCGTGGCTGGGACCATTTTCTTGGGCGCAAACATGTCGACCAGCTTGTCGAAGCGGGGGTCCGGCACGGTGACCACGCCGACGTTCGGGTCGATCGTGCAAAAGGCGTAGTTTGCCGCCTCCGCCTCCTTGTTCGAGAGAGCGTTGAAGAGGGTCGACTTCCCCACGTTGGGGAGCCCGACGATGCCAACCGCGAGCGCCATGGGCCGTGCTTAGCGCGCAGCCGCACGCGAGGCCACTCACAGAAGCGTCGCGCGGGCGATGACGAAAAGAATCGCCGCCAGGACGGCGGTGAAGGGCACGGTGATGAACCAGCTCGCGAAGATACCCCGCAGTACCTTTAGGTTGATGGCACCGATGCTTCGGCCGAACCCGACCCCGATGACCGCGCCAACCAGGGTGTGCGTCGTGCTTACTGGGAGCCCGAGCTTGCTGGCGAACACGATCGTGGTAGCGGCGGCGAACTCCGCGGAAAAACCGCGCGAAGGGGTTAGCTCGGTGATCTTCTTACCGATGGTGGCCATGATCTTGTAGCCGTAAGTCGCCAACCCCACGACGATTCCGACCGCCCCGATCAACAGGACCCGATAAGGCACCTGAACGGTCTCGGTCAGTCCCTGGTGCGTGATCGCGCCGAAGACGGCGGCCAAGGGCCCCACCGCGTTGGCGACGTCGTTGCTCCCGTGGGCGAATGCGACGAAGCACGCGGTCATCACCTGCAACACCATGAAAGCGCGCTCGGTTCTCGCGAGGCTGGCTTCCTTTCCACCCTGGCCCTCCGGCGCCTCCTGTCCCCTCGCAGCGAAGCGTTGGAAGAGCGGCCAAGCGAGCAGGCTTGCAACCAACCCGAGCCCGATCGCGGCCAGGACCGCGGGGACGAACGGGAGGTCCAGCTTCAACGGCTTCAGGCCCTTGAACATGGCGCTCAGCGAAAGGATCGCGATGATCGGGAAGACGAAGATCGGACCCCATCCACGCAGCGCGGATAGGGGGTTGTCTTTGCTGAGGATCGTCCTTCGAATCAGGATGAACACCAGGTAACCGATCAGGCCCCCCATCAGTGGCGAAACGACCCAGCTGGCCGCGATGTTGCCGATGGTGCCCCAATCAACCGCGCCAAAACCGCCTGCCGCGACGCCGAATCCGACCACGGCGCCGACGATGCTGTGCGTGGTCGACACCGGCCATCCTGCATAAGTCGCGAGGTTCAGCCAAAGGGCCGCGGCCAAAAGGCAGCACGTCATCCCGATGGCGACCAGGTTGTAGTCGCTTCCGAAGGCGCTCAGGTCGACGATGCCCTTGCGGATCGTGTCGGTCACCGATCCGCCAACCAGCATGGCGCCGCCAAATTCGAAGATCGCGGCGACGATGATGGCACCGCGGAGCGTGAGTGCCCCCGAACCGACTGACGTGCCCATCGCGTTGGCCACATCGTTCGCCCCGATGGTCCAAGCCATGTACAGGCCTCCGAGCGAGGCCACGGTCAAGATGACTGTCGTGAGGTCCATTTATGCAGCGGCCACGAACAGCCGGAATTGGTCACCTACGTTTTCGGCGTGATTGGCAATGTCACCGATCTTGTTGAGCAACTTCGTCCACATGAAAATCGCGACGGGCGAGAGCTCGTCCTCAGACCGAAACAGCACCTTGGCGCACCGGTCTTGGAGCTTGTCGGCTTCGTGTTCGAGCCGACCGATCTCGTCAGCCTTGGCGAGGGCTTGTTCGGCCGCGGTCCCTGAGAAGCTTGCCGCCATCAAATCATCCATCATCCCCACCAGTTCGGCCGATGCCTCGACCACGGTGAGCACACTGCGCACGAAGGCTCGAAGCGGCTTTTCGAGGTCGTGCGGGACTTGCCACGGCCTCAGCGTCAGCAAGACGCCCATGTCTTCGGCGCAATCGGCCACCGCGTCGATCTCGCTGATCAGGCGCAGGAGGTCGCGTCGGTCGATCGGCAGGAACAGCCGGAGCGGCATCTTGGCCCGGAACTCGTTCTTGGCGCGATCGGCCTTTCCCTCGAGGAGGCTCACCTCGCGTGCGGCTCGCTCGAGGCCCGGCGCGTCTTCGGCGACGAGCAGGTCGATCAGCTCGGGGACACGTGCGACGCACTGCTCCACCTCGGTCATGAGATCGGCCACGCGTGGGAGCGGGCTTCGGACGAGCAGGTTGGCCAGTGGGATTCGCATCGCGTTCTCTTCGGGCTGGCGTAGCACAGGGCGGCTCCGCGGGGCCAGGATTGCCCGTGAACTCCCTCCGAAAACGCCAAGTTTGCCCGACTTTTCATCTCGGTCTCCCAACGGTGAGCCAGCTTCGCACGAGTCTTCCGCCCGGCGCCGATACGTTGCTGTCACGCTTCCAACGGGTCACAGTCCTGTCACAAACGACTGACACGCTCGCGGCGAAGAAGATGGGCTCTCAAATACTGGTCGTCGAAGACGAAGTCGATCTCGCGGATCTCGTGGCCTTCAATCTGCGTGAGGCCAGCCACGAGGTGACCGTCGCGCACAACGGCGCGAACGCGCTCGCCGAAGTTGCGCGGCATCGCCCCGACCTGATCCTCCTCGACGTGATGCTCCCCGACATCAGTGGATTCGAGGTGTGTCGCCGCCTTCGTCGGAGTGCAGAGACGGCGCGCGTGCCCGTCATCATGCTCACCGCCAAGGCCGAGGAAGTCGATCGCATCGTCGGTTTCGAGGTCGGCGCGGATGACTACGTCGTGAAGCCCTTCAGTCCTCGCGAACTCACCCTGCGTGTTGACGCGATCCTCCGTCGGGTGGGTCCGCAGGCTTCAGCGGAGGGCCCGCAGGTCCTCGCTATCGGCGACCTTCGCATCGATGTGCCCGCGCACCGTGTCGACGTGGCCGGTGAAGAGATCATCCTGACGGCGCTCGAGTTTCGGCTGTTGCTCGACCTCGCGTCGCGTGCCGGACGTGTCCAACCGCGCGACTCGCTACTCGAGCGCGTGTGGGGTTACGCGCCTGGTGTAGAGACTCGGACAGTCGATACCCACATCAAGAGGCTGCGAGAAAAGCTTGGCGCTGGGGCACGTTACCTCGAGACGGTGCGTGGCGTTGGCTATCGCGTACAAAAGCCTGCGTAAGTTGATATGATCCGATGGTGGAACGTTGGGGTCTACGTTGGAACTTGATCGCCGCGACCATGACCGCCACGGCGGCCATCGTGTTGACGATCCTCCTGCTGGAAGACCCGCTCACCAATTATCGGCTCTCGCGGACGCAGCGGCTCGACCTTGAGCAGGCCACCAACGCGGCTGCGGCGGCCCTCCTCGCAGGGCGTGACCCCGAGGTCGTCGCCGAGCGAGTGGGGGCCGACTACGGCGCGTGGGTGATCGTCGTCGAAGACGGAGAAGTCGTTGGTGACACGAGCTTCGACTCGGTGGCGCTCCGGGATGCACGCGCATTCCTTGCGCGGCCGCCCGACGAGGGGAAGCAAGACGTGAACTTCGGCCGCGAGCAACTCGGCGATCAAGGACGGGAGTTCTTCGTCTACTGGCAAGACGTGGGCGACGGGCTCCGCGTTCAGGCGATGCGCTCGACCGAGCAGGCCGATGCGATGCGTTCGAGCGTGCGAGAGCTCATGTTGGTTGCGGGTGCCCTCGCGCTCATCATCGGCGTGGCCCTCACGTGGGCGCTCTCTCGAGCCATCGTCGTTCCGGCTCGTCAGCTCACCGAGGTCGCCGATTCGCTCGCGCGTGGTGATCTGTCGGTACGAACGTTTAGCGAACGGGACGACGAGCTCGGGGACATCGGGCGCTCGCTCGATCGACTGGCCGATGAGCTCAACGAACGCATCAGCTCGCTGCACGCGCAGGAGAACCGTATTCGGACGATGCTCGACTCGATGGTCGAGGCGGTGTTCGTCACCGACTCCGTCGGCCGCATCGTGCTCACGAATACGGCGCTCGACCGGATTGCCGTCGGGGAAGCGCTCGGCAAGGCCCCTTCCGAGGTGCTCCGAAGCGAAGCCCTTCACGATGCCGTGAGGTCAGCCCGCCACGGTGACGCGGTCTCCGTCGACTTGGTCTTTGGCGCAAACGGCAAGACCCGGAGCTACACGACGGTGGTCGCCTCACTTCCCGGAAAGACCGGGGTGGTCGGCGTGCTCCACGACGTCACCAAACAGAAGCTCGCAGATCGGGTTCGACGCGACTTCGTCGCCAACGCGAGTCACGAGCTTCGCACCCCCCTGACTGCGATCCGCGGGTTTGCGGAAACGTTGAAGGCCGGGGCGATTCAGGACCCGGACTCCGCCAACCGCTTCGTGGATGTCATCCTGCGGCACACCTTACGACTGCAGGCCTTGGTGAACGACCTCGTCGCGTTGAGCCGTGCGGAGTCGCCCGAGCAAGAGTACGAGCTCGCGGCGGTCGACATCGCCGAGTCTGTCCGTGATGTGGTTCAAGGCTTAGAGGCGCAGGCCAAGACCCGAGGCATCGAGCTCAAGCTCGAGCGCATCGATGCGCTTCCATCCGTGGTGGCCAATCACCGAGCGCTCGACCAGGTGCTCATCAATCTCATCGACAACGCGATCAAATACACGCCCGATGGGGAGCAGATCGTGGTCCGCGCGTCCTCCGACGAGGACACGGTCACGCTCGACGTCCAGAACACCGGACCAGGGATCGCGCCCGATCAGCTGGGCCGCATCTTCGAGCGTTTCTATAGGGTCGACGCCGGCCGGTCCCGCGAGATGGGCGGAACGGGGCTCGGGCTCTCGATCGTTCGGCACCTCGTGGCGCGGATGGGCGGGACCATCGAGGCTCAGAGCGAGCCCGGTGAGTGGACGCGGTTTCGGCTTCGGCTTGGAAGGGCGGGCGCCGTCAGTACCACGACCCTGCCGCCTTTGCTCGGCTGACTCAGTGCCGGTAGTCGGAGGCCAAGACCTCCGTTGCGCGCTCGGAGGCGGACGCGCCTGCGGCTTGTCGGTGGATCGATCCAGGGGCGCCCTTGCTCCCGAACATCCTTTGCTTGGTGCGGTCGCTCAGCATCTCGACGTCGAGCACGATGAGGAAGTCGATGACGCCGAACTCCCGGTCGATGGCGGGTTCGCTGCAAACCTTGGCCCCCATATCGAGGTACACCTTGAAGAGGGGCGGCAGCTCCACCTGCGTCTCTGTCGCGTTTGCGCCAAGGCACGAGCACAGCCGAGTCGCCCGCGTCGAGAAGCCCTCGGCCATGTAGCCTTGCTCCGCGAGTTGAATCTGCGCCCGAACGCCGACTGCAGGATCGGTCGCCGGTATCGAGCAACAGCCGAAGAGGTAGCGTCGATCGTTCCAGGCGAGATACTGCGCGATGCCTTTCCACAAGAGATAGATGACCCGCCCGCCCCGATGGTCCGGCGCGACGCAAGCGCGACCGAGCTCGACTCCTTCACTGAGGAGCCAAGCTGGGAGTGTTTCGAGGTGGAACTCGGAGTGCGAGTAGAAGCCCGCGTCTCCGGCCATCTGCTCCGACATCAAGCGATACGTTCCGACCACGCGACCACTTGGCGCGTGCTCGACGAGCAAATGGTGGCAGTTGAAGTCGTACTGATCCTCATCCCGACCGGTGCGGTAGGAGGCCTGCAGGCCTTCACCGAGCTCGAGGTTGAACACTTCGAAACGAAGCCGCTGCGCCGCCTCGAGGTCTCCCCGCGTCTTGGCGAAACGCGCGGTGTACGGCCCGCTCTTCAACGCCACTTCTGGGATCGCCTGAGGCTCGATCGGGTACCGGCGGCTTTGGGCCCGCGTCCCGCCTGTTGCTGCATGCTCAAGGTTCATACTCACACCCCCGGCACAGGGTCGCGCACCGAGATCACCGTCACGCGAACAGCAGGTGACAGTCTTGCGATGCGTGTGACCGCTAGGTGAACCAGACGTTGACAGCCGATGACCAACAGCGTTCCCGCCGGGCATCATCGAGCGAAGCCCAGGCCTCGTGCCCAATCGTGGCGCGATGCAGGAAGTCGATCAGGAGAAGATGACGACGCAGGGTTCGCTGAAGCCGGTGGCGCTTCACTGGGTTGAACGACCCGGGGAGTGAGAAGAGCTGTCGCGGGTTCTTCCGTACCCACGTCCAGGATCCCATCTCCAAGGTCATCGGCAGGAACAGGCGGCCATCGTCGGTTCGCGACTCGTCGTAAAGGTGATCCCACAGGTCGCCGTCAATCGTGTACGCGCGCGATTGGGGCTCCGTCTCGTAGATGTGATTCGGCAGGGTCTGGTTCAGCAACTCGTAGAGGGCGTAGACTTCGGCTGTGTTCGGGAAAGGACGAGCGCTCCACGCGTACGGGAACCACAAGCGATCGACGAAGCCGAAACCCGAATGAACATCAAGCGCGATCGCGGTCCGAGCGGGGAGGACCCGTGACCGAACGAACTCGATGAGGGCTTCCGATTCCGTTTCGAGCCTGCCCTCGTCGCCCATGAACCAGGGCAGAAGTGGAGATAGGCGATGGCCTCCCACGAGGAACGAACCGGTACCGCTGCCATGCGATGGACCGTTCCGCATGAGGTCGACGCCGTTGCCGTTGCAACGTGTGCCCGCACGCATCCCGACCGGGTTCAGCAGCGGCACGGCCACCACGCGGCTCCGCGAGAGCGCGTCTCGTGTCAGCGCGTCCCAGTGGAGTTTCTCGGCCAGGGTGCCGAGGTAAGCCAACACCACGCTCGTCCCGATCCGCTCGAGGCCGTGGACCCCGCCAACCAGCAACAGACAAGGCGCGGTGACATTCTCGCTCCCCATCTCGAGCCCGTAGATCGGCAAACCCTCGACGGTAGCGAGGCTCCGAACCCGCGCTCGCTGCCCGAGTCGTTCGATCAGCGACTCGAGTTGGTCGAGTTCCGGAAGGCTCACGGTTCGAGAAGACTCCGCACTTCGTTCCGCGCCACCGTGGCGAGAGCCCGTGCACCCTCGAAGTCTCGCGCGTCCAGAGACCGACCGAATCGAAGGTACGCCACGACTTGCGGGTACCGATGGAGCGCGACGAAGTGGGGTACGAAGTCGGTGTCGCCCACCCAGGCAGCATCCCGGACGGAGTAGCGAACGGCGACGGGCACGATGGGAACGCCCTTCAACGCCCCAAGCCCGAAGGCGCCCCGCTCGAACGGCAAGACGTCATCGCCGTAGGTCGTCGTACCCTCTGGGAACACCAGGACGGGCACGCCAGCGTCGACTGCCCGCATCGCCTTCCTGAGTGCGACCGCGCCGCTCCCAGGGTCTCCACGCTGGACGAAGAGCACGCCAAGAGCGCTCAGCGCACTGCCGATCGCAGGCCAGCCCCGAACTTCGGACTTCGCGATCGCGGTCATCGGAACGGTGGTAGCGACCGCAATCGGATCGAGGTAGCTCACATGGTTGGCGACGATCACACACGGTCGTGTGGGTGCTTCCCCATGAACCTCCACGGAGAGCCCGACGGTCTTGCCAATCCGAGCGCTCGCCCGCTGCATCTCGAGCGCCCGTTCGCACGGGGTGACCAGGTGGCCCGTGGCGCGTCGGATGGCGCGCCCGCAGCCGATCACCTCGAGTGCGCTCTCGGCGGCCCGTGTCAACGCGGTCCCCCAGGAGTCGCGAACGAGTGGGGTGCGCCCACCGGACTTTCCACACGACGGCACGTCGGTTCTGGCCACCAGCTCCACGGTCGCGAGCGTCGCCGCCATCGGTGTCTTGCGGGCAATTGCGATGTGACGACCCTGCAACACGGGTATCCCCGTATCGAGTTCTCACGGTTGCGGCACGGTTCGGACACGCGGTTGTCACACGAGTTCGAGACAAATCGACTCCGATGGCGCCTGAGATCTGCGTTCTCTCATCTTCACCCACCTTGGGCGACGAACTCGAGGAAGCGTTCACCGAGGACAAGACCAGCGTCACACCGGTCGCGGGCACCGAGGCTGCGGTCAGGCGCGCCTTGTGTGGATGCGCCGCGGCGATCCTCGTCGACGAGGACCCGCCCGATACCACGGCCGCCGCGCTCTTGCGGAGGCTCCGAAGCACGGAACGCGGACGCGACTGTCTCGTCGTCATGCTCTCCTCTCGCACGTCGGAGATCGATCGTGTCATCGCGTTTGAACTGGGCGCCGACGACTACATCCCGAAACCGATCGGCTCCCGTGAGCTCGGGCTTCGACTCCATGCGGTGCTCCGGCGGCATCGCGAAGACAAGAAGCGCGAAGAGGAACTGCACGCGGGGCCGTTCGTCATCGATCCACGAGAGGAACGGGCGACCTGTGGGGGGCAAGCCCTTCGCCTCACCACCATCGAGTTCCGATTGCTCGAGCACCTCGCTCGGCATGCGGGGAGGGTTCAAGACCGTACCGAGTTGTTGGCCCGCGTGTGGCGTTGGTGTGACGAGGGCCCCGAACGCACCGGAGGCTCTCGGACCGTCGATACACACGTGAAGCGCCTTCGGGAGAAGCTGGGTTCCGCGTCGGCGTTTATCGAAACAATCCGCGGGGTTGGATATCGGCTTCGAGTTTCCTGAAGATGCCCCCATTTGGGGGCTTTTTGAGCTTCGCCCAGTCGCCACGCATGTGTCACACAGCTGTCACAGCAGGAGCTTAACGATGGGCATCGGTTGAGGTCTGGGCGCGCAGTCCGGGCGCCACCAACACACCCATGTTCAAAGACTTCGAAGAAGGCAAAAAGCCCGAAGA
Source organism: Myxococcota bacterium (assembly GCA_039028875.1). GTDB lineage: Bacteria > Myxococcota_A > Polyangia > Polyangiales > Houyiibacteriaceae > SG8-38. The sequence goes on along the minus strand of JBCCHE010000074.1, from coordinate 2,366 downwards.
TGGAGGCGGCCGGGGCCGCATGGGGCTTTCGCTCGCAGTCTCGGCGGTGGTGTACGTGTTGATCGGACTCGGGATCGTCGCCGCCGTCGCAACGGCCAAGGTGGTCGTCGACCGCAAAGACAAAGACATTCCGGTTCAGTTCGCCGCGCAGCCGACCGAAGCCGAAAAAGAGAAGCCCAAACCGAAGCCCAAACCGAAGCCCAAGCCCAAAGAGGCCAAGCAAGAGGTGAAGGCGGAGCCCGGCCAGAAGCGCGGCCTCTCCGCGCCCACCGAGATTCCCGACGAGGAGCTCCAAGAGGCGACGAGTGGGCGACTCGCCGACGTCGAGGAGATCAACATCGACGACATGATCGGCCAAGGCGGCGACGGCAAAAAGAAGACCGGACCTCGCCAGCGCAAGGAAACCGTAGCCCGCCCAAAGTTCATTGGCGGTTGCCGCGCTCCTGAAGTGCCGAACGCCGTTCGAGACAGCGCGGAGACGATTCGCGTTCTCGTGCGGATCCTCATCATGCCCGATGGCGTCCCGCTACGGGCCGAGATGGAAAAGTCACACCCAGCGATTCCCGACGAATCGATCCTCAAATGCGCGCTCGCTCAGCGTTTCGACCCGGCGCGCCTCCCTGACGGTACCGCGGTTCCCTACCCGTATCGTCGTCAGTTCACATTCAAACCCTCGAATATTTGAGCGGAGTCAAAAGGAACCAGTCATGGACATAGATATCGCGCACATGTGGGAACAGATGAATCCCATCGTCAAGTCGGTCGTCGTCATCCTCACGATCCAAGGGGTGTGGGGCGTCACGATTACGATCGATCGTCTCCTCATGCTCTTCATGTCGAGGCGTCGCTCGAAGAAGTTCGCGGCCGACGTTTCGGCGCCGATGGAGCGCGGGGACGCGATGGGCGCCCTCAAGGTTGCCGAGGAGGCCAAGAAGAAGAGCCACCTCGCCCGCTTCATCTACGAGGGGATCAAGGTGTTCGAGGACAATCTTGCGCTTGGGATGGGCCGCGACCGCGCGGCGCAGTTCACCGCGCGTAACCTCGAGCGAACCGGCGAGAACCTCAGCACGGACCTCAACAAGGGCCTGAGTGTTCTCGCAACCTCGGGCTCGACAGCACCGTTCATCGGCCTTCTCGGTACGGTCTTCGGCATTCTCAATGCGTTCAAGGTCATCGGATCCGAAGGCGGCGGCGGCCTGAGCACGATCGGGCCGCTCATCGGTGAGGCCCTCTACGTCACCGGGTACGGCCTCATGGTCGCGATCCCGTCGGTCATGCTCTTCAACTGGCTGAGCGGCTTGATTCAGAAGTACGAAGCTGGCTTGGCCAACGCGGGCAGCGAGCTCGTCGACCAGCTCGAGGCGGGCGCCATCGGGGGCGGGGTCACCAGTGGCGACGACGAAACCGGTGGGGCCGCGATCGCGCCGGCGCCGGCAGAGTAACGGGAACGACGGCGATGGGCCTCTCTCGGAAAAAGAAGGGCAAAGTGCAGCCCGAGATGAACGTCACCCCGCTGGTGGACGTTGTCTTGGTGTTGTTGATCATCTTCATGGTGATCCTGCCTGCCGCCGTCAGCGACCTCAACCTCGAGCTGGCGAAGATCCAGAATCCCGACGCCAACAAGGACAACGAGCCTGAACCCTACGTCCTTTCGATCGACCGGGAAGGGTTGCTCTACTTCGAAGACTACCGGGTCGAAGAAGCCGATCTCGCGAGCTACCTGCGAGGCGCGAACGCTGACGACCCGACGAAGAAACTGGTCTTGGTCGGAGACCATCGACTGACCTACGACAAAGTGCGACCGGTCATGGCGATCGTCCAAGAGGTCGGGTTCCCGGGCGTGAACTTGCGAGCGACCAAAGCGGCCCTCGACGACGCGGCCGCGTTTGCGGCGAGTGTCGGGCGTCGCGGCGACAACTGAGGCGGGAAGAGGGATCTAGCCGATGGGAATGACAGTCGATACGGGGGACGGCGGAAAGAAGGGCAAGCCCCAACCCGAGATGAACGTCACGCCGCTGGTGGACGTCGTCTTGGTGCTGTTGATCATCTTCATGGTGATCATGCCGCTCATGCCCGCGCATTTTTGGATCCACGTTCCGGACAAACCGGACGAGCTCGAAGAGCCGCCGCCGCCGGATCCAGAAGAGAAGCAGCCCCTCGTGATCAGCGTGAACACGGAGGGTGAGTTCCAAATCAATCGGGAGATCGTTCCCGACGATGAGTTTTCGGAGAAATTGAAACGGGTGTTGATCGCGCGGGGTGAACGCAAGGTCTTCTTTGACGCAGCAGACAGTGCGCCCTACTCCCGCGCCGTGCGAGCGCTTGACTTGGCCCGCGTGGGTGGCGCGGCCCATATCGCCGTCCTG
>JBCCHE010000073.1:0-18620 GCA_039028875.1 Myxococcota bacterium | reverse complement strand
GCCCGTACGGAGGAGCGCGGAGCGCGCCGAGTACACCGTCGGTTCGTGTCCTACAATCGATCGGCTCGACGGCGGCGGCCTGGTCCCTAGCTCTCGAGCAGCCGCCACATTTCGGCTCCAGCGGTACGACCCAGGACTCGCGTGGCGTCGGAATACGACGCAGCGGAGCGGACGCAAGTCCGCGGAGGCGTCGAATTCAGGCGCCCGTACGGAGGAGCGCGGAGCGCGCCGAGTACACCGTCGGTTCGTGTCCTACAACCGATCGGATCGACGGCGGCGGCCTGGTCCCTAGCTCTTGAGCAGCCGCCACATTTCGGCACCAGCGGTACGACCCAGGACTCGCGTGGCGTCGGAATACGACGCAGCGGAGTGGACGCGAGTCCACGGAGGCGTCGGATTCAGGCGCCCGTACGGAGGAGCGCGGAGCGCGCCGAGTACACCGTCGGTTCGTGTCCTACAATCGATCGGATCGACGGCGGCGGCCCGGTCCCTAGCTCTTGGGTATCCGCCGCACTCTCGGCTCCAGCGGTAGGACTCGAACCTACGACCAAGCGATTAACAGTCGCCCGCTCTACCAACTGAGCTACGCTGGAATGGCTCGCAGGGATAGCGTGGCTTCGGGCGCTGTCAAGGAGTCTGACGCGCGCCTCCTAGAGGCCACCGCGGGCCCTCCGGACGGCCCGTGGGACTCTCCTCACGACTGGAAGTTCCTGTGGGTTCGCTCAGTGGGTACTGGTGATTGGGCTCACCGAAGCTTCACTCTGAAACACCGATTCGAGGTGCTTCAGGAGCTCTGGGACGATGCGCTCGTGGGCGTCCTCTTGGAGGTAGTGGCCGGCGTCCGGGAGGCGAAGGACGTGGGCGTTCGGGAAGTTTCGAAGCCAGAGGTCATCGAGGTACTCGGGCAGGAAGGCGATGTCTTTCATGGCCCACGCGATCATCGTCGGCTTGTCGGCGAGGCGCGCGAGTCCTTCTTCAACTTCGCCTAGGAAGTCCGCCACGCGGCCGGACGAGTCGGCGGGGATCTCCCGCGGGAACACCAAGATGGACGTGCGCGAGGAATAGGTTGGGTGGGGTGCGAGATACGCCGCCCGAACTTCGGGCGTCAGTCGATCCTTGTGCATGACCCCCGCGTTGAACAGGAAGCCCCGGACAAACATGTGGGCGCCTTTGACCATGGCTTCGCCGATGCCTGGCGTCCGAAACAACTTGAGCGGCACGGGAAGGTTCACCTTGCCGGGCGGGCGATGCGCGATGGTGTTCAGGATGCACAGGGAGGCGATCCTTTCGGGGTGTCGCGTGGCCCAGTAGAAACCGAGGGCGCCTCCCCAGTCTTGCGAGACGAGGGTGGCGTCGTGGAGATCGAGGGACTCGAGCAGCTGATCGAGCCGTCCAGCGTGCTGCGGTACGCGATAGAGCGCCGCCTCGTCGGGCTTGTCGGACCGGCCAAAGCCAAGGTGGTCCGGGACGATGCACCGGTACCCAGCATCTAGCAGAGACGGGATGAAGTTGCGGTAGAGGTAACCCCACGTGGGATTTCCATGGACGAGGACCACAGGCTTGCCGTCGCGTGGGCCCTCGTCGACGTAGTGCATGCGCCCGTCTGTCGAGTCGAACCATTTGGGGGCAAAGGGCCACGTGCCCCCGAAAGTCCAGTCGGTCGTTCCCATCTTCTACGCTCCTTCCGCGGACACCGCTTCGATCCATGGGGATCGCAAAGGCCTCGTCAACCGACCGTGGTCGCGGACTGGAGTCAGTCGCCCGAGCCTGACACACTGTGGGTTCCCTCGAGTGATGACGGCCAACCTCAACACATTCATCGTGTCCGACATGCATCTTGCAGATGCGCAGGACCTCGATCCGAGGCGGCCGCTCTGGATGGCCTACAAGCGTCGGGAATTCTTCATCGACGAGGATTTCGCCGGTTTCCTCGAATACGCGCAGCGCGAATCAGACGGCCCGATCGAGGTGATCCTCAACGGGGACATCTTCGACTTCGACAGCGTGACCACCCTTCCGGACGATGGACGGTACGTCGAGTGGCTCGAGCGGCATCGTGGTCTCGGAAGCGACGAATGGAAGAGCGAGTTCAAGATGCAGGTCATCATCGAGGAGCACGCCCGGTGGTTCGAGGCCCTCCGCGACTTCGTAGCCAACGGCCACCGAGCGATCTTCGTCATCGGCAACCACGACCTCGAGCTCCATTGGCCTTCGGTGCAGCGTCGGATCTGCGAAGCCATCGGAGTGGAAGTCCCGGCCGGGTTGCTGGAGGAGGGCGCACGCAACCCGACCGAAGCGTCGAGCCACGAGAGCGATGAGCGGATCTACAGCAACGACCCGGTGGTGTTTTGCAACTGGTTCTACCTGAGCGGAGATGACACCTACGTCAGTCATGGCCACCAGTACGATCCCAACTGTGTCGTCCCCGATCCAATCGACCCTTTGATCGAGGTTCACGGTCGGCCCAGGGTCCGCATCCCTTTCGGGGATCTCGCGTCTCGCTACATGATCAACGGCATGGGCTATTTCAACCCGCACCAGTCCGAAAACTACATCATGAGCGGCATGGCCTACGTGAAGTTCTTCTACAAGTACATGCTCAGGACCCAGCCGCTGCTCCTTTGGACGTGGTTCTGGGGTGCCTATGCGACGCTGTGGATCTCCCTGCGGACGCACTGGGTGCAGGCCATGCGGGACCCACTCCTCGTCGACGACAAGGTCCGGCTGATCGCGATGCGATCGCGGGCCACACCCTCGATGGTTCGCAAGCTGAACGCAGTCCATGTGCCGTCGGCCACCAACAACCCGTTTCGCATCGCCCGTGAGCTCTGGCTAGATCGCGCGTTCCTGCTCCTGGCACTGCTGTTTCTTGCCTGGCAGGTCGTTCTGCACATCAACATCGCTTGGCCGATCAGCCCGCTCTGGGTGTTCGTTCCCCTGGCCATCTTCATGTTTCCGTACGTTGCATATGCTTCGTCCGTGAAGCCCACGGTGTTCCAAGCGCCCCTCCTCAGCGAAGAGCGGGCCGAGCTGATCTACAAGATCACCGGGATGAAGCGCGTGGTCTTTGGTCACACCCATCAGCCGAAGTGCGAGCAAGTGGGGCCGGTGGCCTTTTACAACGGTGGTTTCTGGTCGCAGGCGTTCGCCGACCCGGAGTGCACCGTCCGACTTGGCGCGCAAACCTTCGTTCGCATCGTGCCCCGCGCCAACGGCCAGGGCCGTGTTGCTGAGCTCTGTGAGTGGAAGGCCGCCGCCGACAAGCCATGCCGGTGCCTCTGTGCGGAGCCCGAGCTCAAGCCTGAGATGAAGGCGGCTTGAAGGTGCTCAACGCGCGAGCTGCTGGAGCGCGCCCGCCATCAGTCCCATGAACGCCGCCAAGTCCCGTGGGTCCGCGGCGTCGATCTTGGCATGGCCCGAAAGAAACTGATCGAGTGCCATGCGCCCGTCGTTCACCGCGACCAACGCGTCGTAGTCGGTTGTCACAGTGACCTGCGGGTCCGCGAGAGCGCCGGCCTTGACGTCGACTTCGCCCCCATCGACGACCAGGGAGAACGACTCACCACTCACGTCGAGACGCGCACGAAGGTCGAGCTCCTGGCTGGCCGCGCGCTGGCATGCGACTTGGAGGGTCACCGCGATCGTTCGCAGGTTCCCCGGCGATTGGATGTCATCGTCCGGAGCGAACTGCCCGCCGAAGGCAGAGAGCTCGAACAAGAGTGGAGCGGTGCCCAGGCCGAGCGGGGTGAGTTCGTAGACCGAGACGCCAAACTCCGCTTCGCGCCGCCCAATCAGGCCGTCTTGTTCGAGCTGCCGCAACCGGCGAGTGAGCAGGTTGGGCGCGAGGCCGGGGAGGGCGACTTGGAGGTCCGTGAACCGAGCCGGGCCGGCATGCAGGTCGCGAAGCACCAGAAGGGTCCAGCGGTCACCGAGGCGATCGAGGCCTCGCGCGATTGGGCAAAGCAGGTGATATCGGCGGGTTCCGGGCATATTGAACGGTTGTCGCGCCATCGGCTGCGATGCTGCTGGGCTGGCGCGTGATCTTGTAGATTGAATTTATATAGCAAAAACTATATAAAGTATAGCGATGATCACGACAACCCCTTCGAACCGGCGTCGCGCCGCAGAATCGGACGATGCGCATGCGGCGCCCGCCGACCGGCAGGCGGGTAGACCATCCGATCGCGAGAGGAGCCCCAACATGATTGAAACGTGGCCGCTCACCGCGGCCGATGGCCACACCATGGAGCTTCTCGTGGCCTCCCCGGAGAGGCCCAAAGCGGTTTACGTGTTCGTAGCGGCCCTCGGCGTCGATGCCAGCTACTACACCGAGTTCGCGGAGGCGATGGCTGAGGTCGGGATCGCAGTTGCCTTGTGCGACCTTCGCGGGAACGGAACCAGCAGCCTTCGTCCTAAGCGGGGCGACGACTTTGGTTACAAGGAGATCGTCGAGCAAGACATCCCGGCGGCCATCGCGCTAGTGCGAGGGCGGATGCCGGGAGTCCCGCTCTATGTCGGGGGCCACAGCCTTGGCGGTCAGTTGATGCTGCTCCATGTGGCGGCCGTACGTCCCCCGATCGAGGGCGTCATGCTCGTCGCCTGCGCGATTCCGTACTACCGAAGCTGGCATGGCGTGACCCGCGCCTGGGTGTTGTTTGCAACGGCCCTTTTTCCCGTGGTGGGGGCCGTTCTCGGGTACGTGCCGGGCAAGCAACTGGGATTCGGGGGCACCGAGGCCAAAACGCTCATGAGGGACTGGTCGCGCAATGCACGCACCGCGCGCTATGAGCCAATTGGGAGTCAGGTGGACTACGAAGCCGCGCTCGAAACGCTCGACGCCGAGTTCGTGACCGTCAACATCGCTGGAGACGAGATGGGCCCGGCCGAAGCCGTCGACTTCATGTTCGAAAAGGTCCCGAACCTCCGCGGCAAGCGCATCGAGGCTTGTCTTTCGAAGCCGACCAAAGGTGCCCATGTGCGATGGGCGCGCGACTCTGTGGAGGTGGTTCAGGCACTCAACGGCTGGATCGACCAAAAAGTGACGGGAATGTAACAGGAGGGGCGGCTGGCGCGCTGGTGCGCCCGATGCCCTTGCGATATCGTCCCGCCGCTATGCGCTCAGGTTTGCTTCTGGCTCTTACTGTTCTGCTTGCCGTTGCATGCGGCGATGGCCGGTTTCCGGGAACCGCCGGAAACGAGAGTGCGCTCGTCGGCGGCCCGTGCATGGACAACAGCGACTGCGATTTCCAGCTTTGCGAGTCGTTCGACAACCTCCCTGGGGGAATCTGCACGCTCTCCTGCGAGAACGACAACGACTGCCCGAGCGGCTCGTCCTGTGCAGGGCTCGAGACGGGCTGGGTATGCCTTCTCAACTGCGAGTCCACGAGCGACTGCCGCGAGCAATGGACGTGCGAGGCCGTCGCGCGCCCTCAGACGGGTGAAGAGGATCCGGGTTCGTTCCAGGGCTGCATCGGGCCGCCCCTCGCGTCCTGAATCGACCGACCCACGGTCCTATCCATCGGTCGTCCGGGTGTGGTAGTGCTTCTTCCATGGGTCGACTGGGTTGGATGGCCACGGCGCTCTTGATCGTCGTGCTTGGCGTTCTCTTGTGGGGTGCCAGCGAGGCAGGTGTGTTCGACGGCACAGAAGACCTGGAGGAACGCGCCGACTCGGGCGTCGTCGAACCGTCCAATGGCAGCGACGGGGACCAAGCACCGGACGAGGAGTCCGAACGCAAAGACGGCGAGAGGTCGCTCGCGCTTTCGGGTCGGGCGTCGGTCTCGCTTCATGACTTCGTGATGAACGACAAGCAGGGCCGCGAAGTCCTTCGCGTGGAGAAGATGCGTGGCGCGTTCGATGTGACGGCGCTGCGGCACGGTGTCTACCGAATGACCAAAGCCACGGTCGAGGGGATCGAGGTGACGCTGTACCGCGACGCCACGGGTCAGGTGTCGCTCACGCATGCGCTGAGCCAGGCACCGCCGCCGGTTCGGCAAGGTCTACACCTCCCGCCCAAGCAAAAGCCGAAAGCCGACGCCCCGTGGTTGCTCGAGATCGGCCCCGTCGACGTCGTGAACGCAACGCTGACGTTGGGGTTCACCGCCAAGCCTGTTCAGTTCGAAGTCGAACGCGCTCGGATCTCCGTGAGACGCCGCGCCGAAGACGCCGGTCCGATGATCTACATCGAGGACGTGCACGGCATCATGAGCAAGCCGAAGCCGCTGCCGAATCCCGTTGGCATTGCGTACGCGACGGGCCTGGTGAGGCTCGCGGGTGAGCCGCTGGTCGACCTCACGGCGCGAACGTGCATCGGGCGGGACGAGCTGAGAGCCCACGCGGTGGTTCCTGCGCGCAAGGCCGCGGTGACGATGACCATCGATTCGCAGGGCCTCTTGGGGGCGCTCGGACGCATGGGGCTCAAGATTGCGAGTCGCCGCGACAGCGAGAAGCTTCACTACGTACATGCCCCAGTGAAGATCGAAGGCGGCCCCCCTTGCGGCAAACGCGGCTCGATCGAGGGAACCGCTGAGGAATCAGGAGCCGGTGGCGAACCCACCAACCGTCGCGAGGAAAGAAAAGACGAACGGGAAGAGCGAAAAGAGCGCAAGCAAGAGTAGGCGACCGTGAACCGCGCCACGAAGCCACGCTTCTGAGGGCCGAATCGGTCCACGGTCGCCGTTGCGGGCCCCCGTCATACGACGAGTCCCTTGGCCGCCGCGGCGACGACGCCGCGCTCCGCCTGGGCAAACGCCTCGTACACCTGCACGAGGCTGTCGACGACCGACTCAACGACGCCGAAGGCGAAGCCGAAGTCCGAGAAGTCGAGTGCTTCTGTGAGTTCGTGGACGAAGCCGTCGAATTGGATGTCTCTGGTTTGGGATTGCATGGTCTTGTCCTTTCTTGGGTTTAGGCTGCCGTCCTATCGGCGCGCAGGGGCGCGTCGATGAAGCCGACAGAGCGCTTGTTGACGTACGCATCGCCAAGGATGCGCCGATGGCCGAGGCCCCGTGTCGCCACGAGGCTTGCGTTCGGCCATGTCTCCACGATGGAGACGCCGTGTTCGATCGGGACTTGGGAGTCGTCTTCGTCGTGAATCACCAGCAGGGGTTGCGGCCTCCTTGGCGTCAACCGATCGACACGCAATTCTTCGAGACGGCGACCCGCGCGCCGCTCGATATTCACTCGCAATCGCCGCTCGAGCTCTTGGGAGAGTCCGAGCGCGCGCGCGAAGTGCGTCACGAACAACGCCGGGTCCGACGGGGGCGCGATCAGGACCGCACGCTCGATGTCGAGTCCTTCGGTGATCGCGAGCAGGGTTGCGGCGCCTCCCATCGAATGGGCGATCACGCCATGGATCTCGCCGAGTTCGGCCGAGACCTGTTGAAGCGCGCCGACCATCTCTGGAATCGTCGTTTGCTTACCGGGCGACTCGCCGTGTGCGGGTGCGTCGAACGCGACGACCCGGTAGCCCCGGTCGACCAGCGGCTCGATGAACCGGGACAGCTGCGAAGCGCGGCCGTTCCAACCATGAACCAGGAGCACGACCGGGCCGTCGCCCCACGACCACACCGCGAGTTGGCCCGCTTTGACACGGCGGCCGCGCGCGAGGGCTTCAGCGCCTGTTCGGCTCGCTGCCCTTCGTTGCGTCGTGAAGAAGAGGCGCGTCGCCAGTTTCGCGGCGAGACTGGGGCTCAACGCACCGCCCAACCGAAACGCGACCCTGATCCAGCGGGGCGCTTGATGATAAAAAGGTCGAACGTTCGTGCTTTTTTTGAAAGCGTCTTGAAGATCCATGATTTCCGATTCCATCTCGAGTCTCCTTTACCGTGACCGCGCGAGTAGCGATTCGAAGGCTGCCTGGGCGCGTTGTTCGGCGTCTGGCCGACCGAGGAGGCGGCCGGTGAAGTGGAAGGCCGACGAGATCGACCCAAACTCGAAGACGAACTGATCGAGATCGAGGTCCTTGCGGAAGTGCCCTTCCTCGACCGCGATCTCCGCTGCACGCCGAACCGTGTCTTGGAAGTCGACCTGCGTTTGCACGAGAAGGTCTCGTACCGGACCAGGCTGATCGTCGAGCTCGGCGGCCATCGCGTAGAAAATGCAACCCCCCGGCAGTTCGTCGTCCCAGGGCTTCGCCGAGTTTTCGAACAGGGCCCGGACTCGAGGCTCGCCTCGCGGTTCTTTGAACGCCGGTGCCACGACCAGGTCGACGAAGCGCTCGCTTGCCGAACGGATCACGGCCAGCTGAAGGGTCGTCTTGGAGCCAAAGTGCGCGAAGAGCCCGCTCTTGGACATGCCCGTCGAGCGGGCAAGCGCGCCGATCGAAAGGGCCGTAATGCCCTGCACGCTGACGAGGTCGAGGGCCTCATCGACGATGGCTTGCTTGGTTTCTGCACCCTTGGACATGACCTCAAAATAGTACGACCGTTCGTTCTGTCAAGCGAGAAACCGAAGGAACCTATTTTGTCCATGGTTTCGGGGGCTTCGCCAGGGCCCACGAGGAGAAGGCGGTCTTTCGGAAGACGATTTGCCAAGAATCAATGGGCTAGTCTAAACATCGGGGGGGCAATGGCCGTCGGTCGTAAAGAACGAGGATGCGGTTCGGGCGTGCGAGACGGGAAATGGATGAGATGGGTTTGAGCAAGACGACGGCCCTCGCGGTCGCGGTCGCGTCTTCGTGTGTGTGGGCGGCCGCCCCCCTCGCCGCGGACGTGACGGATCCGGCGGCCAACAACACGCTCACGATCCGAGTGAACGGCATCCGAGAGCCTGGCACGCGTCTCGCGTGTGCGCTGTTCTGGAAGAACAAAGGCTTCCCGCGAAAGCACCGACGTGCGCTTCGGCGCACCTGGATCGATGTCGAGCCCGTTGACGTCGAGGCAGGAAGTGCTTCGTGTGTCTTCAAGCGGACGGGGCTTGGCGAGTACGCGGCGTCAGTCTTTGTCGACATGAACAGGAACGGCAAGCTCGACACCAACGCGATCGGAAGCCCGAGCGAACCGTGGGGTGTCTCCCGCAACGCCAAGTCCAAGCGTTTCGGGCCGCCCATCTTCAAGGACGCGAAGTTCGACTACGCTGGCGGCCCCGTCACCATCGAGATCGACCTCGTCTACGAAGACTGAGCCCGTCGCTCAACGCACGGAGGCTTCGAGTTCGGCGAGCTTCGACTCGATCCCCTCCCAGGCGGGGCCGAGTGTCTTCAAGACGTCGTCCTGCGCGCCTCGCCAAAGATCGTAGGCGACGTTGTACGTTGCGGTGCCTTGTGGGGTGAGGCGGGCGAATCGTTTTCGTGCGTCGCCCTCATCGGTGAAGTCGACCAGGCCATCGCGTACCAACGGTTGGATGCTTCTGCTGATGGTCGACTGGTCGGTGCCGAGCCGCTCGGCGAGCTCGCTCACGGTCAGGGCGCCGGCGTGACGCAATGCCGCGACCAGCGGCCACTGGGTGATCCGGAGGCCCGATTCGCGGATGCGATCGTTGAAGAACGATGTCAGCGCGCGACTCGTCCGGCGGACCCGGTGGCCCACACACCCCATCGGCGCCATGAGATCGAGGTTCGCATCACCGTCCATGACATGAATATGCATTGATTTACCAATGCCGCAAGCATCGTGCCACGAAAGGTGTTTCGCAAGCACTTGACAACGTCTAGGTTGATTCTACATGCATATGCATCATCACTCCCTGGAGTCCCTCGATGCACCACGTTCTCTCAACCCCTGCATTTGCCGTTGCGCTCATCATGCTGTCTCTCGCGAGCCCCCTCGCGGTCGGCTGCGCGCCCAACGAAAACCACGCCGCTGCCGCGGCCGCCCCGCTTCGCGTCGAGACACTACGCGTGGAGCCGCTTGAAGACTACGAGGTCCGGCGCGTCTTTAGCGGGATCGTACGCAGTCGTCGCGCGAGTCGTCTTGGGTTCGAGCGAGGCGGCCTCGTCTCGAAAGTTCTCGTCGACGAGGGAGACCAAGTCGAAGAGGGGCAGCTAATCGCGCGCCTCGATACGGCGCAGCTCCGGGCCGCGCGCAAGCGGATCATCGCGGCGCTCGCTGAGGCCCAGGCAGGGGTGGGTATCTCGACGCTGACCGCTGACCGGTTGTCTCAGTTGGCGGACGAGGAGTTCATCTCCCGTCAGTCGGCGGATGAGGCCAAGTTCGGACTCGAGGCTGCCAACGCCAAGAAGCTAGAGCTGCAAGCCGCCCTCGCACAGGTCGACGTCGACCTCCGCAAGTCCAGACTGCTCGCGCCCTTCTCCGGGATCGTCTCTGCGCGGATGGTTGATGAGGGCACCGTCGTTGCTGCGGGAACCCCGGTCGTGCGCTTTCGCGAGAGTGATCAAAAAGAGGCGGTAGTTGGGGTGCCGACGTTCGTCGCGATCCCCGTCGGGACGGAACAAGAACTCGAACTCGGCGGCACCGTCGTGCGAGCGTCGGTCACGGCCATCGTCGACGATGTCGATGCGCGAACCCGAACTGTCACGGTGATCGTAGCGCTCCCGGATGACGTTCCAGCGGCCGACGGGGAGATGGTACGGCTCGTTCATCGCCGACGCGTTGACGGGTCTGGGTTCTGGATCCCGACGACTGCAATGACCGAGGGCTTTCGAGGGACCTGGACCGTTTACTCGATCAAGCCGGAAGGGGAGGATCAGGTCGTCGCGCGCGAAGCGGTGGAAGTCCTTCACACCGAGACCGACCGTGTCTTCGTGCGCGGCACCCTCGAGCCTGGCGACAGAATCATCGCGACCGGGCTCCACCGGGTGGTCCCAGGGCAACGGGTGCTCGTCGCTGAGCGCAGCGCTGACGCGCCACAAGGCGAGGCGTCGCCATGATGCTCCTGTTCCGCGAGCCACGATTCCTCGCCACCGCGATCGGCCTAGTCGTTGTGGCCGGTCTCTCCGCACTTGCGACGATCGTCCGTCAGGAAGACCCAACGATCACCAACGGGGTCGCGATCATCGTGGCGCCTTTTCCGGGAGCAAGCGCCGAGCGGGTCGAAGCGCTCGTCACAGACAAGATCGAGGACCAGCTTCGAGAGCTCTCCGAGATCGAGACCGTCACGTCGACATCGCGCAATGGGGTGGCGGTGGTTAGCATCGAGCTCGACGAGCAAATCCAAGGTCGACAAGCCGACGAGGCTTTCTCGAAAGTCCGCGACGCACTCGGCGATGCTTACGCGGAGTTCCCGCCCGGATTGCCTCCACCGACGTTCGACGACGAGCGCTTTGGCGCGTACTCCCTGATCACGGCGCTGACGTGGTCGATGCCGGGTGAGCCGAGCCGGGGCATCCTGAAACGGTTTGCCGAAGAGCTTCAAGACATCCTCCGTGACGTCCCAGGAACCGATGCGGTCCGGGTGTTCGGCGCTCCCCGCGAAGAGATCGCCGTCACGTTCGATCCACAGACGCTTGCCGCCGCGGGGTTGACTGCGGGCCGTGTCGCTCGGGCGATCTCGGGGGCCGACGCGAAGGTCTCCGCAGGCGTGATGCGCGGGGCCCGCAACAACGTGCTGATCGAAGTCACCGGTGAGCTCGACTCCCTCGAACGAATCCGCGCCATTCCGTTGAACACCGCGGAGGGGGGTGCGCTTCTGACGCTTGGCGACATCGCTGAAGTTCGTCGATCGATCGAGACGCCACCGAGCGATCTAACCGTCATCGATGGAAAAACCGCGGTCGTGGTGGGTGCCAAACTCGCCGTAGGGACTCGGTTCGACAGTTGGTCGGAACGGGCGAAATCGAAGCTCGACGCGTTCAAGCGCGAGCTGCCGGACGGCGTCGAGTTCGAGACGGTGTTCGACCAGGCGACGTACACCGAGGCCCGCCTCTCGGGGCTCGTCAACAATTTGCTAGTCGGGTTCGCCTTGGTCGTGACGGTTCTCTTCTTGACGCTCGGCTTCCGTTCCGCGCTGATCGCGAGTGTTTCGCTGCCGCTGGTGAGCCTGAGCGCGATCTTCGTTCTGCGCGTGCTCGGGGTGCCCATTCATCAGATGTCGGTTACCGGACTCATCGTGGCGCTCGGTCTCTTGGTCGACAACGCCATCGTCGTCGTCGACTCGATTCGGTCGAAGCGGCTCGAGGGAGCGACTCCGGCCAACGCTGTTGAATCGAGCCTCCGACACCTCTGGTCACCACTCCTCAGCTCGACGGTCACGACGATCTTGGCGTTCATGCCGATCCTCCTCCTCAAGGGTAGAGTGGGCGAGTTCGTCGGGGCGATCGGTCTGAGCGTGATCATCTCACTCGCGATCTCCTACGTCTTCGCGATGACCATCGTTCCGGCCCTGGCCGGCCGTGCGCTCAAAGGCGGGGAAGCCGGCGCGGCGCCTACGTTCTGGCGTAACGGACTCACCTTTCCGAGGCTCCGTGCCCGGTTCGAGCGATCGATCGACTGGAGCTTGGCGCATCCACGCCGCTCGATGTTCTTGGTCTCCATGCTGCCGTTGCTCGGGGTCTTGGGTGCACTCACGCTCCCGCAGCAGTTCTTCCCCCCGGCGGATCGTGACCAGTTCCACGTCGAGGTGCGGCTCCCCCAGCAGTCGTCGATCGAGGAGACGGTGGAAGCGACCGAAGCCGCGGAGGCGGTGCTCCGGTCGCACGAAGAGGTCGAGTCGGTGGCGTGGTTCGTCGGCCGAAGCGCGCCGCCTTTCTACTACAACCTCAAGCAAGACCAGGACGGCAACCCGAGCTACGCGCAGGGCCAGGTCAAGGTGTCGTCGGTGAACGCGGTCGGGCGTTTGCTGCCGATCCTTCAACGCGAGCTCGACGACGCCCTTCCAAGCGCCCAGGTCCTCACCCGCGAACTCCTGCAGGGCCCGCCGGTCGATGCCCCGATCGAGTACCGGATCTACGGACCGAACTTGGACACGCTGAGGGCCCTCGGGCTCGAGTTGCGAGAACGCTTGTCGCGGGTGCCGACCGTGATCCATTCGCTTGCGACCTTGACCGCATCGTCTCCGAAGATTTGGCTTCGCGCCGACGAGGAGAAGACCACGCTCGCGGGGCTCGACCTCGTTCAAATCGCGAACCAACTCAACTACCGACTCGAAGGGATTCCCGCGGGCTCCATCCTCGAAGACAACGAAGAGATCCCCGTTCGCGTCCGGGTCTCCGACCAGACCCGGTCCACGCTCGATGAGATTGGTTCGACCTCGTTCGTCGCCGTCCCATCGCGGTCGGGCGGCGGGCAAGGCTTCCCCGGTGTCCCGCTCGAGAGCCTCGTCGACGTCGAGCTTCGCCCTTCTCTGGATGGCGTGCCCCACCGGAACGGGCGACGCGTCAACGTCGTCCGTGGGTACATCGAAGCCGGTGTGTTCCCGGACGAGGCCTTTCGGGACCTCCAACGGGTGTTGGCAGAGGCACCGATCGTGATGCCATCGGGGTACAGGCTGGAGACGGGGGGCGATGCGGCCGAGCGAAGCGACGCCATGAGCAACCTGTTCGCCTACGTCCCCGTGCTGGTCCTCCTGATGATCGCGATCGTATCGCTAAGCCTTCACAGCTTTCGTCTTGGCGGTGTCGTGTTCTTCGTGGCGCTCCAGTCAATGGGTCTCGGACTTCTGAGCGTGGCCGTTTTCCGTTTCCCGCTCGGGTTTCAGGCGCTCATCGGCCTCGTGGGTCTCGTCGGTGTCGCCATCAATGCCGCCATCGTCATCAATGCGGCGCTTCGCGAGGACCCCGAGGCGGTCGGCGGCTCCGCGCTCGCAGTTCGCAAGGTCGTCGTCTCGGAGACGAGCCGGCACATCATCTCCACGACCATCACGACGTTTGGGGGGTTCTTACCCCTAATGCTGTCGGCAGGCGGCTTTTGGCCGCCGTTTGCGACGGGTATCGCAGGCGGGGTCGTCTTGTCGACATTCGTCTCGTTCTACTTCGTCCCCGCCGCCTTTCTCCTCATCACCCGACGCCATCCAGTCAACGAGTTCACCCGCGAGCCACCCAACACCGGTGCGCTCGCACTGGAGCCCGCAGAATGAAGTCCGTCCTCACAGTCGTGTTCGCGTCTCTCTTGCACGTCGGCGCGCTCGCCCAAGATGTCGATGCCAACGGAGTCCCGCGAAGCCTCGACTTCGACCGGTTGCTCGAGCAACCAGGGCAGCAGTGGTCGATGCCTGAGATTGCTCAGCGCGCGGTTCAGACGGTGCACCTCATCAAGGCGGCCGACGACCGCGTCGATCAGGCCATCGCAACCACGCAAGAGGCGAGGGCGGCGGCGATCCCGCGATTCAACCTGAGAGGCCGATACACACGTCTCAGCCAAATCAACAACGCTCCCTTGGTCCCACTCGACATCGACTTCGCGGCGGCGGAAGCCACGCTCGCCCAGGTCCAAGACCCGGCAGCGCAGGAGCTTCTCGGTGCCAACCTCGAGGTGCTGCAGGCCATCTCGGGAGACGCGATCCCGGTTCCGCGTAACCGCTACAACTTTCGAGCGTCGGTCAGCTACCCGCTACTGGCCCTGTTCCTGCAGATCTTGCCCGGTATTCGCTCGGCAGAGCACGGCGAGAGTGCGCAGAGGTTCGAGGCCAACGTCGTTCGCAACGACGTCGCGCTCGAGGTGATCGAGATCTACATGAATCACGCACGCGCGAGGGGTTCACTCGCGGTGGCCGAGCTTGCGGTTCGTCAGGCTCAGGAGAACCAGGCGCAAGCCGAGGCGCTCCTTCGCGGCGGCATCGGAAACAGGCCCGACGTGCTTCGGTTCGAAGCGAGGGTCGCCGCGGCTGAGCGCGGCCGTGCCGAATCCCATGCCGACGTCGAGTCTACGGCCAACGCCCTTCGTACCTTGCTCGACATCCCCGGGGCAGGCCCGCTGGCGTTTCAGGAGCGGTTCATGGAAGTGCCGAAGCCCGCAGTCACCGAAGACCGAGACGATCTCATCGAAGCGGCATGGAAGTTGAGAGACGAAGTCCAGGCGATCGACGCACTCGTTCAAGCACGGCGTTATGCCGTCCGCGGAAGACGAGGATCGATGGCGCCAACCCTTGGTGTCGAGGCCGGTGCTGACTATGCGCGCCCGAACCCGCTGTTCATTCCACCGATCGACGAGTTTCGCACGAGTTGGAACGTGACCGCGGTTGCGAACTGGTCGCCCGACGGGACATGGGCGGCTTCGCGGTCGAAAGAACGAGCGGTCGCCGCCCTCAACGAAGCCGAAGAACAACGTCGCCAGTTGAAAGACTTGGTTCGGATCGAAGTCGTTCGGTCGTACGCGGCGTACCGTGCGTCTTTCGAATCGGTACGTGCCGCCAAGCGCCAGGTCGAAGCCGCCGAAGAGGCCTACGACGCCAAACGAAGGGGTTTCGACGTCGGTGTGTTCGACGCGACCGAAGTGATCGACGCCGAAGTCGATGCCAACCGTGCGCGGCTTGCACTCATCGACGCAGCTGCCCGTCTTCGCGTTCGTGAGAGCGCGCTGCGGACCGCGATCGGGGAACATCTGTGGGAATGAAGACCCACACACACTGACGAATCGAGGACAGCCAATGAATACCAACACCAAGACGAGCGAGCGAAACTGGATGGCCTTGGCCTTGTGTGCGGTGCTGGCGAGCACAGCCGTCGCCAACGCCCAAGACAACAAGCCCGAGGGCGAACTGAAGGTGCAGGTGCAGAACATCCAAAGCGACAAGGGGCAAATCGGCTGCTCGCTATGGCAAGATGACGAGGGCTTTCCGAGCGACTCGGAGGACGCCCTCGAATCGCTGTTCATCAAACCGAAGGGTAAGAAGGCGACCTGCGTCTTCAAGAACGTCAAGCCAGGGACCTACGCCGTGTCAGTCATGCACGACATCGACAACGACGGTGAACTCGACTCGAGTCTCGTGGGCCGCCCCAAAGAACCTTGGGCCGTTTCCAACAACGCTCCAGCCGAGCGGTTTGGCCCTCCCAAGTTTGATGCCGCGAAGTTCAGCTACTCGGGGGCGAGCTCGACGATCCAAGTAAAGCTGACGCTCTGAGGTCGGTGGCGGCTTGGCCAGGCTCGGGCTCTGTGACGTCTTGTCGGGCACGCTCGACCGTGGCGTTGAGGAAGCGAAGGACTGCGTCGACCAGCCGGGCCGTTCGTGGGGACGCAAAGACGTCGAACGCATGCTGGGCGCCGGGGAGCTCCGCATAGTAAACCGGGGCGTTCGACCGTTCGCGTAGGGCATCGTAGAACATGCGCGCATCGCGCACCGGGGCGAGCGTGTCTCGGACGCCATGCACGATGAAAAACGGGGCGGCTTCGGGCGTTACCCGGTCGAGCGGCGAGGCGCGTTCGTAGTCCTCGCGAGCGTCGGCGAAGAACGACTTCATCACCCAGGGTTGAAGCAAGGTCGTACGCATCGTGCGAGGCTGGTCGCCGGATCGGTTGGTGAAGTCGAATACCCCGTATACTGGGATCGCCGCCTGAACGCGCGTGTCGGCGTCCTCGAAGCCGCGCTGGTACTCGGGGTCGTTTGCCGTGAGTCCCATCATCGCGGTCAGGTGGCCTCCGGCCGACCCACCGGTACACGCGATGAAGCTTGGGTCAGCGCCGTACTCGTGCGCGTGTTCGCGAATCCACGCCAAGGCATACTTGACGTCTTCGAGGTGGTCGGGCCAAGTCGCGGCAGGGCTCAGCCGGTAGTTGACGTTGAAGCAGACCCACCCGTTCGCCGCGAGGTGGCCGATCAAGGGCCAACCTTGCTCGCGCTTGTCGCCGATGATCCAGGCTCCACCGTGCACCTGCATCATAATCGGGCGCCTCGTACCCGGTTCTTTCGGCATGGCGACATCGAGCTTGAGGACCCGGCCCGCGACCTTCCGAAACACCACGTTGCGCTCGACTTGAACCCCCTTGCGGCGAAACAAGAAGGGGAGCGCGACTTGTCGCGCGGGCAAGCGGCGCCGATGCGTGGGTTCGGGCAGCTCCGACAGGGCTTCGTTGAACACCGATGAGGCTCTTCGGCCTTCTGCGAACAGGACGGCGAGCCCAAGCCAAGAGACGAGCGTGATGCCGAGGCCGAGTTGACCAGGCCAGGCGCCGAGTGCCCCAGCGCTGACGAACCACGCCGTGGCCGCGCCCTGCCATACGATGTGCTGACCAGCGAGCTCGGCGGTCAACCACGATCCGAAGAAGCTCGGCAGGAACAATGCGGGCACGCGCTGCACCGGCAGGAACGCGTTGAGTGTGAAGATCGCCCCTACGAGACTGACGCCCAAGAACCACCAGGCGATCGTCGGTTCACCCAACCACATGCGTTCTGGCTTTCTAGCACGTTCCGCGATAAGTCGGTTGCCAATGGACGACCCGAACCTGTCGTACTCCCGAATTACGCATCTTCCCGACCGTCCAATTCAGCGGCTGCAACGCCCGTTTTCCGCGTTCCTCCACATCGAATCCGCCAGCGGCGTGTTTCTGTTGATTTGCACGGCCATCGCCCTGATCGCGGCGAACTCGCCATACGCTGCCGCATACGATCACTTTTGGCATCAGTCGGTGCGCGTTGCCATCGGGGACTTCGAGCTCGCTTATCCGCTCTCTCATTGGATCAACGACGGCTTGATGGTGATTTTCTTCTTCGTCATCGGCCTCGAGATCAAACGCGAAATGGCGATTGGGGAACTCAGCGATCCAAAGAAAGTCGTTCTTCCCGTCGCGGCAGCGCTTGGCGGTGTGATCGTCCCTGTCGCGATCTATCTCGGGTTGCAATACGGCAAGCCTGGTCAGTCGGGCTGGGCCGTGCCCATGGCGACCGACATCGCGTTCGTCGTTGGGTGCATGGCCCTCCTCGGCAACCGAATTCCTCATGGTCTCAAGATCTTGATCCTGTCGCTCGCGATCGTCGACGACTTGCTTGCGGTGCTGGTCATCGCGCTCTTCTACACCTCGTCGATCAGCGGGATCTGGCTCGGCGGGGCGGTTCTCGGGCTCGTTGCGGTGGTCGTCATGAGCCGGCTCGGCGTCCGATCGGTTGGCATCTATTTTCTCGTTGGCGTGTGGGTCTGGCTCTGCACCCTCAAATCTGGGGTGCACCCGACGATTGCCGGCGTTGCCCTCGGGCTCCTCACGCCCGCCAATCCTTGGCTCGGGGGTTCGAAGTTCATGGGGTTTCTCCGGTACACCGACGAAACGCTGCGAGCCGAAGAAACCACGCTCGACAAGGCTAGAGCGATCGTCGCGGACCTATCGTTCGCGTCTCGCGAGGCGGTGTCTCCTTTGTTCCGACTCGAGACCGGCCTCCATCCCTGGGTGGGCTTCTTCATCATGCCGGTCTTTGCACTCGCCAACGCAGGCGTCACCATCGATGTCGGGTTGGTCACAGAGCCGGTCGCGGTCGCGGTCGCGGCCTCGCTCTTCTTCGGCAAGGGGCTCGGGATCTTCTCGGCGGCCTGGCTGACCGAAAAGTTAGGCTGGGCCGCGCGACCCGGCGGCGTGACTTGGCCCATCCTTGCGGGGGCCGCACTTCTCGGTGGAATCGGGTTCACGATGGCCCTTTTCATCGCGTCCCTCGGCATGACGGGCGATCTCTTGGTCGAGGCCAAGATCGGCATCATTATTGGGTCGTTCGTCAGTGCCGTTGTCGGCTTGTTCGTCTTGTCCCGGGTCACCCGGTAGTCTTCGTTCCCACTCATGCGTGCCCTCCTCGTCGTTGCCGTTTTC
>JBCCHE010000072.1:0-18961 GCA_039028875.1 Myxococcota bacterium | reverse complement strand
TGAGAGGTGACCGCCATCTCATCCTTGCTCAGCTCATCGAGGACCGTCTTGGCGGCCCTGCGAGACATGACCTGACGGAGCCCAACTCGGTCGACGGCGTCGAGGGCGACGCGGATGGTGCCCGCCTTTCCGTTGACGAGCTTGAGGATGTAGAAGTCGATCTTGTTCGCGCCGATGAGCCGCGCTTCGATCTCGGTGATCTCACCCACCCCGTGGGCTGGATGAACTGCTTTGTCACCAACGGTAAAGCTCATGAAACTACTCTCCCTAGAAGTGCCAGAAGGGGTGCAAGACGACGAAGCCCACGCTTTGGGCGCGGGCGGACGGGCTCGTCGTTCTTGGGTGTGCAACGGACAGCCTGCACGTGATCTAAATAGCAAAAACCGCGTTGAAAGTCAACGTCTGTTTTCGCACTTAGGCTTGTAATTTCAGAAAGTTACAGCTGTCGGAGGCCACCCTGAAGAAACGTTCCGCCCCGCGGCGCAGCCCCGCTCGCCCTCGGGCGCGCAGCACACTAATTCGGGCGAGCTCTCTTGCCAGCGCCCGGACTGGGCTTCGCCACGGCTTTGTCGGCCTTGGCGGTCGACGCCTCCTCCGACGCGGCCTCCGGCTTCACCAGACCGTGCTTCTCGAGAAGCTTGCGCTCGATTTTGGCGAGCATGTCGGTGTGCTCCTCGAGGAACTTTCGTGCGTTGTCGCGGCCCTGCCCGATCCGTTCTTCGCCGTAGCTGTACCAGGCTCCAGACTTGTGAATGATCCCAGCGTCCACGCCGAGGTCCAGGACATCGCCGGTACGGCTGATGCCCTGCCCGAACAAGATGTCGAACTCGCAAAGCCGAAACGGGGGTGCCAGCTTGTTCTTGACGACTTTGACGCGACAGCGATTGCCAACCGCCGCATCGCCGACCTTGATTGTCCCGATGCGTCGGATGTCGAGCCGCTGTGACGCGTAGAACTTGAGGGCATTGCCGCCGGTCGTGGTTTCAGGGCTCCCAAACATGACCCCGATCTTCATGCGGATTTGGTTGATGAAGAAGAGGGTGGTGTTGCTCTTCTGGACGGTCCCGGTGAGCTTTCGAAGCGCTTGGCTCATCAGTCGCGCCTGAAGCCCGACGTGGCTGTCGCCCATCTCGCCTTCGATCTCGGCGCGGGGCACGAGCGCCGCCACCGAGTCGACCACGATCACGTCGACCGCCCCGGACCGAACCAGGGTGTCTGCGATCTCGAGGGCTTGCTCGCCGTGGTCGGGCTGACTCACCAGCAACTCATCGACGTTGACCCCGAGCTTGCGCGCGTACGTGGGGTCGAGCGCATGCTCGGCATCGATGAAGGCTGCGATCCCGCCCTTCTTTTGGCACTCGGCGATCGCATGGAGGGTTAGGGTCGTCTTGCCACTCGACTCAGGCCCGTAGATCTCGACGATCCGGCCCCGCGGGTACCCGCCTGTGCCAAGCGCGAGGTCGAGCGAGATGGCACCACTCGACACCACGGGGACATCGACTTTGGCGTCGGCGTCGCCGAGGCGCATGATCGAGCCTTTTCCATAGGCTTTTTCAATGGTTCCGAGCGCTAGGTTCAGGGCTTTGTCGCGGTTCGAGTCGGCCATCGTGTGTTTCCCTCCTGTACTGAACAACCGTTTAGTCGGCTTCCCCACCAACGTCAAGTTTGCTTCGGAGAACCACCCTCGGCTCCCCCCATTCATACCCGTCGGCGTACCCTACCGCGGCCGGGCCACCATCGCGAGGACATCCGACACTAGACCGCCTAACGGAAACGAATGTCGAGCTCGCGGTCCAAGGCCGCTCGTCGGACGAGCTCGAGGGCCACGTACGAAGACAGGATCTGAATCCGTTCGCGACCCCAGGGCAGCTTGCGGTGCTTGGTCACGGTCGGCGCACCGCGGCGCGCGAGGCCAAACCAGACGGTGCCGACTGGTTTTTCTTCGGTGCCGCCGGATGGCCCAGCAATCCCGGTGATCGAGACGGCCATGTCCGCATCGACGACACGAAGCGCGCCCTCGGCCATGGCCGCCGCCGTCTCCGCGCTGACGGCCCCATGCTCCTCGAGCGTCGCCGGATCGACCCCGAGGACCGCTTCTTTCGCGGCGTTCGCATACACCACCGCGTCGAGCAACAGGTAGTCCGAGCTCCCAGGAACGCGGGTCAGCATCTCGCCAACGCGACCACCCGTACACGATTCGGCGACCGCCAGGGTGAGCCCTCGGTCCCGCAAGACCCCGCCCACCACTGCCGGAAAGGAATCCTCGCGGCCTCCGAAGACCGCATGCCCGAGCCGGCGCTCCACTTCTTGTGCGATCGAGCTCGCACGCGCTTCGGCTTCCTCGGGCGATCCCGCGCGTACGTGCACCTTGACCTCGATCTCGGGAAAGCTCGCTCGATACCCGAGGGTGAGGCCTTCGTGTTCCCGCTCGAGGTCACCCAGCGCCTGGCCGACGCCCGACTCCGTGATGCCGAACGACCGGAGGTGGATCTGATGGGTACGGCGCTCTGCAAGCGATGCGATCGCAGGCGAGATCGACTCGGCGAAGATGTGCCTCATCTCACGCGGAACCCCCGGCACGAAGAACATGCGTGCTTGGCCGAGGGCCACCCCGAACCCCGGTGCCGTGCCGATGTCATTGGGCAACACGTCGGCGCCGTCAGGGAAATCCCCTTGCTTGGCGTTGCTCTCGGGCATGACGCGGCCAAAGGCCTTGAACTTCTCCCGAATCTCGTCAACGACACGCTCATTGCGCACCAACGTGACCCCGAGGGCCCGAGCGACGGCCTCGGTCGTGAGATCGTCTGTGGTGGGCCCGAGCCCTCCGGTGCAGACGACGACCCGATGAACCTCCGAAAAGCGACGAATCACCGCCACGATGCGGTCGAGGTCGTCATCGACAGTGGCATGCTCGACCACGTCGAAGCCGAGCTTGGTCAACTCTTCGGACAGCCAAGCTGCGTTCGAGTTGATCAACTCGCCACGCGTTAGCTCGGTCCCGATCGAAAGCACAGCGGCGGTCATCGAGCGGTGGAGTCTTCGCAAAACGCTCGGCTCCGTCAACCGCTTTGCCCATAGGGGTGGATGTGGTAGCGACTGCGGAAGTTCTTGGGGCCTTGCCGTGTTGATGGGAGACACATGATGCAATCTTCGAAAGGTGGGGTGCGCGCGGGGCTATGGCTCGCGGCGTGCCTCGTGCTCAGCCCGCTTCTCAACTTGGGCCATGCCACCGCGGCCGACACCGAATCGTCGGGCGCAAGGCCGCCCACCTTGCCGGTGACCCGCGCAACCCTCGACAACGGCCTCCGTGTCGTGATGAGCGAGGACCATACTGTCCCGACGGTCGCGATCGCGGTCTACTACGACGTGGGGTCACGCGACGAGGAGAAGGGGCGCTCGGGGTTCGCGCACTTGTTCGAACACATGATGTTTCAGGGCTCGGCCAACATCGGCAAGGGTGAGCATTTCGGGCTCATCATCAACCGCGGTGGCGACGCCAACGGAACGACGAGCAACGACCGAACGAACTACTTCGAGACGCTTCCGGCGAACGAGCTCGCCCTCGGGCTCTGGCTCGAATCCGACCGCATGCGCTCACTGGCGATCACCCAAGACAACTTCGAGAACCAGCGACAGACCGTGATGGAAGAGCGGCGTCAGCGAATCGACAACCAGCCGTACATTCCGAGCATGCTTCGGATCAACGAACTCGCCTATGGCGACTACTGGCCGTACGCGCACTCGACGATCGGCGACATGCAAGACTTGGTCGATGCGCCGCTCTCGGCGGTGCAAGAATTCTTCGATATGTACTACGCACCCAACAACGCCGTACTGAGCATCGTGGGCGACTTCGACCCAGACGAAGCCCTCAAGCTCGCGAACAAATACTTCGGGAGCATTCCGTCCAGGGAACGCACGCCGTTCGTCGAGCCATCACCGCCCAACCAAACGTCCGAACGAACGGAAACCATGTACGACGCGAACGCCACACTTCCCGCGTTCCACGTGGCGTACCACATCCCCCCGAACCGCACGCCTGACCACTACCCGCTCGAAATGCTCGGACTGATCCTCGGAGATGGCGAGTCGAGCCGCCTGTACCAAACACTCGTGAAGAAGAAAGAGATCTGCCAAGACATCGCCGTCGGCACAGACGACCGACGCGGACCCGATCTTTTCTCCGTGTGGGCGGTGATGTCGAGCGGTCACTCCCCGAAGGAGGCCCAGAAGATCGTCTTCGCCGAGCTTTCCCGCGTCGCCAAGCGGGGAGTGACCGAACGGGAGCTCGAGAAGGCGAAGAACCGAATGAGCGCTGCGTTTGTCTTCGGGTTGCAATCGAATATGGCGCGGGCGCGCAACCTCGCCGAGTTCGAGCTCTACTGGGGTGATGCGAACCTACTCATGCTCGAGCTCGACCACTATCTCGCCGTGTCTCGCGATGACATCCAGCGTGTAGCCAAGAAGTACTTCGACGCCAGCAATCGAACGGTGCTGGACGTCTTGCCGGGCGTTGCCCCCAAGGAGGCTCCATGACGATGCCGTTCAAGGCGTTCTACCTAGCGAGCGCGTTGTCGATTCTGGTCTCGGCTTGTGGCTCGAAGGGAGCCTCGGCACCCGCCGTCGAAACCGCGAAGGATGCCAAGGCCGAGCAAGCCCCTACCCGCGAAGCACCCCCTCCTCCCGGCGAGTCGAAAGACGTCTCTTTGCCCACCGTGCACGTGTCCGAACTCGACAATGGCCTGCAGGTGAACACGATTGTCGCCAATGAGCTCCCCGTGGTCTACGCGACGCTCGTCGTGACGAGCGGCGCCGAAGCCGACCCGGCCAAGCTCCCAGGACTCGCCGGCCTCGTCGCCTCGATGCTCAAGGAGGGGACGGTCAAGCGGAGCAGCGCGCAGATCGCCGAAGACGTGGAGTTCTTGGGCGCCGACCTCTGGGCAAGCTCGGACGAGGAGAACACGTACGTCGGAATTCGTGCACTGGCCGACCAGTTCGACGTGGCCATGTCAATCCTCGCCGAAGTAGCGGGCAAGCCGGCGTTCAAAGCCGATGAGCTCGCGAAACTGAAGCGTCGAGAACTCGATCGCCTGACACTTGCCGAACGCGAACCCGGTTACATCGCGCGCCGAACGTTCTACCGGGAACTCTACGGCGACCACCCATACGCGTCAGTCGACACGACACCAGCCGCGGTCAAACGGGTGACGCGCCAGGACATGGTCCGCTGGCATCGCAGCCACTTCGTCGGCAAGAACGCCTTCCTGGTGGTGGTCGGCGACGTGACACCGGAGCAAGTCGCCGAAGCCGCCACGAAGGACTTTGGCAAGTGGCGATCGGGCAAGCAGCATGTCCCTGCATACGCCGACATGCCCGAACGAGACGCACGCGAGATCCTCGTCGTCGACCGCCCGGGTTCGGTTCAGTCCGTGATCTACATCGGCAACATCGCGATTGCGCGGGCCAATCGTGTTTGGATCCCGCTGATGGTGGCCAACCAGGTTCTCGGGGGCTCTGCCGCGTCACGTCTGTTCATGGACCTGCGCGAGAAGCGAAGCCTCACCTACGGCGCGTACAGCACGATCGGCGAGCGCGTCGAGAAGGCACCCTTCATCGCGTACGCATCGGTGCGCACCGACGTCACCAAGGAAGCGATCGGCGCCTTCTTCCAGCACCTCGACGACATCGTCAAAGAGCAGCCGCCACCCGAGGAACTCGCCAACGCCAAGCGATACCTGAGCGACTCGTTCCCCCTTCGGGTCGATACCCCAGGCAAGCTCGCCGAGCTCGTCGTCGAATTGCGCACGTTCAAACTGCCGGACGACTACTGGGACCGTTACCGAAAGGCGATCCGGGCGACGAGCGGTTCGGAGGCTCTCTACGCCGCAAGGGAAACGATCCGGCCAGATGAAGCGTTGGTGGTCGTGGTCGGCCAGGCCGCCGACTTCGCGGAATCCCTTCGTGCCTTCGGGCCGGTGACGGTCGTGTCGCCCGAAGGTGAAGTGAAGGCCAAGTTCAGTCCGAAGGGGGCTCCGCCCAAACCGAGCCCCAAGGGTGCGCCGGCGACATCCATCCAGTAGATTCGCAATATGTGCGGAATCGTTGGCTATGTAGGCGACGAGCAAGTCGCGCCGATCCTGATCGACGGGCTGCGGAGGCTCGAGTACCGAGGCTACGACTCCGCCGGCGTCGCGATTCACGGCAAGCAGGGAATCGAGCTCACCCGCGCTGTCGGGAAGCTCCGCAACCTCGAGAAGTCATTGTCGGAGCGTCCGCTCGAAGGCACGGTCGGCGTCGGTCACACCCGTTGGGCGACTCACGGGCGGCCCTCGGAGATCAACGCTCACCCCCACGTCGCTGGACCGATCGCAGTCGTTCACAACGGCATCATCGAGAACCACCTCGACCTGCGTCACGAGCTCGAAGCAGACGGCTTCTCGATGAGCAGCGACACCGACACCGAGATCGTCTCCCACCTGATTCACCGCGAGGTGCGCGCCGGGCACGACGTGACCACGAGCGTGCGGCGCGCGCTCGTGCACGTCGAAGGTGCGTTCGCCATCGCGGTGTTGTCGTCCGAGGAGCCACGTCGCATCGTCGTGGCCAAGAACGCCTCCCCGTTGGTCCTCGGGGTTTCAGAGGGCGCCGCATTTTGCGCGAGCGACATCCCTGCCCTTCTTCCGTACACCGATGAGATGGTGTTCTTGGAGGACGACGAGATCGCCGTTCTCGAACCGTCCGGGCTCACGATGTCGACCCTCGACGGCACCCCCGTCGAACGCACGACGCGCAAGATCTCATGGTCACCAGTCATGGCCGAGAAAGCCGGCTACAAGCACTTCATGCTGAAGGAGATCTTCGAGCAGCCTCGGGCGCTCGAGGACACTCTCCGCGGCAGGCTCGATCGTGAACGCGCCGATGTGAGCTCACTCGAAGTCGGCCTCACCGACGACGATGCCCGCGCGATCCGGAGGGTCGTTCTGCTGGCGTGCGGCACCAGTCACCATGCCACCGTGGCAGGTCGATACTGGATCGAGGAGTTGGCGCGCGTGCCCGCAATCACGGAACTTGCGAGTGAGTTCCGAGGGCGAGACGCCGTCATTGGCGAGGGCGACCTCGTGATCGCAGTGAGTCAGTCCGGCGAGACGATCGATACGCTGATGGCGGCGCGCGAAGCCAAGCAACGCGGGGCCAAGGTTCTCGCAATCGCCAACGTCATCGGAAGCGCGATCCCTCGAATGGCCGACGCGAGTTTCTACACGCACGCGGGTCCCGAGATCGGGGTGGCGTCCACCAAATGCTTCATGACCCAACTGGCGAACTTGTTGATGTTCAGCATCTGGTTGGCACGACGCCGCGACACGGTCAGCGCGGAGCTTGCAGGCGAGCTCATCGAGGGGCTCGCCCGCGTCCCGCACCTCATCGAGGAACGCCTCGAGCCCACCCACGACGCCGTGACCAAGATGGTCCGAACGTTCGCGGATGCCCAAGACGTGCTCTTTCTGGGACGCGGTTTGAGCTTCCCGATGGCACTCGAGGGGGCGCTGAAGCTCAAGGAAATCTCCTATGTGCATGCCGAGGGCTATGCGGCCGGAGAGATGAAGCACGGGCCGATTGCGCTCCTCGACGCGCACGTTCCGGTCGTGGTGCTGCTTCCAAGAGACCGTCACTACGACCGTGTCTTGAGCAACCTCCAGGAAGCGAAAGCCCGCGAGGCGAAGATCATCGCGATCATACAGGAAGGCGACACGCAGGCTCAGCTGTTGGCTGATGCCGCGCTCGAGATCGCTCCGTCTCATGAGCTCTTGACCCCGTTCCTCTCGGTCGTGCCACTTCAGCTCTACGCGTACTGCGTCGCCGATCACAAAGGCACGGATGTCGACCAGCCACGTAACCTCGCGAAGACGGTCACGGTCGAATAGGCAGGTCTACGGCGCGACTCGGTGCGTTCCTTTGGGGACGCGGAAATTGAAGCGCTTGTCGGGCACGTCGCGGTTGAACTTGATCTTCGAAAAATCGAACCGGTTTCGGTTCCCCTCGGCGTCGATGATCAATACGCGTTGCACCACGCCGGCTTGCTTGCCCTGAGACTCGAGTGTTCGAACGTAGAACACGAGTTGTTCATAGCTCGGGCTCGGCTTGCGCGGGACGAGCTGAAGTACGTAACCATCCTGAAACCTGGCATCGTCGTGCTCGAGCAACCGGACGTCGAAGTCCTTTTCGAGGCTCCCCGAACCGGTCAGGAAAGAGAACGCCGACGGCAACTGGTCCTGGTCGAGAGCGCGTTCGATGAGCTGGCCGTTCTTCTCGCCGGGTTCGGGCGGCTGATAGATCAGAAGTCGGTCGCCTTGAGTGACGAATACCTGCCCATTCGGACGGTCGTAGTCCCAGCGCATCTTGCCGGGCTTCTTGAAGACAACCTTCCCCTGAGCGCGATCGTACCGATCGTAGAGTCGGGTGTATCGAGTCTGATTGAAGTCGGCCTCGAGCGTTTTGGTCTGCTCATAGAACGACTGAACGAGCCGGACGACGCCGGTCGCGTCAAGCGTCCTGGTCGCGTCGCCATTCGCGTGGGTTGCCGTCGCAAGTCCAAGCAAAGCCAGCGTTAATGTCGACAACCGCTTCATGGCTCGATCGATGGAACGCACTTCGGGCGCCAGTATTCAACGTGAGCACAAGGGGACAAGCCGGCGACCTTTGGCCACAAATCCCCCTAAAGTGGGATTGATCATTACTGCCCAGATCCTTAGGATGAAAGCAGGGCATAAACACGTGCCCGCCTTGGTTTAGCTTGAGAACCACCCAGCGCCCCCCGGAGGTGATATGTCCAAGCACCAGGCTCGAACCCTTCCTGCGGAACAAACCGTCTCGCACCTCGAAAAGAAGCACGCACAGCTCGCGGAGCGGGTAGCGGACCTCGACGGACGCCGAAGCCTCACCCCAGGCGAAGAACTCGAGCTCCACCAGCTCAAAAAAGAAAAACTTTGGACGAAGGACGCCCTCCAAGACGCGATGCAATAACGCTTCTCGGCCGGCCAAACGACCTTCCCCGGTCTCTTCTCTTCCACCGGTCCATCGTCCTTCACCAGCGGCTCGCCCTTTGTCGGCGAGCCGCTCTCTTTTTTCTAGGAACCATTTCGGTTTTTTGAGGGACTATCCGTGTAAAGTCGGCTGTTTAAAGAACAATGGGCCACCATACGGTGACCCATTCCCAACTCAAGAAACGTGCTACACTCGAAAAGTTAAGGGCAAGCCAAACTTGTAAATAAGGACGACCCAACGCCGCGCGGATGCCGGGCAAGCTGGAAAGTGCGCGGCGTGGGTCTTAAGCAAGTGGCTGATAGCAATGCAATCGCAGTGCCAACTTGGCAGGGCCCGAAAACGCAGGGTTTTTCCCGTGAGCAACCCAACCGGGTAGGACATTTCTGTCATGGGTCGGGCCAGATTGTTGCCGTCTGGTTACGCTGACAGCCCCAGTCCACTGTCACACACCGACCTACCGCACAGGTTGAAGTCGCCCCGCCGGGGCGCGTATGATCGTGGCTTAGCCGGGCTGGGACGCGATGCCGAAGTGCAAAAGCTGTGATGGGGACCTACTCCGAACGGACGCTTTTTGCGGAACGTGCGGCGAACCCGTACCTGGCGGCAAGCCCGTGGTACCCATTGCGCGTGAGCCGAGAGCGAGCGGCGTACACGAAGCTCCGGAACCGAACAGCGCCACCTTCGAGACACCCAAAGTCATCACAAAGGCGGGCGGGCACGCGGCGGCTCAGGCTGCAGCCGTGGTGGCCCTGTCAGACGCCCCGCCCGATCGCGAGGTCACCGATCGCGAGCCCGAGCCGACAAGCCTGACCCAAACCACCATTCGGGAGCGCGAGCCGAGCGAGCCTGCTCCGGTGCTGCCGCTGCATCGCAAGAAAGTGGAGGCGGTCGATACGACCGACCGACAGACGTTTCGGGCATCGGATCCCGGCCACGAGTCCGCGGCCCAAGGGAGCCCGGACGGAGACGCCAGTGTGCCGGAGGTCGTCGTGCCCCCCGGGCCGCCTATCCTGGCATCGGACCTCCTGCGCGAACGCATGCGCCCTCGTGCGCCCGGTGAAGCCACCCTTCGGCGTGTGGCTGTCGGGCTCAGCACCGCGGGCATCATTGCAGCGCTTTGGAGCGGTGGCGCTCACCCGTTGACGCTGGTGGCGCTCGCGTTCCTGATCAGCATGCTGACGATCGGACTCACACCCATGTCTTACGCTGGGCGGGCCACCTCCTTGTTCCTCGCTGGCGCAGTGGCGACCGGCGTTGCCCTTTGGCAGCAGTCCGTTCACGGGATTGCACCCGACAGCATTCTCCTGGCCGCTGCGACGATCCTTCTCAGCGGTAGTCTTCTGTTTCGCGCGTACTACCGCGGCGCTAGGCTGGCGCGCGTCGCCGTGAGCGCGGGCGTCGTGATCCTCGGGGCTTGGTTCTTCATGTCGGGCGGGCACGAGAGCCTGATCCGCCTGGACGGGCATTGGCAGTCCTGGGCGCCAGCCTCGACACACGTCGCATTCGGGTTGCTCGCGCTTCTCGCACTCATGGCCTTCATGGACAGTACGACGCGAGCCGGTGCCCACTGGTGGGCGTACGCCCTCCTGCTTCTGTACGGCATGCACATCGGCCTCTTGCTCGCGATTCAGCGCTGGCCTGCCGCTGGTGTGGGCGCTGACCTGCCGGGTGCGACGGTCGCGGCAGTCATCGCGGGGATCGTTGGAACGACCATCGCGGGCGTGGCGCTCGCACAGGTTCTGGTCGTCGCCTACAACGCGACCAACCGGAGGCCTCGCCGGACGGCAGCCTGAATCAGGGGACCTTTCGAGGCCAGGCCGCCAGCAAGACGACGGCGCAAGTGCGTCCTTTGTCGTCCTTGGCCTTGCCATACCCCGCATCGGTAAACCGCGGGTCAATCACCGTGAGACGATGGCTGGGGCTGTCTTCGATCGCGTGCAGTGCGTCCCGCATGCTTTGCGCGCGGGCCACGGCCTCGCCAACCACGCGGGCCTCGATACCACGTTTGAGCAGCCGCGCTTCGGGGTCCCCCCAGGGGTCGACATCGTGCCCAAGTCGGCCCGAGTCGCACACCGACTCCGCATGACTCGTGGCCTCCTGGCTCAGCAGTCGGTTCGAGCGAAGCGACCCCGACCCGGCCGCGCGTCGAAGCTGGGTGAGCCACGCCGCGGGTGACTGAGAACCACGACGGGTGGGCTCGCGTTCGGGCATCTTGCCGACCCATCGCTCCGCAACCGGCCGTGGGCCCGTGGGACCCGTCGCCACCAACTGAACGAAGAGGGGCCGGCTCCATTCGAGGGGGAGGCTCACCGTCGAACCGAAGCCTTCTCCCTCGACGGCGATCCTCCGCGAGACGCCGCGCGCATCGCGGACGACCAGATACGGGTCTCGGAAGTCCTCGATGACTTCGGCATGAAGGCTTCGTTGATCTCGAACGGTCAGGCTTCCCGCTCGAACGGCGGCAACGAGCACCACGCGATCCCCCGCCCGCGCACGACCGCAGATCAACGGCGCGTCGGCCGTCTCGTCGAGATCCTCGAGCCACTTCTTGAACCCGGAAACCTCTTCAACGACGCCGAACTTCGCGTATACCGGGTTGGCGTCCACGCCATGGTGGCGCGCCACGCGAATCAACTCGGGCGAAGGCGGGATGTACTGAAGCTCGGCAAGCTCCTGCGCGACGAGGACCAGTTTCTGATCCTTGCGGCAGGTTATCTTTGGCTTCGGGGCGGGCCCGGCCTCCGAAGCTGGGGTGGCGACGTTCTTTTTCTTGTCGGCCGAAACGGTCGAGAAGAGCACGAGCCATGCGAGGCCGATGAGAATGAATCGTTGTGTCATGTCGGATCACGTCCGGTAGTCGGCGTTGATCCGAACGTACTCGTGACCGAGGTCGCAGGTCCAGTAATGACCAAGGCCTCGACCCTGGCCAACCTCGACGATGATCTCGTACTCGGGTCGTCGCATGACACGGGCCGCTTTGGCCTCGGTCTTCGGGGGCATCGTGGGCCGGCCGCGGTTGAAAATTGACGTGCTTCCGATCGAGATCGACACGTGATCAGGGTTGAGACGCACCCCAGATCGCCCAGCCGCCGCAAGGATTCGACCCCAGTTGGGATCGGCGCCGTGAATCGCAGTCTTGACCAACTGCGACCCGCCAATGGTTCGCGCGATCTGCACGGCATCGTCGTGCGTACGGGTCCCTCGAACCACGATCCGGACGAGGTGTTCTGCCCCCTCGCCGTCGGCAACGATCATCTTGACCAGTGACTCGAGCACGTCGGTAAGCGCCGACCCGAACTTGCTTGCGTCGGCCCCGCGAGATGAGACGGAGCGGCTTCCTGAAGCCCCTGACGCCAACGCGTAGATCGAGTCGTTCGTACTGGTGTCGCCGTCGACGGTGGCCCGATTGAACGTGGATTCGGTGGCTCGCGACAGGTGCGTGAGAAGTGCGCGGTGGGCCACGTTCGCATCGGTCGTCACGAAGGCCAGGGTGGTCGCCATGTCTGGGTGGATCATCCCCGCACCCTTGGCGACACCCAGGATTCGGCACCGAGTCGCCCCCAGGACGACCGTGGCGACCGCCTCCTTGGGCCCTCGGTCTGTGGTGAGAATCGCGTTGGCGAAGTGCGATACGTCGCTCGCGCTCAGGGCATCGACCAGTGTCGGTACCGCGGCTTCGATTCTCCCTTGTTGGATCGGCACCCCGATCACGCCCGTCGAAGCCGGCAAGACCCACTTCGCTGCGACCCCTAGGCGCTTGGCAACCGCCCGGGTACTCGCGATGGCCACTTCTTGGCCAGCTCGGCCTGTGCACGCATTGGCGTTGCCGCTGTTGACGAGGATCGCCTGTGCGGCTCCTGCTCGAAGACGCCGCTCGCTGAGCACAACCGGGGCGGCCCGAACGAGGTTGCGCGTGAAGACGCCCGCGGCGGGAACGGGCGCATCGGCAGCAATGAGTCCAAGGTCGAGCGCACCGCTCGATTTGATGCCCGCCGTAACGCCGGCGTACCGGAATCCCTTGGTCGGTCGCGTCATCGCGACTCCTTAGCAAACCCCGCCTATTGCGGCGAGGCCGAAGCCTGGTCTTGGCGATAGTGGCAGTTCTTGTACTTCTTGCCGCTGCCGCAATAGCAGGGGTCGTTGCGTCCGAGCTTCGGGTGCTCTCGCTTCACTGTTGGGGCAGGCCCTTGCGCACGCTGCGGAGGCGCGGCTGGAGCACCCCCGCCACCCGCGCGTCGATCCCGCCGCGCGGCCGCACGTCGCGCACGCCGGCTCGGCCCCGAAGCGCCTTGTCTCGGCTCCGCGCCTGCACGCTCGTCTCCCGAGTGGCTTGCCCGAATCCCCCTCTGGCGCTTTTCGGTGGCCTGCCGGCGCTGTTCCTCCAGCCGTTGCAAGTCTTCTTCGCGTGCGCGCTCCACGGTGAACATCCCGACAGCGACCGACGACTTCACGCTCTGCACCATCTCGAGGTACATGTCGAAGCCCTCGCGCTTGTACTCTTTTTTGGGGTCGCGTTGGCCGTAGCCCCGCAGCCCAATGCCGTCGCGAAGGTGATCCATCGCCTGCAAGTGGTCGATCCATTGTTTGTCGATCTCTTGGAGGTAGAGATCACGGAACAGGCGAAAGAAGTTCTCGGTCCCAAACTCTTGCTCTTTTCGGTCGAGCACAGCCGACGCGTCACTGTAGAGTTTCCGCAGGAGCTCCTCGCGGTCTGAGATCTCGACGATCCCGGTCGCAGGCAACGCGAACTGCTCTTTGTAGGCGGCCTCGAGCGCGGGCAGGTCCCAGTCTTCGTAGTGCTTGCCCGGCGGACATGCATGGTCGGTCATGGTGACGACGATTTCGTCGACCAAGTCGAGCAAGCGCTCCTTTTGCTCGGTGAGCGACATCCCGACGGCATCCCGGAGCCGAGTGTGCGCACCCGATGGGTCGGTCCGATAGTCGTCGAGGGGGACGACGCACCCAAACCACAAGTACACATCGCGCTCGAGCGCTTTGACTCGCACTTCCTCGAGCGAGGCAAGGTCTGCCTCGAGCGCACGCTTGCGATGCGCGGGCATCTCCTCCTCGGTGAACCCTGCCTCTGGAGGAGGATAGGCGTGGAACTTCACCATGTTCTCGATGGTCTTGTCGACGCGAGACAGGAGTGCTTCGTCGACCGCGTCCACGAGTGACTCCGGCTCGATCCCCGCTTTGCGCTCTTCGTCCGAGGGCACACTCCGGTACTCGCCACGGAGGACTTGTTTCCGCAGCGCGTACATGCTCTTGCGCTGCTGGTTCATGACATCGTCGTACTCGAGCAGGTGCTTTCGAATGTCGAAGTTGCGTTCTTCTACCTTCTTTTGGGCGTTCTCGACCGCGCGCGTCACCCACCGGTGCTCGATTGGCACGTCTTCTTCCATGCCGAGCCTGTCCATCATCGTTTGAACCCGCTCGCCTGCGAAGATGCGCATGAGATCATCTTCGAGGGAGAGGAAGAACCGGGACGCACCAGCATCGCCCTGACGCCCCGAGCGGCCTCGAAGCTGGTTGTCGATCCGGCGTGACTCGTGGCGCTCGGTTCCAACGATACGAAGACCGCCGGCCTCTTTGACGCGCTTGGCGTCTTCTTTGCACTTTGCCACGAAGTGCTCCGTCGCTTTGTCGATCGCGGCCTCGCGGCGCTCGGGATCCGACAAGACCTCTTCGGACGCGTTCTCGAGCACCTCGATCCGTGCCAGCATCTCTGGGTTGCCGCCTAGGACGATGTCGGTACCGCGTCCCGCCATGTTGGTGGCGACGGTGACGGCACCGGGCGTGCCCGCTTGCGCCACGACATAGGCTTCGCGCTCGTGCTGCTTGGCGTTGAGTACGTTGTGGGGGACGCCCTGACGGTTCAAGAAATGCGACACTGCGTCGGACTTTTCGACGCTGGTCGTCCCGACCAACACCGGTTGGCCTTGGTGGTGGGACTCTTCGATCTCTTGGCAGAGCGCCTTGAACTTCTCCCGCTCGGTCTTGTAGATCAGGTCCTCGCTATCGGCGCGGGCGATCGGCTTGTTGGTCGGGATGACCACCACGTCGAGTTCGTAGATGTTGTGGAACTCGGTGGCTTCGGTATCCGCCGTCCCAGTCATCCCCGAAAGCTTGCGGTACAAACGAAACAGGTTCTGGAACGAGATCGTAGCAAGCGTCAGGTTCTCGCTCTGGATCGACACGCGCTCCTTGGCCTCCACAGCCTGGTGAAGGCCGTCAGACCAACGCCGCCCGGCCAGTACGCGACCGGTGAACTCGTCGATGATCATGACCTTGCCGTCTTCGCTCACCATGTAGTGTTGGTCGCGGTGGTAGAGCGCATGCGCCCGCAGGCATTGCTGCAGGATATGGAGCGTTTCTAGGTTGACCGGATCGTAGAGATTGTCTCCAGTTCCGCCGAGCAGCCCGCGACCGCCGAGCAATTCCTGCGAACGCTCCATGCCATCCTCGGTGAGGGTGACGCTGCGATTCTTCTCATCGAGATCGTAGTGCTCGTCCTTGCGCAGGCGGGGGATGATCTCATTGATCTGTTGGTACTTGTCGCTCGCGGTTTCGCCGGGGCCGCTGATGATCAACGGCGTGCGCGCCTCGTCGATCAAGATCGAGTCGACTTCATCGACGATCGCGTAGTTCAGATCTCGTTGCACGTAGTCGTAGATGCTGAACTTCATGTTGTCGCGCATGTAGTCGAAGCCGAACTCGTTGTTCTGGCCGTACGTGATGTCGCAGTCGTACGCGCGCTTCTTCTGCGCGTTTGGCTGCCCCGGGATGACCACGCCCGTATCGAGCCCGAGGAAGCCGTAGAGCCGCCCCATCCACTCCGCATCGCGACGCGCGAGGTAGTCGTTGACGGTCACCACGTGGACGCCCTTGCCCTCGAGCCCATTGAGGTAGCAAGGCAGTGTCGCGACCAAGGTCTTGCCCTCGCCGGTCTTCATTTCGGCGATCTTGCCCTGGTGAAGGACGATCCCGCCCACCATCTGGACGTCGTAGTGGCGCATCCCGAGGACGCGCCGGCTCGCCTCGCGAACGGTGGCGAAAGCCGGAACCAAGAGGTCGTCGAGGGAGGCCCCGTTGTCGATTCGCTGCCGGAAGTCGGCGGTCTTCGCGCGGAGCTCGTCGTCCGAAAGCGCCTTCATCTCGGACTCGAGCGCCCCGATGGCCGCCACAGTGGGCTGCATGCGCTTCACTTCGCGCTGGTGCTTCGTGCCGAGGACCTTCTTGATGACCGAGCTGAACACGGCTGCAATCTAGGTCGGGGGAAGGACCCGCGCAAACTAGGGTCAGAACCACCCTTTCGAGAGCGCCAGGACCGCAATCAGCACGAAGATGAGGAGCACGAAGGCCCACAACCACCTCTCGACGGGTGCCCCGTCCGGGAGGGGATCGAGCGGTCCCCCCACCCCTTCGAGGATCTCGCGCGCGCGCGATTGCGTCCGGAGCTCCATCCGAAAGAGGAAGAGGCTCACCAGCAACCCGATGAAGACGATTAGCGCGGCGGCAGTCCACTGCGTCAGGATCCGACGTGTGCGCTCCGGCTCGAGCTCGAAGCGCGACACCACACCCGAGAGCGAAAGCACGCCGAAGTTCCGAGGTCCAAAGAGGGCAAGAACCGCGTCCTTCGCATGCTCGGCGGAAACGCGACCATCGATGATCGCATCGGCCAGTGGATCGAGCCCGTCGCGGGATGCGTCCGCGAGGACCGCGCGAGCCGCAAGCTGAGCTGCCTCTGCCGCGTTGTCCGCGATGACCACATGAACGACCCCAGCCGTATTTGCGGAAAAGAGGTCTTCACGTACCTGTAGCCGCCACACCCCTTTGTCGAGCTGCACCGGAAGCCACGGCTGTTCGGGGGTCACCGACAGCGCGTACGTCCAGCGGTTGCCGCGGTACGCGTCGACCAGAACCGGTTGACGCGCGCCGAGACTCTCCCAGCTCAGCCGAACGCGTCGCCCGCGGACGTACGCCCGAACGCTGGTTCCGCCTGGCACGACCGGGAGACGGACTTCGCGCGCAGCAACAACCTCGCCATCTGGCCCAAGCGCCTCGACCTCGATCCGCGCCTCATGGCCCATGACCACGATGGGAAACCGAAGGAACCCAGAGCGGGGACCGGCCTCGGCCTGCTCGATTCGCACACCGGCAATCGCCCGTACGCGAACCCGGGCTTTCTTCTGGCCTACCCAGACCGAGAGCCAGCATGCGAGCTCGGGCACGCACGCCCCCTCCTCGATGCGTGGGTCGAGCTCGGTGGGTGCACGCCGCCGGTTCATGGTGCGGAGCGGCCCGAGTTCGTAGACATGGAACGGGCTCACCTCACGCCCGGGCTGCACCGACGCGAACGCGTCTTCAGTCTCGAGCGACACACCATAGCTCACCCCGATCGCCTCACCCTCGATCGTCGACCGGGCGGTCAGCAGCACCATCCCCCGCAATCCCTCGGGAAGCGCAACTTCGCCCTCCGCTCCCTCGGCGAGTGACGCAGTGAGCGACGACATCGACACCACGTTCCCGTCGCTGTCCCGCACTTCAATGGAGGTGGGCGGCGCGACGATCCCGTCCTCGGTGAGTTGCCAAGCTCGCAATCCCACCTTCGAGCCGGAGGCGACCACGCTCGGGGCGCTCAGCGACAAACCGATAGCCGGGTCGGGCGTATCACGCAGCCATAGCCCTGCCAGAATCCCACAGACGAGCAGCGGGGCAACGCGCGCAAACCACCCGAAACGGGGGGAATCGGGTGGTTGGCTTTCGGTAGAGATGGACAACGCCGGGATGTTACCTTAGGAAGATGCGGGGTAAAGCGGGCATGGGAATCGAAGCAGAACAAGATCTCGAGCAGCTTAGGTCGCGGCTGAATGACTACATGTCGCGGCACGGGCTCCGGTCTACCGGCCAGCGGCGTGTCGTCACGGAGGAGTTCTTCGCGAGCCACGGACATTTGTCGATTGAAGACCTGCTCGAGCAAGTTCGCCGCGTCGAACCCAAGATAGGATACGCCACCGTCTACCGAACCCTCAAGCTGCTCAAAGAGTGCGGCCTGGCGAACGAGCGGCACTTTGGTGACGGCGTCTCGCGATATGAAGTCGCTTGGGAAGACGAACACCACGATCACCTCATCTGTCCCCAATGCGAGAAGATCATCGAGTTCGAAGACGCGAAGATCGAAGAGCTCCAGAAGAAGGTCGCCCGCCGATACGACTTCGAGCTGGTGAGCCACAAGCTCGAGCTCTACGGGGTCTGCGCGGAGTGCCGCAAGAAGCGGTAGGTCGGGCGCTCGGAGGTCGGTGCGCAGGATGTGCGCCCGGGGGGGTGCTCCTGGGGTGGTTGGGCGCGGGATGGATTCGAGGGGGGTGCTGAAGCAGGGGGCGTGGTTTGGTTTAATTACGTCCGACCCACCCACCCCCACCGCGTAATCCTCCCTCCGCGGCAGTTGCCTCCGGCGCTGCCTTGGCGGCGCATTCGCGCCGGCTCGCTCCGCTCGGCTTGGCCGTGATGCGGTGGGGAGATGGGTTGGGTTTGAAATTTAATTGCATCCAACCCACCCACCCCCACCCGTAATCCTCCCTCCGCGGCAGTCGCCGGTGGCTCTGCCTTGGCGGCGCATTCACGCCGGCTCGCTCCGCTCGGCTTTGCGGTGATGCGGTGGGGAGATGGGTTGCGTGGGTAATTTAGTTATGTCCGACCCACCCACCCCCACCGCGTAGTCCTCCCTCCGCGGCAGTTGCCTCCGGCGCTGCCTTGGCGGCCCGCATGCGGGCCGGCTCGCTCCGCTCGCGCTACCGCCCTTGGCGTCAGCGGGGGCGGCCCTTGTGAGCGGCTCGCATTCGCTCGCGCTCCGTCCCGGCAAGCAGGCGATCCCACCTTGAAGTCAAGCCCGAGCGCAGCGAGCCGGCGCAAAGCGCCG
>JBCCHE010000071.1:0-19596 GCA_039028875.1 Myxococcota bacterium | reverse complement strand
GCGGCGCCGGCGCGAGAAGAGCCGTTCGCGGACGAACAACTCGCAAGTCCTCGCGCGAGGCGCGCCGCAACCGATCGCGGAGAACGCGATGGGCAATGGCCGCCGTCGCGACCGCGAGCACCCTTGGCATGCTGACCGCCGCAGTAATCGCCCCCTTCTTGACGAGCTTCTGCAACTCGTAGCCTCAGTCCGGCCTCACACCACCTCAGCGAGGTTGCGTTCTGCGTGCCATAGGTCCCAGTCCATCTGCAGGCCAAGCCAGAACTGAGGCGAGTTCTTGAACACGCGCGTGAGACGAACCGCGGTTTCTGCCGTGATTCCCCTCTTGCCTTTGATGATCAAGTTGACGCTCTGGACGCTCAGGCCCAGCTCCTCGGCCAACGTGCGCTGAGTCATCTCCATCGGCTTCAGAAACTCCTCGAGCAGCATCTCGCCGGGAGCAGTCGGGGGTCGGTGCTTCGGAATCATCGTCTCTTCCTAGTGATAGTAGATTCGGGGGAACGCGGAGGTCTCGAAGCGAAGTAGCGCGATTGAGCAAGTCGAGCTTGCGCCGCGTGATCTTCCAGATCGATTTGGGAATCCGCCCGGCATCTCTTGAGTTCTTTCCGTGATAGAAGTCCGCCGCAACCCTGTCAGCAAACCCTCGAATCACGAGTATCAGCACCGTCGCACCGCGAGAGCACGGGCGCGAGCGATTCAAGTGACCGACCGAGCTGTTTCCGTAGGTAGTGGCGCGCAAGGTCTGCGCGATCGAAGTCAGGACACCCGGGATCGAGGGCGCATATGGGTCGTCGAAGCCATGGAATAACTCGTGCCCGCCGCGTGTTTATGCGAGCGTTGAGGCCCACTGCCGTTTCCTTCCTTCCCCCTCAACCCCCTACACTTGTGAGCACGAATCCCCTACTCCGCCTTCTCCCGTTCATGTTCATCCTCTCGTGTTCGACGACGAACGTGGATCAGCACGAACTTCATCAAGCCATCCAAAGCTTCTATCAGGCCGCGGACAACCACGACATGGCGACCCTGGATTCGATGCTTCATCGGGATTTTCGCTTGGTTGTGACTCGGCCCGATATGGGGCCCCAGGTCGTCGACAAGAAGGAGTACATGGCGTTGATGATGACCAACATCATCGGGGGAAAGCCCAGGCAGATTCAGGAGATCCAGGCGCAAGTGAGCGGCGACCGCGGGGTCGGTCAAATTCGGCTCGAGGGGCCCTTCGCGGACTTTCATGCCACGCAGACGTACGTTCGCGATGGGACCCAGTGGCGCCTGCTCCACTCGGCAACCGAGTACCGTCCGAGAAGCTAGGTACTGTGGAGCCATGAAGCGCGAGCAGGCCAGTTCCACGGCGGACATGACCGCGATGGTGCGCGCCCACGAGCACTTGTACGCCGACGGCGAGGTGTTCGACGATCCGTTCGCGCT
This sequence comes from Myxococcota bacterium, assembly GCA_039028875.1. Taxonomy (GTDB): domain Bacteria; phylum Myxococcota_A; class Polyangia; order Polyangiales; family Houyiibacteriaceae; genus SG8-38. Next base: position 18,168 of record JBCCHE010000071.1, on the reverse strand, counting down.
CGCACTCACGTCGCCCGGGTGGCAGCGCGTGCTTCGCAGCCGCACCATCAAGACACTGGTGATCGATGGCCTCTTGCGACCGTTTCGCGGCGGGGCGGCCGTGGTACTCGGGCGGGCGCGATACCTCGAAGACCAACTGCCTCGACTGATGAAGGAAGGTTGTACCCAGTACGTGGTGGTCGGGGCTGGCATGGACTCTTTCGCGTTGCGCAGGCCGGTGGCTCGAGGGGCTCCGAGTCATCGAGCTCGACCACCCAGGGACGCAAGCCGTCAAGCGGGAGCGCCTTTCCAAAACCGGAGCGCGCGTGGAGGGCAACGTCGAGCTCGTGGCAGTCGACTTCGAAGCGGAAAGCGTCGCGGATGCACTCGGGCGTAGCTCGTACGATGCAACGCAACCGGCAGTGTTTGGCTGGATGGGCGTCACCTATTATCTGGCCGAGGAGACCGTGTACGGAGCGATCGCTTCGATGGCGTCGTGCTGCGCCCGGGGAAGTGAGCTTCTCTTTGACTACCAGGTGCCCCGCGCGTTGACGGATGCGAAGAACGCACGCGTGCTGAGACGCCTCGACTGGATGACTGCCAAAGTGGGCGAGCCGGTTCTTGCCGAGCTAGACCCGCTGAAACTTGCGACCCGCCTCGGTGAGATGGGGTTCGAAGTGGGGGCAGACCTCCCCGCCGACGCACTCGACCGCATGTACTTCGCCCATCGTGAGTCCGGGTTGCGCGTCCCCGCCGGGATGCGCGTGATGCACGCACGCCGCATCGGCTCTCGCTAGCGACGGGGCCGTACGCGCCGCTCTCATCGGTTCGCCTGGATCTCCTCAGACGTCTGTCCGGATCATCGACTCGCGAAAAGCGGTGGGACTCTTACCGGTCCAACGTCGAAACGCCTTGGTGAAGCTCGTGACGTCGTCGTATCCGACGGCGTAGGCGACATCGGCGACGCGAATGCTCGGGTCGCGAAGTAACACTTCGGCCCGCTCCTTTCGGGCCTCCTCCGAAACTCTGCGAAAGGTCGTCCCGTCCTCCGACAGGCGTCGCTGAAGGGTGCGCTCGGAGAGCTTCATCGCCTCTGCAACGCGGGCGCGCGTGGGGCGCTCACCTCGATTGAAAAGCACGACGACGTGCTCACGCACGGAGGTTGTGAACCGCGGGGAGACCATTCGGAGCTCGCTCTTGGCCATCTCTTCGAGCTGTTCGACGATGCGGGGGTGGGCGCCCGTCGTGCTACGGCGCAGGGCGACCAGAGGAAGGGTCAGCTCGTAGTGATCGGCGGAGAACTGGACATCACAGTCGAAGTGCGCGCGAAAGGGCTCGATGTCGGGCGGCGGCTCGTGTCGAAAAGACACCCGTGCAGGTGAGGGCCGCTCACCCAGGGCGAGCTCGACCGCGCGAACGACTGCTGCGAGAAGCGACTCCATCATGCGAGACAAGAGCTCGAGCCCGACGTCCGCCGGGACGAAACGCAGGATGAGATCGCCCCCAAGCTGCCGGGTTTCGATCCGGAGATCGCCCGCCAGGAGTTGCCCGTACTGCTCGAGATACTGCAGGGCCTGCTGCCCGTCGCGGCTGCTGAGAACGAGGGGGCCAAGCACGCCTCCACCTGCAAGCGTTTGGGCGCGCGCTGCGACTTGCAGGCTCATCGTCCGGTCGCCCGCAATCCGTTCCGCCTCAACGAAAATCGCCGCGAACTCCGCATGCGTGAGGCGAGCACGGGGATCGGACAGTCGGGCGGAGTCGATCCGTGCCCTCGCACTCACGCGATCCGGATCGATCCCCAGCAGTTCGAGGTTGGCGAGCACCGCGCGCCCAAGGAGCGCCGAGATTCCGGCTCGTATGCCGCCGCCGCTCGCCGTGGAACTAGGGGAATCCGCCATGATGGCCGTATCGGCCAGCACTTTCGTCTCGTTCGGACAGCCCGTCAAGCCGCCCCGAAGCTAGTGTGGCGGACGGTCTCGCACTGTCTTGATCCGCTCTGTCCCGCCCCACCCGACCCCAAGGAGAAACCGATGCGGCACATGCCAAATCTGGCGGCCCTGGCCTGCCTGTCCCTCATTCTCAGCGCAAGCGGCTGCTCCGATGGCGATGGCGCCTCGTCGGGGCCACTCCCCGCGGTCGAAGGCTGGGTCCCGGTCGGCGCACGTACGGTCGGTAGCTACAGCTACGACGTCGTCCCCGAACCCGATGCGTTCCGAACGATGCACGTCGGCCCGAACAACAGCGACAACGTATGGGTGGCCGTGGCCCCGCGGCTCGAACTCGACTGGGTGGCTGAGCAAGCCTTCTACGTGCCGGAAGGGCCGACCTACGACAATGTCGGAAACCTCTATTTCAGCCCGCTCTTTCCCGGGGAGAACCTCTCACTCGTTTCGCTCGACGCGGAGACCGGCGAACGCAACTGGGCGGTCGAGGGCGACGGACTAAATGCCGGAAGCGGGGCGATCCTCGTCCTGAACGACCCAGACAACCCCGGCGAACAGATCATCTACCACGCGACCTATACCGAAGCGATGGCGCTGCGGCCCGACGGGACCGAGATCTGGCGTACGCCAACCGGGCTCGAGATCCCGCCAATCGTCGAGGGAGAGCGTTCCCCGACGCACTCGTTTGGATTCAACTACCATCTGCCGACCGACTCGCTGGTCGGCCTCACCGTCGGCGCCGACATCTTCGCGTTCGACCGAGAGACCGGCGACCTCGTCGCCCCACCGACCAAAGTCCCAGGCGCGCCCGCCGCGACGGCGGACGTAGGGTTACCGCAGTTCATCGTCGACCAAAGCGATGCGCTCACCGACGAAGTGTTCGGGACCTTGCCCGGCGGCTTGAGCTTCTTTTCCGTGATCCTCGACGTTATCTTCGGAGGCGGCTCGGTCGTCGCCAACTACTTTGCCATCGATCCGAACACCGGTTTGATGTACGTGGCCGCGACCGCCGAGGACGCAGCCGACGGCATCGAGGATGGGGTTTCTGAGCTCGGGGCAGTCTACTCGATGGATCTCGTGGATGATGGCGCCGGCGCACTACGGTTCGACGTCCTCAACGTGGCGACGTTCGAGGGCGGCACCGGATCGACCCCGACCGTGAGCGAGGACGGGCAGCGGGTGTTCGTGTCGGACGAGCTCGGGAACGTCATCGCGCTCGACAGCGAGCTGAATGAGCTCTGGCGCTTCGACGTCGGCGCCCCCATCGCCGCTTCAATCGGTGTCTCCCCCGACAACGGTGAGGTTTTCGCGGTGACGCGGCGCGATGTGTTCAAGCTGACCGACAACGGCGACAGCGCGTCCCTCGATTGGATGGCGACCTTTGGTGCGTTCGACGATGACCCCAACATCGAGGTGGAGTTTCAGGCCCTCACGCCGACGATCACGGCCAATGGAGTTGCGATCAGCGTGGGGGGCGGACGCGTCGTCACAGATCCTGCGACCGGGGTTTCGCGAGAGATCATGCTCAACGTGGGTATCGGGCTCCTCGACCGAGAGACGGGCGAGCTCGTGTCCTTCGCCGAGGGGCGCGAGGAGTCGATCGCCGTCACGAGCGTCTCGCGCGACGGCGGAGTCTACACCGCCGGCTCTCCGGTCCGCCGTGTATCGGGCAAGGCGCTCTTTCCCGGCGACGCAGATGACGTGATCGGCGGCATCTCCCGCTACAAGCCCGTGCAAAACGAGCTGCTCGCGCGCGACGCGATATGTGCAGCGGCCGCCCGCGCACTCAACGCCTCGACGATCGCGGACGAGGCGCCGGCGTCGGCCAACGCAGATCTGCGTCAGATTCGGGTTCTCATTGACCAAAGCCGAAGGGCACTCGGACGCGCAGTCGAAGAAGGTGGCGTTGGCGAGAGGGACCTGGCCACTGCGGAGGACGAACTCGACCGCGTCGCACCCGACCTCACGCTCGGCGGCCTCGAGACGGCGGGGCGGGGTCTTTTCTCGGTGTGCGAATCGCTGGCCGGCGAGGCGAGCTAACTGACGCCCGAGTGACTGACGCCCAACCAGGGTCGGAGTGACGACCGGCACGCGGACTGACGCCCGGCTGACGCCCAACCAGGGTGGGATCGACGCCGGATCGACGCAACCAGGGTCGGAGTGACGGGATTACGGGATTGGCGGGATTGACGACCGGCGCGCGCGTGGGTCGAAGCCACGGAATAACTCCGGTCCGGGAGGTTCGAGAGCGCCTTCAAGAGCGGGTCCCTGGATTCAACTTGGAACCCCTGCCCGTTTCATGAGGATGGCTTATTCCGCTCGTCGCGCTCCTGGTGTCGACGCGCTGGTTCGTGTTCACGGCTCGCTCTTTTCGACGACGCATAGGGGCCCCACGAAACGAATCGGAACCGGTGCACGACGGGTTCGACGCGCGACTCGACGAAGAACTCGCGCGGCTCGAATGACCCGAGCCGTCGCTGGAACACGCTCCTCGTGCGTTCGCAGAGTGGGCGGAGGCCGAGACCCCAGCCGAATTCGTGCTACGAACGTTGTCTGACGAGTCACCTACGGCTCGCATACGAAAGCAGGAAACCATGCTGCGAATGAACTTCCGATCGGTTGTCACGTTGGGGCTCGTGTTGTTACTCGGTTGTGCCGCCGCGCAGGAACGATCAACGCTGGACAGTGAGCGAAATCTTGCGGCGGCGGGTTTCGAGATGCGTTTGGCGGACACACCGGCGAAGCTCACGCAACTTCAGACCCTTCCGCAGCATGAGATCCTGCCGCGCTCGAGCAATGGGCAAACCTATTTCATGTACGCCGACGCCACCGACTGTAAGTGTCTCTATGTCGGCAACCAAAGCGCCTACCAAGAGTACGCCAAGCTGACGCAACAAGAGGAGGTCGCCAAGGAACGCATGGAGGCTGCCGAGGCATGGGACGATGCCGCTTGGGGCCCATGGGTTGGCGCGTGGGGCGCGTGGGGGCCTTACTGGTGAACCACGGAGGCGTGTGATCTTCGCCTATCGAGGATCCCGCCGATCTACGGTCCCGAAGGTTCCGACCCTGGTTGGCGACTTCGTCCGAATGTTCCGACCCTCAATGTTCCGACCCTGGTTGGCGACTTCGTCGACGAGCGCCCGGGAAACCCCGTGCGCCCGAGTTCGTCGCCCGCCGGCGGGAAGCGCAATTCCGCCACCTTGGACGCTCCTAAGTGTATGATGTTGTTTGGGTGAGCTTCGGCCCAGTTCTCGCATGGGCTCTGGTCATGACCCGACCTCGCATCGTCTACGAGGGCAAGGTGGTGGCGCTCAGTCGCCGTACTACCCGCCGCCACTTCCTCTTCAACCCCGACGAGCGCCGTGTCCTCGAGCAGATGTACTGGTACTGTCTCGGACTCGCCGCTCAGGAGCACGGCGTGGTGGTCCACGCCGCCACCTTGATGTCGACTCACAGCCACGAGGTGGTGACCGATGTTCGGGGAGAGCTCCCGCTTTTCAATCGACGGTTTCATCGATTGATGGCGCTTTGCACCAAAGCCTATCGAGGGTGGCCCGAAGAGGTCTTCAACAAGGATAAGACCGGGGAGCACGAACTGCTGACCGCTGAAGCCATCATCGAGTCGATGGCGTACTTGATGGCCAACCCCGTGCAAGCCTGGGCCGTGCGCTACGCCAAAGACTGGCCCGGGGCCCATACGCTTCCTGCCGAGGTCGGACGTCGCACGGTGCGGGTGAGGAGACCCGAGCACTACTTCAACCCTCTCAATCCTCGTTGGCCGGAAACCGTCGAGCTGCGGCTCGAGATGCCCATCGCGCTCACTGACGCCTACGGTGAGTCAGAGGCCCGACGGCACATCGCCGAACGGCTCTCAGCGCGACAACGAAAGATGTGGCAGGAAAGCAAGCGTACGGGCAAGACCTTCTTGGGGGCGCGACGCGTCTTGAGACTCCCCTTCACCAAGCGGGCTTCGAGTGACGAGGTCTTAGGGAGTCTCAACCCGAGGTTCTCGGCAGTCGGCAACCGAGCGGCAGCGACCGAAGCAGTCGCCCGTCTTCGGGCCTTCAAGGACCAGTACGACCGGGCGCTTGCTGCCTGGATGGCCGGGCGACGCGATGTTTGTTTCCCACGCGGCACCTGGTGGATGCGCGTCTTTCATGGCGCGCCCTGCGGTCCGGGGCCGTAGATCCGGCCTCCCACTCCACTCGGTATAAAGAGGAACGCTCACGCCTTCGCCACTTGCCTCAATGCCGCTGACCTGCGTGCGTTGTGGTCGCCCTGGACACTCGGGGCGGCTTTTCGAAACACAACTCGCGCTGTGTTCGGTCTTAGGGCCAGCCCGCCTCGAGCAGCACTGTAGCGCAAGCTGCCCACAGTGGCGCGCCGCCCCCTGCCGACAGGCGCAGCGTCGGATCCCTCGGATCCCGACCTCCCTTTGCCGATCCCCGCAGATCCGAACCGGGGTCTGCTGTCTTGGTTGTCTTGAACCAGGCTGGGGGGTGTTGGGCAACAAGGGTCGGGGTCTCGGGGTGGCTGCAACCAGGGTCCGGGTCTTGGGCAACAAGGGTCGGGGTCTTGGGGTGGCAACCAGGGTCGGGGTCTTGGGGTGTTTGGGCCTGTATCTGTTGGTCGCAGCCTTGTGCCTTGCAAACCATGGGACTAGGTTCCTGCTCGATGCGGTTTGAGCAAGTATCGGTCTACGGTGTGAGTCACGTCGACGCCGAGCACAGAGTGACCTCCACCGAGCTCGAGGCCCAGCTCGAGGCAACGATGCAGCGCCTAGGCATTCCAGCTGGCATCCTCCAAGGCCTCACTGGAATTGAAGCGCGGCGGATGTGGGACGGCTCCTATCCGCCCTCCCAAGCCGCCACCGCCGCTGGGGAGCTCGCCATCGAGCGCGCCGGAGTCGCGCGAGATCGAATCGGTGTCCTGATCAACACCTCGGTCTGTCGGGACTACATCGAGCCGTCGACAGCCTCCCTCGTACACCGCAACCTCGGCCTCGCGCCCCATTGCATCAACTTCGACCTCGGAAACGCCTGCCTCGGGTTTCTGAGCGCCATGGAGATCGTCGGCAACATGATCGAACGGGGTCAGGTCGAATTTGGCTTGGTGGTCGATGGCGAGAACAGTCGACAGGTGGTGACCGAGACGATCAAACGACTCCGCGATCCCGAGATCGACCAGGACACGTTCCGAGCGAATTTCGCAACGCTCACACTTGGGTCAGGCGGCGCGGGCATGGTGCTCGGCCACAGCGATCTTGCGCCAAACGGTCATCGCTTCGTCGGCAGTGTGACCACCGCCGCAACCGAACACGCGGACCTGTGTCGCGGTCAAGTCGATCGAATGGAGACCAAAACGAAAGAACTCCTGGTCGAGGGCATCGCGCTCGCGAAGCGGACTTGGGAGGCGGCCAAGGTCGAGCTTGGCTGGCGACCAGGCTCGCTCGATGAGTATGTTCTCCATCAGGTCAGCAAGTCACATACCGAGAAACTCGCAGGTGCGCTCGAGCTCGAACCCCAAAAGATCCTGACCACCTACGGAGAGCTTGGCAACGTGGGTCCGGCCGCGGTGCCGATCGTGCTGTCGAAGGCGGTGGAAGCGGGGCGGATCGAGAGCGGGAACCGCGTCGGCCTCTTGGGTATCGGTTCGGGGCTCAACTGCAGCATGGCTGAACTGGTCTGGTGACGTGCCGATGGAGGTGCCCGAAGCGCTCTATCCGTTCGCGCCTCACTTCCTGACACTTTCCGACGGGGCGCGGATGCACTACGTCGACGAGGGGCGCCGCGACGCCGCGCCCGTCCTGATGCTCCATGGAAACCCAACATGGTCTTTCTACTGGCGCCACCTCATCGCTGCCCTCCGGACCTCTTCCCGCGTCATCGCGCCGGACCACATCGGGTGTGGCAAATCGGACAAGCCAGCCGACGATGTCTATGACTATCGCCTCGATCGGCGTATCGCGGATGTTGAAGCACTGGTGGAGCACCTCGGACTTCGAGACGTCACCCTGGTGGTCCACGACTGGGGTGGGATGATTGGCCTCGGGTGGGCGGACCGAAATCCAGCTCTCCTGTCTCGCCTCGTCGTGCTCAACACGGCTGCCTTCCCACTGCCTAGCTCGAAAAGGTTACCGGCCTCGCTCTGGCTAGCGCGGAATACCGGCCTCGGCGCGTTGTTGGTGCGCGGGATGAACGCGTTCTCCCTCGGAGCAACGAGGCTCGCGGTGACGCGCACCAAATTGTCCAAAGACATCAGAGACGCCCTTTGCGCGCCGTACGACAGCTGGAGCAACAGGCGCGCCGTGTTGCGGTTCGTGCAAGACATCCCGCTCACCGAATCGGATCCAAGCTACGCGACCGTGGCCGGCGTGGGAGAGCGGCTATCCCAGTTCGAAGGCATACCGACGCTCATCTGCTGGGGGGACAAAGACTTCGTGTTCGACGAGCATTTCCTTGAGACCTGGCAAGAGAAGCTGCCCAGTGCCGAGGTATACCGATTCGCGGACTGCGGTCACTACGTACTCGAAGACGCGCACGAGCAGATCGTGCCACTGGTGCAGCGCTTCGTCGGAGCGACGACGTGAGTCCTTCGCGCGAAACGGTGGCCGACGTCCTTCCGACGATGGCCGCCTCACAGCCCGACACGGTGGCGATGTACTTGCCCACCAAGCGCCGAGGGCGCGACGGCCTCGTCGTCTACGAACAAATGACCTACCGAGAGCTCGATGAGCGGAGTGATCGAATCGCCGCGGGACTGCGGGCCATTGGAATCGAACGGGGAGACCGTGCGGCACTGATGGTTCGACCCAGTGCCGAGCTGTTCGCCCTCACTTTCGCGATGTTCAAGGCTGGCATCGTGCCGGTCATGATCGACCCCGGGCTTGGCATGCAGCGCCTCGGCGAATGCCTTGCGAGAGCGAAGCCAAGCGCGTTCATCGGGATACCTCTCGCACACGGCGCGCGCCTTTTGCTCGGCTGGGGACGAACGACGGTACGCAGGACCGTCACGGTCGGGGGATTCGGCCTCGCACAGAAGACGTTGGCGCAGGTCGAGACGCTTGGCGCCGAGCAGCTTTCGCTTGGGCGCAGGGTCACACCGACGCAGGGCAACGACGTGGCCGCTGTCTTGTTCACATCGGGAAGTACTGGCCCTCCCAAGGGCGTCGTCTACCGACACCGCCACTTCCTCGCGCAAGTGGAGTCGATTCGTTCAATGTTCTCGATCGAGCCAGGGGAGATCGATCTCCCGACGTTCCCGATGTTTGCACTGTTCGACCCCGCCCTCGGGATGACGACGATCCTGCCCGACATGGATCCAACCAAGCCCGCGCAAGTGGATCCGCAACACGTTATCGATCCCATTCAGCGGTTCGGCATCACGACGATGTTCGGCTCTCCGGCGCTACTCAATACGGTGGGACGATACGGGGAGCAGCACGGAACGCGACTACCGTCACTTCGACGGGTCATCGCTGCAGGGGCGCCACTCCCAGGCCCAACCCTTCGGCGCTGGCACGGAATGCTGTCGCCGTCGGCGGACGTGTTCCCACCCTATGGCGCGACCGAGTCACTCCCCGTGGCCTGCGTCGCAGGCCGCGACATCCTCCGAGACACCTGGGAGCAGACGGAACAGGGAGACGGCGTGTGTGTTGGAACCCCTGTGCCCGATATCGAGGTGAAGATCATCCGGATTTCGGATGACGCCATCGAAGAACTCTCGAGCGACCTCGAACTGCCTGACGGAGAGGTTGGGGAGATCGCAGTGCGCGGACCGATGGTGACCGAAGCCTACTTCGGCGACGAGGAAGCCACCGCCAAGGCAAAGATCGTGACTCATGACGGGGTTTGGCATCGGATGGGGGACCTCGGCTGGCGAGACGCCGACGGTCGGATCTGGTTTTGCGGTCGAAAGAGCCACCGGGTCGAACTTCCCGATCGGACGCTATTTACGGTGCAATGCGAGAAGATCTTCGATACCCATCCCGCCGTTTACCGTTCGGCGCTCGTAGCGTCACACCAAGGAGGGAACCGTACGGCGACGCTCTGCGTGGAGCTCGAACCCGACGTCGATGCGCGACGCTGGACCGAGATCGAGCGAGAGCTAGAGGCTTTGGCCCAATCCAACGCGATGCTTGTCCCAGTGACCCGGTTCGTGAGGCACCCGGCCTTTCCGGTGGACATTCGTCATAACGCGAAGATCGGGCGAGAGAAGCTCTCGGCATGGGTCGAGTCAATCCCGACACCATGACGGTACTCGTCACAGGGGGTGGAGGCTTCATCGGCAGATCGATCGTCAGCGCACTGCTCGCCCAGGGCAAGTCGGTCCGGGTGTTGTGTCGCGGCGATTACCCTGAGCTTCGAGAACGTGGCGTCGACCTTCGTCGCGGGGATCTCGCGGATCCGAGCGCGGTGTCTGCGGCGGTCGAGGGCTGCAACGCCGTGTTTCACGTTGCGGCACGTTTCGATCTTTGGGGCAGATATGAAGACTTCTTCGCCACTAACGTGCAAGGCACACGCAACGTGATTCGATCTTGCCGCGATCACGGCGTCGCCCGGCTGGTGTACACGAGCACGCCAAGCGTGGTGCATGGCGGCGACTCGGTCGACGGCGTGGATGAGTCGGCGCCCTATCCCACCGCCTTCGAGGCCCACTACCCCGCAACCAAAGCGCTCGCAGAGCAAGAAGTTCTCGCCGCCAACGACGCATCGCTCGCAACGGTGGCGATTCGGCCACACTTGGTCTGGGGCCCTGGCGACACGTCGGCGCTGCCACGACTCGTAGCCCGTGCAACGGCAGGCCGCGTCGCCATCATTGGAGAACCCCAAAAGATCGACACGACGTACATCGACAACTGCGTCCTCGCACACGTGGCGGCACTCGATCGGCTCAGTCCGCAATCGCCGATTGCGGGGCGCGCCTATTTCGTGACCCAAGGCGAACCCACCACCGTTCCAGATTTCATGAACGACATGCTCGCAGCGGCTGGGTTGCCGCCCGTTACGAAACGTGTGTCGGTTCGGACGGCGCGCGCGGCCGCCACGGTGTTCGAGTCGATCTGGAACATCCTGAGACTGCAGTCCGAACCCCCCGTCACGCGTTTCATGGTGAGCCAGCTATCGACATCGCATTGGTACGACATCTCGGCGGCAAGACGCGACCTCGGCTACGCGCCGACGGTTCGCTACGACGAAGGCATGCGGCGCTTAGCGGCGTGGGTCCGGCAAGGCGACGATGGCGCTCTCCGCGAACTGGTCGGCAATGGCATGCACGATCGCGCGAGGCTCGATCGCCTCGACATGCGGAAGTAACAACCGTTGAAGCTCTGGATGCTTGTGTTCGAACGAACGGGAAATCCGCTCGGTCGCCGCGTTTCGAACCGCTTCCTCGCGTTGAAGGTCGGCGAGGGCTTCGCGGAAAGCCCCGCTCACCCCTTCGGCGGACTGCAGCGTTTCGATCCAAGGGCGAGGCGGAACGAACGCCGAGTTGACGAAGATTGCACGCGCCTCGCGCTTCAGGCTCCGCAGCTTTCGAATCAGATAATCGACGTCATCGCGAGCCGCTGCCGTTGGCGACGCGACCAAGAAATATCGCGTGTCGGGATGGAGCAACAGTTCACTCGTATGCTCGTTCAGCATGATGAACCGCTCGCGCACCCGCGCCATCTCGGCGAAGAGGCCGGCAACGTCGCGTGCAGCGGGCCCCAGCGCGCGAACGAGCAGTTTTTCGACTCGTCCCATCTTGTTGTCGTCGCCCATGTTCGTCCGCCGACCCATCGCCGCCATCCAACCCACCGCGCGACCGCCGAGTAGTTTAGCCAGTCGCTTCGGGTACGTGATGAAGTCGATGGCGTTGCGGGACGGCGCCGTGTCGATGATCACGACTTCGATTTCGTTTTCGACCGAAGCGCGCCAAGTGAGTGTCATGGTGACGATCTCGTGGATGCCCGGCACGGCCGCTTCGAGCGCGAGGTAGAGTCGGTTCTGAAGGAGTCGTTCGACCGAATCCGGCTCATCCTCGAAGAGGACCTCGATGAATGTGCGGAGTGCGTCGTCGGGATCCGGCATGAGACCGAAGAGCTGACCCCTCCCCACGTCAACGGAGAGCGCTCGGGCGGAGGTCCCGAGCTCAACCCCCATGGCGTCGGCGAGACGACGCGCCGGATCGATGCTGACGATCAGCACGCGATGGCCCTTGCGCGCAAGAGATAAGGCAAGCGCTGCGGACGCCGTGGTCTTGCCCACGCCACCGCCGCCAGCACAGACGATCACCTCCGGTCGGCTCATGTCGCGCCCGCATTGGTCAGCCACTCTGCAGCGACGGCTCCGTTGGGAGCCTTCGTCGAGAGCGGAAGTAGTGTGAGTGGCCGGTCACGCCCGTTGGGTTGCCGCGCGACCGTGTCTTCCAGCGCGTGCATGACCTGCTCTCGAACGGTCTGTCGAACGCGGAGCAGATCGCCGAATGATTTCGCGGCCTCGGCGAACGCACCATCGGTTAGGCTTGCGACCTCGTCGAGAATGCCAGGAGGGGGCGCCGCGGGGACACGATTGACGATCAGCCGATCGACGCGAAGGCCGACCTCGTCTTCCAACGTGTCGCAAAGCCCCAGGGTCTCCAGAAGCACGAGTCGCTCTGGGAGTGTCACGACCACGATCGACGCCATGCCCTCCGATACGAGCTCGCGTTCGATACGGGAACAGACCTCGTAAAGCGGCCCCCGTTCGAAGAGCTCCCGCCCCTGCCGGGCGACCTTCAGCCAAGCCACGCTATGCCCAGTTGCCGGCATGTCGAACACGACTCGCTTCCCCGGGTGCTCTGCAACGACACGGCGCGCGAGCTCGAGGACCCCGAGCTCGCGAATGGCAGGCGCTGCACGAATCACTGGGCGCAACGCGAAGTTGTCGAGCGCGAGCTTCGCCAGCGCAGCAGAGCCAAACACCGGTTCCGCCGCACGAACAACCGCATGCGCCGGATCGAGAGTCACGTGCTCGAGACCAAGGGGGCGGTCTCGAAGGACTCGACGACCTGCCGCTGCATCGCCGAACTCGACGTAAACCGCCTCCCCTTCGGCCTCCGCCGCCGCGAGAGCAAGACCTGCGGCCACGGTCGTTTTACCCACGCCACCCTTTCCGGTGACGAAAACTGCCGGCGCGAGCGGTGGATAGGCAACTGATGTCGCGTCGTTAGTCGGCAAGACCCGAAGCCATCTTCTCGAGAATCTCGACCAACATCATGACGTACGCCTCTCGAATGAAGCGTACGTAGTGCGGAGCGTCATGGCCGCCAGCGCGCGTGAGTGCCTCGACCCCGCGCACGGTGTTGCGCCAAGTGCGCGAGATGTCATCGAAGGTCCACTCACCCGAGATCACCGGCGTCATGCGGCCGTCCTGAAGGTCTGTATCGATGTCGATGTAATCGTCCATCATCTGAACGAACAACGAGACCTCGTACATCCAAGGCCGCGCTTGTTCCCCCGCGTAGTGGTGCACCGGAAACAGCAAGCCATCGATGGTTCCCTCGACCCCCGCAAGGCGATGCCCGACCCCGGTGGGGTCGACGATTCCCGTCATGCCAGCCACCTCGGAGTCGACCCAGTCTTTGAGACGAACCACTGCGCGGGCGTAGGGCTCGCGCTCGCGCTCCGGGAGGTCTCGAGACATCTCCACTTGAATCGCGCGCGTCAACCGCAAGACCGGCGTGTCCGGCTCCCACTGCCCATCGAGTAGCGCGTGAAGCTTGCGACCTCGTTCGACCGGGGCCTCCGGCATGCAGTGGTCGAAGGCGTGGTCGACGACGGCAATGAATGCCGCGATCAGCACGATGCGCCTGTGCTGATCAGAAAGGGCGACGCGGCCGAGGATGTTGAGCCCCGCGCGTGCGCCGAGGCCGAGCGCGCGGTTGGGAATGGCAAAGCGATTGGCCAGGGTCGTGATCAGCGCAACCGAGAGTGGTTTCGTTGGGGCGCAGAAAAGCACGGTATACGGCGCCGCGGCGTAGAGGTCGCAGACGGCGATCCGCATCTTCTCGGCGAACGGGTCCCCAAGCATGGCGGGCCAGTGCTGGCGTATGAGAGGCATCACGTGGGTGTCGTAGTTCCGGTTCGTCACCTCACGAATCCCAACGGCAAGCTCTCTCACGGAGGGGTCTGCTTGGCCCATGAGCGCCCGAAGACGATCGATTCGCGCTTGCCTCGAGAGTGATTCTGCTTCGATGGCCTTGGGCTCAACTTGCGTGGTGGACTCTTCAATCATGGCAGGTGACACTAGCAGGCTCGCACGGCAGTGCCGACGCTTTGGTAGCTTTGCTCGAAAGCGCTTCGAACATCGAACTCCGAATCCAGCGACTCGAGCGCGTCGTACAAGCAAATCAAGTAGACTCCAAGCGCGAGAAAGTTGCGATGAAGTGAGATCCGCCGATCTCGGCACCGAAGGAACAGCTCGTGCAAAGATGCATGAAACGCGGCCGTCGTGAAGCGAACTCGGCTTTGGTCCCCGTCGCCGAGGTGCGTCAAAAGAAGGTCCTCAGCATCTTCGAGCCCAAGGACGGCGAGACCGCGGTCGAAGCGACCACGGTCGTCGAGGTAGAACCCGGCATAGACATCTCGGAGCCCAGCGACAAACTCCGAATCCCACGCCACATAGAGCGCGCTTGGGGACCAACTGAGCTGAGACGACTCGGTGAACCGAAAAGCCTCGGCGCGAATGTCGAGAAGCGCGGAAGACGAACGAAGTAGCTGAGCGAAGTAGATCTGGAGGATACGTGTACCGGCGTCTCGCTTCGCCTCCGTACTCAGCTCGCGAAGCGCCGTTCCGGCGAAGTCTGGCTCGTGCCGCTGTGCGATGACAAGGCCGGGACTGCTGACCACTGAAGCGATCTCCTGTCGTGTCTGTGCGAATCGCTTGCGATTTCGACTGTTGCCCACGAACTCACGTCCCTGTGCGAGGATTTGGCGTAGGGGCATCACGTCGCTGAGAGCCGGTGAGGCGTAGTCGACGAACTGCGACCAGGTCGTTTCCTTGGCCAGGCGGAATAGAACATTGCGGGCGCTCACCGCCATGGGCAGACGGTAGAGGCGTGCAGACGATTTGCCAAGCCCATAACCGAGCGCGCTAGCGCATCCCTGCATCAGCGTTCCAACGAGGACGGCTTGCGCGTCGAGGACAACGTCGCACGACAGCGCTAGCCGGGGCTCTGCTCTTTGCGTTTGGCTCGTTTGTGCTCCTCATCGGTGGCGCCCAACTTCCAGTAGCTCGAGCAGTAGAGATCGTCGCGCGCAACGTTTTGCTCGCGAAGGTAGCGGCGTACTAGACGCATGGCATGGAACTCTCCAGCACCCCAGAAGCTGACCCGGCCGGATGGCCACTCGGCGTCGAGAAGCGCCTCGGCCAAGGGCGACTGGTCGCGGCTCGGACTCGGGTTGACGACCCAGTGAACCGAAACGCCCTCCGGTGCCCGCAGGTCCTGCCGATCCTGGCCGGAGAGCACCTCGACGATGGCGAAGCCCCTCGCGTTCGAAGAGAGGCGCTCGAGATTGACCGCCAAGGCGGGAAGCGAGGTGGGATCGGCGATGGCAACGACGTGATCGGCGTCGGCGGACAGGCGTTTGACGGAACCCGGGCCGGCCACGGCTATCTCGTCGCCGGGCTTTGCTCGACCGATCCATCGTGTGGCTGGACCCTCACGGCCACCACGGACCGCGTGGAGCGCGGCGTCGAGGAGCAGCATCCGCTCGCCCTGGTCGACGGAGCGAACCGTGTAGCTGCGCCGAACCGCGGCACGAACGTCGCCGTCCACCCTCCGTAGCGGCTCGCCCCTCCTGTCGAATAGAAGTTTTACATAACCGCCCTCGAAGCCTTCGGGAAAATCGGCCAGCGAGTCGCCAACGAGCGCAAGTCGAATGATGTTTGGCGAAAGCCGGGTGGACTCCTCGACCGACAACGCGCGGACTGGTGCAGCCATGGGGGGAACTTAGTCGCCCTGGCACGACTTCTCCATGCGGTTGGAACACCAGTCGGCCAAATTACCGAGCGGAGCTGGCAATGAACGTATCGGAATGAAGAATCGTGGACAAGGGTGCAGCCGTGCTGAGCGGCGCGTGACTGCACTCCGCGAATCGGATCCCGCAACCGGTCATCTTAGAACAAATGCTGTCGACCCGGGTACGAGAGGAAGAAATTGATCGACAGCACGTGGGACATCCGGTTGGTGTCGCGCGACAGGAAGACGTTCAGGTAGCCTACCTCGATGCGAAGCAGCTTGGGCACGGGGTACATCGCAAGGCCCAAGAACACGCGGTGCTGCTCGAACCCCTGTGCCGCCCAGGCGTCGCCACCGACCTGAAAAAACACTTCGTCCTTGAACGCGATGCCCGCCGGCACGCGCTCGCGGGGCCGGTAGTTGACACGCACGAGCTCTCGAAAACGGTGGGCGGTCCCCGGCGCTTCTTTCAGCCATCGTTGCTCCGCACGCGTTCGCGACATCAACAAGACGCCATGCTTTCGGTACTTGAGAATCAACTGCTCGAAGAGCCGGTTCTCGGTGGTCCGCTGGTCCGGGCCGTCGAACCACGTGAGAAGGGACGCGTAGCCGAGCCATAGCGACGCCCACGACGACAGCGTCACGCCGAGCGCCGGTCGGAGTACTTGCGCGGTGCTCCGATCGTTCTGCCGCGCCTGGGCATCAAACCAGAACGCAATGCTCGGGCTCCGCTCGTCGAGTTGACCTGTGAAGAAGAGCGCGCCCCACATGGCAAAATCTTGATCCAGTTGGGCAGCGGCGGACGCCGGGACGGCGAACAGGACCTTCACGATGAAGATCGAGGCAAGGACGGATCGTTTCATCGCGGGCTGAGACAGAAATGTTCAACGCGCGCGACGAGATTGCAACGGGGCGCCAGCCGAAAGCGGGCCCCGTAGACGATCCCTACCGAAACGAGTTGTCTTTGCCGAGGCCGCGGTCTGTGGCGTTGACGAGGCAGGCCATGTTTCCGTGGCCGTGGCGGTTCTCGTACATCAACTGGTGCGCGGTCGGAATACCCGCGAAGTCGAACGTCTGGGTGAGGCAGGGATCGATGCGTCCTTGCACGACGAACTGGTTGAACTCGGCCGATTGCTGGTCGTTTGCGAAGTGCGAGCCCTGCAGGCGCTTCTGGCGCATCCACAAGTAGCGCAAATCGGTCATGGCGTTGAAGCCGGTGGTACCAGCACAGATCACCACCATGCCGCCGGTGTCGCAGACAAAGGTCGACGTGGGCACCGTGTTCTGGCCGGGGTGCTCGAATACGATGGCCGGACTCTTGCGTTCCCCGACGATTTCCCAGAGCGCCTTGCCGAAGCGACGCGCCTCCTTGAGCCAGGCGGCCTGTGCCTCCTGATCCTTCCAGTCGGGGAGGAGCCCCCAGTGGTTGAAGTCTTTGCGGTTGATGCAGCCCTTTGCGCCGAGCTTCTCGCAGAACTCGAACTTGTCCTCCGACGAGACAACTGCAACCGATGTCCCGCCTAGCTCACGTACCAGCTGAATCGCCATGGACCCGAGCCCGCCGGCACCACCCCAAACGAGCACCACATCGCCGGGACGGACGATGTTCGGCGACCAACCCGTCAACATGCGATAGGCGGTGGCCCCAACGAGCATGTACGCCGCGGCCGCTTCCCAGCTCAGCCCCTCCGGTTTCGGGAGACACTGGTGGGCCTGAACCTTGGTGAACTGAGCAAAGCTCCCCCAGCTCGTCTCGTAGCCCCAAATGCGGAAGCTCGAGGAGTACATCGGATCGCCGCCACCACTCACGCGCGGATCTTCGCGGCGCCATTGCCCGCAGTGCATCACCACGGTGTCACCGACCTTCAAGTCCACGACCTCGCTGCCCACGGCCCACACAACGCCTGACGCATCGCTGCCGCCGATGTGGAATCCAGACGGGTCTGGAAACCACGGGTCTTTCGGGCGGTTCTTCGTGACGTCGATCGGTGTGCCGAGCCCAGCCCACACGTTGTTGTAATTGACGCCAGCCGCCATCACGTAGACGAGCACCTCGTCGGGCCGCAGGTCCTTCGGTGTCGCCACGACCTCGACCCCGAAGGCCTTGTTGGGTTCGCCGAAGCGTTCTGGCCGGATCACCTGGGCATACATCTTGTCCGGTACGTGACCGAGGGGGGGAATCTCACCGAGTTCGAACAGGTCTTTGTTGGTCTCCGACATCTTCTTCGCCAGGCTCCTTGGGAGTTGAGGGGAGTCGCGCGCGACG
>JBCCHE010000070.1:0-20168 GCA_039028875.1 Myxococcota bacterium | reverse complement strand
GGGCACGGAATCGATGAAGGCATTACGTTGGACTTTTGGAGTCGTGCTTGCGACGGCGGTGAGCGCCTGGGGGCTCATGGAGGCCAACGCAAGCCCGTTCTCGATGTATGTGTTGTCAGATGATCTGAGCAACCGGGTGAATGGAAGCGCACCGCAGAGCGGTTCGGCACCATCTGGGGGTTCGAGTGGAGGCGCTTCGAGCGGCACGTCGGGTGGCGGCAGCGGATCGAGCAGCGGATCGAGTAGCGGCGGCGGAAGCTCCAGTGGCGGAGCTGTCAACGATGGCTCGGCGGGCGGCGGTTCCAGCTCAGGCGGGGGAAGCAGCGCCGGCGGCGGTTCCAGCTCAGGCGGCGGAAGCAGCACCGGTGGCGGAAGCTCAACCGGGGGCGGCTCCAGCACCGGTGGCGGTTCCAGCTCAGGCGGCGGAAGCAGCACCGGTGGCGGTTCCAGCTCAGGCGGCGGAAGCAGCACCGGTGGCGGAAGCTCAACCGGGGGCGGCTCCAGCACCGGTGGCGGAAGCTCGACTGGGGGCGGCTCAAGCAGCGGCGGCGGAAGCTCAACGGGCGGCGGCGCCAGCAGTGGCGGTGGAAGCAGCGCTGGCAGCGGTTCCAGCTCAGGCGGCGGAAGCAGCGCCGGCGGCGGCAGCTCCAGCGGATCGGGCAAGTCCGGCGGCTCAGGCAAGTCCGGCAAGTCTGGTGGATCGGGCAAGTCCGGTAAGTCCGGTGGATCGGGCAAGTCCGGCAAGTCCGGCGGCTCAGGCAAGTCCGGCGGCGGCTACAGCGGTGGCGGCAAGTCCGGCGGCTCAGGCAAGTCCGGCGGCGGCTACAGCGGTGGCGGCAAGTCCGGCAAGTCCGGCGGCGGCTACAGCGGTGGCGGCAAGTCCGGTAAGTCCGGCGGCAAGTCCGGCAAGTCGGGCAAGTCCGGCAAGTCCGGCAAGTCCGGCGGCTCAGGCAAGTCCGGCGGCGGCTACAGCGGTGGCGGCAAGTCCGGCGGCAGCGGCAAGTCCGGTGGATACAGCAGTGGCGGCAAGTCCGGCAAGTCGAGCGGTTACAGCGGCGGCGGCTACAGCGGCGGCTCCAGCAAGTCCGGCGGCAGCAAGGGCATGAGCGGCAGCGGTGGCGGTAAGGTCAGCGGCAACGGCGCCATGAGCGACGGCAAGGGCAAGAAGTCCGGCTCCGGCGCAAGCAGCAAGGGCAAGGCCAAGGGCAACGGCGCCATGAGCGATGGCAAAGGCAAGAAGTCCAGCTCCGGCGGAAGCAGCAAAGGCAAAGCCAAGGGCAACGGCGCCACCAGCGACGGTAAGGGCTCGAGCAAGAACAAAGGCAAGGGCAAGAAAAAGTAGCGCCGTTCGGGCAACGCCCGAAGCCAGGCACACTACGATCGTAAAGAAGGCGTCCCTCGGGACGCCTTCTTTCGTTCGCGCCCGAGGACACCAACTCCGAACGATCAGGCTCGAATGAGAACCCCTGGGTTCATGACGCCGGCCGGGTCGAGCGCCCCCTTGACCGCCCGCAACACATCCCCCCACGGTTCAGGGCGCTGGGCCTCGTACCAAGGACGGTGAACGCGACCGACCGCATGATGATGGGTAATGGTGCCCCCATGTTCGATGACCGCGCGAGACGCCGCCTCTTTGATCGTCATCCATTGCTCGGCCTCGTGCCCGAATCGACCGGGCGCGACAAACGTGAAGTAGGGAGCCGGGCCGTCGGGATAGACGTGCGTGAAACGGCAGCTGATGAAGCCTTGGCCACACACGTCCTTCATCGTTTGTCGGACCTCGCGGACGACGCCCGCGTGAAGCCGCTCGAAGTTGTCCCAGGTGCACGCGGTCTCGAACGTGTCGACGACCATGCCCATGCTCGCCATGATGTTGAGCAGATAGGGGGCATCGATGAACGCGTCGCGCCAGGTCGCCGCGCCACCGACGCTGGCGTGAGGGTCCGCGGTGCGAGGCTCCTTGACGGCCACACCCCGCGGGACCTCGCCTCCATGGTCGGCCACGAGCTCAACCGCCTGATCGATGGCGTGCCGAACCGATCGCCCGGCAGCCTCAAAGGCAACGATCAACACGTGGCTCCCATCCGCCGTGACTCCGTTGAGCGCGGCCTCACGCTTGTCGAGAAGCCTGCAGTTCGACGGGAAAAGCCCTGACTGCGACAGGGCGCGCACGGCGCCAACCGCGCGCTCGAAGTCTTGAAAGTGGGCGGTGGCGGTGGCCTTGGCGTCAGGCCTTGGCCGCACGCGCATCCAAGCCTCGGTGATGACGCCGAGCGTCCCCTCGGACCCGAGCACCATCCTGTCTGGGCTTGGTCCCGCACCCGAGCCCGGGAGCCTCCGCGACTCGAACACGCCGCGCGGCGTCACCATCCGCGTCGACTGCACCAGCTCGTCGATGTGGGTATACACCGTGGCGAAGTGCCCGCCCGCACGGGTCGCAATCCAACCACCGAGGGTCGAGAACTCGAACGACTGTGGAAAGTGCCGAAGTGTCAGCCCTTGTTCGCCAAGCTGTGCCTCGAGTGAGGGCCCGAGCACGCCGGCCTGGATCCGGGCCGACATCGAGCTCCGCTCGACCTCGAGCACTCGGTTCAGGCGACCGAGGTCGAGGCTCAACACCCCGCGATGCCCCTCTCCCGTTTCTCCCTCAATGCCGCCCACCACGCTCGTTCCGCCACCGTACGGCACCACGACCACGCCGGCGCGACTCGCCCAGTCCAGCACCGCCTCCACGTCGGACTCGCTCTCGGGCATCGCGACCAAGTCCGGCGCGCTCGAGAAGTCGCCGCGAAACCCCCGCACCACATCGCGGTAGTTCTTGCCGTACGTGTGACGAACTCTCGGCTCGTGCTCGGCCGTGATGAACGACGCCAAGGTGTCCGGCGCCGCCACGCGCGCAGGCTCGAGCGCGATGTCTCGCAATCGCGGCGGATCGTCGCAGCGGTCCGGCCCGAAGCCGAGGAGCATCTGAGCATGGGCGCCCCGCTCCTTTCGTATCTGCGCGTCTGGGAACTTGTCCTCCCACCCCCAGCCCCAAAAACTACGTACGCGTTCCTCGCTCATGGTGTCGGAACCTTCCCTCATGAATGGACCCGAAAGCAAGCACCTTGACCGCGGGCGCGATCGGCGCTTCGCTCGGGCGATGCCATTGCCAACCCCCCTTCATGCAGTCGTCACCGGCGCGGGCAGCGGGCTCGGACGCAACC
Organism: Myxococcota bacterium; assembly: GCA_039028875.1. Taxonomy (GTDB): domain Bacteria; phylum Myxococcota_A; class Polyangia; order Polyangiales; family Houyiibacteriaceae; genus SG8-38. The sequence continues at coordinate 16,962 of JBCCHE010000070.1, read as the reverse complement.
TGGCGCTCGAACTCGCAGGCCGCGGCGCATCGCTCGCCATCTCCGACATCCAGCTCGACACCGCCGAGGAGACAGCCGAGCTCGTCCGCGGACGAGGGGCGCGCGCCGAAGTCATCGCCTGCGACGTCACCGACCGCCAGCAGGTATTCGCCCTGATGAACGAAGCCGAAGCGCGACTCGGGGGCGTCGACATCGTGTGCAACAACGCCGGGGTGGCTGTTGGAGGGCCCTTTGGCGAAATCTCGATGGACGATTGGCGGTGGGTCGTCGACATCAATCTTTGGGGCGTCATCTACGGATGTCAGGCGGCCATTCCCAAGATGCGCGGCAAAGGACGCGGTTACATCCTGAACGTCGCGTCGGCAGCCGGCCTGCTCTCTCCGCCGGGCATGTCCGCATACAACGTCACCAAGGCGGGTGTCGTCTCGTTGAGCGAGACCCTGTACGCCGAGTTTCGCAGTGCGGGGATCCACGTCTCGGTCCTTTGTCCGACCTTCTTCCTCACCAACATCGTCAACGGCGGGCGCGGCGCGTCGGTCGACGGCCAAGAAGCCCAGATCCGCAAATGGATGGAGCGCTCGAAGGTGCAAGCCCCCGACGTCGCCAAGGCCGCAGTCGATGCGCTCGACAATCGTCAGCTGTACGTTCAACCGATGGCCGACGGACGCAACGCGTGGCGTCTCAAGCGCCTGGCCCCGCAACGCTTCTACGATCGACTCGGCGCACTGCACGACAGGGCGAGCGCCTATCGCCGAAAACGCTGATCCGCCTTTCCGCTACTGCCCCGCAACACCGTCGATCCCGGGTTTGAAACGGAAGATGTAGTAGGGGGCAACCGCCTCGATGTGAGACTTCGGTTGCAGCATCTGGTCGGGGATGGCGCTGTCCGCGACGTAGAGCCATCCGTCGGGGCCGTAACTGAGCGCATCGGCCCAGCGGATTCGATCGTCCTTGACCAGCGTCGTGAGCTCGCCATCCGGGCTCATCCGAATGACAGCCGAGTGTTCGACGTCGGTGATCAAGACGTTCCCCTCATTGTCGGTGCTGAGGCCGTCGTTGAGCGGCTTCTGGCCAACCTCTTGCACCCGAGCCGACAGCGCCCCTGGACTCAGCGACGCATCGAGCAAGTCCGCGGTCTTCACGCGGTACATCGTGTCGTGTGTCATCGCGCCGTAGTAGACCCACTCGTCTTGCCGATCGATCGCGATCCCATCGACGCCGGGCTTGAGCACGACGAGCCCCCCGAAGAACGCCATGTCTTTGGTCGGATTGCGAATCAGCCAGTCCTGCGGGGACACCGATGGGTCCGACTCGAGCACGCGTCTCGCTTCGCCTGACACGACGTCGTAGACGACGAGCCCCGCGTTCTGCCGCCAGAAGCTCACGTCGGCGATGTAGACGTGGGTGCCCGTCGAATCGACCTGTAGGTCTTGGAGAAACGAGCCGAGCTCGGCCACGCCGGAATCAAACGCATGCTCGTGCACCACGGCCCCCGTGTCGAGATCGAACGCGAGCAGCTTCGCTTGGCCGGTGGCGTGGTTACCGTGATCGATCACCCACAAACGGTTCTGCTGGTCGACCGCGACCCCAAGCGGGGTCTCCAGCATGGCTTGCGCCGCTTCCGAAGGAAACGGTTTGGCGGCGCCGTCGACCCACTCGAGGAGCTTCGCGCCCGCGGGACGGCTCTCGGGGTGGATCGTGAAGAACAGGCGTCCGTCCGCGGCGACGGCCAGGTTGCCGATTGGCTCCGGGCTCGTGACGACGACTTCGAGCGCATCTCGCCCAAAGACGGGATCACCACTCAGGTCTGGGTACGGGTCGCCACCGCCGTAGCGCATCTTGAGAACCACCGCGATGATCGCGGCGATAACCAACAAACCGACCATCAACCGAAGGAGAACACGTCCCATCGGTCGCGAACGCTACCACGCGGTTTGCGGTAGCCATACCCGTCCTCGACTGGTATTCCACGCCACTGATGCGCGACACCGCGGCCTGGAGCCTTTCGTTCTTCCTCTTGGTGGCCGCGCTGCCCTCGAAGAGCGCCTGCGCCCAGGACATGGTGCCGCAGGAAGAGGAGATGGAGGAGCTCGGCTCGCCACCAGCTGGGGTACCCCCCGAGACTGCCGGGATCCCTGCCCCGGATCCGGTAGACCCGCCTGCAGTGACCGCCGATCCGGATCTGCTCGCGAACGCGCAGCTGCTCGACGCCCTCTTGATCCAGGCCACCACGGAGCAGGTCCGTGAGCAGAAGTTCGCGGCGGCGGCCGGCATCATGGGCGGTGTGATCCTGCTTGGCATCGGGGGATGGCGCCTGATCGAGAACACCCCACAGGACGACTTCACACGAGGCCTCGGGATCATGTTCATGACTTTGGGGGCGGCCGACCTCACCACGGGCATCTTCGCGGCGACGCGCATCTCGCACGAAAAGCGGCGGCTCGCCCGCTGGGAGAAACTCAAGGACGGCGGAATCGGCGAACTCGAGTTGGCGAGGATCGAAGGCGAACTGCAAGCGTCTGCCGAAACGCGAAATGGCGAACGGCTTCTCGTGCGATGGAACGGGCTCACCCACGCGATCGCGGGTGCGATTGTGATGGGCACGGCGCCGATCCCAGACGCGAGCAACGCCCGCGATCGCCGCACCGCCTACATCGTGGGCGGTATCTTCATCGGTACGGGCGTCGCCGCGATGGTGCTCTCCTATCGACCGACCCCGACCGAGAAAGCCTGGAAAGCGTATCAACAGAAGAGGGTCGGCTCGAAGGCCAGCAAGTTCAACGTCCGTATCGCGCCAGCCATGTGGCGCGGTGGGGGCGGCGTGAGTGCGGGCGGAACCTTCTAGGCTCCGCTGACCTCAGAGTAAGCGGGGTCGAGCGGTCCGCTTGCACCGCAACCGGGAGACCGGGTAGGAAGCCACGCCATGGAACTCGATCAACTCAAAGTCATCGTCACCGGCGGCGCCTCTGGCCTCGGTGAGCACTTCGCCACACGCCTTCACGAAGCGGGAGCCCAAGTCGCAGTTGGCGACGTCAACGAGGATGCCCTGTCTGCCCTACCCGACGGTATCCATCGTCGTCGCCTCGACGTGGCCGATCAAGACGACATCGCCGCGTTCGTGCCATGGGCGGCCGCCGAGATGGGTGGCTTGAACGGCCTGATCAACAACGCAGGCATCATTCGCGACGCCTTGCTCGTCGGCAAGAGTCGAAGCACCGGCGCCATTAAGCGCATGTCCCGCGAAAACTGGGATGCCGTCATCGCGATCAATCTCACTGGCGCCGTCATGATGGTGCAGGAGGTTGTCGCGCACATGGTCGAGCAAGGGGACCCCGGGGTGATCGTGAACATCTCGTCGGTCGCGCGCCACGGCAACCGCGGCCAGACCAACTACACCGCCGCGAAGGCCTCGTTGGCTGCCAATACTCGCACGTGGATGAAGGAGTTCTCCCCGTTTGGCATCCGGGTCGCATCGGTCGCGCCCGGCGCTGTCGAAACCCCAATGACGGCTGGGATGAACCAAAAGGCGCTCGAGGTGATGCGCGCCTCGATCCCGCTCGGCCGCATGGCTCAGCCCGAAGACATCTGGCGCGCGGTCAAGTTCATCTTCGACTGCGACTACTTCACCGGCGAGACGATCGACGTCCACGGCGGCGCCTACCTCTAGCCGCCGCTGGCTACTTGTTGGCGACGACCGCTTGGACCGAATCGAGAAGGCTCTTGCTGTACACCCGCCCGGTCAGGTTCTTGCGGGTCTGGGCGGCGACCGAGTCCCATTTGGCCTGGTGCGCTGACGTGTCAACCTCGACGACGCCTCGACTCACCATCGAGCGATAGGCGCGATCGTCGTCGCGGCGTGCGATGGTATCGAGCGCGCGCGCGGCCCTCTCGCTCGTCTCGAGGAGCGCCTTCTGGTCTTCCTCGGAAAGCTGGTCGAACTTCTCTTGTTTGATGATCGATCCGCCGACGATGATCCCGAAGTTGTCCTTGGCCATGTACTTGAGCCGCGTGTACCACTGAAGGGCCACCGCTCCGATCGCGGACGCAGGCACGATGTCGATCATGCGGGTTTGGAGCCCCGGGTAGACCTCCGGCACGCCGAGTCGAACCGGGTTGGCGCCGATCACGCTCACGAATTCGGCGAACACCGGATCATCTTTCCAGGCCCACGGGCGGCCAGACTTGAGGTCTTCAGGCGCGGCGAACGCATTGACCGAGAAGATGCGGTTCTTGCCAGCTTCGCCCCACGCCAAGAGCTGAAACCCCGCGTCGGCAAACAATTTCGAGAACCGATCGTTGAGTTCGGTCCGGGCCCGCTCGAGTTGGTCGTACTCCGTGATCAGCCCTGGGGCCGTGAGCACGAGCACCGGCCGCGCAACCATGCCGAGACCCGTCGTGGTGACGCCTGCGGCGTCCATCTGCCCGGCACGAACCTTGCGGATGAAGTCACGCTCATCGCCCTGGCTGCCTCCCGAGTAGAAGCGAAGCTCGACGCGGTTGCTGGTCTGCTGCTTGAGGCTTCGGTTCCAAGCCTTCATGACCTTCATGAAGGCCGAGCCCGCCGGCGCCAGCGAAGCGAACCGGATCACGGTCGCCGCCTCGGCACTCGCGGTGGGCGGCGAGGTCACGGTACCCGGCAACATGAAAGCCCCAGCGACCACCGTCGCCAGGAACGCAACTCTCAATCTCGACATGGATTACTCGCTGAGGTCACTGAAGAAGTATTCTATTTGGTCTAGGTAGCGCTCCGCTCGTCGCCTCGCAATGACGTTGGAGAGTCGCGCCTCGGGCAGGACGTCCCCCGCATCGAGCACCTCGTTGAGGAGGTCCCTGAAGAGCTTCGAGTCTCCCTTGTTGACCGCGTAGTACCGCGCCATATTCAACTGCACCATCAAGTTGCGGCGCTCGGTGCCCTCGAGGACGACATCAAAGATCGACTTCGCGCGGTCCATGTCGGGCGGAAACTCCGATGCGGCCAGGACGCCCAACGTCATCATCGGCGTCATGAAGAGCCAGTCCGGGTCGAGCTCGACCGAATGCGCGAGGAAGACTTTGGCGAGCGGAAGATCCGCGACGGTATCCATGTCCTCCATGCCCATGTTGATACGCGCACCGAGCGAAGCCCCCGCCCAAAACGCCAGCGGCGCGTCGGCGGACTCCGACAGGTACGTGTGGAGCCACTCGTCGAGGGCGTCGGGACCTTTGGTGAGCGCCTCGTCGAAGTCTTCGCCCCGTAGCCGCATCAGATGCTTCGAGAGGTCCCATGCGCGCTCGTACATGATGAGCGCGCGCGCACGAAGCGCCTCGGCTTCCTCCCACTGGTCCTCGGAGTCGGCGACCTCGACGCGGTCTTCGATCCAACCGTTGCCATAGCCCACGTACGCCCCGATGGTCGACATCACGACGACCTCGTTGTCGGGAACGACCCGCAGAATGCCTTCGAGCTGAATGATGCTCGCCGGAAATGCGGCGCCAGCCGTATCGTAGTCCCAGTACTGCTCGATGGCCGGCGCGGCGCGCTGGAAGAGCCCCGAGGTCGAGTCGGCGGCGAACTTCGCGGTGTCGCAGGCAAACAGCGACGACACAATCCACGCGAGCACGGTCCATCGGATCAGCTTTGCCGCCACCATGGCGCGAGAGTGAAGCGGAAACGGCCCACCAACACAAGCCCAAATCCGTACCCCGGATCGAAAACGGGCCGTCTTCCTGTCGGGGCTTTTGACATGGGTCGAGGGGCGGGTTAGTCCGCGGCCTGAGAGATGACCCCCGGGGAATGTCGAGAGCAACTCCAAGACCTCGCACAGCGCATGGATGCGCTGGGGAGGTATCTTTGACCTCGAGGGCCTGGGTCACACCGTCGATCGGCTAACACACGCCAGCCTCGCGGAAGGGTTCTGGGACGACCAGGACAGGGCCCAGAAGCTGATGCGTGAGCGCTCGACGGCTGAGGAAACACTCAAGGAATTCCAGCGAGTAGACCGCGAAATTCGAGACCTGATCGACTTGTTGGAGCTGGCGGCCGACGAGGGGGACGAGGGTGTGGTCGAGGAAGTGGGCGGACAGTTGTCCGAGGTCGGCCAAGAAGTACGCGGCCTCGAGCTGAAGCGGATGCTGACATCCGACGACGACACCGACGCGATCGTGACGATCAACCCAGGCGCAGGAGGGACCGAAGCCCAAGACTGGGCGGAGATTCTACTTCGCATGTACCTCCGTTGGTGCGAGCGGCGCGGCTACAAGACCGAGCTCCTCAGCAAGCAGCCCGGAGACGAAGCCGGCATCAAAGACGCCACGTTTGTGGCGCGGGGACCCAACGCCTACGGGTACCTACGGGCCGAAAACGGGGTTCACCGGTTGATTCGAATCAGCCCCTTCGATGCCAACAAGCGGCGCCACACTTCTTTTGCTGGGGTCAGCGTCGTTCCAGACCTCGACGATGAGCTTACCGAAGGCGAGATCGAAATTCGCGACGAGGACCTCGAGGTCAGCACGATGCGGTCCGGGGGGGCCGGCGGCCAGCACGTCAACCGAACCGAATCGGCGGTTCGAATCAAGCACGTCCCAACCGGCTTCACCGTTCGATGCGAGGCGGAGCGCAGCCAGCACCAGAACCGAGACACGGCCATGAAGATGCTACGGGGGCTTCTGTTCGAGAAGGCGCGTCGGGAACGTGAAGAAGCGTTCGAAGAGGCCTTCCTCGGGGACCGAGCCGACATTGCGTTTGGTTCACAGGTACGTACCTACACGCTGCAGCCGTACACGATGGTCAAGGACGAACGGACCGACCACAAAGCGACGAACGCCGATGCCGTGCTCGATGGGGAGCTCGACGAGTTCATCGAAACCTACTTGTTGATGAACGCCGACAAGCAGCAAGCGCGGAAGAAGGCGGCCGACGCGGACGCGGACGGCTGAACGAGGAACCTCATGGCGACCGAAGACGAGCTTCGAAAAACCCGACTCGACAAAGCCGAGCGCCTCGGCGCGCTCGGCGTACTCCCTTACCCCAACTCGTTTCGAACCAACCCCGAGCTCGAGGATCAACGCCGCCGACTCGTCGTGCTCGCGGCAGACGAAGCAGGTTGCGCCGAGCTCCCCCTCGAAGACGAGCTCCCAGGGGACGCCCCCCACGTGCCGCTCTTTGGGCGCGTCGTCGCCAAGCGCGGGCCCTTCCTCGTGATTCGCACCCCGCATGGTGACGCCCAGGCGCTCGTGCGCCCCGACAAGCTCGACGACGAAGAGGCCGCAGTACTCAAGTTGGTCGACCTCGCCGACCATGTCGCGATCACCGGCCCCGCGATCCGAACCAAGACCGGCGCACTCGCGGTCAGCGCGCGAACCTACCAGCATCTCGGCAAGGCGCTGCTCCCGCCGCCCGCCAAGTGGCACGGCTTGAAGGACGTGGAGAAGCGCTATCGAGAGCGGTACGTCGACCTGTTTGCCAACCCGGCGGTGGCCGACGTCTTCCGAGCCCGAAGCGTCGTCGTGCGATCGCTTCGGCGCTTCCTCGACGTCCTCGGGTTCCTCGAAGTGGAAACCCCTCTACTGCACGCCATCCGTGGCGGCGCGACGGCGAAACCGTTCGATACCCACCACAACGCCCTCGACCTTTCGCTCATCCTTCGAATCGCGCCGGAGCTCTACCTCAAGCGCCTCCTCGTCGGCGGCTTTGACCGAGTCTACGAACTCGGTCGCGCGTTTCGCAACGAGGGCATCAGCACCAAGCACAACCCCGAGTTCACCATCCTCGAGTTCTACATGGCCTACGCGACGTACGAGGACCTGATGGACCTCACGGTCGACATGGTGCGCGCCGTGGACGCTGACCTCCGGTCGCGCTTCGGAAGCTTAACCGAAGGCCGGACGTTCGATCTTCGTGCGGACTGGAAAAGAGTGACGATGAGGGATGCGATCGCCGAGCGCCTTTCGCGCGCCGGCCAAGGGGGGGTTCCCGAAACCCCATGGACGAACGCGCTCAGCCCCGATGCCGTCCGCGACCCAAGCTCCTTCGAAGCAGGCTGCAAGGCCATGGCACCCAAGCTCGAGCCCGCAGCGCAAAAACAACTCGGCCAGTGCGAGACCCACGGAGAGCGTATCTTCGCCGTCTACGAGCTCTTGGTCGAGCCAGACCTCCCGGCGCTCTATCGCACTTCGGACGGCTCCCAGTCGGTGCCGGTGTTCATCACGGAGTACCCCTTCGAAGTCTCCCCACTCGCGCGCCGCAACGACGACGACCCGAGCTTCGTCGACCGCTTCGAACTCTTCGTCGATGGGCGCGAGATCAGCAACGCCTTCAGCGAACTGAACGACCCGGACGACCAGGCCGCGAGGTTCGAAGCCCAGCTTCGCAATCGGGAACGCGGCGACGAGGAGGCGATGGACTTCGATGCCGACTACATTCGGGCGCTGTCGCACGGGATGCCGCCGGCCGCGGGCTTCGGCCTCGGCGTCGACCGCTTGGTGATGCTCTTGTGCAACCAACCCTCGATTCGAGACGTCCTGCTGTTCCCCTTGTTGCGGCCGGAAGTCGAATGACAACCCCGCGCCCACTCGGTTTCTGGGCCGCCGGCCTTTGCGCGATTGCGTTGGTGCAGTCGGTCGCGGTGGTCGCGTTCCTCGGGATGAGCGCCCTCTGGTTTCAGGTCTCGCTGCTTGACGATCTCTTGTGGGTGCGACTGGTCATCGGCTGGACGACGCTACAGTTGGTCCTCTTGCTCTTGAGCTTCGCCGTCCTCGGCCGCGCGCGCGCACTCCAGCGAGGAGCCCGAGGCAGGGCGCGGGTGCTCGGCCTCGCCACGACCGGTGTGCTTCACGCCCTCCTCACGTCGGTCTCGGTCGGGATTATCCTGTGGGCGGCGTTCGCCGCGCGTGGACACGTCCTTGGAGGCACCGTGGCGAGTCTGCTGTTCGGACTCACGCACCTCGCCTACCCGACCCTCGAGCTCGAGTGGCTCCGAGGGCTCTACGAGGCGACCTCGACCCTTCAGTGGGTCACCCTCGGACTGCTCGCCGTCTTGGGCTCCTCGTGTTGGTTTCTCGTCTCCGCCGATCGTCGCGAACAGTTCTGGCGCGTTTTCGACATCGTCATCGCGGGCCTCTTCGTCACGGTCTCGCTCGCCCTCCCCCTCGCTCCGGTCGAAGGTCAGAGCGGGAGCCTCGCCGGTGCGGTCGTTCGGGTCGTGGTCACCACCCTATTCGCCACGCGGCTCGCGCTGCGCAGCGTCGGTCCGCTCCTGTCGCTGTTCGAGCGCATCGGGTTTCGCTCGATGGTCGCGGCGCGTCACCTCCGCGCGAAGAAAACCGGGTTCTTGGCCGCCAGCGGCACCCTTTCGGTCCTCGCCGTCGCGGTCTCGTCCTGCATGCTCATCTCGGTCCTCAGTGTCATGGGTGGGTTCCGGGCGGACCTGAAGAAAAAGATTCTCGGGAATCATGCGCACATCGTCGTCGACCGGGCGTTCGCGCAGATCGACGACTGGCAACCCATCCTCGACAAGGCCCGGGAGACCCAAGGCGTCCGTGCTGCAACCCCCTACCTCGAAACCCAAGTCATGGTGTCGAGCCTCTCGAGTCGGGCCGGCGCCGTGCTCAGGGGAATCGATGCGACTTCGGTCAGCGACGTGACCGACCTCGGTCGGAACATGACCCACGGCAAGCTCGACTACCTAAACCACCCGGAGCGGATCCTCGAACCCGAGGACGAGCCGGGCCAGGGGAGCGAAAGGGAAAAAGGGGGCGCCATAGACGCGATGCTCGAAGCGCTCAAAGACGACAAAGCGCCGCCCGACAAGGCGTCCGAGCAGGCGAAAGCCGAGGGTTCGGACGCGATGCCCGGCCTCATCGTCGGTCAGGAGCTCGCGCGCGCGCTACGCCTCGTCGTCGGCGACCGCGTCACGATCGTGTCACCTCGCGGGGAGCTCGGCCCCACCGGCCCCGTCCCCCGCACCAAGCCGTTCCGGATCGCCGGCATCTTCTACAGTGGGATGTACGAGTACGACATGAAGCACGCCTATGTGTCGCTCCCCGTGGCCCAACGGTTCCTGAACGCGGGCGAGGGGGTCTCGGGCTTGGAGGTCAAAGTCGATGACGTGGACCAGGCCCCGGCGCTCGCCGCTTCGCTCGCCACCTCGCTTGGCAACGGCGAACTTCGTGTCCGCGACTGGAAAACGCTCAATCAGCAGCTCTTCGGTGCCCTGGCCCTCGAAAAGCTGGCCATGTTCATCACCCTCGGGATCGCGATCCTGATCGCGGGGTTCTCGGTCTTCGGGACGCTCACCTTGCTGGTTCAGGAGAAACGCCGCGAGGTCGGTATCCTCAAGGCGATGGGAACGTCTGCACGTGGGGTGATCCGGATCTTCGTTCTCGAAGGCCTTCTCATCGGCGCCGCCGGCGGCCTCTTGGGCCTTGGCCTTGGGTTCGTCCTGACATTCGCCGCCGAACACTTTGGAATTCGGATGAATCCGGAGGTGTACTACATCGACAAGCTCCCTGTGAAACTCGACCCGACCGAGTTCGCCCTGGTCGGCGCAGCAACCGTGGTGGTATGCCTGGCCGCAACGTTGTTTCCCGCGTATCAGGCGAGTCGCGTACGCCCGGTGGACGCGCTTCGGTACGACTAAGGCGATGCCCGAACCACTCGTCAGCGTCGAAAACGTGACCAAGACCTTCGAACACGACGGTCAGTCGCTCGAAGTGCTCCGGGGGATCGATCTCGCGATCGAGTCCGGGGAGATGCTGACCATCGTGGGGGCGTCGGGCGCGGGCAAGAGCACGCTCTTGCATCTCATTGGGACCCTCGATCTGCCAACCCATGGGAAGATCCACTACGAGGGCCGCGACGTCACCGAGTTGGGAGCCTCGGATTTGGCCGAGTTTCGGAACCGAAGTATCGGTTTTGTCTTCCAGTTTCACCATCTGCTCCCCGAGTTCACCGCCCTCGAGAACGTGATGATGCCCGGGCTGATACAGGGGGGTCGCCGCTTCGAAGATCGGGCGCGAACGCTTCTCGACGAGGTGGGGCTTTCCCACAGGCTCACCCACCGGCCCGGCGAGCTGTCGGGGGGCGAACAGCAGCGCGTGGCGCTCGCCCGAGCCCTTCTCATGGAGCCAAAGCTCGTGTTGGCGGACGAGCCCACGGGCAACCTCGACAGCGCGAGCAGCGCGGCCGTCCACCGGCTGTTCTTCGAGATCAACCGACGACACCAGACGACGTTCCTCATCGTCACCCACAGCCGAGACTTCGCCGCGATGATGCCTCGCGAGGTGGTGATGCGCGATGGTCAGATCGAATCGGATGAGCGACGCGCCTCGGAGGGGTCCCCGGGGTCCGGCGCCGACGCGGCCGATAGCGGCCAAACCCTTGAAAACCAAGGAAAACCTTGACCCCTAACTAGGCCACGGCTATAGCCGCTCGGTTCAAACGCCTCCCAATGCGCCTTCCCGCCCCTGCCATCGCCCTGACGCTCGTGACAGGGCTCGCTTCTGCGGCGGGCGCGCAGAGTCTGGACAACACCCCGCAGCCGCCGCCACCGGCGACCCGGCCGGTCCGCACCTCCCCGAAGCCAGCGCCGCCGCCCGCCCCTCTGCCCGAAGAAGAGCCGGCCGAAGATTATGAGCCCGTGGAAGACGCGGATGCGGGGATCGAGGTGCCGCGGACGAGCTGCCACGACAAGCGGATCCGGCGCGTCGTGGTGGTCGGCGCCCGCCGCGTCGACCCGGACGACGTGCGCGCCACGATGAAGCTTGGGCGGGGAAAGGTGTGCAAGGACCCAGCCCTCACCCGTGACGCGAGGGCGCTCTGGAACCTCGGCTACTTCGACGACCTCGCGATCGAGACCGACCCCCTAGGCGATGGGATCAAGCTCACGATTCGCGTCCTCGAGCGTCCGGCCATCCGAAAGGTCACCTTCGAGGGCAACGACGACGTTGACGACGACGAGATCAGCGATGCGATCTCCCTCGAAACCGGGACCATTCTCGTGGTGCCCAAAGTCGACAAGAGCGCGCACGAGATTCGCGACCTGCTCTCCGAAAACGGCTTCTTCCTGGCCACCGTGGACTATGAGCTCAAACGGGTCCCTGGCGACAACAACCAGGTCGACGTCGTGTTCAAGATCGACGAGGGGGGCGAGGTGGAAGTGCGCCGCGTGAGCTTCGTCGGCAACGAGCAGCTTCCCGCCGAAGAGCTGCTCGAGATCATGCAGACGAACGAAACCGGCATGTTCTCGTTCCTCAGCGATCGCAACAAGTTCAACCAGGAGGCGTTCGACGAGGACGTGCTTCGGGTCCAAGCCTGGTACTACGACAAGGGCTACCTCATGATGCGGATCGGGCGCCCGAGCGTCGAACTGACCGCGGACCGAAAGTACGTCGACATCACGATCCCGGTCGAGGAAGGCCCGAGGTTTCGGGTTCGGAAGCTAACCGTCATGGAGTCCGACGGGGCGGGCAATGAAGTCCAGACGATCGCGCCCAAGGAGGAGCTCCGGGCCTATATTCAACTGGCCGAAGGTGACTGGTTCAGCCGCACCACCATCGCCGAAGGCATCGAGGGGATCACCCGGGTCTACCGCGATCAGGGGTACGCGCTCGTCGAAACGATCCCAGGGACCGACCTCGACGAGGAGAATCACTTGGTCGACGTCGGGATCAACATCTTGCGGGGTCCGCTCGTCTACATCGAGAGAATCCACGTCCGCGGCAACACCAAGACCCGAGACGCCGTCATCCGGCGAGAGTTTCGCCTCAGCGAGGGCGACCTCTACAGCCAAAGCAAGATCGAAGACGGCAGAGCGCTGGCAACGCAGCTCGGCTACTTCGAGCGCGTCGACGTCTCGGAGGAGCAAGGCAGCGCACGCGACCAACTCGTCCTCAACGTCGAAGTCGAAGAGAAGCCAACCGGTACCTTCCAGGTGGGCGCCGGCTTCTCCTCGCTCGAGAGCTTCATCATCACTGCGCAGGTGCAACAACAGAACCTCTTCGGCCGCGGCCAGAGTCTTGGACTCAACCTGCAACTCTCTGGCATTCGGCAGCAGGTCGACATCAACTTCATCGAACCGTGGTTCCTCGGCACCGAGTGGAGCCTAGGGTTCGGGTTCTTCTTGAGGGTGCGCGACTTCGTCTCGTTCCGGCAAAACTCAATCGGCGGCAACGTCACGACCGGGCACCCGCTCGGCAACCCGCGTCTTCGTCTCTTCATCCGATACGAGTTCGAGAACGTCACCATCTCTCAGCCGCGCGCGACCGCCATCGGCGGGATCGGGGGCGACCTCCAGCGGACCTTCTCGAACATCTTCATCGCCAACGCGTTCCGAGATGGCATCACGAGCTCGCTTCGCTTCACGCTCAACTGGGACAGCCGAGACAACCGCCTCACCACGACCAACGGCATCTTTGCCAACTACGCCGTGCAGTTCGCCGACCAGTTTCTCGGTTCAGACAACACCTTCATCCGGCAAACCGCCTTTGCGCGCTTCTACAAGCGGTTGTTTGGCCCCGTCATCTTCAAGGTGAACGCCGAACTTGGGCTGATCACCTCGCGCGACATCGTCCCCGTCTTCGAGCGCTTCTACCTCGGTGGCATCTTCACCGTTCGCGGTTACCCGCTCCAGTCCGTCGGCCCCCAAGCGGGCCTCTCCGCACGAGGGGACCCGAACGCACCGATCCTCGCCGAGGGTCGTCCGATTGGCGGCGACTTCCAGGCGTTCTACAACATCGAACTCGAGTTCCCGATCGTCGAAGCGATTGGGATTCGCGGCGTGATCTTTTCGGACGGCGGCAACGCTTGGAACCTGTTCGCCTTCCGAGACCAGTTTGGCAACTGCCAGGCGCCCATCGCGCCCGACAGCGACCGCTCGTCGCGACCTTGCGGGATCAACGGCTTCCTCCGCTATTCGGTCGGCTTCGGCATCCGCTGGTTCTCCCCCCTCGGGCCCCTCCGCTTCGAGTGGGGCATCCCGATCAACCGACGCCCCCAAGACAACCCGATTCGCTTCGAATTCACCATCGGACAGTCGTTCTGAGAATGGGGTGGGCGCTCCATGCGTATAACCCCTGCGGCTTGACCGGTCACCGACGAACGGCTAGCTAGGCCGAGCTTGAAAGGATGCTCTGATGCACTGCAGTAGAATCGTAGTTCTTGCCCTTTCCGTGTTCGTGTTGGCGAACGCAGCCACCACAGCGGATGCGCAGCAGCTGAAGATCGGCGTGGTCGACCTTCAGCGGGCGATCAACGAGACGGAAGACGGGCGTCAGGCCAAGCGCCGCCTGACCAAGCTCTTCGAAGAGCGCCAGAAGAAGCTCGACGGGGCGCAGGAATCGCTCAAGTCGCAAAAAGAGAACATCGAGCGTCAGCAGGGTGTGTTGAGCGAGGACGCGCTCAAGAAGAAGGTCGAGAAGTACCAAGAAGACCTGATGGCTCTGCAGACCGAGTACGTCGATTACCAGCGGGAGCTCTCCACGGCTGAAGCCGAACTGACCAAGAAGATTCTCGACAAGATGCAGGGCATCCTTCGACGGATCGGGCAGACCGACGGCTACACCCTGATCATCGAAGCCAACGAAGGTGGCGTCGTGTGGGTCCCTTCGAACCTCGACCTCACCGACGTGCTGATCCAGCGCTACAACGCCCAGGCGAAGAAGGGCGGCGGAAAGAAGAAGTAGCCTCGATCGGCGCATTCGTGGCTCGACCGGTCGTTTCCAGGTACAAAACATCCATGGCCAGGTTGTGCGCCGCACTCGTCTTCTACGCGACGCTTTGGGTCAGCGCCCACGCCCAACACGCCAAGGCCGAAGAAGAACCGACGGTACGCGCTTATCACCTCGATGAGTACACGGCCGCCGCGATACGACACTACCCTTCCATTCGAGCCGCCAAAGCGGACATCGACGCGGCGACCGCGCGCCTCGACGAAGCGAGGCTCTCGCCATTCTTTCAGTTCGAAGGCAACGCCTCGTTCTTCGTCCGGCCGCGCGCCATCGGTACGCCGATCTTCAGCCCGGACGGCCAGCTACCCCTGAGCAACCCATGGGGCCCAGGCGTTCAACTCGAAGCCAAAGGCGCCATCCCCATCTATACGTTTGGCAAGTACCGCGCGGGGAAAAAGGCGGCACGTGCCGGGATCCGATCCGCCGAAGAGGAGCGCATCCGCACCCTCAACCAGGTGGTGTTCGACGTTCGACGCGCGTACTTCGGGACGCAGCTCGCGCTCGATCTCGAGGCGATGGTCTCGGACGGCAAAGGCAAGCTCGTCAAGGCCGTCGAGAAGCTCGAGGCACGCCTCGACGCGGACGACCCCGACGCCAAACAGAGTGACTATTGGCGTTTGCTTTCCGCACTGTCTGAGATCGAGTCGCGCGAATCTGAAGCACTCAAGCTCGAGGCGTCCGCGCGAAAGGCGCTCGAACTCCTCACCGGCATCGAACCGGCCATCGTGCCCGAGTGCGCGCTCGAGCCGGTACAGAGTGAAGTGATCGAACTGACCGAGCACCTCGAACGGGCGCTCAAGAACCGCCCCGAAGTCGAGCAGTTGGTCGCCGCCGAAACCGCAAGCCAGGCCAACCTCACGACGCAGCGCGCCGGCTACGCTCCTGACATTTTGCTCGCGCTCGCCGCGAACTTTGCGGTCACGCCGATTGTCACCGACATCAATAACCCCTTCATCATCGACCGCGGGAACTTCCGAGGCGCGTTCGTGGGCATCGTGGCCAAGTGGAAACTCGACTTTGCCGGCAACGCCGCGAAGGTGCGCCGCGCGCGAGCCGAGATCGCCGGACTCAAGGCCAAGACCGAAGAGGCGCACCGGGGGATCGAGCTCGAAGTCACCGCGCTCTACGAGCAGATGCAGGACGCGAAGCGACGCATGAACTCGTGGTCGCGGGCCGAGCGCGAAACCCGCAAGTGGTTCGTGTCGGCGGGGCAGGCCTACGAGGTGGGCACCTCGAGCGCCCGCGAGCTCGAAGACTCAATCGCCGGGTACTTCAACGCGAGGGCCAAGCACCTTGCCGCGATCGCCGACTACAACATCGCAATCGCCGGGCTCGAGCAAGCGACGGGCGTTCCGCTGGTCACTGACGGGAACTGGCGCGCGGCGGGCTGCGACGAATAAATCGTCCGCTATAGTCGTCTCAATGTTCATGCACCGAATGCTCGCAATTTCCGTATTGTTTTCGGCACTTTTGGGCCTTTCAAGCGCTGGTTTCGCGCAAGATTCCAAGGGCGAAGAAGCCTCTGCTTCAGAGATCTCCCCGGCGCAGGCCAAGGCCGCTGCAACCTTCATTCGCACGAAGCACAACAAGGTGCGCGCCGTCCTCCGCCGTCCGGACACCCCGAAGCGCGCAGAAGAACTGACCGTCCTGCTCGGCGAGTTCCTCGACTATGAAAAGTTGGCGCGCCTCTCTCTCGATCGCGAGTGGGACAAGCGCACCCCGAAACAACGCGCCGAGTTCGTCAGCCTGCTCCGTCAACTGGTCGAGCGACAGTACCAGCGGAACATGGAGTCCACCCTCAAGTACAAGGTGTCCTGGGTCGGGACCGAGCCCGTCGACGCCGACAGCGTCATCGTGAAATCCTCAGCGCGCTCAGTCCAAAAGAAGCGTCAGCCCGCAATCACCATCGACTACACGATGAGTCCCGTCAAGAACGAGTGGCGCGTCTGGGATATCGCCACCGACGGCGTGAGCCTCGTGAAGAACTACCGGCGCCAGTTCCGCCGCGTCATCAAGGAGGAAGGCTGGAACGGTCTGATCGCGCGCATGGAGAGGCGTCTGAACTCGACTGAAACGCCCATCTGACCACGTCACGATCGACGCTCACAGCAACGGGGGGTTAAAAAGTGTCTGCGCGGCGGCGGCCCCCCCAGGCCGCGCCGTGCAGACGACTCCCCCTAGTTAGACCCTCTTTCGCAGTCCTGAGACGTCCCGGATGACGACGCGACGGTGATCGGTTGCGATCAGCCCCCCTCGTTT
>JBCCHE010000069.1:0-21675 GCA_039028875.1 Myxococcota bacterium | reverse complement strand
GATCGCCGGACGTCCCATGAGGTCGATCAGGATCGGGTAGGCGTACTCCAACGCTTGCGCGATGACGATTCTGGAGAAGAGCTTCTGCGTATCGGTGAGTGACGAGGCCAGTGAGAGGGCCACGCGGCCGTCTGCGATGATCACGGGCGGGTCGAATGTGTTGACGATCGTTCCCTTCGTGCTCGGAAGGTCAACGTTGCGGGCCGCGTACCAGCTTCCGGGATCGTCGGGTGGAAGCTGAAACGGTCGGAGCTCCTCTTGGACTTCCGACGGGAGGTCGTTGAACCGCGAGGCAAGCTCGAACATGATCGGCGCGCCATCGGTCCGGCCCTCGGCGTCGAAGTCTGCGGGCAACCGGTCGTCGCCGAACAGCGCAAACACTCGATACCGAAGCGCGGTGATGTCGTCGATGTCGCCCCGCGCGAAGGCTTCCTCGACCTGGTCGGCCGACGTTGGGACGGTGCGATCGATCGGCGGCGGACCGGACGTGGCGACCAGGGCGATCGTACTGGCTTCTGACGTTCCTTGGGTGTTGGTGGCGGTCAAGGTGAAGAGGGTGCTTTCAGAAACCGATGCGCTGGCTTCCGTGCCGTCGACCTCGCCGACGCCCTGGTCGATCGTGATCGAGTCGGCCCCCATGACCGACCAAGAGAGCGTGACGGGCCCGCCTCCGATCGGGAGTCCGCCTCCCGGCGCCGCTTCGAAGCGCTCGATGACGGGTGCTCCGTCTGAAGGGTTCGGGTCGTCGTCGTTCGAGCTGCCCGAGCATGCGATGAGTGCCCACGGCAACACGGCGCATGTCAGCACCCAGGACCACCGCGCGGGGCCTGTGCCGGCGGGGTTTCTCATGGGCGCGATCGCGCGGGCTGTTGGCAACTCAAGCGCGACCGGCACCGGCGACCGGGTCGCCAGATGCTGGGTGGCTCGCACGCGACGACGATACGATGATGGCGCCGAGTCCCGCAATGGGCATCTCTCAGCCGCTTCTTGTGATCGTGTCCCCGCGCGGTTAGGGTCGAGTTCATGGCGGAGACCAGCAAGATCGCGTGCCTTCTGGCATTGTCAGCTCTCATGATCGTCGGTTGTGACGACGACCCCGAGATGATGGGAACGGGCGGAATGACTGCCACCGGTGGTTCCGGTGGGACCGGGGCTGCCCCCGCCGACAACGGATCGGCCACACTCACGATCGGTGGTCAGACCTGGGAATTCAGTGACTTCCGATGCGCGTTCGGCTACGAGGCGACCCAAACCGAAGTCTACTCGTTCAGCTCGACCGCGTTCGGCGAGGACAGTCCTACGACGCAGGTGCAGCTTTTGGCCGACATCATGGATGCCAGTGGGCAGGAACGGCTCGCAGGCGCCGGCGTCCTTTATAGCGTGACGCTCGACGACATCACGAACTTCGACACACCCGCCGTGGGCTGGGAGGCATTCGGTCCCGCCGACATCATTGAGATTACCATCGATGGGGACACGGTCACCGCGGAGGGCGTGTTCGACGACCTCCTCACCGACGAAGTGTTTGAAGAAGTGCCGGGCACGCTCACCGCGACGTGCGGGGCGCAGAGCATCCGGTAGTCGGCGCGTCGGCGTCAGCCGCTTTGGGGCACGGGCCGATCATCTCGTGATCGGACGGTCTGCGCGATAAAGCCTGGCCGTTGGCCCCTTAGCGCGAAACGGCTCCCAAGCGTTTGGGTCTTGGAGAAGCCGGTCTGCGATCGCGTGCAACACCAAGGGGTTGTAGCCGAGGCCGAAGTGGCTGGCGGGGACCTCGATGTTCTCGGAGCGTTGGCCGTTTCGTTCCTGGGCCCAGTATGGTGCGACCACGCCGTCGGTGGCGCTGAAGATCGCGGTGCAAGGGACTGGCGGGGCTTGACGCGTGCGCTCATCGACTTGGATCGGACTGCCCAGTGTCACGACGCATCGGACCGACTCCGGCGACCGTCGTGCGATCTCTCTCGCGTACACCCCGCCGAGGCTCCAACCCACCAGACCCACCGGCCTGTTGGTGTCCGCCGCGCGGGCGCGCACGAGCTCGCTCACCGCGCCGAAGATCGCGCTGGTGAACCCGGGGTTCCGGCCTGCACCCCATCCGAGCGGGCGAAACCCGCGCATGCTCAGAAACGATCGCAACGGCACCGTCGAACCGTCGCCCGCAAGGTAGCCGGGGAGCACGACGACAGCGTGCCCATCGCCTCGACGCCCGCGCGCGAGCCATGGAAAGGCCGCCAACATGCTCGCGAACTCGAGCGGAGCGCGAGCCTCGGCGACGCGATGCCGGAGCGATGCCTGCTTTCGATCGCGACTCATCTCAATCGGCCTCGTGCACCCGGTCCCACGAGCCCGGGTATACCGTCGTGACCCGCCGTGGCAAGCGTGCGTTCCAGGGCGAGGAGGCCTTTTCCAGCTTCGGTCTGGGTCTCCGGTGCGTCAGCTCTTGGGTGGGTGGTCACCTCGCAGTACTTTTGCGAAGTAGAACCAACCAGACACGCACATCACGAGCTGCGAGACGGCGATGACTCCCGCCCAGCTCGCGCCCGCGAAACCGAGGATGCGAACAATGTCGTGATCGCTCGTCTTCGCGATCACGAAGCAAATCCCTGTCATCAGAGATGCGAAGACCATCCCGTTGGCCACCATGGGTAGCCATTGTTGGTACACGGTCATCCACCGGTGCTCCGTCGAGACCGACGTGCCGTGTCGCACACCGAGGAGAATCGTGTCGACATATCCGTCGGTCAATTTGACCATATACAAGAGCCCGTAACCCCCCAAGATGATCGTGAAACTGATCAGTCCGACGCTTTGAAAAATCGACATTGCAAACCCGCTCCTTGCGTCCCTGTCAGGCTGGGACCCAGCGAACGTTACGATCGGTGGTCGCGAGGGTCTATGGCTCGAGGGCTGCGAGTCGTGGCTACGCTCTTGGTCGAGGACGCCTAGTCGGGTACCCGGATGGCGTGGAGGCGTTTGGGCAGGGGGCCAACCTCGAACGTCCGCACGACCTCGTAGGTGTTCGTGTCGATGACCGTGACCGTTCCCGGCACGCCCTCTCGTACGAACCCATTGGGGGGCTCCGGAACAAACGTCGTGTTGCTGACGTAAGCGAAGTCCCCGTCCGGAGTGAAGGTGATCCAGTTGGGCGCGTTGCCTTCCGGGATCGAAATCACCGCGCGTTGTTCCAGACTCGGAATCGCGAAAACGCGCCACTCGTCGGCCATGGTGCTCGTGGCCCAGAGCTCCGACTCGTCGGGTGTGAGCCCGATCCCGTGACTCTTTGGCTTGAGGATCGTGTTGGTTTCTTCCCACGATTCAGTGGGTTCATTGCCGAACTCCACGCGTCGGGTCTCCTCGCCACTGTCGAGGTCGATCACGAGAAAGCCCTCGACGTCTGTACTCTGTACGAACATCCGGCTGTCGTCGTTCATGATCGCGATGGGCCGAGGGAAGCCGTTGATGACGTAGTGACGGACGATTTGTCGGGTCTCGGCGTCGATCTTTGCAACGCGCGAACTAAGGATGCCTTCCACGTACACGTGACGCCCGTCCCCCGATGGGTAGCTATTGTGAAGGCCGTCATAACCCACTGGGTTGGCCGGGTCTGTGTCATCGACCATGCGGACGAAACCATCGAAGGTTCCGTTCTCGACGTCCACGATGATGGTGCGTTCGGCGAATGAGTCCGGGCAGAAGAGCCAGCGATCGTCGATCAAGCTTGGCTGGTGGACCTGATCGTCCTTTCCTTCGACGACGGTGACCCGCCACGGGATCTCATGGGTCTTGGTGTCGATGGCGATCACCTCGCCGGTGTCTTCCGTACACACGTACAGTCGGTCCCCGGTGCTCGATGGGATCTGACCGTGCGCGATGGCGCCGAGCTCGAGCGTGCTGACCTCGCGCGTCTCGTGGTCGATGACCGATAGGGTGGGTTCCCCGGTGTTGACGACGTAGATGAGGGTCTTGCCCGAGTTGTCGATCGCGGGCTCACCCCCGCCGGCTCCGCCTGTCCCTGCGGAACTCGAATCCGAGCAGCCCATGGCGACGGACAACGCAAACAACATCACAACGGTCAAGGCGTGCTTCTGGGTCATGGCGGGTCTTTCGAGGCGGTGATAGCGGAGACAGTGATATATCTATCTCCAGGATCGTTTGGTGTATACTGGAGCCCGCGCCGGGGCGCAACCCCGGAGTCGAGGGGCGCCCTAGCTCGGCTCTGCGTCTTGTCTCATCCTCGGGTTGCCGTTACCGTGGGGTGCGCTTCGCCGCGCTGTATCGACGGCTGCCGCAGGGTATGCGCGCCCAACCAAGATGCCGACATCGAACTCATCGGCGCCCAATGTCGGCGCCAACGACCTTCCGAGCGATACCCGGACGACGCTGCTAGAAACCGCGGCGCAGATCTTCAATGACGTCGGCTACTACGGGACGGACACCAACCGAATCGCAAGGGCGGCGGGCTATGCGCCTGCGACTTTCTACAAGCACTTCAAGAACAAACTCGAGATCTTCCTCGAGTGCTATCCACGCGTGGAGCCGAGCCTCGGGGAGCTCATCAGTGACCTAGACAGTGACCCGTCGATCGTGGTGGGCGCCCGTCGCGCGGTTTATCGGATCTTCGAGCATCGCCGTCGCTGGATGGGTTGCTACAAGAGTCTTCGGGCGCTCGCCCTGACCGACGCCGCCGCGGCGCAGGCCTACACCGAACGCAAGCGCGCGGCCGCCGACGCCGTGGTTCGCCTGTTCGCGTACATGGGCTCGGAAATCTCCGGCGCCGATGCATTCGTCGCCCAGCATCTCGTATCGAACATGGCGGATGCCGTTGTGGACGGCCTTCCTGAAGACCTCGACGTCGAAGTCGACGAGGTCGTCGATGTCCTTCTCGGCCTCCTTGCCCGCATCGCCAAAATCGATATCGAAGAAGCCGAAATCCTCCTCGCCGAGAAGCCCTAGCGGGGTCACTCCGCCCCATTATTCATCAAGTGATTTCAAAGGGATGCCGACCGCACCGCGAAAACCCGCCTTGAGGTTCGACCATGCGGGCTCACGGCCATCGCCACCACCTGCGTCCCCGTTGGCGCCGACGTTCGAATCTCCACGGCGCCAGGCCCGTTGAGCCCCTTGACACCATTGAAAATGACTTTCAAATACGACGCCCAGATCTCGATGCTTATGCGATTCATCCTTGGCACGTTGCTGCTGTTGACCCTTCACGCGGCACTCGGCTGCGGCGACGATGCGACCGGTACCGGTGGCTCTGGAGGCGGCTCCGCACGCACCGAGGACTGGGCGGTCCAAACGGTTGTCCAAACGCCGGATGGGCGCACCTCCTTCGTGCAACTCGTCGATTCGCCAGGCACTGAGCCGCTCGACCTCGCCCTCGCGCGTGAAGTTCCGGGCAACGGGCGACTCTACCTGCTCGACGGCGTCGCGTACCTCGGTGAACCCGAAGGACTGAGCGTCGTGCGGACGCGACCTGGCGCCGTGGCCCTCGAAGATGATTCCGAGCGCCTCTCATTTGCCGCTGTCGGCCTCACCTTCTTGCCGAGTTTCGCCGTTCTGACCTCCGACGACGAGGCCTTCCTTCTCGATGCCCCGGGCGGGGTTGGTTACGGATGGGATCCAACCGAGATGGTCCTCGGGCGTCAGATCGACCTCAGCGCGGTTCGCAAGGACGGCTTCGAGCCGACGATCGAGACCGCGGTCGTTCGGGACGGGCTGATCTTCTTCGTTGTCCAGCAGGTCAATACATTCGGGGTCCAGGCCTTCGAAGGCCTTCAGATGGGCATCATCGACATCGATTCGGGAGAACTCAACGACGTGATCGAGGACTTTCGCTGCATTGGGACGCGGAGCCAGATCAGCCTGGCCGAAGACGGGACGATCTACGTCCCCGCCGACAACTACGGCGCGACGCAGTCGCTCGGCCCCGACGCTCCGCCAACCTGCATTCTTCGCGTGCTTCCAGGCCAGACCGGGCTCGATCCAGACTGGCAGATCGACCTGCCTGATCTACTCGGTGGGCGTCAGGGTTCCAGCATGATCTACGTGGGCGATGGACGTGCGTACGTGTCGGCGATCTACGACGATCAGATCACGATTTCGCTCGAGGACGATCCCGTGGGCTACTTCAATCAACCTGCGTCTCGATGGTGGTTTATCGACCTCGATGCCGAGATCGGGGCCGAGGTGGCCGGCATGCCGTTTCACAGTCTTGGGGGCGCCAACGGCACCGTTTCCGACGGCCGCGTGTTTCTGTTCTCCCCTACCAACCGGTTCGAGGGGACGACGCAGGTGTTCGAGCCCGACCTGTCGAACCCGTCTGCCGAGCCCGCCATGATATACGAAACGAACGGCGCCATTCCCGTGATGGGACGCCTTAACGACTGAGCCCGGTTTCGATGATCGAGTCCCAAGATCCCGTTGACCAAAAGGAGAGCCCATGCATGACGCGCTTCCGCTGATTGCGCTCTTGTCTTGGCAGGTGGTCATGATGGGCGGCCTCCGTGCGGGAAGGCTGAGCGCCCCCAACTCGCCCCGCGCGCTCGCCTTCACGATGCTCGGGGTCGTAGGCTTCGCTGCGTCTTGCCTGGTCGCCTTTCGGATTTGGCCGCCCACGGTCGCCTTTTGGTGGTGGGTCGTTGCCTGGATGGTGTCTGCCTTGCTCGTCGTATGGGTCGGGGCCTATCTTCGCGCCCACGGGCGGACCGCACCGTTCGCAATCCTCGGGGTCGCCGTAATCGGCGGCCTGACGACGTGGGGACTCCCATGACGCGTACCTCGACAACCCTCACCGTGCTCGGCTCGCTCGTGGCCGCGCTTCTCCTGACGGCGGTCGGCGCGATCCATCTCCCGATCGCCATGCCCGACCGGCTCTTCGCCGCGGGCCTGTCCTTCGTTCCCGTTTGGGTGCTCCTCGTTTTTGTCGCGATCGCGCTCAAGCGTGCGCGTTATCGCATTGCCGCGTTCCTGTGCGTGAGCGCGGTTTGCGCGAGTACCGTCGTCGTCCACATCAGAGGTCTTTCATGAAGCGGTCACAGTGGTGGACCAAGTCGCTTTTCGACTTCCATTCGACCCTCGGTGTCGGGCTCGGCGTCCTTCTCTTTGCGACGGTGTTCTCCGGGACGGTGGCCGTGCTGGCTGACGAGCTGATGCACTGGGAGTACCCGGCGTTTCGAACCTGTGATTCGGGTGACCTCACTGTGCAGCAGGCGATCGACCGCGCCGACCAGCGGCTCGATCTCCCCGAGTCTTTCGTCGTGTTTCTTCCCCACGACGAGCATTCGTGTTTGACGGTGCAACAGCTCAACGAAGCGCGGTGGAATGGGGTCGAATGGCTCACCTTCGACCCGTCGGATCGCCGCGAGGCCTCGCTGAGCCTCTCGGGCGCCACCTGGCTTCTCGTTCGCATGCACACGAACTTCGTCGCGCAAAACGCCATTGGGCGTTACGCAAGCGGTTTCGTTGGCATCTTGTTCTTGCTGAGTATCCTCGCCGGGATTCTGATGCATCGCCGAATTCGGGAGCAGGCGTACTCTCTCAATTCGGGCGGCAGCGCGCGCAAGGTCGCTGCCGACGTTCACAAGAGCGTCGGCGTCTGGGCGTTCCCCTTTCATCTCCTGATGGGGCTCACGGGGGCTTGGGTCGGGCTCGCGGGCCTCGTGACGGCGGTCATGGGCTTTGCGGCGTTGGGCTCGCAAGAGGCGGTCTTCGAAGCCGTACTCGGGCCTCCCGCTGAGCCTACCGGTACCGAAGTTGCGATGGTCGACCTCGACCAGCTCATCGATGAAGCGCAAACGGCCGTCCCGGGAGGCACGCCGCACTTCCTGTTCCTCGAGCATTGGAACGATGAAAACGCCCGCCTTCACGTGCACCTCCATCGAGACGATCGTCTCGGTGACGACATCGCGCGGATCCTCTGGGGACGAGACGGCTCCCATGCCATGACCTTGGACTTCTCAGAGGAGAGCCCTTACCAACAACTCTACGCCGCTGTCGCGCCGCTGCACTACGCAACGTTCGGCGACACGCCACTCAAGCTTGTTTACTTTTTGCTTGGGTGCATGATGTGCCTGTTGATCGGGAGCGGTCTGGCGGTCTGGGTCGCCCACCGCGAGCAAACATCGACCCGCCCCTCGCGTTGGCCGCCCAAGCTGGCCACCGGCGGGTGTGCCGGTATCGTCGTGGCCACGGCCGCCCTGCTTGCCGCGCGCCCCTTCTTTCCGGACGCGGTCGACCCGTTCCTTCTCAGTGCCGGCATCTATTTTGGGGTCTGGCTGGTGGTCATCGTCGGGGCGCTCCTCTCGCCAGCGACGCTGCGCGACTTTCTGGTCACCAGTTCCCGCGGTGCGGCCTTCTTGCTCCTGGCCGCGGCGGTCGTCCCGGCGGTACTCGATGCGTCCCTGCTTAGCGACACCTCCTCGGCGGTGGTCGAGGTGGTCCTCGTGCTGTGCGCGTTTGCGCTCCTTTTCTGGGCGCGGCGACTTCGCGGGCAGGGCGTCGCACGTTCGGTGGAGACCAGGGCCGTGCGGGCCTAAATGAAAATGATATTCATTTTCCCCTTGATGGCCTTCTGACGGCACCCTAGGCTTTCAGGATGCTGGCGTACGAATCCACCGCCACCCGCGCCCCGGCGCCAGCCGTGGTCGCGGGGCCATGGTGTGGCTCCCCATGGCGGCTCTAGCCATGACTCCGTTCGAGCGACCCTTGCTTCACGACTCGCCAGCGATCCGGTCGGATGACCTGCTGCCGATCGCCATGTTCGAACGCATTCGACCGAAGTTGCATCCCGCCATCGTCGCGCTTCGCGAGACGCGTCGCTGTCGACTTGGCCCTCAAGTCTCGCTCTCTTTCGAGAACCGCGAGACGGTCCTCTGGCACATCCATGAAGTGATCCGGATCGAGCGGCGTTTTGCTCCGCGCCAGATCCGTGAAGAGGTTCGTCGATACGATTGTCTCGTCCCGCGTTGTGGTGAGCTCAGGGCGACCCTCATGGTCGATGGCGGCTCCTCAAGCGACGGGGCGCGGTTGAGTCACCTCGTGGCATCGAACCGCGGCGCCGTCTCCCTTCGCGTCGGCGCGCTTCGGTGCCGCGCCGACTGCGTCGAGTACGACGATCCGTGCGACTCGCCAGTGCACTACATTCGCTTTCCCGTGGCGGAGGCCGGGATTACGGCGCGCGACTTTCTGAACAACCTCGTCGTGCTCGAGTTGTCGGCGGACCCACGGGTCGTCGTGACGGCGTCGCCGCATCTGCGCGATGCCCTCGCAACAGACCTGCGTGTGGGCGGGTGGCTGCACGATGAGGCCGCAGAGTGAGCGCACCTCGTCTCGGAGAATCGCGCGAACCCATGTCTCTCGGTTGATGATCCGCCTGCTTCGCGTTGTCTGAAAGGCTTGTCGATGACGTCCCTGACCTCGCCGCGTGTTGGCTCGCGTCGCCTCTATCGAATGCCCGAGAGTGCCCCGGTTCTGCGGCCCTTACTGATCGCTCTCTTGTTTTCGGGCTGCAGCGGCGAGGACCCTTCCGGTGGCGAGGCGGGGTCGCAGGGCCCCGATGGGCCACTCTACGCCGTGTCTGTCCGCATCCCCGTGACGCCGGTGACTGCCTTTGTTGCGATCGTTGACTCGCTCGAGGCCGGAACGGAGGTCGATCTCGAGACCGCACTCGAGATCCCGAACGGCGGGTTGGCCGTTGCACCCGAGGGTTCGGGCGTTGTCTACGCGGTGGACGGGGCCACACCTCGACTCACGCGGTTCGAGGTGTCGGCGGACGGCGACTTCGAGCCAACCGAGACGCTCTCAACCCAGGAGTTCTCGCGTTCGTCCAACAGTGCGGCGGTCGGGAACTTCGTCTTCGTATCCGAGACCAAAGCGTACATCATCGACACACTCTCCTTGATCATCATCGTCTGGGATCCAAGCACGATGGAGATCACGGGCACGATCGATCTCAGCGGCGCGCAACTGGGCGGCTTCGTGGCGCTCATTGGAGACCAATCGGTCCAACGCGGCAGCGAGCTGGTCTTTGCGCTCGGCTACGTCTCGGTGGACGCGGCGTTCGGGCCGGACTCCAAGTTGGTCTTCCTGGACACCGAAACCGATTCCATCGCTCGGATCGTGGACGTGAACGGTTGCGCCCAGGTCAGTAGTGTTCTGCTCGACCCCGGGGGCGATGTGTACGCGGCGTCCGGCGCCCCGAGCGTGTTCAACCGCTTGGCGGGACTGAGCGCAGGCGTCGAGTGCATCGTTCGGGTCCCTGCGGGGACCTATGACATCGAGGACTACGCGCTTCTGTCTTCGCGCACCGACGGCGCACCGGCCGGCTCGCTCCTTCCGCAGGGCGGAACGAAAGCCTACGCCCGCGTGCTCGACGAGGACCTGATCGCCCCGGGCGCATCCGACCTCGGTGACTTCAACCAGTCGCAAGCGTGGCGTTGGGGCCTGCTCGACCTTGCGGGCGATGAGCCTTTCGAGCTCATCACGAGTCTCGATCCGAAATCGGGATCGACGACCCCTTTCCACATCGACGGCGAAACGTGGGGTAGCCAAGGGGAGCCCATGTTCGCGAGCTCCACGTTGGTGAACCTCTCGTCGGATCGGCCACGCCTCGGCCTCGAGGCCCCAGGCGTCATCATCAACGTATTTCGCCTTCGCTAGCGGCTGCGGACGCCCCGGGCCGAGCGGCCGAAAACGCCGGCTTGACTAAAAGATGATATTGATTATCGTTATCAATAATGCCCGATCAGACAGGAAAGCGAAAGACCCGACAACGGCTCATCCGGAGCCTGCTGAAGACCGTGCACGCGCACGGCCTTCGAGGCCTGACGACCGGGCGGGTCGCTCGCGACGCGGGGATCGCACAGCCGACCTTCTATGTGTACTACCGGAACATGGAAGAAGCGCTCGCGGAGGCCGCGGCCTTCGTCGAGGCCCGCCTCGATGCAGCGCTCGCGCCGATCGACGTGTCGCAAGACATCCATCCTTCGGTCCTGTTGCATGAAGTCCTAAGGCGCTGCACCCGCGCTCTTGCCGAGAACGCGGTTGTGGCCGACGTTTTTCTCCAGTGTCGTCGCGAGCAATGCACACCTCTTGGTCGCGCTTGGGCGCCACTGACACGACGGCTTCGCGAGCGCATGACGACGATCGTGTACCGAGTGCGCCCCAACATCGCTCCGCCTTTGGCCACGGTCCACGCCGAGATGTTGGTCGGGATCCTGTTCGCCCTCGCAGAGGGGAGTATCGAGGGTCGCATTCAAGACCTCGACCAGGCGACGCTGGTCGCCACGCGTACCCTCGTGGCGAGCCTTTCGACCGAACGGTCAGCGGCGGATGCGGCTTGAACGTTGGAACTCGTGGGCGTTGGTCGCTCTGTTACTAGGGTCCGCGGCAGGCGCCACATGGCTGCGCCCAACGGACCATGCCACGGAACTCACTCGGCCTGAGGCGCTCGAAGATATCGAAGACTTCCAGGAACGACTGATGGCGGTGCACCCCGACCCGCATCGTTCCGTCGCCGCGTCAGAACTCGAACGGCAGTTCGCGAAGGCCAAAGCCAGTCTCCCCGAGACCGTCTCCCCGGAATTGCTGTTTCAAGTGCTCGCGCCGATCGCTGCCGCCGTTCGCGATTCGCACACCAGTCTCGCGCCACCTCGCGCGGAGGCCGACCTCGTACTCCCTCTTCGTGTTCACGGCGACGAAATACGGCTCGCCCGAGCGCTCCATCCGTTGCCTGCCGCCTCACGTGTCTTACGCGTCGACGGTCATTCGGCGGCTTCCGTGCTCGGGCTCGTGCGCTCGTTTGCGAGTGCCGAGCACCCCGCGGCCGTCGACGTGGTGCTTCCAGGCTTGATCCCGTTTGCGCGCCGTCTGTTGGGCCTATCGCCCCATCGTGCAGTTCTAGAAGTTGTGACCCCGGACGGGATCGAGATGCGTGCGGTAATCACCAAGCACACCGTACAGAGCACCAGGACGCCAGCCGTCGAGTCTGGCGTCTTCCCGAACGGGGTCATTTATCTACGACTCGACACGATGGCCGGGGACCTTCAGGAGCACCGCGACTACCTGTCGGAGTTCTTCGCATGGGTTGCTGAGGTCAGACCGCCCGGTTTGATCATCGACCTTCGGGAAAACGACGGTGGCAACACCCAGGTGGGAAGCACTCTGTTGAGTTATCTGACTGCGCGCCCGCATCGCATATTCGGACAGAAGCGGTGGCGAGTCTCGAGGTACATGCAGGAGCGTGTCCGCGAGATGGGTCGATGGTCGGAGCCGTACTTGGCTGCGTCTCCCGGAAGTTTCCTCCGGGAGTCGCCGCCCGTGGATGCGCCCGCTGCGATCGAGCACGCCTTTGCCGGCCCGAGTGTTCTGCTGATCGGACCCCGCACACGATCGGCAGCCATGATGACGGCGAATGCTGCACGCGACTTCGACCTTGCGCCCGTGCTCGGGGAACCGACCACCTCGTCGCCAAACTTTTTTGGCGAGAGCTACCGCTACTGGCTCCCCAACTCTCGACTGCGCGCCAGCATCTCGTCCGCAGAGTTCATCCGCGCCAACGGAGACGCGCTCGACCGGGGCCCGGTGATTCCGCACGCCAACTTGTCTGACGAGGACGGAATCGTGTCTCCTCAGGACGAGGTCGTGGCGGTCGCCATCGCGCTGATCGAACGTCACCAGACCCTGGCCAAAGCCGGCGATGGCGAGCTCGCGGCGCGTGTCCCGTTGGCGGGTTCGCCCCGATAGCGCCGCCCGAAGTGCATTGCTCAGGCCGGGGCTTGCCAAGGCCCCAGTCTTTGGGTATCCCTCAGGCGATGAAAATATCACCCTTGTTTTTGGCTTGCTTGTTTGCACCCGCCTTGATCGCGTGTAGCGGTAGCGAGGCCCCGGCGGAGATCATGCTCGAAGTCGGTGACAACCCGACGCCCCCGGGAGACGACTTCGTGGCGCGTCCGGCGGAGTACGCATCGGCCTGGGCGGCCAAGGAGCTTTGCAGCCGTGTGTTCGTTGCGGGTGGCGATCCCCAAGACACCATCGATCGAGAGGTCAACTTGGTGGGGCTGGCGGCCGACGGGTTCAACTTCAGATCGGCCGAGGTCGATATCGATCAGGGCGCGCAAACGGTTACCGTGAGTCACCCGGGCGAACCGCCCCGGCAGGCGGTCTATGCCCTTTCTCAAGGTTGCGTGATCCTCCCGCGGGGCACGGACGCGTTGGGATTTGAGCCCGTGTCGATCGAGTGGCGTGGTCCTGCTGCCGACGACCCTTGGCCCTTGGGCGAAACAGTGACCCCCGGCGTCAGTCCGATCGGCCGTGACGCGCTCGATGCCGCGATGGAACGTCACATGGATCGGCCCGGGCTCCGCGCGATCGTCGTGGTTCATCAGGGGGAGCTGGTTGGCGAAACCTACGCGCCCGGCTACGGGGCAATGGTGCCGCAAAGAGGGTGGTCGACCGGTAAGAGCGTGGCGGCCACCGCCATTGGTCGGTTGGTCGACCGAGGTTACCTAAACCTCGACGATCCCGCGCCGGTTGCGGCGTGGGCCGATGACGAGCGAAGCCAGATCACCCTTCGACATCTCGTCAACATGTCGAGCGGCCTAAACCAACAGTTCCTAGACGGCTTTACGTCGTTCTTTGCCCCCAGCAACGAACACGCGTTCGTCTACGTCGAGGGCTTCGATACTGTGGCGGACGCGGTCGAAGTTCCACCCGGGATGTTCTCGCCGGGAACCGACTATGCCTACCGCAACGCCAATCCACTCACGGCCACGGCGATCGGCCGTCTTGCGTTCGAGGCGAATGGTGGCGAGCCGTTTGCGTTCATCGCCAGAGAAGTGTTCGAGCCGCTTGGGATGCGTTCGTCGCTCGTCGAGACCGACCCGTATGGGAACTTCATCACTTCCGGGGCCTTCTATACCACCGCGCGCGACTTGGCGCGGCTCGCCCTCGTCCACTTGAACGGGGGTGTCCTCGGAGGCACCCCGGTCTTGTCGCAAGAGTGGGCCGAATTCGCCTATGCCCCGTCCGAGGGCTTCATTGGGTACGGCGCCTTTTGGCGGAACAACCTCGACGACCGGTTCAACATGCCCACCGATGCCTTCTTCGCCAACGGCGGATTCGGCCAGAAGTCCGTGGCGATTCCGAGTCGCGAACTCGTCATCGCACAGATGGGCTTCGACCCCCTCACGGACTTCGAGAACTTCGAGCTCCTCGTCAACGAGGTGGTCGCGGTGGTCGACGCGATCGACTGACCCGCCGTGGGTGAGGGGCGTTCGATCACTCCGAATCAGTACGATCGTAGTGCGCCCCCATCCGTCGCAGCGTCTCGAGGAACCGCGCGTCAACGTCCGGGTCGTCGGGGTCCCATCCGAACACCGAGCAGATGCGGTCTCGGTTGCCGACCCATTCATAGACCGCACTTCGGAAACTCCAAACGAGATGTTCGGCAGGGACGTCATTTCGCAGCTTTCCCTGCGCTTGCACTTGCTTCACGAGTTGAGTGACGACCTTGAGCATGCTCGCCTCACCCTCGAACTCCTCGCCGCCGCGGAGCTGCGCCCAAAGACCGACACGTCGTGCCTCGGGAGTTGCCTTGGCGTGCGCGAAGAACGACACCATCGCCGCGTCCACGCGGTCGACCGCGTCCGCGCGCTTGGCCACCTCTTGCATCAAGGACGTTCGTGCCATGGCCACGACCTCGGCCTTGACCGCCTTCCAAAGCTCTTCTTTCGATCCGAAGTGGTAGCTGATCAACGGTTGGGAGACTTCGGCCCGTCGACCGATCGCACGTAGCGACGCAGCCTCGTACCCCCTCTGTGAGAACTCCACGACCGCGGCGCGCAGTGTCCGCGCCCGAACCCCTACGGGGTCGCGATGCCGCCCACCTGGCTCATCGGCTTCGTCTGTCGATTTGCTGCGCTTGCGACTCACCACCGACCTCTGCCTGGCGTACCACGGGGTCTTTGCGCGATCGACGGCCAGGGAGTCGCCCCCCCCGCGCAAGCTGGGCCTTGGAATCGTATTTATCGTACGATACCCGATTGACACACGCGCAGTTGATGATATTGAAAACCAATATCAACAAGAGGACGCATGAGTCAAAGCGTACCCGTCAATCTCGGACCCGTACAAGAGACCCTTCTCATCCCGCTGCTCGGCCGCGCGCGCGAAACCGAAAAGAAGCGCGGTCTGCTTGGGGATCCGAAGGCGGTCGAGATCGTCGACCGCCTCGCGTACGACTTTTCCAAGTGGGAGCGCAGCCGGAGTCTGGTTGGCACGTGCGTCCGTACCTGCATGTTCGACACCTACGTTCGCCGTTTCCTCGCCGAGCATCCCGATGGAACCGTCGTCGAACTTGGATGTGGGCTGAATACCCGTTACGAGCGACTCGATAACGGGCGCGCGTATTGGATCGAAGTCGACCTTTCCGACGTGGTGGCGCTTCGCCGGCGATTCTTCGACGAAGGGCCCCGCCGGACGTTGTTCGCGGCGTCGGCCTTGGACACTTCTTGGATGGATGCGGTCGAAGCGAGGCGGGCACCGGTCATGGTTGTCGCAGAAGCCATACTCATCTACCTGGATGCGCCCGATGCGAGGAAGGCGATCGAGACGATCGCGGCGCGTTTTCCGGGCGTGTGGATCGCTTTCGACACGACGTCCTCGCGCATGGTCGACTCGCAAGCCGACCACGACGCGATGCGACACCTTCCGCGAGAGAGTTGGTTTCGATGGCGTTGCGACGATCCCCGTGAAATCCAATCCTGGGCAAACGGGCTCCGGCTCGCCGAGTCGCGCACCTTCCTCGATGCTGACCCGAGTTTGGTCAACCGTTTTCCATGGATGTTTCGTTGGATGGTTCGATACGCGCCGTGGTCGCTGCGGCATCGAATCGGTGACTACCGCCTGAACCTTTGCATTGCGGACGCGTGTAAGGACGCGCACGTCGAGAACTGAGAGGACCATGACAGACTCGAAAGTCAGGAACCCGAAAGACCCATCGAAGTGTCGCCCGAGGCGCTTGGCGGCTACGCCGGTCGTTACCGTCGACGGCTGCGGTTGCGGGTCGATGCGCATCCACATTGGACCTGTGACCCTTCGTTTGGATGCGAACGCGGCCGCGGCGCTTGTCGCAACCGTTAGCCGCGCGCTGGCTGGACTGCCGACGGTCCATTGCCCGCAGGCTTCCAAAGGGCCTACCGACGCACCCTCGATTCACTAAGGAGCGCCATGATCAATCCAGGTACCAAACTGCCCCACTTCTCGGCGCCTGCGTGCGTCGGTGTCGAAGCTGGATCCGAGTTCGCCACCATCGATTCGGCAGCCCTCGAGGGTCAATGGAACGTCCTCTACACCTATCCCAAGGATTTCACGTTCGTTTGTCCGACCGAGATCGTCGAGTTTGATCGCATCCTCCCCGAACTCGAACGCCGGAACGCCGCGCTCTTCGGGGGTTCGACCGACAACGAGTACTCTCACCTCGCGTGGCGTCGCGCGGACCCGCAGCTGCAAGCGCTTCGTCACCCGTTGTTGTTCTTCTCGTTCGAGACCGCTGCCTCGCTCGGGGTCCTTCATCCGGTCGAGGGTGTCGCGCTCCGGGCGACGATCATCACAGATCCACAGGGCATCGTTCGGTTCGCGTCGGCGAACGAGCTCAGCGTGGGACGAAACGTCGACGAGGTGGTTCGCGTCCTCGACGCACTGCAAACCGGCGAGCTTACCGCCTGCAATTGGCGCCCAGGTCAGCCCGTGATTCAACCGTAGGGTCCCCGGACTCTCACAACACTTGCCGTATGGACCACACCCAGCGTCACACTGCCCGAGCTACGCGCTACACCATCGCCGCACTTGTCGTCGTCGTCCTGGTGTCGGTGCTCGCAGTGGCCGGCGCGCCGCACTGGTTCCGAGAGGGGAGGGCGGGACTCGATCATATCGTCGTGCCCATCGTCTTGTTCCCGCTCATGTGCATCTCCACCGCATTCTCCCTCTACGCTGCCCAAAGACGAGCCCGAGCGTGGACGATCGTGGGGGTTCTTTCGATCGTCCACGCCGGGCTAGTCGCCTATGGTTTCGTGATGTGAGAGCCCTCGCTTGGTGTTTATTGCTCGTCACGTTGGCCTGCTCAGGTAGCGGCGATGGCACCGGCGGCCCTGAAAACGACGGCCCGGCCGGCCAAGATGCGTTCCGGGGGTTCGCGTTCAATGCGATCGTCAACCAGCCGCAGGGCCAGGTGTCTTTCGTGCACCTCGTGACGTCGCTGGGCGCAGAGGTCGAGGTTGACGTCGCGGACGCGCTCGAGGCCTCCGGGGGGGCGCACATTCATGGTGGGCACGGTACTGGGGCCGTGTTCTTGTCTTCCGCCGAAGCGCCTCGCGTCACACGATACGACATCACCTCCGACCGGAGGTTTGTCGAGCGCGAGACGATCCAGTTTGCTGGTTCGACGACCGAGGCAGCTCCCTCGGTTTACATCGCATCTCCCACGAAGGGCTACTACTTCGACGAGGGAGCGCTGCGCTTCAGGATCTTCGACCCGACAGCGATGGTGCTCCTCGGCGAGATCGACGTCTCGGAGGCTGCACCGCGCGAGGGGTTCCAGGCCGCGTTCGGGAATCCGATCCGCCGCGGCAACGAGTTGGTCGTGACGGTCGCCGCGATCGACCGCGAACGATTTCCCGTGGTTCAGGCCGCTGCCGTGATCCTCGACCTCGAAACCGACGAAGTGTCGATCACACGCGACGACCGATGCGGATACATGTTCGACGGGGTCGTGGCGCCCTCGGGAGACCTCTATCTCACCTCTGCGACTTACTACGCGATCCACAACGCGTTCTTTCCCGACGACTTCCCGCCCGCTTGCATGCTGCGGATTCCTGCTGGGCAAAGGGCGTTCGACCCAGATTACTTCGTGGACCTCAATACCGTGTCGGATGGCCTACCGAGCGGGGGTGTCGCGGCGGGGTCAGGCTCGCGGGTGTACCTCAAGGCCTTCGATGAATCGACGGTTTCTCCGGACGCCCTGGTGGCGCCGTTCTTCGCCCTCGGGATCAATGCTTGGCGGCTCTGGTCGCTCGACCTCGAGACGCTCGAGTCTGCACCTGTTGATGCCTTCGGGTTGAGCTCCGGCGGGCTCGGCTACGCGCAGGTTGGCGATCTTCGGTTCCTCGGCTCCACGGCGACCGACTTCTCCCAGACCACGCTTTTTGATGCTGACACGCTCGAGGAGGCGATCTCGTTTCCGGGGTTCCCAACCGAGGTGATCGCCCTGCCATGACACGAGCAGGGGTCGAGCTTGGCTGACCCGCCGGGCAGAGCCCGCCCAGGCTGAGGTGGCCCCCGAAAACCGGACCGGCGACTGGCGCGACGGGTCCGTAGCCGGTAAGTGTTGATATCGATTTTCAAATGCAAACCTCCGCCCGTACGACAAGACGAAGACAGAAGACGCGAGCTCCGGGTCCAGTGTACTTGCTGGCCTGCATCGGGGTCGCTGCATGTTCGACGGCTCCTTCAACGCCGGTTCGTTCCGCGGCCGAGGTTGAAGCGTGCGATCCGGTGAGAGACCGGAATGCGATCTTGAAGATGGCGGGTTCCTTCGATGTCGATTTCGACTTCGAGGAAACCGTTGCGTTGGCCGAGGGATACGCGCTTCAAGAGAGCTACCACTCGGAGGCGAGCGAGGTCGTGCTCGTTCTCGAGTCGACCGCCACGCACGTCGTTCTTCAGCACATCCTCTTGATTCCGCAGGACGACGGACCGACGCTGCCTCTGAAGCATTGGCGCCAAGACTGGACCTTCGAGGACACCGATCTGCTCGAGTTCCAGGGAGACCGGATCTGGCGGCATCGCACCCTCTCGCCCGCGGAGGCTCAGTGCACCTGGTCGCAGGCCGTCTTCCAGGTCGACGACGGACCACGCTACGAGGGGATCGGACGCTTCGAGCACGCTGAAGATGGGACCGCGACCTGGGCTTCGGAAGAGACGTGGCGTCCGCTTCCACGTCGCGAGTATACGAAGCGAGACGACTACGACGTCTTGATTGCCTTCAACCGCCACGTGATTACGGACTCGGGTTGGCAGCACGAGCAAGATAACCGCAAGTGGGTGCTCGACGAACAGGTCGCGCTGGTCGAGGAGCGCGGACTCAACGTCTACCAAAGGGCGAACCTCGAAGATGACGTCGTCGCCCGCGACTACATGAGCAAGACTGGTGCGTTCTGGACGGAGGTTCGTGACGAGTGGGCGACCCAGCTCACCTCGAGCCCCTCGGTTCATGTACGCAACAAGGTCGACGGAGCGCCACTGTACTTGAGGATCTTCCCAGAGGCGGAGAGCCTGTCTTCCGAGAAGCCACGTACGCAACGGCGAACCATCGCCGAACTCCTCGCCCAGTATGTGGAACCAGTCCCCGACGCCGCCCCTCGGGAGACTCGATGACCAAGCCTTTCCTCCAGCGCCCGCGCGATCCCGGGCGTCACGGCTTGAGGAATTTGTGATTTCATGCGCTTACGACGACTGCTTATCTTGGCCTCCACAGGCTCTCTTCTCTCGAGTCTCGCTCCCTCGCCAACCACCGCTCAGGACGATACGCCGGTCGATCCCGACGAAGTCCACGCACCGGTTCTGGTCGACTTCGTCGACGCGCCGTACCCGCCCGAGGCTGCTGCAGCGCGCCTCGAGGGGATCGTTGTGCTGAAGCTCAGTATCGATGCGGAGGGGGCCGTGACCGATGTCGAGGTCGACGCACCCGCCGGTCACGGTTTCGACGAGGCAGCCATGGAAGCTGCCCGACAGTTCCGATTCGAGCCCGCCCGCCGTGGCGCTTCGCCCGTGGCCGCACGCATCCTCTATAGCTACGAGTTCACCCTGCCGCCGGAGGGGGCGGTCACAGGGACCGTGCTCGTGCCGGACACCACGTCGGACGAGGTCGTCGTGGGAGCGCTGATCAACCTTCAGGGTCCGGACCAGCAACGCTACTCCGTGCGCACTGACTCGGAGGGCAAGTTTACGATCGACTCGCTCCCGCCCGGGCCGTACCTCTTGCAAGCGCAAGCCGAAGGGATCGGGCGGGTCGAAACCGATGTCATCGTCGCGGATGACCAGGTCACCGAAACCACGCTTCGCTTGCTTGGGGACTCCGACCAGAACCCCATCGAGGTCACCGTGTGGGGCACGACCGACGTCGAGCGCTTGCGCCGGTCGGCGCAGGCCGTCCAGGTGGTCGAACTCGACAACGCACAGCGCGAGGCTTCGGACCTTGGGGAGGTCTTGGCTCGAACCGAAGGCGTCGGGGTTCGCCGGGCGGGCGGCATTGGGTCAGCAACGACGATCCAGCTCAATGGACTCACCGGGGATCAGATCCGTTTCTTTCTCGATGGGGTTCCACTCGAGCTTTCCGGTTACCCCTCCGGGGCGGCGAACGTTCCCATCAACTTGCTCGAGCGTGTGGACGTCTACCGCGGTGTTGTCCCGATCCAGTTCGGCGCTGACGCCCTCGGCGGAGCGATCAACCTGGTGACCGAGCAAGACCTCACCGGAACCCGAGGGGTCCTTTCCTACTCGGGCGGTTCATTCGACACGCAGCGGGTTGCCGTAGCCGTGCGCCACCGCCACGAACGCACGGGGTTCTTCACCCGCGCGAACGGGTTCTTCGACTCGACCCGGAACGACTACCGCATCTTGGTCGACGTTCCCGACGACGTGGGCCGGTTGACCGAGGAGACTGTGTACCGGTTTCACGACGCCTATCAGTCTGGCGGAGGCAGCCTCGAACTCGGCGTCGTCGACGTGAAATGGGCCGACCGCTTCATTGCCCGGGGCTTTGCGACGGGCGTCAAGAATCAGCTCCAGCACAACATCGTGATGGAGGTCCCCTACGGTGAGGTGCGCGACCAAGGGTTCACTGCGGGCGGTTCGCTTCGGTACGAGAACGCCTTTTCGGACCGCTTCGCCACGAGCCTCGTGGCCGGATACACGTTCAACCAGACGGAGTTCCTCGACGCCGCCACGTGCGTGTACGATTGGTTCGGCCAGTGCATTCGGGAGCGACCGATTGCAGGTGAGATTCAGCCGTTTCCTCGGGACCAAGTCATTGAAGACAACACCGCGTTCGGGCGCCTCAATTTCGCGTGGCGCATCAAGCCGGAGCACACGATTCGGCTGACCACGGCACCGACCTACGTGACTCGCACCGGGCGCGATCGATTGATTCCGCCTGAAGCGTTGGACCCACTGACCGCGCGTCGCGACCTCACCACGACGGTCACGGGCCTCGAGTACGAGCTCAACCTCGTCGACAACAAGCTGCAGAACATTGCTTTCGTCAAGAACTACCTCCAGTTCATGCGTTCCGAGGAGCCCCTACCAGGCGGCGCCCTTCGTGACGTCAATCGCTCGACCAACCGCTTTGGTGCTGGCAACGGGTTCCGTTACCTCTTCACCGATTGGACGTACTTCAAGGTGTCCTACGAGTACGCGACCCGACTGCCGCGTCCCGAGGAAGTGTTCGGGGACGGCGCACTTATCCAGGATAACCTCGAGCTTCAACCGGAGGTCAGTCACAACGTCAACCTCCAGTACACGGTCGACTATCGGGACACGCGGTCCGGGGCTTGGCGTGTCGACACCAACGCGTTTCTTCGTGAGGTCGATCAGCTCATCGTCTTGCTCGGCAACGATCAG
>JBCCHE010000068.1:0-22588 GCA_039028875.1 Myxococcota bacterium | reverse complement strand
CGTCGCGGTGATGGAGGGCAAGGACCCGCAGGTCATCGTCAATGAGGAGGGTGACCGGATTACCCCGTCCGTGGTGGCTTGGGATGACCAAGACGAGGTCCTCGTCGGACAGATCGCCAAGCGACAAGCGATCACGAACCCAGAGGGCACGGTCTACTCCACCAAACGATTCATGGGCCGCCGCTACGATGAGCTCGGCGACGACGCGACTCGCATGCCCTACAACGTCATCCAGCGAGACAACGGCGACGCCGGCTTCGAGGTCCGAGGGAAACAGCTCAGCCCGCCGGAGGTCTCGGCCCAGGTACTCCGCAAGCTCAAGAAAGCGGCGGAGAACTACCTTGGCGAATCCGTGACCGAGGCCGTCATCACGGTCCCGGCCTATTTCAACGACTCGCAGCGCCAGGCCACCAAGGACGCCGGCAAGATCGCGGGTCTCGACGTCAAGCGCATCGTCAACGAGCCTACGGCTGCGGCACTCGCGTACGGCCTCGACAAGACCGAGGACCATTTGATCGCCGTCTACGACTTCGGTGGCGGTACTTTTGACATCTCGATCCTCGAAGTGGGCGACAAGGTCGTCGACGTCGTCAGCACGAATGGCGATACGCACCTCGGTGGCGATGACGTCGATGAGAAGATCATCCAGTACCTGATCGCCGAGTTCAAGAAGGACACCGGCATCGACGTCGCCAGCGACAAGATGGTGCTTCAACGTCTCAAGGACGCCGCAGAGAAGGCGAAGATCGAACTCAGCAACAAGCTCGAGACCACGGTCAACCTTCCGTTCCTGACGGCCGACGCATCGGGTCCGAAGCATCTCAACATTCGGATCACTCGGGCCAAGCTCGAATCGATGATCGACGATCTCGTGCAACGCACCCTCGAGCCCGTCAAGAAGGCGCTCTCGGATGCAAGCAAGACCGCCGCCGACATTGCGGAGGTCGTGCTCGTGGGCGGTTCCACCCGTATCCCGCTCGTCCAGGAGACGGTCACCAAGTTCTTCGGGAAAGAGCCTCACAAGGGTGTTAACCCGGACGAGGTCGTTGCACTCGGTGCGGCGGTCCAGGCTGGTGTGCTTTCCGGCGACGTGCAGGACATGGTCCTGCTCGACGTGACGCCGCTGAGCCTCGGGGTCGAGACCCTCGGCGGGGTAATGACCGCGCTGATCCCTCGCAACACGACGATCCCGACTCGAAAAGAGGAGGTCTTCTCGACCGCAGAGGACAGCCAAACCAAGGTCGAGATTCACGTGCTTCAAGGTGAGCGCGCCGAGGCTGGCAACAACCGGACCCTTGGGCGGTTCCACCTCGAGGGCATCATGCCCGCGCCGCGTGGCATCCCAAAGATCAAGGTCACGTTCGACATCGACGCCAACGGCATTCTGTCGGTGACGGCGAAGGATGAAGCGACCGGCAAGGACCAAAAGGTCACGATCACGTCCAACAGCGGCCTCTCTGACGATGAGATCGACAAGATGGTCGAGGATGCGGCGGCCAACGAAGAGGAAGACAAGAAGCGCCGGGAGGCAGTCGAGGCCCGCAACAAGGCCGACCAGCTTGCCTACGGTGTCGAGAAGGCCCTCGAGGAGGCCAAGGACAAACTTCCTGCCGACAAGGTGGCCGATGTCGAAGCCAAGGTGAAGAGCCTTCGCGAAGCCATCGAAGCCAACGACGTTGCTGGGATGGAGTCCGGAAGCGCAGCACTCGAAGCGGCCATGAAAGAGATCGCCGAGATCGCCTACAGCGCTGCAGCCGCGGAGGGAGCTCCGGCGGGGGAGGCTCCGGGTGGAGCCTCCGAGCCAGCAGCCGATGAGTCCAAGGGCGACGAGGACGTCATCGACGCCGAGTTCGAAGAAGGCGAATAGCCTGCGCTCCGCGCGCGGAAGGCTGCTCGCGGTTTGCCTAACATCTCATCTCTTGCGCTTCACGCTGAAGACCCCGCGCGGCACACGTCGTGCGGGGTTTTTCGTTAGGGTTGCCGTATCTAGGGATGCCCCCTAGGTTTCTGCGACCACGTTGGGGAGGTCTCCGCCGCGTGGGGGCTAATCGTTGATGCCGTCTTTCGACATTCCGTTTCTCGGCACGCTTCTGCTCTGCCTCATCTTGGTGAGCGCGGCGTACACCATGGCGATGGCCATGGGGGCTGGAAGCGGGAGGCCGCACCTCTTGCCCTCGGCACGCTGGGGTACGTACGCCACGTGCGCGTTTGTGTTGGTCGCTGTGTGCGTCCTTGCGTACGCGTTCCAGGTCCACGATTTTCGAATCCGCTATGTCGCCCGGTACAGCGACCGTTCGATGCCATGGTGGTACCTCGTCGCTTCGCTCTGGGGAGGTCAAGACGGATCGCTCTTGTGGTGGGCTTTCCTCTTGTGTGGCTACACCTTCTTTGTGACGCGCTGGCTGCGCGGCCGCTACACGGAGTTGCAGCCTTGGGTGCTCGCCACCCTGATGAGCATCCTGATCTTCTTCATCGTCCTGATGTTGTTCGCGGCAAACCCGTTCGCCACTTACATTCGAACGACCCCAGGAGACGGCGAGGGCCTCAATCCACTCCTCCAGAACTACTGGATGGCAATTCACCCCCCAAGCCTCTACATGGGATTCGTTGGGTGGTCGGTTCCGTTTGCGATTCTGGTGGCGGCGCTGATCACCGGTCGCCTCGGCAACGAGTGGGTTCGGGCCGCGCGGCTTTGGTCGATGATCGCCTGGACGTTCCTCTCCCTCGGCCTTCTCCTTGGGTGTCTGTGGTCGTACGAGGAGCTTGGCTGGGGCGGTTACTGGGCCTGGGATCCGGTTGAGAACGCGTCCTTCATGCCCTGGTTGGTGGGTACGGCGTACCTTCACTCCGTCCTCATCCAAGAGCGCCGCCACATGATGAAAGTGTGGAACGTCTTTCTCCTGGCGCTGACCTTCTTTTTGACGATTTTTGGCACGTTTCTCACGCGCTCCGGCCTGATCGCAAGCGTTCACTCGTTCGCGCGGTCTGACATCGGCCAGTACTTCGTCTGGTATCTCGCGTTCTTGATCATCGCGATCGGCGCCCTGATGATCTGGCGGCTCCCAAAGCTCAAGGCTGACAACGAGATCGAGTCGCTCGTGAGCCGCGAGTTCGCCTTCCTGCTGAACAACTGGGTCCTGCTCGGCATGATGGTGTTCGTGCTCGTCGCCACGACCTTCCCGTTGCTCAGCGAATGGGTTCGGGGGGAGGAAGTCACGGTCGGGCCCGGTTTCTACAACAAGTGGATGGTGCCCCTCGGCATCGTTCTCCTGTTCTTGGCGGGCCTCGGCCCCCTCGTTGCCTGGCGCAAAGCCACCGGCGCCAACTTGCTGCGGGCCATGCTCTTTCCGCTCGGCGTCGGGATCGCGGTGGCGGTGCTGCAGTTGGCGTTCGGCGCGCGCCTCGGGTACCCGCCGATCGTCGAACCGACCGAGATTTACGACACCACCACCGGTACCGTCCTCGCGTGGATGGGCGCCGTCGCGCCGGTGTTCTCCTTCGCGACCTGCGGATTCGTTCTTGCGAGCATTGGGCAAGAGTTTTGGCGTGGTGTCCGAGTTCGGATGAAGAAAGGCGAGGGCGTGGTCACCGCCTTTGGGCGCCTCGTGTCGAAGGGGCGCCGACGCTACGGGGGCTACATCGTCCACGTCGGCGTGGTGCTGATGTACATCGGTTTCACAGGTGCCGCATACGACGTCGAGCAAGAGAGCGCGCTTCGTCCAGGTGAGGCCATGACCATTGGTTCGCACCAAGTCCGCTACGACAAGCCACGGATGGAGGCGGACCCCAACAAGCGAATGGTGTTCACGGACATGACGCTGCTCGACAATGACGGAAACCCGAAGGGCGAAGTCGCACCGGCGAAGTTCATCTACCGGACCCATCCGCAGATGCCCACCAGCGAGGTGGCGATTCGAAGCAGGCCCGCCGAGGACGTCTACGTCATCATGAGCACAGTCGATCCCTCGACGCGTCGCGGGACGTTCCGCGTCATCATCAGGCCGCTCGTCGCTTGGATCTGGTTCGGCGGGATCATCCTTTTGTTGGGGGCCATCATCGGAATGTGGCCGTCCGCGAGAGACCTCGTTCGCGAGCCTCGCGCCGTGTCGCGCCGGGCCCGTCTTTCGCCTGCCACGGCCGTCGTCGCCTTCGCGATCGCGATCGCGACGATGTTGGCCTGGGCTGGTGTCGCCTCGGCGCAGAACGACAGCAGTAGTTCGCTCCATGCCGGGAGCGTCGTCATCAACGATCCTACCGAAAGACAACTGTTCGGGCGGTTGCTCTGCCAGTGCGGTGACTGCGCGCGGCTCCCCCTCGATACCTGTGCCTGCGGCTGGGCGGACGACAAGCGATCCGAGATACGGCAACTGCTGAGCGATGGCGCCACCCCCACCGACATCCAAGAGTCGTATCGCGCGGAATTCGGAGCGAAAGCGCTCGCGATCCCCTCGGACGAGGGGCTTGATCGAGCCCTTTGGGCCGTTCCCATCGTTGCGATGGTCCTCGCGGTCGGCGTGATCGTCGCCGTCGGCCGGCGTTGGCAGAAGCGCGGTCAGACGCTCGAGTCGCAGACCATGCAGCGCGCGCCCTCCGACCTCGCCTACGACGAGCAGCTCGACGAGGAGCTCGCTCGGTTCGAGGAGGACACGTGAACGAGCTTCTTCCGTGGCTCTTTGTGCTCGTGGCAGGCGCCGGGATGGTTGCAGGGCTCGCGAGCCTTTGGGCAAGCCTGAACCTCGCACTGTCCCGACCGACCTTGGGCGACGCCGGCGCACGGCTCACCTCGGACTCTCGGGCCGCACTGCTGACTGAGAAAGAGGCGTTGTTGC
The DNA here is from genome assembly GCA_039028875.1 of Myxococcota bacterium. Classification (GTDB taxonomy): domain Bacteria; phylum Myxococcota_A; class Polyangia; order Polyangiales; family Houyiibacteriaceae; genus SG8-38. The sequence continues at coordinate 17,759 of JBCCHE010000068.1, read as the reverse complement.
GGGAGCTTGGCGACGTCGCGTTCGAGCACGACGCGGGCAAGCTTTCTGACGAGGACTTCCGAGAGCTCAACGAAAAGCTTCGCGCTCGGGCTCGGCACGTGCTTCACGAGCTCGACGAGGGGGCCGAGGCGTTCCGCGGTGAGGCGGAAGCGTTGATCGCAGCGCGCCTCGGCGAGTCCGAGGACGCGACTTGAAGGCCAGGGTCGGGTCGGTGCGTCGGTTCCTCTTGATCGGTGTCGTGTGCGGATTGGTGGCCGCATCCGCCTCGGCCCAGCAGGACCAATCGATCGTCGACCGCGTGACGGGTAACGTCCCGCCGGTCGCCGCTTCGCAGGTCGACGAGAGCTTGCCTGCAGGAACGGTACTGGTCGAAGTTGTCGACCGGCAGGGAGGCCCGATCGACGAAGCCGCGGTGAGGCTCGGCGTCATGGCACAGTCGGGAGGTCGCGAGAGCCAGACTTGTGTGACGCAAGCCGACGGGCGATGCCGGTTCGACGACCTCGCGTTCGACTCGACCCATTCGTACCGGGTCAACGTTCCCTTCAACGGGGCGCGCTACAGCTCGACGCCCTTTCGACTCGACCCTTCGGCGGGGCAGCGCGTTCGAGTCACGCGGCTCCCCACCACCACCGATGACCAACGCGTTTTTCAGGTGCTCGGCCGCACGATGATCGAGTTCCAGGCCGACCGCGCGCACATCACCCAAGAAGCCCGTCTCGCGAACCTCGGGGATGCGACCTACGTCTTCCCCGAAGGCGGCTTGAAGATCGAGCTCCCGCCTGAAGCCAAGGCGTTTCAGTCTCGGGCGATGATGACGGATCAACGTGTGGCGGGGACCGATACCGAGCTCAGGATCAGCGGCTCACTGCCGCCCGGCCGCTCCACATTGACATGGGCGTACGACGTCCCCGTCAAAGGGACGTCGTTTTCGATCGAGCAAGCGATTCCCTTTCAGACGATGGAATACCAGGTCATCAGTGACTACATCGATGGGATGAGCCTCGAGGCCGACGGCTTCGCTCCCGCGCAGGTGCGCGAGCGTCCGGACCGTCGGTTTCTCGTGACGGGCATTGCACGTCGGCCGAGCGACCCCCGGATCGACCCGCTCCGCGTCGAGATCCGCGGGATCCCCGGGGAGGGACCGCTCCCGTACTTGGCGGTGGGCCTCGGGCTGGTGTTTCTTGGGCTGGGTGCGATCCTCACCCTCCGACCCTCGGATGAGACCAAGCAGGTCGCCGCCGCTCGTCTCGAACGCCAACGCACGCTTCTCGACGAGATCGCCGAGCTCGAGGCCGATCGTGGCGCCGAACGGGTGGGGCCCACCTTTTACGCGCACCGGCGGCGCGAGTTGGCCGATGAACTAGCAATCTTGTTGCGAATGCAAAACGAGCAATCGGGTCATTGATCCACACGGCAAGGCCGCGTATGTTCGCCGCCGGTTGCGTCAAGTAGAAGAGGGGATCCATGGCAGAAGGCCTGAATCGTGTAGTTCTCATCGGCAATCTGGGCACCGACCCAGAGCTCAAGTACACCCAGAACGGCCAGGCCGTCCTTCGGCTGCGGCTTGCGACGACCGAGTCATACATGAACCGCGCTGGCGAACGTCAACAGCGGACCGATTGGCACACCGTCATCATTTGGGGCAAGCGGGGCGAAGCGCTCAACAACATCCTGTCCAAGGGCCGGTCGATCTGCGCCGAAGGCCGCATCCAGTACCGCCAGTGGGAAGACAAAGACGGCAATAAACGCAATTCGACCGAGATCGTGGCCACCAACATCGTCCTGCTTGGAGGTCGCCGGGATTCGGGCGCGCCGGGTGACTTCGGTGGCGGAGGCGGCGGCGGAGGCGGCGGCGGAGGCGGCAGTGCCCCACCGGCGGCCGACGACTTCGGCGACGACGACATCCCGTTCTAGGTAGGCGCCAGCGTCGCTCTAGGGCGTTTGGGCCGCGGGTGCGTTCTCGGCTGCGTTCTCGGCTTCTGCGTGTTCCTTCTCGAGCGCGGCTTCGAGGGCAGCCCGTTCGGCGCGCTTTTGTTCCCGTGCCTCTTTGGCGAGGCGGCTCTTCTCTGAGACGTAGCCTCCCAAGGCCGCGAGTAGCATCGCGACTTCCAGGGCCACGGCTGCCATGGTGTATACGCCTGCCTCTGCCCCGTGCGTAAGCGCAAGAATCCGTCCGCCGGCCGCGCCCGCGGAGCAGACGACGAACGCCAAGGTCGCGGAGAGCCTTAGACGCTGGAACGCCGCTCCGAAAAGGGCGAACACCCCCAAGGCGGGCCAAAGCCCGACGTTGACCGACATCGCCTCGATGTAGAGCTCCCCATGTTGGGGCCCCGCCAACCCCATCCAGTCGGGGAGGTACGATCCAGCGAAGTAGCTGAGCAGCCCCCAGCCGATCGTGCCGAGGCCGAGAATGATCAGAACACTCCTCGCCATGGGGCCGGTATACCGCCGTTCGCTTTTCAAAGGAAGTTAGTCCACGATGCCCCCGTGGCTAAGGTCCGCGCCGATGTGTTGCTGACGCAGAAGGGCTTGGCGCCATCACGCGCGCGGGCGCAGGCGCTCATTCTTGCCGGCAAGGTCTACGTGGGCGATCGCCGTGTCGACAAAGGGGGCCAAGCGATTGACGAGCAAAGCCCGATCGAGGTCAGGGAGCGCGACCATCCGTTCGTATCCCGCGGCGGCGTCAAACTGAGCGGCGCGTTGGACACGTTTGGCTTCGACCCGGCAGGAAAGGTCGTTGCCGACTTCGGCGCGTCCACCGGTGGCTTCACAGACTGCCTTCTCCAGCGCGGAGCCGAGAAGGTATTCGCGATCGACGTAGGCTACGGCCAGTTGCACAACCGGCTTCGGCAGGACCCGCGCGTCGTCAACCTCGAGCGGACCAACGCGCGTCACGTCACGCGTGCGCAGGTGTCAGGGACGGTAGACTTGGTTGTGATTGACGCCTCGTTCATCGGGCTCGAAAAGTTGTTGCCCGCAGCGCACGCCATCCTCGTCCCAGGGGGCGACGTCTTGGCCCTCGTCAAGCCGCAGTTTCAGGTTGGGCAGCACCAAGTTGGTAAGGGTGGCGTCGTCAGGGACTTGGAGGTTCGGAGACAGGCGGTGCGTGCGCTTGTCGAGGAGGCTCAAGCGATGGGTTTCGAGCGAGTCGCCGAGGCGGACAGCGTGATCACGGGACCGAAGGGAAACCAGGAAACCTTCATCTGGCTTCGGCAGCCGGCGGGGGAGGCTCGCGCGACATGAACTCTGAGTCGAAGGGCATCCACCCCGTGTCGACCTTACCCTTCGAGACCTTGACCCACCAAACCTGCTCGCACGCGAACGGTTCTTCCGCAGTTACCCCGACGAAGGTCTCGTCGAGTTCGCATGGCGTCCAGGCGGCACCCGCCTTCGTGTGGACCATGCAGAAGCCGCGAGAGTTGTAGAACATGAAGTCCACTTCTTCCCCGGCCGAGGCGACCTTCTCGCGCCGCTTCACCTCGAGGCCTTGGTCGATCACTTTGCGGGTGACATAGACGTCGTTCTTGGCGACGACGCGACGGGGTTTCTTGATCAGGACTTCGCTACCCAGGACCGGAACGAGCTCGCCCTTCTTCCAGGTAACCGTTGCCGTGTAGAAGGTCGCAGGGTTTGGACTGAGCTTGAGTTTGTTCTTGCGGTACTTCTGCCCCCAGCGGATGTCGCGTGCTTCCGGCGGGTACGGCCAGGCCCGCTTGGCGGTCGAGTTGGTTTCGAGATCATGGTCACAACCGCCCATTGCAGGGGATGCATACGCGGGCAGTGGGGCCGCCGGACCTGCCGCGGCGGCCGTCTCGGGGGACGGAGTGGCGCCCTCTTTCGCACATGACCAGACGCAGCCCAACAGAGCGCACAAGAGCGACGGGAGGGCGAGTGAATTCGGTCTTCCAAGCATCATACGATGGTTCCCGGGGGTGGATTCGAACCACCATTCACAGGTCCAAAGCCTGTTGTCCTGCCCTTAGACGACCCGGGAGCGACTCTCCTCATAACACGCATGCGCGGCCCCTCAAGGTCGATCGATTCGCTTGCGAGGAACGCCGCAAAAATGCGATACCCGACCAAGCTTCGTAAGAGCGAGGAGCAGGCCTGTGAGCGACGATTCGAAATTCCCGGAGTGGTTCCTTTGGCTCTCGGAGCACGGCGTGAGGCTTTTGATCCTGCTTGCCGTTGTGGCACTTGCCTTCTTTTACGTCCGGGGGCGTTCCAACACGAACGCGCGCCTCGATGCGATTGAGGATACCGTTCAGTTTGAACCGCCACGCGCGTATGCGGCACCGGACCCTTCGAACTACCCGACCGGCGGCGTCACCGAAGCGCAATGGGTCGTGAAGAAGTCGGTCTACGTTCCGGTTTACTCCCACATCTACTACGACGGAGGACGCCCCTACGCTCTCGAGGCAACCCTGAGTATTCGGAACATCGATACCGAAGACCCCGTCTATCTGTCGTCCGTGGCGTACTACGATACGCAGGGGAATCTCTCGAAGGCTCTTCTCGACGAACTCATCGCGCTCAAACCCCTCCAGACCGTCGAGTTCTTGGTAGAACGCAAGGATGCGAGTGGAGGTTCGGGCGCGAACTTCGTCATCGAATGGGGTGCTGCCAGCAAACAGACCGCCGCGCCGTTCATCGAGGCCGTGATGGTCGGACGCTCCGGAACCAACGCGATCTCCTTCGTGAGCCCCGGACGGACAATCGACCGCAGCGAAGAAGATTAGCGTACCTTGACGATGTCGGGAGGCAGGTAAAGGGGCGATTCGATGACACTCTGCGCAGGCAGGTACATCCTGAACTGGACCGAGAAAGGGCCGTCGGGTGCGGGCAGCCAGTTCGACTGTTTGCTCGCGTCCGGCGCGTCGTGCTGAATGTAGATCGTCACTGAGCCGTCCTTGCCAACTTCGAGTTTGCTGCGGTCGCCTATCGAGTAGCGATGGATCGGATTGGCGACCATCAGTTGCTGCGGCAGGCCATACATGGTCATCGACCAGAACGCCTCGACCTTGGGAAGTTGCTCTTTGTCGAAGCGCAGCGTGTAGCGACCGGTCGAGCCATTGAGGGCGTCGCCCGACGCGTCGTCGTTACCAACGGGGTAGTATGCTTCTTCGGCGTCGTTCCCATAGAGACCAAACATGGCTGCGGCGGCTCGCGTCAGGTATCGCCCTTTCATCTCTTCGGGGCTTCCAAAGATCCCAACCATCCCCGCCCAACCAGCGGACTTCCTCGACGTGATCTCGGGGAGCTTGGTCGGGTCCAGCGCAGCCTTCGAGATCTCGACCAGTGCTTGTCCGACGCCCGCATCGATAGCCGCCCGAATCGGTTCCGGAAGTCGCATGGACGCGGAGAGCATGCCGGGCTCGACGCCGATTCGAGCGAAGCGCTCGACGGCGGCGAGGTCGGTTTCCGGGACACGAACCTGTGTGAGGAACAGGTTGAGATAGTCGATGAACCCCGCCGAGGTTGCCTTTTTGTTTTCGTATCGCGGAAAGGTAATCCCGGCGGCGACCGGGACCCGAGACCGACCCAAGAAGACGTTGAGGGGTGTGAGATGGTATTGCTTCTGCAGGGCGACTACCGCCCCGACATCGCTTGGCCCGCGTACTTCCGTGCGGATGATGCAATAGACGAACTCGCTGTCGCTCTTGATCTCTCCGGTGACGTCGCCAGGCTTCACGCCGTTCCAACGGGGCCCAGCGACGAGGTAGCTGCCGGCCTCTGTGCCCGTCGCCCTCGTGCCGATGTATCCGATGTTGTTCGTGAACATGTCGACGAGCTGCACCGAGTAGTAGCGGTCCTCGATCTTGGGAACCGAGATCACGACGGGTTGCGCGCGCAGGTCGAGCCAAGCGAACGAGTAGAGCGTGTCGTTGTTGGGGCGGACCACATCGGTGAAGTCCGGTCCCAGGAGCTCCGCGCTGTGTGCGAGCCGATTGAACGGGCCCATGTACCCAGGACCGGTCCTGTCGATCGCCTGCACGTACAACGTCCGGTAGGTTTCCAGCATCGGGTAGGCGTAGACGTAGGCCTCCTGAGCGATCCGCGCGGCTTCTTCGGGCGATGTGGTGATCTCGCTGGCGGTGTTGCCCTCAGGCAGTGGGCCCTTGGCACACGCCGCGAGGCAGGCCAGCCCGCCTGCGACCGCGAGTGTCCAGCTCTTCGTGTTTCCCATAGCGGGAGTATACCGATGTTCTCATCAGCGCCGCACGATCGGCTGCGGATGACGCAAGTGAGTGCTCGAGCTATGTTGCGCTCAACATGGAGGCGTGGAGGAACGACAGGCCCCGAGTCGCGATCATCGGGGGCGGCTTCGGAGGGTTGGCCGCGGCCAAGGCGCTTCGCAACGCAGACGCCGAGGTGGCGATCATCGATCGGCACAACCACCACCTCTTTCAACCGCTACTCTACCAGGTCGCGACAGCGGCGCTTTCGCCAGCGGACATCGCTGCCCCGATCCGGAAGATCGTTCGCGGGCAATCGAACTGCGAAGTGTTGATGGCAGAGGCGAAGAGCGTCGATCTCGAAGCGCAAACCGTGCACCTCGAGGACGAGCCGTACAGCTACGACTACCTCGTTCTCGCGACAGGGGCGGCGACCAACTACTTCGGCAAGGATGACTGGGTGAAACACGCGCCCGGCATGAAGACAATCGACGAGGCGATCAACGTTCGCGCAAGGTTCCTTTTGGCGTTCGAGCAGGCAGAGCTCGAGCAGGACGAGGACGCCAAGCGCGCCGCGCTGACGTTCGCAATCGTTGGAGCCGGACCGACCGGTGTGGAGACAGCGGGCGCGCTCTCTGAAGTGGTCGAGTCGGTCCGTAAAGACTTCCGACACATCGACACGACCAGCTCCCGGATCATCCTGCTCGACCATGCCGAGCGAATCCTGATGGCGTTCGACGCCGATCTCTCAGCCAAGGCTCAGAAGGAGCTCGAGTCTCGGGGCGTCGAGGTGATGCTCCAAGCGATGGTCACCCACGTCGACGATGGAGGACTGACCGCGAAGACGCCCGGCGGCGAAATTCGAATCGATGCGAACAACGTCATTTGGGCCGCAGGCGTCAAAGCCTCCGCGATAGGTGCAACCCTCGGCGCGGAGATCGACCGGGGCGGTCGGGTCATGGTTGGGGATGACCTTTCGGTGCCTGGGTATCCCAACGTGTTCGTTGTCGGTGACCTTGCGCACCGCGTGGATCCAAACACCGGCGGCCCGGTTCCTGGCGTAGCGCAAGGCGCGCTTCAGATGGGAGCGTTCGCGGGGAGTACCATCGCGCGTGAGCTTCGGGCCCTACAGACCGGCACCGAGCCCTCCCGACGGGGCGTGTTCGTCTACAACGACAAAGGTGAGATGGCCATCATCGGCCGGGGTCGAGCGGTTGCCCAGGTGGGCCGCGCACGGTTCGCTGGGTACCCCGCGTTCTTCTTGTGGGCGACGATCCATATCTTCTTCCTGATCGGGTTTCGCAGAAAGCTCACCGTCTTCATCGATTGGATCTGGCAGTACTTCTTCGGCACTCGCGGGGTCCGGCTCATCACCGGGCGGAACCGCTTGCCCCGCCCGGTGAAACCGCCACCCGACCCGCGCAGCGCACGGCATTCGGCGCCGGGGTCTGCGAGCGCAGAATAGGTCGCGGCGAAGGAAGTTGCTCGGCGTCGGGTTCCATGGTCAGCTTCGCGCGTCCGAATGAACGCGAAGCCGAGTTCAAGCTTGCTCAAGAAGTTGCGCGCGGAAGCCGGACTCGTCGCCGGCGCGCTGACAACCCTTCTGTTCTTTCGCTTCGGAGACGGGTGGCTCTCCGACCCAGCCCCAAGCCTCGGGACGGTTCTGTTCTTTGCCTGGCTCTTTGGGGTGATGATGTGGGGCGCCTTTGGGGTGGTGCGGCACGCCGAAGAGCTCGCGCACCGGCTTGGCGAGCCCTACGGGACACTCATTCTGACGCTGTCGGTGACGGGGATCGAAGTCGCGTTGATTTCCGCGGTGATGCTGACCGGTCAGCAAAGCCCGACCCTAGGCCGCGACATGATGTTTTCTGTCTTGATGATCGTCCTGAACGGGATGATTGGCCTGTCGCTACTGCTTGGCGGCTACCGACACGTCGAGCAGAGCTTCAACCTGCAGAGCGCCAATACGTTCCTCGCGGTGATCATCCCGCTCGCCGTCCTGTCGTTGATTCTCCCGAACTTCACGCGTTCGACCCCTGATCCGTCTTTCACGGTGCCGCAGGCCGAGTTTCTCATCGTGGCAACCCTTGGCCTCTACGTCGTCTTCCTCGCGACCCAGACCATCCGTCACCGGGAGTACTTCACATCCCCACGCCGTCGAACGGATTCCGGGTCGGAGCACCCGCAGCGAGACTCGGATCCCCGTGCCGCCCAGTCCATCGGGGCTCATTTCGCGCTCCTCGTCGGCTATATGGCGCCGATCGTCCTGCTTTCGAAGAAGCTCGCCGTGATCATCGACTTTGGGATCGCCGAAGTAGGCGCACCGGCGGCTTTCGGAGGATTGCTCGTTGCGGTACTCGTTCTCGCGCCCGAAGCGATCACGGGGCTTCGCGCCGCCCTATCGAACCAGCTTCAACGCTCGATCAACATCTCGCTTGGGTCAGCGCTTGCCACGATTGGGCTGACCGTGCCCGCCATCTTGATGATCGGTCTCGCCACGGGGAACAAGGTCGTCCTCGGATTGTACCCGGTCGAGACGCTTCTGTTGTGCCTGACCCTTTTCGTTTCGTACATCAACTTGAGCGGGGGCCGGAGCAATCTGCTCCAAGGCGTCATTCACTTGATCCTGTTCTGCGCCTACATCGTGTTGCTGTTCGACTAGTCGTGGCCACCCCCCAGGCTCGCAACCGCATCGAGGAAGACACGAGCCTTGAGTTCGGTCTCGGCGACCTCGCGATCGGGGTCGCTCGCCTCGACGATGCCTCCGCCGGCCCAGTACTGGACCTCTGTGTCGACGACGGTCGCGGTTCGGATTGCGACCGCCAACGAGACTCCGCCGTCTCGATCGATGAAACCTACCGCGCCACAGTAGGCTCTCCTCGGGTGTTGCTCGAGGGCTTCGATGATCTCGAGTGCGCGCAACTTTGGGGCGCCTGTGACGCTCCCCGGGGGAAAGGTGGCTTCGAGTATCGCTGTGAGCGTCGTCTCGGGGCGCGTGAGGCACGACACGGTGCTGACGAGGTGGAAGAGCCCCGCAAACGGTTCCACCGCGAGCGGCGAATCGACGCGCACGGACCCGATCTCGGCGACCCGTCCAAGGTCATTGCGCATTAGGTCGACGACCATCGAATGCTCGGCCCGCTCTTTCGGATCCGCCAGGAGCGTCGCCGCCGCCTCGTCCCCGCCGCGCCGAATGGTGCCCTTGATCGGGCGCGTGACGAGGGCCTTGCTTTCGGCGTACCAACGAAGGAATCGTTCCATCGTGCATGCCAGGATTGCTCCCCGCGGTGTCGACAGGAACGCCCCGAGTGGCACGGGGCTCGCCTCACGCATCGCGGCCCAAAGCGCGAAAGGGTCGCCCTCGAACGATGCGGACCAGCGTCTTGCGAGGTTGACTTCGTAGACATCACCGTGCGCGATGTGCTCGAGCGCACGAACGATGGCAGCCCGGTGCGCCTCGGGATCGTCTACCGTGAGCTCGCCGATTGTCGTTCTCGTTTCGGCACCGGGAACGCAGGCCTCGAGTCGCGACCGAAACGTGCGACACGCCTCCTCGTCGTCGCCGATCAGCCAGCACGACGAGTCGAGGTGGTCGACGGCGACCAGAGCGGGGTAGCGACGGAAAGAGACCACCGGTTCGTCTTCGCGTTTGAAACGGGTCTCGCCGCGTTCGGGCCGACTCCAGAACGCATCGAATGCAATGAACCCGATCCAACGCGGGACCTCGTTGGGTTTCGGCCCGGTGAGGGTGACGCCCCCGCCCGGGTCACCGAGGCGGTCGATTGCACGGAAGGGTTCACTCGAGCCGAAAGGCTCGCTGAACTCGGCATCTGGCCAGGCCGCGAGGAATGAGTACCGGCCATCGCGCGCGTCGGGCCGGTGGGAGTCGAGCCACGCGAAGCCTGGCTCCCGGCTCATGAGTCGGGCAGTCGTGACCTCGTCGATCGGATCGATACGTTCGGCCCACACGGCGCTGCTCTACTTGCTTGCGAAGAGCCGGTAACGCAACCTCCTTCTCGTGCTGTCGCGTGGCGTCTTCCTTATCTTCGTGTGCACGGTCGCTCTCGGGTGCGACGAAGCCAACCCCTTCGTCTTCGAGTCGGTCATCGTCGATGCCGACGACGGGAATCCGGCTGCCGGCACCGATGCGACAACTCTCCGAATCGAAGTCCAAGAAGGCGAAGCGACACCGAGGTCGGAAGATTTTCCCATCAACGACGGAGCCTTCGACGCGATCCTCGAGTTCGAGTCGTTCGTGTCCCCAACCCGCATTCGGATCGCGATCCTAGGGGACGCAACCGACCTTGTGACCGCCCCGCCCGAGTTCGTGCCCTCCATCAGCGGGGGTTTGATGCGCGTGGTTACTACCGAGCCGGCCTCGTGTGTGCGGATCGGGTTCGATCAGATGGAGGCTGCCCGTGAGCGCTTCGCCATGGTTCGCTCGGGCACCTTTGCGCTACTGGCAGGGGGCACCGAGGCTTCCTCCGAACAGGTCGAGTTCTTCGACGCATTGCAGTGGGAGGCCCGCTTATTCGCAGAGGACTTCTCGCTGTCGACACTCGGGCCGACGCGTGCCGCTTCGATCGATGAAGTTCAGATCCTGGTCCTGCCGGACGATGCCTCAGCCTTCGTGTTCAACATGAGCGACCCTCTCAATCGCGTCACACCGGTCGTATTGCACCCGGGCGCGGGGCCTGCGTCGGCCATCATCTCCGTTCCGGGCGTTGGCGCCATGGTGATCGGTGGAGAGATTGGAGGAGAGGCTCAACCGAACGTCTCGGTCGTCAACCCAGACGGTGGCATCACCGCGCGAACGCTCAGCACGCCACGCGCGGGTCCGGCTGCTGCGGTGCTTGGCTCGGACGTCCTGATCGTGGGCGGCAACGACGTCGGCGACGCGGAGATCATCCGTGACGGAAGTGCGACTGGGCAGCCCGTGGGTTCGTTGGCAGACGGCATTCGCGACGATGGTTTGCTCGTGACCGACGGGGAGAGTCGTGCGCTTCTCATGGGGGGAGCGGACGAACAAGGCGTCGTGCGGCAGGACACGGTTCGACTCGATGGGTGTACGAGCGACTGCGAGGCGGTCGCTGGCCCCGAGTGGGTCTCCGCCCGGCTCGAGGCTCTCCAGCCCGTCGACAGCGCGCTCGTCGTTGGCGGAACGGACTCCCAGAGCGTCGAGGAAGTGCAGTGGAGTGGGGCCGCGGTCGCCATCGTTTCGTTGGTCAACCTGGTGGTACCTCGCGCAAACCCTGCGGGAATCGTTTACGAGAGTGGGGCGTTCGTGGTTGCAGGAGGCAGCGACGGCGTCAACAGTCGCAACGACTTCGAGTTCTGCATTCCAAGCGCGCTCACGCCGTTGTGATTCGGGTCGGGCCAGGCTCGATGAAGCCTGATACCCTCAGAGTTCCGGGGTCATGTTGCGCAAGCTGGAGAAGTACGAAGTCTTGGACGAGATCGGCCACGGTGGGATGGCGACGGTCTACCGCGCCCGGGACAGCTCGCTCGACCGACTGGTCGCGTTGAAGGTTCTGCACCCGCATCTGCAGCGAACCAGTGAAGCACGAGCCCGCTTCACGCGGGAGGCCAAGAGCGTCGCCAAGTTGAGGCATCCCCATATCTTGGAGATCTATGACTACAGTGGCGAGGCGTCCGATGAGACCTACATCGCTGCGGAGTTGTTGACGGGGCCGACGGTCAAAGACTTCGTCCTGCAGCACAAGGAGACGCCGCCCGAGATCGCGGCGTGCATCGCGCTGCAACTCGCGGACGCTCTTCGAGAAGCCCACCTCAAGGGCATCATCCATCGCGACGTCAAGCCCGAGAACGTCCTCATCCATGAGGATCGCTGCGTGAAGCTGACCGACTTTGGTATCGCGCACATGGTCGATACCCATACCTTCACGGCGACCGGTCAGATCCTAGGCTCGCCGGGCCATATGGCGCCTGAGCAGATCGAGAGCGGCGATTGTGACGAGCGAAGCGATGTGTTTTCGCTCGGGACCGTCCTCTACTTTTGCGCCACAGGTCGCCTTCCGTTCGTGGGGCGCAACGCGCATCACCTGTTGAAGCTCCTCCTCGACGGCGACTACCCAGAGCCGCTCCGGCTGCGTCCGGCAATCGGGGCAGAGCTTGCAAGTGCGATGGATAAGGCGCTCTCGCGCCGACCCGGCGACCGTTACCAAAGTGCTCAGCAGATGGCCGAGGATCTCCGCTCGTTTCTGGCGGACATGGGTATCGACGACCCGGACGCCACCCTCGCCCGATACTTCGCCGAGCCCGAGCGGGTGTCGCGCGAGCTCGAGGTGCAAGCCCTTCAGCGTTCGCTTCGGATCGGCGCCGAAGCCGCGAAGGCCGACGACATCCCGAAGGCGCAGGCCGCGCTCAGTCGGGCGCTCGCGATCGACGACGGCAACGAGCGAGCCCTCAAGCTGCTCGATTCCCTCGGCCAAGGTCGGCGTCAGCGGTTGATTGCAGCGCTGGGTGGGGGGCTGATCCTCTTCGGCTTACTGGGGCTTGGCTACGCCGCGCAGCGCGACAGGGAAGAGGTTGTATCGGACTCGAACCCGCCGGTCGCGCCAACCGCGAAACCCGGCGAAGTCGATGCGCCCCCAACCCTGGTGCCGACTCCCGATCCCGAGGAGCTCTCAGGCGAAGGAGCGGGCGACCCGAACGACGGGCAACCCGAGGCTGAGTCTCCGTCTGGCGCTCAGGCGCCGGCAAAAAGGTGGGTGGTGTTCCGACCCACGCCGCCAAATGTGTCGATCGGCGTCGATGGCGGCCCGCTTCGGCCCTATGGCCCAGACTTCCAACGGGTCCGGCTCAAAGCGGGAAGACATACGTTTCGATTCGTGGGGGCTGAAGGGTGCTGTGAAGATCGGGTGATCCGTCGGCAAATCCGAGGCGGTAGCCGAGACCTCGAGCTCCCGGTCAAGCTTCGGTACAAACCAGCGGGCCTCTATCTCAAGGGCCGCGCGGTGCCCGAGGCCAAGGTGCGTATCACCTTGCCCGGCAACCGCCGTGTCTCGGGAAGAATCCGGGAGATTCTCCGCATTCCGATGACTCGGTTGAGCGCGGCCGCCCAGGTGCGCATCGAGGCGCCCGGGTACCGTACCTACGAGAGCGTCGTGAAGCTCCGAGCCGGCGGGGAGCTCACGGAGCACAGCTTCAAGCTTGAGGCGCTTGGAGAAACCCCGTAGAACGCCCGTGTATGCGGCGCATGGCGCTTTTGGGGCTGCTGGTGGCTGTCGGAGCGACGGTCGCACTGCCGGTTCGGGCGGACGAGCTTTCCGACTTCGAGTCGGCGCGTCGCGCGTACGATCGCCAGAACTACCCCAAGGCAGCCAAGGGGCTTGAGTCGCTCGTCGGCGGGGCCGTGCCACGCGCCAGGAACCCGGTCGTTCGGCTCGAGTCACGCAAGTACCTTGGCGCGACCTATCTGTTCCTCGGTGAAGACACGAAGGCGCGAGAACAGTTTCGCCGCCTCCTCGACGAAGACCCGGACTACGATCTCGATCCGGTCGCGTTCCCCGAAGCCGTCGTCACGACGTTTCGAGAGGTGAAGGCGGAAGCAGACGCCGAGCGCGCACGGCAAGCCGCAATCGAAGCAGCCAGGCAAGAACAGGCGAGAAACCTCGAGCGGGAGGAGTTGCTGCGTCAGCAGGCGCGCATCGACGAACTCGAGGCCCTCGCCGCCACCGAGACTGTGGAGCGGGTCAATTCTCGATGGATCGCAGCGCTTCCGTTTGGGATTGGGCAGTTTCAGAACCAGAACCGACGTCTTGGGATCATGTTCGCCGTGACCGAGTCAGTGTTTCTGATCTCTTCCATCGCGACCTTCATCGGGCACAACGCCCTCAGGAACGAGAATCCCTCGGAGGACCAACTCGCGCGCTTCGAGCGGACCGAGCGTGCGTTGCGCATCAGCAACTGGGTCAGCGTGGCCGGCCTGCTCAGCTTCTACGTGGCGGGTGTGGTGGAGGCCGAGGTTCGCTTCAAGCCCGTGATCCGCAGTACCCGGGAGCGCGAGTTGCCGAAGGACCCTTTGCCGACCAGCCTCCGGGGCCCTGAGGTTCGCTTCCAGCTGGGTCTCACCGGAGGTCGGCTGAGAGTCGATTTCTGAAGTAATTTCAGACTCTTGGTCTGAGGTCTGCTTTCAGGCAATACTTCGCTTGACAGCGGGGCGTTCGCGCCTATCCTTCGCTCCCTTTGCCGCGCGGGGACCGCACCGGCCGGCGAGGAAAACGCACGCTTTTTCGGGTAGTTATGCCAACGATTAACCAGCTCGTTCGCAAGGGACGAAAACAGATCAAGTCGAAGACCGACTCCCCGGCGCTTCAGCGATGCCCGCAGAAGCGGGGGGTGTGCGTGCGTGTCTACACGACGACACCGAAGAAGCCGAACTCGGCGCTTCGCAAAGTAGCCCGTGTTCGGTTGTCGAACGGGATCGAGGCCACGACCTATATCCCCGGCGAGGGGCACAACCTTCAAGAGCACTCTGTCGTGCTCATCCGCGGCGGCCGAGTCAAGGACCTTCCCGGTGTTCGCTACCACGTCGTGCGAGGCACCCTCGACGCGACCGGGGCAATCGGGCCGTCCAACACCAACAAGGCGAACCGCGTCAACAAGCGTTCAAAGTACGGCGTCAAGCGCCCCAAGAGCTAATCCCATAGCGAGCCAAGAGTTGAGATCATGAGTCGTCGCGCAGGAGCCCCCAAACGAGAGATCATCCCCGATGCCAAGTACGGCGATCGGTTGGTGGCCAAGTTCGTCAACTCACTGATGCTCGCGGGCAAGCGTTCCACGGCCGAGAAGTGCCTCTACGGCGCTTTCGACATCATTGAAGAGCGATACAAAGAAGAGCCTCTCGAGGTCTTCAAGAAGGCGCTCGAATCGGTCAAGCCCCGGGTGGAGGTCAAGAGCCGCCGCGTCGGTGGTGCCACGTACCAGGTGCCCGTTGAAGTTCGCGCCGACCGCCGCAATGCGTTGGCCATGCGATGGCTCGTGCAATACGCGCGCGCCCGCGGCGAGAAGTCGATGCAGGAGCGCCTGGCCTCCGAGTTCATGGAGGCTTCGCAGGGGCGCGGCAACGCAGTGAAGAAGCGCGAGGACACACACAAGATGGCCGACGCCAACAAGGCGTTCGCGCACTATCGCTGGTAAGGGTTTCTTTCAACGTCTGGGAAGGTCTACGGAAACCACTCGGACAAGGAGCAGTAGCTGAACTCATGACATCGAGCACATAGAGAGAGTCACCGGGAAGACCGAGGCCCAGCCTCGACCGATGTGCCTCTCGAAACCCTCTCCGAGACGATGAAGCCCGAGGGCGGCTTCTGGGTCGGAGGGGGTTTTGTGCATGAAGAGCGTCAAACGAAGAGTCGAAGCTCCGATCATCTCATGGCTAGAAAGTACCCACTCGATAAGACCCGCAACATCGGCATCATGGCCCACATCGATGCGGGCAAGACGACCACCACCGAGCGGATCCTCTACTACACCGGCGTGAACTACAAGATCGGCGAGGTGCACGATGGTGCTGCGACCATGGACTACATGGAGCAGGAGCAAGAGCGCGGGATCACGATCACCAGCGCCGCGACCACGTGTTTTTGGCGTCCCGAAGAGGGCCCGTTCGGCGAGAACCAGTTTCGGATCAACATCATCGATACGCCCGGCCACGTGGACTTCACCATCGAAGTCGAACGGTCGCTTCGCGTCCTCGATGGGGCCGTCGCGGTGTTTGACGGCAAAGAAGGTGTCGAGCCGCAGTCCGAGACGGTTTGGCGGCAGGCCGACCGTTACGGGGTTCCACGCATTTGCTTCATCAACAAGATGGACAAGGCGGGGGCTGACTTTGGAGCAGCGTTTCAGTCGATCAAGGACCGGCTAGACGCACCAGCGGTCGCCGTGCAGTTGCCGCTCGGGCAAGAAGCCGAGCTTGAGGGTGTGATCGACCTGGTCCGGATGAAGGCGAATCGCTTCAAGGACGACACACTCGGCGCCGAGTGGGAAGTCGAAGAGATCCCCGAGGAGTTCCGGGCCGACGCAGACGCGGCTCGCGCGATCCTCCTCGAAGCGGTCGCTGAGGTCGACGACGCGCTGATGGAACGCTACCTCGAGGGCGACACCGATTTCAGCGACGACGAGATTCTCAACGCGGTCCGAACAGGCTGTTTGGCGCAGTCGATCGTACCCGTACTGACTGGCTCCGCATTCAAGAACAAGGGCGTTCAGCAGTTGATGGATGCCGTCGTGAACTTTCTTCCTTCCCCTCTCGACGTTCCCCCCATCCAGGGCGTGGATCCGGACGACCCAGAAAAGGCGATGGCGCGTCCCGCGTCCGACGACGAACCGTTCAGCGCGCTCGCCTTCAAAATCGTGAACGACCCGTTCGTCGGGCAGCTCACGTTCTTTCGGGTGTACTCGGGTGTACTCGAGGCGGGTACCGGCGTGTTGAACTCCACCAAGGGCAAGCGCGAGCGCATCGGCCGCATTCTCCAGATGCACGCAAACAACCGCGAAGAGCTCAAGGAGATCCGGGCCGGGAACATCGGCGCCGCCGTGGGTCTCAAGACGGCCACCACCGGGGACACCCTTTGCGACAGCAAGGCGCCCGTGATTCTCGAGCGCATGGACTTCCCGGAGCCCGTGATCTCCGTGGCGATCGAGCCGAAGACCAAGGCAGACCAAGACAAGCTTGGCGTCGGGCTCGGGAAGCTCGCCGCCGAGGACCCGAGCTTTCGAGCGCATACCGACGAGGAGTCGGGCCAGACGATCATCAGCGGGATGGGCGAGCTCCACTTGGAGATCATCGTCGACCGGCTGAAGCGTGAGTTCAAAGTCGAGTCGAACGTGGGTGCGCCTCAAGTCGCGTATCGCGAGACCATCACCAAGGAAGTGGAGTCCGAGGGTCGCTACGTGAAGCAGAGCGGCGGCAAGGGCATGTTCGGCCACGTCTGGGTGAAGCTCGAGCCGATGGAGGCAGGGAGCGGCTTCGAGTTCGAGAACAAGATCGTCGGCGGCACCGTGCCGAAGGAGTTCATTCCGTCGGTGTCGAAGGGGATCAAGGACGCGATGACCCGCGGGGTCATGGCCGGCTACCCCGTGATCGACGTGAAGGCGACCCTTTTCGATGGGTCGTACCACGATGTCGATTCGAGCCAGGCTTCGTTCGAAGTAGCTGGCTCGCTCGCTTTCCAGGAAGGCGCAAAAAGAGCAGGAATTCAGCTGCTCGAACCGGTGATGGACGTTGAAGTCCGGGTGCCCGAAGACTACATGGGCGAGGTCATCGGCGACCTCAACTCGCGACGCGGCAACGTGAGCGGGATGGATAGTGTTGGGGGCCTCCAAGTGATCCGCTCAGAGGTTCCGTTGGCCAACATGTTTGGCTACGTGAACGACCTTCGCTCGAAGACTCAGGGGCGAGCGGTCTACACGATGCAGTTCAAGGAGTATCAGTCGGTGCCGACGAGCATCGCTGAAGAAATCGTCGCCAAGGCGAAAGGCGGCTGAGGAGCACACGATGGCGAAAGAAAAGTTTGTCCGAGACAAGCCACACATGAACGTAGGGACGATTGGTCACAT
>JBCCHE010000067.1:0-22658 GCA_039028875.1 Myxococcota bacterium | reverse complement strand
GGGTCTGGTCGCCGTCGACGATCAGCCCCGAGTTGCTCCATCCCCACGAACCCGGAAGTTGGGTGTACGCGTACACGCCGTTTCCGAGCTCACGCAAGGTCTTGCTGACGTCGGCCGCCATGCGCCGACTATCTCACGAAAACACGAACCGTGGTTGGCCGAACTGGTGTGCGTGTCGCGCTAGGAAACGCTTCGAGCCGGCTTCGCTCCAGGAAAAGCCCTAGCGTGGTGGGCCCGCGCTAAATCGCGAGCGGAGTTGGGCGTCGCAGGGGTCGCCTAAGTCTCCGACGAGCCGGACGAGGATCACGTCGATCTCACCCTCCGGGCCCAGGCACTCCTCCTCGTCCTCGAGGCGCCAGCAGGGCGTCTCCGCGTCGTACTCGTAGACCGCGGACGCGCCCCGAGACACCTGCGGAACGTTCGAATCGGTTTCCAACACGGATGTGCTGACGAGGACGCGGGTGCCCGTGACCGCAGGAACGGCACCTGTAGCCAAGATCCCGTCGAGCTGCGTGATGCCGCCCCTGGCTTGAACGAGGTTCTCGAGGTCGTCGTCGATCAGCACCGTCTCCTCGCCACTGTCGTCTCGAAGCCTCACGCTGATAATGAATTCGCCTTCGCCATCGGCATCGCAGGCGTCTCGCACGGTGAGCGAAAACGCCTCCACCGCGACGTCAATCACCGGGCCGCCACCTACGCCGCCGCTGCCCCCCGCGCCGGTCGGCATCGATGCGCAGTCGATGAGGTCAGTCTGTGCGGTGCCACAGGTGTTGTTGTCGAGGGTCTCACAGCTTTGGTTGGCGTCGACGCAGGACAGAACGAACGTCGCGTCTCCGATGCAGCTCGGGTCTTGCTCGCTTGGCCACTGGGCCTGGCACGCACGCGTGCATGCCTCGAGGCCGTCGCTCGGGTCGAACCCGCCGATGGTGCAATCGAACTGCCCGCCTTCGCAAATCACACCGCAGGCACCCGAGGTATCGACTTCTCCGCCTGTTTCGTCGTCGCTGCAGCCCGCGACCGCGAGAGCCGCGCCCAAGCCAACGTACAACGCGATCTTTCTCATCCCCATTCGGCCCCCTTCAGGCAAGAGCGCCGCAACGCCCTCCAGGCAACGTATGGGATGTGTCTCCGCGCATCAAGAATCGCGCCGTTGCCTTGCCGCCCGTCCCGGACCAACCCATCGACACTCTCCCTCGCCATCACGTACCGCGAGCCGTCTCGGCCGTTTCTGCTAGTGAGAACGCCATGGTGCGTCGTTACCAGCACGTGCTTTGCACCGAGCTCACGACGAGAACGATGGGTAAGGCGTCGTCGCGTTCGGTGACCTATACGGTGCTCTATCTGAGCGACGCGTTGCGCAAGCGGTTACCGTTCGGACGCGGGTCCCGCCTGCGGATCGAAGGCGACCTCGAGGGGGTCTCCGTCGCGCTCGCTTTTCAACCGGCCCGCGGTGCCAATCACTTCGTCATGGTATCCAACGATCTCTTGCGGCGAATCGACCGGGAGGTAGGTGACACCGTGACCCTACGATTCAACGTCGATGACCCCAATCGTGTTGTCGTACCACAGGAGCTTCGCGATGCGCTCGCCGAAGACGAAGACGCGCGCGCGACTTGGGCTGAGCTCACGCCCGGCCGAAAGCGGTCTTGGGCATCTTACGTCGAACGCGCCAAACGACAGGAAACGCGCCGCGACAAGACGGAGGAAGTCGTCGACCGACTCCGACGTGGCCTCGTCGACCCACGCGATCGATGGCCATCGGTCGACTGAGCTCGAAACGGACTGACACGATATGCCCCCGAACGTTCGACCTCATCACCAGCGAACCATCGAGGGACTGACGCGCGCATACCGAGACGACAGACGGTTCAACGCGCTGATCATTGGCGGTTCGGTGGCCAAGGGTTGCGCGCGCGACGACTCGGACGTCGATTTCATGCTCGTCGCGACCGATGATGAATATGCCCGCCGCTTGGCGGGCCGCGACTTGCTCATCAACCGGACGGATCTCTCCGACTACGAAGGGGGATACGCCGATGGAAAGATCATCAGCGAGTCGTTCTTGAGAGATGTGGGCGAGCGAGGCAACGAGCCCTCACGGGCCGCGTTCCTCGGGGCGTTCCCGGCATTTTCTAGGATCCCGAACCTTCAACTCCTTCTCGATCGGATTCCGGTGTACCCGGAAGCCGATCGCGACCGGCGAATCAAGGCCTTCTACTGCCTGGCATTCATGGGCAACTGGTTGATGAATGAGGCGACCCGCCACGATAGTCGTTACGGCATCACGCGCGCCGCGTCGCATCGTTGTTCTCGTGCCGACTCATTCTGGCTTACAACCGGGTCTTGTTTCCCTATCACAAGTGGATGCTGAGGGCCGTCGACGGTGCGACCGACAAGCCGGTCGACTTCTTGGAGCGGGTCCGGGGGCTGATGGAGGAGCCAAGTGTCGCCGCGGCCGCTCAGCTCCTCGAGTGCATCCGGCGTTTCCGCGACTGGGGCGTCAGCGACATCGATGCCTACACCTGGTTCATGACCGAGGTCGAATGGAGCTGGATGCGCGGGACGGTCCCGATCGAGGACTGGTGAGCCAGCCCTGCCGGAGGCCACTTGCGCCCTATGGTCGCGCTGCGTAGTTTCCCGGGATGCTGAGCCGTCTCGGGGGAGCTCCTTTCCACATAGGACTGCTTTTGGTTGCACTGCTCATCTCGGGGAGCGGCAACTGCGGCATGAGGTCGCGTCACGACGCACCGTCCATCTTGAACGAGGTGGAGCTTCGCGCGCAGCCGAAAGTCGAGGAGTTTCACCGGTGCGCCGAGTTCACCCAGTCTCGTCGCGCATTCTTCGGTGAGTTGCACTCCCACACGACGTACTCCCTCGACGCCAATCTCGAAGGCACACGCTTGTCTCCGAGGCAAGCCTATCGTTTCGCGCAGGGGCGCGCTGTGACGCCCCCGGGCACCGATGCTCCGATTCAGCTCGACCGTCCGCTCGACTTCACAGCCGTGACCGACCACGCCGAGTTCCTCGGATTCGTCGCGGCATGCCAAGATCCGAACTCTCAAGCCTATCGCAAGAAGGGCTGCCAGATTTACCGTCGGCGCCCCGACTGGGGCGTCCTGGTCGTCGACGCGCACTTGAAGGACGAGGACAAGTTCCACAACCCACCGCGCGCTTGCGGGGACGCGGGCGAACACTGCTACGCGTACCGGGAGGCGATGTGGATCGACCTGCAGAACGAAGCCGAAGCCGCGTACGACCGAAGCGACAAGTGCCGGTTTACGTCGTTGGTCGGTTACGAGTACTCGGCGTCGCCGTCCGACGGGACCGTCCACGTTGGCAAAGTGCACAATATGCACCGCGTGGTTCTTTTTCGGAACTCGATCGTTCCAAGAGTCCCCGTCGACTTCTTCGATGCAGGTCACGTCCAAGACCTGTGGGCAGGGCTTCGCAGGCACTGCACGGATCTCGGCAACGGGTGTGACGTACTCGCCATCCCGCACAACGCGAACCTGAGCGCAGGCCGGATGTTCGCGGGTACAATACATCAATCCAAGAACGGCCAGTCTCCCATCGATGCGGCCTACGCGAGCGAGCAGGCGACATTCGAGCCGCTGATGGAAATCTACCAACACAAAGGGAGCTCGGAGTGCATCCCCGGCCAAACGTCTGGCGACGAGCTTTGTGCGTTCGAGGTGGTCCCCTACGACAATCTACGCGCCGCGAAAACGGGCAAGAAAACCAGCGTGAGCGAGGTCGACACGATGCGTTACGGGCTCGGGGAGGGCCTCAGGTTCCAAGCCTCGATTGGCGCGAACCCATTTCAGTTCGGCATCGTCGGCGGGACTGACGGACACCTCGGTCTCGCCGGCAACGTCGGCGAAGCACGGTTTCTCGGGGGCGGGGGAGCAGGGGAGAGTCATCTCGCGGGGGAGAGCGCGTCTTTTCCCGATCGCGTGTACTTCGGGCCGGGCGGTCTCACCGGTGTGTGGGCGGAGGAAAACTCGCGCGAGGCCATCTTCCGCGCCCTCCGTCGTAAGGAGACGTTCGCCACGAGCGGTACGCGCATACAAGTGCGCTCGTTCGGGGGCTGGCATATCCCGTCTGGGTGGTGCGGCCAGCGCAACCGCGTCGACGAAGCATACCGGCGGGGCGTCCCGATGGGAGGCACGATCACCGAGCCACCGGCACCCTACGCGCGCCCCCTCTTCGCCATCGAAGCCGTCGCCGATCCGGGGACCGCCAAGTACCCCGGTGCCAAACTGCAACGGGTTCAAATCATCAAGGGCTACCTCGACGCGTCCGGCAATCCCCAGGTGCGCGTCTTCGACGTGGCGGGCGACGCGAACCGGGGGAACGATGTCGACATCCACACCTGCGAGCCGAGTGCCGAGGGCTTCGATCGGCTATGCACCGTGTGGGGTGACGACAGCTTCGATCCGGAACAGCAGGCTTACTACTACGTTCGCGCCGTCGAAACCCCCACCTGCCGTTGGAGCACCCGCATGTGCGCGAAGCACACGGTTCATTGCGACAACCCTCGTGGAAAGATCGACGAACAGTGCTGTGACCCTTCGGCAGGACTCCACCCCAACAACTGCGCCCTTGTCATCTGCGACGACGCACACCTCGACGACCCGTGCTGCCAGCCCGACGTGGTCCGGCCGCTGATCCAGGAGCGCGCGTGGACCAGCCCGATCTGGTACACCCCCTAGAGCGTTCGCCGTGGGCGCCGTGGTCGCGGCCCGGCCCCAATTGCTCCTCACCACACCCCCGTAGTGCTGTACCCTCGCGGTCGTGCAGTTTGCGAGCCTCCTCTTCGGGTTCCGCCAGTCAGTCGATCGCCGGACGTACGTCCTCGTGGGGTTTTCACTGGCCGCGCTCAAGTACGCGCTCGACTGGGTGCTCGTTCGCGCCGTGACCGGGCAGAACTGGAGCCTCCTGGCGTACCTCACGCCATCACTCTCGATCCGGAACAGCGCATTCGAGCTCGTCCCGGACTCTTGGCTTCCGTGGGTCATGGTCGCCTACACGCTCCCCTTTGCGTGGATCGGGCTGACCATGAGCGTCCGTCGCGCGGCAGACGCGGGTTTCAGTCCGTGGGCAGGCGTGTGGTTCGTCGTGCCCTTCGCCAACTACATCCTGATCGCGGTCCTCTGCGTTGTGGGTTCGGATCGCGGCACGTGGTCGCCGATGCGTCAAACCCAAGAGGTCCCCATGCGCTTGGCCAACGCGCTCATGAGCGCCACCGTCGGCGTCTTGTTGAGCCTCGGGATGCTGTTTGTCTCGGCATACATCCTCAAAGAGTACGGGACGTCTTTGTTCCTCGGGACGCCTCTCGTCGTTGGTCTCGTCGCCGGCTACCTCACGAACCGCCACGGCCCGGTGTCGGTCGGCAAGACCGTGTCCACGGCCTCCGTGGCGATTCTGCTCAGCGCCGGCGTGATGCTGCTGTTCGGTATCGAGGGCATTGTTTGTATCGCCATGGTGCTTCTTCCCGCGCTGGCGATGGCCGCCGCCGGTGCGGTCGTCGGCCGCGCGATCGCGCTTGGAGCGGCAAAACCCAACCGGCGGGGCCCACCGGCGGCTGGCATCGCCGCGCTGGTCCTCGCGTTGCCCTTCGTTGCAGGTTTCGAAGCTGTCGCGCCCATCCCGTCGCCACGAGAGGTGAGGTCGTCGGTGGAAATCGAGGCCCCTCCGTTGGCCGTTTGGGACCACGTGATTCGCTTCGCGGATCTCCGCCCGCCGGACCACTGGTTGTTCGACACCGGCGTGGCTTATCCCGTTCGAGCTCGACTCGAGGGAGCGGGGGTCGGCGCGGTGCGACACTGCGAGTTCTCGACGGGCCCCTTCATCGAACCGATTACCCGATGGGAGCCGGGTCGCGTGCTCTCTTTTGATGTCGAGGCGCAACCGAAGCCGATGCAAGAGTGGAGCCCATACGAGAAGATCCATCCTCCTCACCTCGACGGCTACTTCAGGTCCACTCGTGGGGAGTTTCGCTTCATCGCGCTGCCGGGTGGACGAACTCGCCTCGAGGGCAGCACTTGGTACGAGCTCGACCTTGCACCGTTCGGCTACTGGTCCCTCATCGCCGATCAGATCGTCCACCAGATTCACCTGAGGGTCCTGCGGCACGTCAAAGTCGAAACCGAAAAGGCGCGGTCGATCGACGCATGAGCCCTGCTTGGGTTGCGTAGCGTGCTGACCTCAGGCTCCGGTGCTAGATCGCCGATCGTGCTCGCAAAAGAGGTCGCCACAGCCCAAGAAGCCAAGCCTGCTGCACCGAGTCGAATCAAAGTCGATCGCGCGTGGATCGGCCCGCCTGTGGGCACGCTCGGCAACCCCACCGTTTGGCTCTTTGTCTTCGCCATGACCGCCCTCGTACTCGGCGTTGCTGGGTACGTCTTTGGCACGCTTCCCGTCGCAGCAACCATCGCGATCAACGCGGTGTCGATCTACCTGTTGTTTACCGTGATGCACGACAGCATGCATCGGACCGCCCACCGGTCGCGGTGGGTCAACGATCTACTCGGTCGATTGTCGGCGTTGCCGCTCACCGTCACCATGCCGCTCTTTCGGGCCGTTCACTACGAGCACCATTCGCACACCAACGACCCCGACCGAGACCCGGACCTCGTCGTCAGTCGGCGGCCGCGGTGGGCGTTGCTGTTCTGGTGTCTATCCGTGATCGTCGAGTACAGACGGCACTACTTTGGCAGGCGAATGTGGCGGGACCGCTCGGACCTCTTGGAGGCAGTCGCCATGGAGTGTCTACTTCTCGGAGCCGTGGTTGTGTCCGCCGTCAACGGCACGCTCGGCACGGTTCTCATCGTGTGGTTGGTGCCCGCCGTCTTGGCGGTTGTGGCCTTGGCACTCGCGTTCGACTTCTTGCCGCACTACCCATACGAGTCCCGAGAGCGCTACCACGACACGCGCATCTACCCGGGCCGCGTGCTCAATGTCCTGCTTCTCGGCCAGAACTACCATCTCATCCACCACCTGTGGACCACGATTCCCTGGTTCCGATACCAACGCGTCTTCGCCAGTGTCGAGCCGCAACTGGTGGAACGAGGCGCGCGGATCGAAGCAACCGGGTCGGCAGGCCGCTACTCGGGCGCGAAAGCCTCGTCCTACCGCCACGAGGACGGCACCCCTTACTGACCCGTGGCAGCCGTTGGTGGAGGCGGGGGGACCGAGTGGAGTCGCCGCGCGGCCACGACCTCGAGCTCGACGCCGAGCCTTCCTGCGACGAGGTCGCACGACTGAGACCGCTTGCGGACGAGGCACCAGAGGAGCGCCGCCAGCTCATCGCCCGACATGGATTCCCTTCCCTCCACGAAGGCCTCGGCCAGCTCCACCGGTGAGTGATGGCGGTACGCGATCATGAGGTCCCCAAGCGCGTGGTCTACGACTCGGGCGCACCGGCGCCAGACGAGGGGCGAATGGAGCGCTGCGCTGGCGAGCACGCGATACAGGGTCGACGGCCATCGCGTCACAGGTGCGTCCTGGGACCAGCCGGCGCATCGGGCAGCTTCGGTGGTGTCGAGGGCGATGGCAAAGACAACCCGGAGGATCTCCTCGCGGCTTGCGACAACCTCGGTCGCTGCCAAGGCGTCGTCATCGTTAGGTTTTATGAGTTCTATCATCGCGGCCTCTTCTGATATTGAAAATCAGTTTCAATAAAAATAAGGCATCTAAGCGCCCGGGTCAAACGATTCTCGCTCCTCGGACCTACGGATTCGACGCTAAGCGGGCGCCTGGGCTGCCGCCCGGGCACGGACCTTGTCCCGAAACTGGCTTGGTCTCTCGGAGGTCTGCCTGCGGAAGAACTTGTGGAAGTTCGTCGGCTCGGTGAATCCGAGCTCGGCAGCGATGGTCGCGGCGGATTTATCGGTGTGGGCGAGGAGCCGTCTCGCTTCGAGCACCAGTCGATCGCTCAGGACCCCTTTGGCGCTCTGCCCGGTCACCCTCCGGCATGCGCGATCGACCGTGCGCTCCGAGTAGCCGAGGCCTCGGACATGGTCCCGCACGTTGTGGCTAGAGGCCAGATCGCTCTCTATGGCCCCTCGGAACGCCACGTAGGCCTCTGGCAGTTCGTCCCAGGTCGGCGTGACGTCTGCGCGGTCGAAGAGGGCGCCCAGGGCCTCGACCAGCGTTTTCATGAGTCGTTGTGCGGGGATGCTGGGCGCAAACCGTCGCTGCTCCGTGCGGAGTGCGGCGACTAGCGCCTCTGCGGTGGCCATCGAATCCCGGTCGAGGTCTCGGTGCGCGGTGTTCCCCGGGAACCCATTCGTGGATGAGGTCGATTCGGGCCGCGACAGGACCAGTGAGGCGTCAAAGTCGCCGGTTGGATGCCAGAGTTGAACTTGACCTGGCCAGGTTTGAAACAACCGCCCCGCGACCGCGGGTACTTCTCGGAAATCGACCGTGTGTGTTCCCCGGCCCGCGCGCACGAGGATCATCATCGAGAACGAGTGCCTCTGAGGTGCGGCGAAGTACTCGGGTGGAAACCGCTGCATCAGCTCGGCGCGCTCGATGACCTCGATCGGGATATCGGGGTGAAGGGGACTGTCGAAGTCGATCTCCCGAATCGGAGTCTGTCTACTATTGACCATGCAGAGTCCTGTCTGAACCTTTCGCGTGTTCTTTCGATGGCGCATCCTGACCTTCTCACGAATCGGCGAGAAAGGACATCCGACATGGGCCAACGACTGGAGAACGCCAAGAACCTCTACCTCGAGGCCATCCGGGACGGAAATACCGAGGCGATTCACAAGTACGTCGGCGCCCGCTACACGCAGCACTCCACGCCCGTCAAAGATGGCAAGGACGGGTTCATCGAGTTCTTCGAAGACTTCAAGAAGCGAAACCCGGTCCGGGATATCGAGATCATCCGGGGCTTCGAAGACGGCCCCTTCGTGTTTTTGCACGCTGCGCAGAGCCTCAACGATGGCGAGTTTCGCTACGTCACTGCCGACATTTTCGACACCGACGGCGAGGGCAAGCTGATCGAGCACTGGGACATCATCGCCGAGATGACCGACGACACGGTTTCCGGGCACACACAGATCGACGGCCCAACGGAGCCGACGGATCTCGACAAGACCGAAGACAACAAGTCACTCGTGGCTTCGTTCCTCAACGATGTCTTGAAAAACGGTGAGTACGACAAGCTCACCGAGTATGTCTCGACCGAGCAGTACACGCAGCACAACCCACAAGTGGGCGACGGCCTCGAAGGCCTAGGCAAGTTCGTCGCGTCCCTGGAAGAGCAAGGCCTATCGATGGTGTACGAGGAGGTGCACAAGGTGTTGGGCTGCGGGGACTTCGTGGCCGCCCTTTCCAAAATGAAACTCGGCAACCAAGACATGGCCGTCGTCGACCTCTTCCGGGTTGCCGACGGGCGGATCGTCGAACACTGGGACGTCATCGAAGAGATTCAGCCCAAAGACCTTTGGGTGAACAGCGGCAAGTTCTAATCGGGGAGCCGGGGTTGTCACTCGAGAGGCCCTGACGTACCGTTGGTGCATGGTGGTTCCTCGCCGACTCGAGTGGCTCGGTTTGTCTTGCTTGAGTTTGGTTCTGTTTGGCTGCGACGCAGAGGGCGCAGAGTGTACCATCGACGCCGAGTGCTTTTGTTTCGCCGACGAAGAGGGGCGTTGTGTCGACGGGATATGCCAATGCGGGGGCGATGAGCCGGACGGGGGTCCCACGGGAGGCACGAGCGGCACCGTGGCGACCGGCGGGATCGGTGGCGCAGGAGCCATCCCGGCGGGCGGCACTGGGGGTAGCGCTGGCGCGGGAGGCGATGGCGGCATGGGTGGTGTGGGCGGCGGACCCACGACCTGCGGCGAGATCCCGACCAGCGAAGCGGGCGATATCACGGGCGACGTCGTGATCGTTGGTCCGGACGCGGGGCCCATTGGGACCGAGTTCACGTTTCGCGTTCCGGTCACTGCTGGTGCCACGCGGTTCGTCTACAACTTCGACGTGTTCGAGCCGGAGATCGACAGCATCGGCGCCGGGGTGCAGGACATCGAGGGCGGGCCCACCGACGCGACCGTGACGTTCGAGTCCATGGGCGGCGGGCCGGGTACCTATCCGTTGCTTCTGCAGTTGTTCGGCGCGGAGCCCGATGTCCGGATCATCTACGCCACCGAGCCGGATTGTTCGAGCGTCGTCCGTCGGGTTCGTGTTGGGAACGACATCGGTCCAGCGGTACCCGTCCCGTGTGCTCCCGTCTGTCTCACCATCACCGATTCACCCTGACGCGCCCAGGATGGGGCCGCACCGACGCACTCCGTGCGGTTCGACCGGAAACCCCGTGGTCTCCCGGCCTCGACTGTCCATGTTTGCGCGGGTCCGCTAATATCCCTTCCGTACGGACACTGCCCAGATGGCGAAAGATGACTTCGAAAGACGACCAAGCGATCCGATCGGACGCCAATTCGGCCCCTATCGGCCGATCCGCCGGCTTGGCGTCGGCGGGATGGCCGAAACCTACGAGGCGATTCGGATCGGTCGCGGGGGCTTCACGCAACGCGTTTGCCTGAAACTCGTCCTTCCGTTCTTTCGGGACAGCGAAGACTTCATCGAGCTCTTTGAACGCGAAGCCAGGCTCGCGGCGAAACTCCGTCATAGCAACATCGTCGGCGTGATCGACTTCGGCGAGCTCGAGGGTACTCCGTACATGGCGCTCGAGCTCGTCGACGGAGCAGATCTCGAAGTGCTCCTTGGAGCGCAGTCGCATCGCCGGCTTTCACACGAGTACGTCGCCCTGATCGGGCACCACGTCGCCGCCGCCCTCAACCACGCGCACAACCCGCCGAGTGCGAGCAGTCCAGGTCGTGAGCTCACCGCGATCATTCATCGAGACATCTCTCCGTCCAACGTGCTCATCAGCCGTCACGGAGAGATCCTCCTGAGCGACTTCGGCGTCGCCAAAGCCGTCAGTGGCACCGTCCGCAAGCAAAGCGCCGTCAAGGGCAAGGTGCCGTACATGTCCCCCGAGCAGCTTCGCGCCGAACCACTCGATGGTCGCGCGGACCTTTTCGGTTTGGGGGTGGTTCTGTTCGAGACGTTGAGCGGCCAGCGCCCGTACATTCGCGAGAACGACCCCGCAACGATTCTTGCGATTCTCAACGGAGAGCACCCGTCGCTCGAAACGCTGGCGCCCGAAGCTCCCCCAGGTTTGTGCAAGCTCATCGAGTCCCTCGTGGTTCCCGACCGCGACCAACGCCCGGCCAACGCTGCCGCGTTGGTCGAAGCGCTCGACGAGTTCGTGCCGTCCCCGAAGGCGCAACGCGAGCTCGGCGCCCTCGTCGCCAAGGTGCGTCCCGAAATGCCCATCCCGACCGCTGCAAGTGGCATTGCGTTCGAGGGAACCGAGGCTTCTCGCAGCGGTGTCCGTGATGAAACCGGGGTGACGGCCGCGGACGCTGCTGGCGCCGGGCAGAGCGGGGTCACGGAGCGCCAGGGGAACGGAGCGCCGTCCGAGCCGTCGGCGCCTTCACGACGACGTTGGCTCCTCGTACTTGCCGCGGTGGTCCTGTTGGGCGCGGGCGTGTCTGCGGGCACCTTCTTGCGGAACCCCGCGACGGCACCCGGCGGCGAGGAAGCATCGACCGCGACCGAAGACGAAGCCCCGGGTTCTGCGACGCCCCCTGCCGTCGAGCCACCCTCCTTAGAAGCCGCCCCGGAGCCGGCGGCTGTCGAGGCCTCTGCCGTAGCGGAGGCCCCCAAAGCCGAAGAGTCGTCCCCTGAGCCAGCGCCCAAAGCGGTGAAGCCAGCGCGGCTATCCGTTGTGGTCTACCCCTGGGGCAACGTCTGGATCAACGGCAAGCCGCGCGGTCTCTCCCCGCTCAACGGCGTCACCCTTGC
Organism: Myxococcota bacterium; assembly: GCA_039028875.1. GTDB lineage: Bacteria > Myxococcota_A > Polyangia > Polyangiales > Houyiibacteriaceae > SG8-38. Next base: position 10,778 of record JBCCHE010000067.1, on the reverse strand, counting down.
GCCCGGGCGCTACAAGGTGAGTGTCGGACAGAACGGGCCGGAGAAGAGCCAAGTGGTCAGGCTTCGGGCCGGGCAGAAGCGCTCGGTGAAGTTCGACTTGACCGAATAGCGCCAGGCCAGTCCGACTACAACAATGGCAGGGCAGGGCCTAGGGCGAGATACGTTCCACGGCGCCTGAGTCGCAGAACGTATCCTGGGGCCGCGCCGTGCCGATCTGGTCGACGAGCAGCGGCGCCCCGTCCGCATCGATGCACTCTGCCACGTCGATCGTGTCGATCGCGGGACTGTCGGCCCGGGGCCCCATCGTCTCCGTGTTCCCGCCGCGGTTGTTGAGCGGAAGCAGTCGTGCGTCTGGGACGGTTTGGTCGGTCGGATCCGAGAACCCACACGGATCCGCAATGAGGTCGACGTTCCCTCCGAGACTAACGGCGGTACCAGAGATGTCGCACTCGTCATCGACGATCGAGTTGCGCGCGATGATTGTACCGGCGACCTCGAGATCGTCAGTTGGTGGGTTCCCGATGGCGGTGTTGTTCGCGATGGTGGTGCTGATCATCATGAGCTGTGAGCCACTGCCGACACATATCCCACCGACGCGAATTGCGCCATTGTCGGCGACGGTCGTGTTGACAAGCTCGACCGCGTTCCCGCCTTCGCTGATCCAGATGGCCCCGCCGCGAAACCCTGCCCAGTTGTTCGACAGGGTGCTCGACGAGATTCGGTCCGCGCCCCCTTGCGTAGGGAAGTACACTCCGCCCCCGAAATCGTCCGCCGTGTTATCGGCGATGGTCGTGTCGGCGATGGTCACCGTGCCGGCAGCGTAGATGCCTCCTCCATCGTCCTCGGCGTCGTTGCGGCGAAAGACGCAGGTCGTCGCGTTCATGGATCCCAGATCCGACTGGAACACACCGCCCCCAAACCGGGCGTCGTTGTCTCGAATCGTGGTGTTGCTCAGGCTCATCGTTCCTTCGTTGTGAATCCCGCCGCCATCGCCAAAGGCGTCGTTGTTTTCCACGATCCCGTTCGCGATCACGAGGTCTCCCTGGCTGTAAATGCCTGCGCCCGCGTTCCCGTTATTATTGGAGATCAAGGCCCCGACGACTGATAGCGTCGCGGTCGCGGTTTGGAAGACCCCGCCCCCGTTTCCTCCGCTCACCGTGTTGTTTTCGATACTGGTACTGCCCGACAACATGACGTCGCCGGCGCTGTAAATCCCGCCGCCGGAGTTTGTCGCCGTGTTGAGCGAGACTGTCGTGTCCACAAGGGTCATGAAGGTCGACCCTTCTATCGACCCCCGTACGTAGATCCCGCCTCCGGCGTCGCCCGCGGTGTTGTCGGTGATCGTCGTACCCGTGATGCTGGAGTTCCCGAAGCCGCCGTCGGGAAGGACAATGTAAACACCCCCACCGAAGTTGCTCCCGGTGTTGCCGGAGACAATCGAGTCTTCCATCACCAACTCGCCCACGCTGCGGATGCCACCCCCAAGAATCGCGCTGTTGCCAGAGATGGTGCTGTTGCGAACCGTTGCCGTCCCCGAGTTGTCGAGCCCGTTGCTGAGGTTGTCGGTCACTGTGCTGTCGATGAGCTCGAGAGAGTCCAGGTCACCGTTCCTGATCCCACCGCCCGCGGTGAGTGTGATTCGTTCGAGCACGAGACTCCCGAGATTGACTATCGCTACGCCCACCAGATCAAGGTCGCGGATCGCCGAGAAGCCTTCGAAGGCGGTACTCACGTTTTCGATTCCCGGACTGGGTGATCCTTCAATCGTCAGCAGTCCCCCACCGTCGAGTTCCACCCCATCCGCGAACCAGATGTTCCCTTCCAAGGTCACGGTCGTGGGGCCGCTACAGTCGAACGTATGCCGAACGCCAAGCCCCTGGACCGCTTCAAGGACACCCGCAAGGTCACACGTGTGTACCACCGGTTCGGCGAACGGCAGGCAGAGGCTCGTGGAGGTTCCTGCCGCGAAACAGAGTCCACCACGGTTGTCGCAGAACGAGAAGTCCTCCACCAGGGTGTGGGTGCACTCTCCGGTGAAGGGGTCGCACCCGTCGAGCGTGCAGTCGGACCCGTCGTCGCAGTCCTTCGGTATCCACCCTTCGCCGGTTGGGTCAGGAACCGCGCACGCGGTAGGGACACAGCTACTCTCGAAGAACATCGACAGCGCCTGCTGCGTCACCGCGCAGACGCCAGGCGCCGACGAGAGGGTTCCGTCGACGACAGGCGAGCAACTGTCCCCCTCGCGATCTTCCGACGTGCACGTTTCGGGGCCACCGGGGCAAAAACTGATGTTGGTAATGTCGTCGCAGCATTGGCTGTCCGTGAAGGCGTCGCCGGTGACGCAGGACGTATTGGTCCGAAGGCACTCGGTGTTCGGCTGGCAGGTCGAAGCGGATACGCCGAAGCCTCCGTCACACAGAGGTTTCTCCGGGATCGCGGAGGTTTCACACTGCCCCGTCGCCGGGTTGCACACGTGTCTCGTACAGTCGTTACCATCGTCGTCGCACACGACGCCATCGCAGAGCCCCGCGCCCGGTGCACCGAAGTCCCAAACACACTGGGCCGAGCCCGTGACATTGACGCAGTGCCCAAGCTGAGGCGTGCCGTCTGTGCTAGGTGGCTCCACCCCGGTAGGATCGCACTCGCTGCCTTCGGGCAGAGGATCGAGGCAGGTGCTCGCCCAGGGCAGGTTGCAGGCCGTCTCCTCGCAACAGTTGAGGCGCCCGTACCCTCGTCTGAGACACGGGTCCGTCGTGTTGCATTCGACGCCACCTTGACCGTCTTTGATGCAAACGCCCAGGTCGAAGCCGATGGAGCACGTAAGAAAATCCTGCTCGCTCGGCTCGGAGTCACAGGTAGCGCCTCCCGGCGTGTTGTAACAGATGTCGTCGGTGCAGTTGTTGCCGTCGTCGCAAACGCCGGGAAGGCAGACCAGAGGCAAGCACTGGTAGCGTTCCGCGAGAGGCTCCGGAAACTTGTCGGTGTCGAAGCAGCGGTACTCGATGCTGCTGACCGGGCCTTCGCAGGACTGACCGTCGCCCACGAAGCTCTCGGGGCACTGCCCGTTGACTTCGTTCGCCGGTACCCGCATGCAGGGCGTGTTGGACGGCGGACAGGGTCGCGGGCTGCAGTCCGTTTGACCGTAGAGTGGTGCCAGGAGGAGCCAGCCCAGTGTCAGGAACCAAAGTCTGCGAGGGGTCGTCATCGGCTTCATGAGGTCATCGGTGCGTCGGGCCGCGGGCGTGGCGGTTGCCCGTCATAAAGAAACCACCACATCCTCCAATTTCGGTCAATACGTAATTGTTGTGATGACCTTGGATGGCACTCACCGCTCGCGCTGGCTCCGGCTGAGGCCGTCAGAACGCGCCGCGCAGTACGAAAGCGCCTCCCTGCGGGCTCGCATACACCGATGGGACAAGCGACGCCTCGAGCTTCTTGTCACCTCGCCGAAACAAATAGATGAGGGGTATCGTCATGAGCGGCGCAGACGTCACGCCGAGGAGGATGGCGAGATCCACATTCCGGTCGCGGTTGACGCAGGCGTTTGGTCCCGGCCCGCTCTCTCGGCACGAGATGGGGCGCTTGTCGTCGGCGGTGAGGCCGAGCGCAATCGCCGCTCCGACGCTGGCGACGCCCACCCCACCGGCGAGCCACCCCCACCATGGCGTCTTGGGCTTGTAAGGGAGAATCAAGGGCATCGCGGCTGTCAATGCACCGGCCCCCACCGGCCCCATCACGCGGAGGGAGTCACCTAGTCGCAACCACTTGGTTTGCGCCGAGATGCTTTGGGGATTGTTGATCCAGTCGTCACCGGCGGAGCCGCGCGCGCCGTAGAGGCCATAGGCGCCGAGGAGGGACGCTGCACCCAGTGAGGCGACCGTCAGGCCGGTGATGAACTGACCTCGGGGAGGCCTGGTCGCAGCCACGGGGGCCACTTCTTCCTCGACGATCTCTCCTGTCTTGCAGTCGATGATGATCGGTACCTGTCCCGTGAAGTCGCCGCAGCCTCCCGCCAGCAACGAGGTGATCGCCTTTGCCAGTAGCGGCGGGCTCGCCTCGGCTCGGATCATCGGTACGCGCACCGACGCCAGCTCCAGCTGGCCGCGCCTCACGAGCCGGAGGTCAAGGCTGTCGTCGTCCGCGGGTGCCGCCACGAGTGTCGTGCTCGCGGGAAGCGCACGCGCGAGCTCGCGGGAGTCTCGCGTCAGGCGTTGCTCGCCGGGAGCCGCATCGTACCGAAGATGGAGAACCGGGGTCGTGTTCACGGCGCGGTCGAAGCTATCGATGACGAAGAGAGTCCGACTTCCGGGAGGCAGTTGGACGATGTGCACCTTGCCGATCTGATCCGGCTCGCACTCAACTTGCACCCGATACTCGCCGGGATAGAGGCCCTCTATCGCCGTCGGTGTTCGCCCGGCGGCGATGCCGTTGATGCGAAGCCTACAACCCCCCGGCTCGCTTTCGACCAACAGGGTGCTCGATCGCGCAGGGTTGGGGCGAGCTGCCCGCTCGAACAACTCGGTGACGTTGGGCGGATGCATGAAGTTGGTCGGCTTGATGCCGGGGCTCGCCTGCACACACGCCTGGGCTTGCTTTTCGGCCCGCTCGAGGTCGCCGCTTCCGAGCAGCGCCCGAACCAAATAGAGGCAGGTGTCGAGGACCGCCTGTGCGCGGGCTTCGTCTCGGTTGAGGGTTTCGAGGTGGCTCCGTGCGAAGCGCTCCGATCGCTCGAGCTCTGGCAACGCACCCTCATAGTCGCCAACGGCGAGGAGCCGTACTGTCTCGGTCGCGCCCGCCCGCCACGCGGCGTACTGCTCGTCGGAGAGCTCTGCGGGCCGTACTGGCCCGCGCATTTCGAGGCGCGCGACGGCCGCGCCCGCGGACCAAACACCGATCCCCTGGCGCCGGAGCTCCCGCCCAACCTGTCGCACCGTTGGCTGCATCCATTCGGTCGCGGCCTCCGTCGTTGTTGGCAGAACGAGCCAATCGTCTGATTGCCCCAGCGCAACGGACGAGCCCAACAGCCAGCCGGTTAGCAACGTGGCCCACCATCGCATCGCCGCCACTATCTTCGGTTTGGGTGCCGCGCGCAAGGTCGTGAGAGCCGCTAGGGGAGCACCTCGACCGCACCCACCTCGCAGAACCCTTCTTGTGGCCGAGCAGTTCCGATCTGGTCGACGACGAGCGGACTGCCGTCGGCGTCTACGCACTCCGCCGGGTCGATCTGATTCAGCGCCGGGCTCCCCACCAGAGGCGCCATGGTCTCGGTCGGACCACCGTTGTCCTGAAGAGGACCAAGCCCAGTGTCAGTCACTTCCAAGTCTGTGGGTCCCGTCAACCCGCAGTCGCTTCCCGGGGTCTGTATGTTGCCACCGCTGCTGACGACAACGCCCGTGGTGAGCGATCCACATCCGCCGTCGACGAGCGTGTTCCTGAAAGTCGCGGTTCCGACGATCGCCATCGCATCCGAGTTCGCCACGCCTCCGTTTTCGGCCACGGTGGTGCTGACCATCGTGAGCTCTGCGCTTCCCTGCACGTAGAACCCGCCACCTGCGGGTGCGAAGTTGGCAGACATCGTGCTGTTGGTGACGACACCGACCGAGTTGCTGTCCAAGAGGAAACCGCCGCCCGCGGTCCCTGCCCGGTTGTCGTGGAACGTACTGCCGATGATCTGGAGTGAGCTCGTGGGTACGGCCACCATGTAGACGCCGCCGCCGGTCTTTCCGCTCTCGCTCTCGGTGACGGTCGTGTCGCGTATCGTGAGAGCGCCATCGCTGAGTATCGCGCCGCCGTCCCCATCCGCGCCGTTGCCGTCGAGCGTGCTTGCGACGATGGTGATCGCGCCACCACCTGCATGGAGAATCGCGCCTCCCCCCGACGCACCGGTCGTGTTGTTCGAGATCGTGACGCCATCGACCGAGATGTCGCCCTCGGCGTAGATGCCGCCGCCAGAGTTCGTCGAGGTGTTGTCTGAGATGGCACCGCCGGTCACGACCATTCCGGCGGCGAACGGGCCACCGAGTGGGAATCGCTCGAACGCGTAGATCCCGCCGCCTTCGGCGCTGGCCTCGTTGCCCGTGATGGTCGTGTCGGTGATGCTGACTGTGATCTCGCCCTCGGACTCGACGCCGGGAAGGCTGACGTACATTCCGCCGCCCAAGAGCGAGGCAGTGTTCCCGGAGATGATGGAGTCTTCGATCGTCAGCGAGCCCGTGTTGTAGATCCCGCCTCCTGCGGTAGCCGTGTTGTTTGAGATCGTGGTGTTTCGGACTGTCGCTGTGCCAGAGTTCCGTAATCCGGAAGCCGCGTTTCCGGTCACGGTACTGTCTACGATCTCGACGGACGCGAACGAGGAGTTCACGATTCCGCCTCCTGCCCTCAGCGAGATTCCTTCGAGCACGAGGGTGCCAAGCGACCCGTTGATGACCTCGACGCCGACCAGGCCGATGTCCGTTAGGCGATTGACGGACCCAGAGCTCGTCGGGCGCCCCCGGACCTCTAGCAAACCCGGACCGGGTGCCGCGATCTCGAGTAGGTCTCCGCCGTCGAGCTCCACCCCGTCTTCGAGGATGAGGTTCGTGGTCAGAGTGACCGTGGTCGGTGCCGTGCATGCGAAGGTGTGGCGGACCCCGAGGCCCACTGCGGCCTCGAGTACGCCGGCCAGGTCGCACGTGTGTTCGATGGGCTCTGCGAAAGGCAGGCAGAAGCTCGAGATGGTGCCGGCCCGGAAGCACATGCCGCCCCGGTTGCCGCACAGGGTGAAGTTCTCGACGGGGATCGCGGTGCAGTCACCGGTAACAGGGTCGCACCGGTCTTCCGTGCACTCGAACCCATCGTCGCACTCCTTGGGCATCCAGCCGTCGTCGCTCGGGTCAAGCGGGTCCTCGCCGAGATCGTTCGGGTCGGGAACGGCACACGCGGGCGAGACGCAGGTCGGTTCGTAGAACGTGGGTGGCTCGTCTCCAGGGATCGCGCAGAACCCGGGTGTCGTCGAGAGCGCGCCATCGATGATCGGGAAGCACGTGGCTCCCTCGAGGTTCTCGTTGCTGCATCGCCCGGCGCCGCCCGGGCACAGACCCAAGCTGGAAGCGTCGTTGCAGCATTGAGAATCGGTGAAAGTCGTGTCGGAGAAGCACTGCGTGTTCGTACGTGCGCACGTGCTGTTTGCCTTGCATGACTTCCCCGCAGCCTCTGATTCGCCATCGCAGAGCGGCCCCTGTTGAATCGTCGCACCTACGCATGTACCAGATGCCGGGTCACATACGTTCATCGTGCAGTCGTTGCCGTCCTCGCACGCGATGCCTCCGCATTGGCCGCTCCCCGGCACGCCATCTTTCCAAGCGCATTGGGTGGTGCCCTCGATATCGACGCACTCTCCCGCCTGTAGCGTCCCGTCGGTGCTTGGGGGATCTTGGCCTGTTGGATCGCACGGATGCCCTGGGTTGAAGGCCAAAGCCTGTGGGCACATGCTCGCCCAGTTGGCCCCCTCGTTTTCGCAAACTTCGTCAGGGCAACAGTTGATGCGGCCGTAGCCCCTACGAAGGCAGGGATCAGTGGTGTTGCATGTCACCCCACCTTGGGCGTCCTTGACGCAGACGCCTTTGTCGAAGCCGACCGAACATTCGAGGAAGTCCTGTTGGCTTGGCGGAAACTCGCAGGTCGCGCCGCCTGGTGTGTTGTAACAGATGTCGTCGGTGCAATCGTTGTTGTCGTCGCAGGTTCCGGCACCGCACACAGACTCAAGGCACTGGTAGCGTTCTGCCGGCGGGTTCGGGAACTCGGAGGTGTCGAAGCAGCGATACGTGATCCCGTCTCCAGAACCCGTGTTGCAGAGCTGCCCGTTTCCGGCGAACCGGTTGTTGCAGACACCATTGACCGATCGGGGCGGCGCCACCATGCAGGGGTCGTCGGCCGGAGGGCAGTCGAACTCGGCATCGCAGCTCACCTGGCCGTACAGCGGGGTTACAAGCACCCACACGAGTGCGAAGAGCGCGAGTGTTCTGAAGGGGGTCCTCTCCATGAAAGCAGCGCGCGCCGGCGGGCGGACCGCCAACGTCAGAAGTAAGGCAAGCAGCCGCGGCCAGGATTGTCCATACGCAATTGTTCAGCTTCATCGGCGAGGCCTTCACGATGGTCGGACGGCCCCTTTCGGTAACCCACGAGCGGGCGTAACCCTTTGGGAGCGCCTTGCCACTTCCACGTTTGCTGGCCAATCTACCCGCTGGATGAAGTCCGCCTTATCCTTGGTATTCCTGCTCGCGTTCGCGGGTGCGGGTTGCGCGACCGTGCCCTGTGCGAGCGGGTTCGTCGAAGCGCTCGGGTTGTGTGTCGCCGAAGACCAGGTTCCTGATCCGACCTGTACGCCGGGATGCATCGCATCGGCCCATGAGGTTTGTGGAGGCACGCTCGAAGATCCGGAGTGTGTTTGTGCGCCGGGATACGAAGGTCGACCGTGCGAATGGGGCACCGTTCCGAGCGACCCCGGCTTTTCGGAAGGTAGCGACACGTGGGAGAGCCCCATCAACGCACGAATCGTCCCGAGCGATCCTTCGCCTCCCGCGGATCCTGGATTCGCCGAGCTCGACGGAATCGTGAATTGCGAGGGCGGCGTCATCCGCCAGGTCGTGGAGATGCCTCCGATCGAGGCGGCTGATCCTTTCGTCGCGGAGGTGACCTACCGCGCATTCGGGGTCTTGGACGTCGCCTTCGGATTCAATCGGGCCTGGACGCGGCTGCCGACGACCGGGACTTCGCCGGACGACTACGAATGGGTCGAGCGCGAGCGGATCTGTCTCGGCGATGCCGCCTACGGTGGACCCGTCACATTTCAGTTCGCCGCGTCGGAGCGAGGCATCGACTGTCCGATCGGGGGAGGGCGGATCGAGGTCGATCGCTTTTCGGTCGAGCTGGCCGAACCAGGCGAGTGCCCGGCGCCGGGGGAAGTCGTGAACGGAGACGCCGACGACCCGGGAGACGAGACCCTCCCTTGGTTGTTCGAGACACAAGGCGACGCGGTTTCGGGCTACATCGGCGCCGGTGGGTTGAGCGCGGCGCGCATTGGTTCACCCAATCTGGCGTTCGGCGACGTGGCTTCGATGCAGACGGTGGCATCCGTGCCGCTCCCCAGCACGCTGCCTTCGCCAGCCCTGCGAATGTCGTGGCGTGCCACGCGTGACGTGTTCTTCCAGATGGAGATCGGCTCGTTTACGGCTGCAGATTCGACAGACCGAGCCCTCGGGACGCTTCTCGGGACTGGTGCCGACGAGGTGAGCACCTATTGCCTGCCGCCGTGGACACACGGTAACGTCATCGATCTCGCATTCGTCATGATCGGTGTTCCTCCCGGGGACGCGGTCGAACTCGTCGTCGATTCGGTTCAAGTTGTCAGCGACCTCCGCTGTTCGGACGCGACTGAGAACCTGGATCCCGCTTTCGCAGCGGCACCCTTGCCTCGCACGGGAACCAGTAGCCGTGGCTCGACCGCGGGCACCTTCCGAGTCGTCGTGGACGCTGAGAGGGCGCGTGTGGTGGAAGAGGAGCCAACGGGGTTCTTGGAGATTGCGTACTCGTCGACGGCCGTGAACACCCTGGTCGACGAGTGGGTGTTGGTGCCCGAGCCGGACGACAACGGGGATCCCCGCGTGAGCTTCTGGGCCAACATTCCGGTGCAACCTTCTCTTTCGGTCCGACGGTTCATCGGCCTTGTTGAGGACGAAGAAGGTGACCTCGTCGGGGTCGGCGACTGGGCCTTCTACGAGGCGTGCCTCCCGCCGGATTGGGCCGGCCGCTGGTATCGCGTGCAGATTGAGGTTGCTCGAGACGGTTCGACTCCCCTGACCGAGGTCAGCCCCACGGAGCGGATTCTGATCGACGATATCACCGTCGACACGAGCGCGTCCTGCGTGTTGGGACCCTAACGCGTCGACTCCCGCACGGTGCGGTCCTTCGACCAATGGTCTTCGTTCGGCGCCGGCCTGTTCGTGTCTTTCTCGTAGACGCCCACTGACGAAGCCGATACCGTCGCCCCTCGAAGGGAGCGTCCAAGTTGGGCGAGCCGCACCCAATGAACGGCATTACACCCTATCTCCAGGTCACCAACACCGGCGAGGCCATCGCTTGGTACGAACGCGTCTTTGGGGCCAAGGAGGTGCGCACCCGATTGGTTGCGCCGGACGGGACCTGCATGAACGCGGAGATCGAGATCGAGGGGACGCGGCTGATGCTTGCGGATGAGCGGCCTGACATCGGATCGGCGAGTCCGGCGACACTTGATGGCACATCGGTGGTTCTCAACCTTCATGTGACCGACTCCGACGCCGTGTTTCGACGCGCGCTTGATGCGGGTGCCGACGAGGTTTATCCGCTTGCGGATCAGTTCTACGGGGACCGTGCCGGGCGCGTGCGCGATCCGTTTGGTCATCATTGGATCATCGCGACGCACATCAAGGACATCCCCGAGGACGAGATGGTTGCGGCATTCGAGGCGATGTTCGGTCAGTAGCGAGCTTCGGCGCGTCGGCTTAACGATCAGGCGGCGAGATGTTCTGGATGCACCAAGTGACTTCGAGCAAGCAAAGGCTCTTGGCTCGGTTGGTGGTCACCAGGATGCAACCGCTTGGGCAGTCGGTTCGTCCGACCGAACCCATGTAGCCGAACTCGGCGCATCCCACCTCGTCGGTGAAGTCGCCGAGGCTTGGCGGGATATTTTCGAGAACGCGAGAGAAGTCCGTCAGCTCGTCGTCTGCCAAGAAGTCCTCTTCGTACGAGTCAGCGCTCGT
>JBCCHE010000066.1:0-22663 GCA_039028875.1 Myxococcota bacterium | reverse complement strand
TTTGGCCCGAGTGCCCGCTCTGGCTTGCCCGCAAAGTGTCGGTTTATCTATGAGTCCACGCTTCCTAGCTTTGGTCGCTCTAACTCTCGTTGTGAGCGCATGCGCCGAACAGGCGCCCCAACAAGCCGCCGTATCTGTCACCGTTGATCTCACTGCCGTCGAGATCGGTGCAGACAGGCTCGAGTACATCGTGTCGCATCCGACGGCCTTGCCGTCGCAGATCGTCGGCAACCTCGAGGTCACCGACGACGTCTTGTCGTTTCGGCTCACGTCGCTTCCCCCAGAGACCGACTACACGCTGGCACTCGGCGTGTACCGCGATTCCGGCGAACGGTTCTGCGATGGCTCCGCCCAGTTCGACATCGTCGAAGACGAAACGACCCTCGTTTCCATGGTGCTCACCTGCTCGACCAGCGTGAACAACCCGAGTGGTTTCGTCGGCGTCGACGTCACCTTCCAACTCAACTTTTGCCCGGTCATCGAAGACCTCAACTTCGAGGCGAGCACATTCCTCGGCGACCCGATCAATCTCAGCGTCGTTGCCTCCGATCCAGATGACACCGCCCCGCTCACGTACTCGTGGGTCGCCACCGCCGGGCCTATCGACACACCGAGCGATCCAAGCGCCGTGTACACCTGCGATTCGGTCGGGCCGCATACCATCACGCTTGCGGTCTCCGATGGCGACAGCGCCTGCCAACAAGATCGCAACCTCGCGATCACTTGCCTGCCGAGTCCGAGCTGTGGTGACGGTGTCGCCGAGCGTCAAGAGATTTGCGACGACGGCGTCAACGATGGTGGCGAGGGCGAGTGTCTTCCCGGGTGCCTCAAGCTTCAGGCATGTGGCGACGGAATCAGCGAAGGCACCGAGGTTTGCGACGATGGCGTAAACGACGGCGCGGAGGGCCAGTGTCTCCCCGGCTGCTTGAAGGTCCAATCCTGCGGCGACGCCGACACCGACGGAACCGAAGAGTGTGACGACGGCCAGAACGACGGCCTCGGTCCGCTCGGTTGCCTTCCTGGTTGTCTCTTCCCGGCAACGTGCGGCGATGGGATCCCCGAGCCGCCCGAGGTTTGCGACGATGGCGTCAACAACGGTGGCGAGCTCGAGTGTCTCGGGTGCTTCAGTGTTCAGACCTGCGGCGACGGGGTGAGCGAGGGCACGGAGTTCTGTGACGACGGCTTCAATGATGGCGGCGAAGGCGAGTGTCTCGCCAACTGCGTTGGCTTCCAGGTCTGCGGCGACGTGCTCACGCAGGGCACCGAGGAATGCGACGACGGGGTTAACGACGGGACGGGGCCGCTCGGGTGCCTTCCGGGTTGCTTGTCACCGGCGAACTGCGGCAACGGCACGGTCGAGGTTCCCGAGATTTGCGACGATGGGGTCAATGACGGTGGCGAGGGCGAATGCCTCGGGTGCCTCTTGGTCCAAACCTGCGGTGATGGCCTGACACAGGGCACCGAGGTCTGCGACGATGTCGCCAACGATGGCGGCACGGGGCAGTGCGTCGCGGGTTGTCAGGCCATCCAGGTGTGTGGCGACGGGATCCAAAACGGCACCGAGCTTTGCGACGACGGTCAGAACGACGGCACCGAGGGCGAGTGCCTGCCGGGCTGCTTCACGATTCAGCAGTGCGGCAACAACATCACCGAAGGCACCGAGCTTTGCGACGACGGGGTCAACGACGGCGACCCGGGCCAGTGCGCGCCGGGTTGTCTCACCTTCCAGAGCTGCGGCGACGGCGTGGTCGAGGGCAAAGAGGTTTGCGACGATGGCGTCAACGACGGTGGCGAGCTTCAGTGTGCGCCCGGCTGTCAGAGCATCCAAACCTGTGGTGACGCGGTTACCGAAGGCACCGAGGAGTGCGACGACGGTCAGAACGACGGCCTCGGGCCGCTTGGCTGTCTACCTGACTGCTTCGCCCCGGCGAGTTGCGGCAACGGTACCCTCGAAGTCCCCGAGTCTTGCGACGACGGGGTCAACGACGGTGGCGAAGGACAGTGTCTTCCAGGCTGCATCGGCACGCAGACTTGTGGTGACAACGTCCGTGAGGGCACCGAGCTCTGTGACGACGGGGTCAACGACGGTGATCCGGGCGAGTGCGCACCGGGTTGCCTGACGTTCGAGGCCTGCGGCGACGGGGTGGCCGAGGGCAAGGAGCTTTGCGACGACGGCCAGAACGACGGGCCTGAAGGCGAGTGCGCACCCGGCTGTCTGACGATTCAAGCCTGCGGCGACGGGGTCACCGAAGGGACCGAAGAGTGCGACGACGGTCAGAACGACGGTCTCGGCCCACTCGGGTGCCTGCCCGGCTGCCTCTCGCCAGCGAGTTGCGGCAACGGCACTATCGAAGTGCCCGAGGTTTGCGACGATGGGACCAACGATGGCGGGAATCTCGAGTGTCTTCCCGGATGCGTTGGGATTCAGACCTGCGGCGACAACGTGACCGAGGGCACCGAGCTCTGCGACGATGGCATCAACGACGGCGATCCCAACCAGTGTGCGCCTGGGTGCCTCACCATTCAGGTTTGTGGCGACGGCGTGTCCGAAGGCAAGGAAGTCTGCGACGATGGCGTCAACGATGGTGTCGAGGGCGAGTGCGCGCCCGGCTGCCAGAGCATCCAGACCTGCGGTGACGCGATCACCGAAGGGACCGAGCAGTGTGATGACGGCATCAACAACGGTACCGGCCTGCTCGGCTGCTTGCCCGGTTGTCTGGCACCTGCGAGCTGCGGCGACGGTGTCGTCGAAGCGCCCGAAGTCTGTGACGACGGCTTCAACGACGGCGGCGAGGGCGAGTGTCTCGCGGGTTGCGTCGGGATTCAGGTCTGCGGCGACACCGTGACCGAGGGCACTGAGATCTGCGACGACGGGGTCAACAACGGGGACCAGGGCCAGTGCGCGCCGGGTTGTCTCACGATTCAGACCTGCGGCGATGGCGTCACCGAAGGCACCGAGACCTGCGACGATGGGGTCAATGACGGCGGCGAGGGTGAATGCCTCCCGAGTTGTCAGAAACTCCAGGATTGTGGCGATGGGGTCACCGAGGGCACCGAGCAATGCGACGACGGCCAGAACGACGGCCTCGGTCCGCTTGGATGCCTCCCCGGTTGCTTGCAAGGCGCCTCCTGTGGTGACGGTGTGGTCGAACCGCCCGAGTTCTGCGACGACGGCGTCAACAACGGAGACGAGGGTCAGTGCCTTCCCGGTTGCGCCAAGCTCCAGGCTTGCGGCGACAACCTCCGCGAAGGCACCGAGCTCTGCGATGACGGCGTCAACGACGGTGATCCCGGCCAGTGTGCCCCGGGTTGCTTGAGCATCGAGACCTGCGGCGACGGTGTCCAAGAGGGCAAGGAGATCTGCGACGACGGGACCAACGACGGTGGCGAAGGCGAATGCGCGCCGGGCTGTCGCACGATTCAGACCTGCGGTGACAGCGTGACCGAAGGCACCGAGCAGTGTGACGACGGCACTAACGACGGCACCGGCCTGCTTGGTTGCCTGCCCGATTGTCTGGCACCTGCGAGCTGCGGCGACGGTGTCGTCGAGGCGCCTGAGGTCTGCGACGACGGCTTCAACGACGGCGGCGAGGGTCAGTGTCTCGCGGGTTGCGTCGGGATTCAGGCATGTGGCGACAGCGTGACCGAGGGCACCGAGATCTGCGACGACGGGGTCAACAACGGCGACCAAGGTCAGTGCGCGCCCGGCTGCCTCACGATTCAGACGTGCGGCGACAACGTGACCGAAGGCACCGAGATCTGCGACGACGGGGTCAACGACGGCGGCGAGGGTGAGTGCTTGCCGAGCTGCCAGAAGCTCCAAGATTGCGGCGATGCGGTCACCGAGGGCACCGAGCAGTGTGACGATGGTCAGAACAACGGCGTCGGCCCGCAAGGGTGCCTCCCGGGTTGCCTCTCACCGGCGTCCTGCGGCGACGGCGCGATCGAACCCCCGGAAGTCTGTGACGACGGCAGCAACGACGGTGGTGAAGGCGAGTGCCTCCCCGGCTGCGCCAAGCTCCAGGCTTGCGGCGACAATGTCGCAGAGGGGACCGAGATCTGCGACGACGGGGTCAACGACGGCGGTCAGGGCCAGTGCGCGCCGGGATGTCTCACGATTCAGACCTGCGGCGACAGCGTCGTTGAAGGCACCGAGGTTTGCGACGACGGCGTGAATGACGGCGGCGATGACGAATGCCTCGCGACTTGTCTTGGGCTTCAGACTTGCGGCGACGCGGTCACCGAAGGAACCGAGGAATGCGATGACGGCGTGAACGACGGCACGGGTCTGCTTGGCTGTCTTGCGGGTTGCACCTCCCCCGCGGCCTGCGGCAACGGCATCGTCGAGGTTCCCGAAATCTGCGACGATGGCACCAACGACGGTGATGAGGGCGAGTGTCTCCCAGGGTGCGTCGGGCTTCAGAGTTGTGGCGACAACCTTACGCAGGGCACCGAGATCTGCGACGACGGACTCAACGACGGCGGCCAGGGTCAGTGCGCGCCGGGATGTCTCACGATTCAGACGTGCGGCGACAACGTGGTCGAAGGCACCGAGGTCTGTGACGACGGGGTCAACGACGGCGGCGAGGGCGAGTGTCTCCCCGGCTGCGGCGGCCTCCAGGCTTGTGGCAATGGGGTCACCGAAGGCACCGAGGCTTGCGACGACGGGGTCAACGACGGGACCGGGCTTCTCGGCTGCCTGCCGGGTTGTGCGGCGCCTGCTTCTTGCGGCGACAGCGTGGTCGAGCCCCCGGAGGTCTGCGATGACGGTTTCAACGACGGCGGCGAGGGCGAGTGCGTCAACTGCGTCCTGACCCAGGTCTGCGGCGACAGCACCAAGCAGGGCACCGAGGTGTGCGACGACGGGGTCAACGACGGCGGCTTCGGCGAGTGTGTGGCCGGCTGCCTCAGCTTCCAGATTTGCGGCGACGGCGTGGCCAACGGCACCGAGACCTGTGACGACGCGCAAAACGACGGCGGTGAAGGCGAGTGTCTGCCCGGCTGTGGCGGGCTCCAGGCTTGCGGCAATGCGGTCACCGAAGGCACCGAGGCCTGTGACGACGGGGTCAACGATGCGACCGGTCCCCTTGGATGCCTCGCGGACTGTGCGCCCCCGGCGGCTTGTGGCGACGGGGTCACGGAAGGCCTCGAGGCTTGCGACGATGGCTCCAACGACGGTGGCGAAGGCGAGTGCCTCGGCTGCACGGTCTTCCAGATCTGCGGCGACGGCATCACCGAAGGCACCGAGCAGTGCGACGACGGGGTCAATGACGGGACGGGCCCACTCGGGTGTCTTGCAGGGTGCACCGCTGCGGCGAACTGTGGCAACAACGTCGTCGAGGTTCCCGAGGTCTGCGATGACGGGGTCAACGATGGCGGCGACACCGAGTGTCTGCCGGGCTGCACCGGAATCCAGACCTGCGGTGACAACATCACCCAGGGCACCGAGTTCTGCGACGACGGGGACAACGACGGCGGTCGCGGCGAATGTGTCGCCGGATGCGGTGGGCTCCAGAACTGTGGCGACGGTGTGGCCAACGGCACCGAGGTTTGCGACGACGGCGTGAACGATGGTGGCGACGGCGAGTGCTTGGCAGGCTGCGAGCGCGTGCAGACCTGCGGTGACGCGGTCACCGAAGGCACCGAAGAGTGCGACGACGGCCAGAACGACGGCTTTGGCCCCGGCCTCTGCCTCGCCAACTGCGCGGCGCCCGCGAACTGCGGTGACAACGTCGTCGAACCCCCCGAGGTTTGCGACGACGGGGTGAACGACGGCGGCAACCTCGAGTGCTTCGGGTGCGCGGTTGTCCAGACTTGTGGCAACAACGTGACTGAGGGTACGGAGGCCTGCGACGACGGTGTCAACGACGGCACCGGCCCCCTGCTATGTCTCGCCGGGTGTACGCCTCCATCGGTCTGTGGTGACAACGTGGTCGAAGGCCTCGAGGCGTGCGACGACGGGGTGAACGACGGCGGCGAGGGCGAGTGCATCCTCGACTGTGTCGCGGTTCAGAACTGCGGCGATGGAACCGCGAACGGGACCGAGGCGTGTGACGACGGCACCAACGACGGTGGTGAAGGCGAGTGTGTCTCTGGCTGCTTTGCGATCCAGAGTTGCGGCGACGCGATCACCAACGGCACCGAAGCCTGCGACGACGGCATCAACGACGGCACCGGGCCGCTCAACTGTCTGCCTGGTTGCACGGCACCCGCGAGCTGTGGTGACGGAACCGTCGAGACGCCGGAAGTCTGTGATGACGGCGCCAACGACGGTGGCGATGACGAGTGCCTTCCTGGGTGCACGGGTCTTCAGACGTGTGGCGACTCTCTGGTTCAGGGCACCGAGGTTTGTGACGACGGCACCAACGACGGCGGCCCGGGCCAGTGCGTGGCGACCTGTGTCGGCATCCAGGTGTGTGGTGACGGTGTCGCCAACGGCACTGAGGTGTGCGACGACGGGGTCAACGACGGCGGTGACGGCGAGTGCCTCGGCGGATGCCTGAGTGTCCAAACCTGCGGAGACAACATCACCGAGGGCACCGAACTCTGCGACGACGGGGTCAACGACGGCACCGGGCCCCGACTTTGTTTGGCCGGCTGCGATGCGCCGGCTGCGTGTGGCGACTCGGTCACCGAAGGGCTCGAGGTATGTGACGATGGCGTCAACGATGGCGGCGACGGCGAATGCTTCGGCTGCGCGTTGGTCCAGCTCTGCGGTGATGGCGTCGTCGAGGGCACCGAGGTTTGTGACGACACGGTCAACGACGGCGGGCCCGGCGAGTGCTTGCCCGGCTGCCTCTCGGTTCAGACTTGCGGCGACGGCGTCGCCAACGGCACCGAGGTTTGCGATGACGGCGTGAACGACGGCGAGGAAGGCGAATGCCTCGCGGGCTGCAACAAGATTCAGCGTTGTGGCGACGGTTCAGCGGACGGCACCGAAGCCTGCGACGACACGGTCAACGACGGCGGCGACGGGCAATGCCTCACCTGCAGCACCATCCAAAGCTGCGGCGACGCCACGATCGAAGGCGACGAGCAGTGTGACGATGGCGCGAACGATGGCACCGGGTCACTTGGGTGCATCCTTGGGTGCTTCTCCCCGCTCACGTGCGGTGACGCCACGGTGGTGGCCCCCGAGGTATGCGACGACGGTGTGAACACAGGCGGCGACGGCAACTGCTGGGAGTGCTTCACGAACCAGAGTTGTGGCGACGGCCTGATTCAGGGTACCGAAGAGTGCGACGATGGCGTGAACGACGGCACCGGCCCGCTCGGTTGCCTCGCGGGCTGCTTGCGGCCGCCGTTCTGCGGCAACAACACGCTCGAAGCCACCGAAGTCTGTGACGACGGCGTCAATGACGGGTTCGAGGGCGAGTGCCTCGACTGCGCCGGGATCCAAACCTGCGGCGACGGCGTCTCCGAAGGCACCGAGTTCTGCGACGACGGGGTCAACGACGGCGGCGAGGGCGAGTGTCTCTTCTGCACCTCGATCCAGACCTGTGGCGACGGACTCACCACCGGCACCGAGCTGTGCGACGACGGCCAGAACGACGGCCTCGGGCCGCAAGGCTGCCTCCCCGGATGTCAGCCGGCTGCAGTCTGCGGTGATAGTGTCGTCGAGGTCCCGGAGGCTTGCGACGATGGCGCTAACAACGGGACCGGCGAGGGCTTCTGTATCGCCGGTTGTGGCGCGATTCAGTCCTGCGGGGACGCCATCCCGAACGGGACCGAGGTGTGTGACGACGGCATCAACGACGGCGGCGAACTCGAATGCCTGACCTGTACCAGCGTCCAAACCTGCGGCGACGGCGTGCTCGAGGGCACCGAAGAGTGCGACGACGGCGTCAACGACGGTACGGGCCCGCTGGGCTGCCTCGCGGGCTGCCTCTCACCTCCGTAGCGGGGGTCAGATCGCCCAAGAAAGGGCGACGCCCAGCGAGAACACGGAGAGTACGGTGGTGAGAACCAGTGACGAGGCCGCAAGGGCCTCGTCCCCGCCGAGTTGGGCCGCCATCACGTACGACGCGACTGACGTCGGAGCCGCCGCGTACACCATCAATACGAGCATCCCTTCGCTGTCGAGCCCTAGAGCACGGCCGGAGAGGCTTGCGAACACCGGTACGATCGCCACTTTGATCAGCGCGCCAGCGAACGCCGGAAGCAAGTTCTCCCTGACCTCATAGACCACCAGCGTGCCTCCGAGGCTGAGGAGAGCGAGCGGTGCGGCGGTCGCACCCACGATGTCCAGCGTCTCCGCGACAGGGCCTGGGAGCGTGATCCCGCTGAACCCAAGGGCCGTCCCCACCACACAGGAGATAAGGATGGGGTTGGTCGAGACGGATCGCGCAAGCCTCGGAACGACGGACCACGAGATGCGCTGACGAGCGAGCTCGAGGACGAAGATCGCCACGACGTTGTAGAAGAGCATGAGCGGCGCAAGGACCAGGATCGCCTGCGTCTCCGTGTGGGCCGAGTCGAACGCCCCGTCAGATGCGGCGAGCACGATCACCGGGAGGCCGACGAACGCCAAGTTCCCACGAAACCCCGCTTGGACCAGAACGCCCGCGGCCGCCCCCGGCAGTCTCATCATCCACGCGAGGAAATACCCGACCCCCATGGCTCCGACGCTGGCGACCAACATCGCTCCCGTGATCTTGGCCGCGTCGGGGTCGAAAGCGGCCGCCTTGGCGAGCTTGGCGACCACCAGTGCGGGCACGGCGATCCAGTACACGAGTCGGTCGAGGTTCCGACGAAACGCGTCGTCGAAGAACCCGAAACGAAGGAGGAGCGCTCCGCAGAGGACCAGCAACACGATCGGAGTGAGTGACGCGAGCACCTGTTCCATGGCCGGCCGTCCTTAGATCGCGTTTCTAGGGTGCACAAGCCTTCGGCCCTATTGGCTCGGCGTTGCCGTCCACACCGCCGTCTTTTGGCCTTTGTCGACCCGGACCACCTCGACCGGCTTCGTGGGGACGCGTGAACCGGGGCTGTAGTGAATCGGCCCTACGATGCCCTCGTAGTCGGTCGTGGAAGCGAGCGCCTGGGTGATGGCCTCGGGCGAAGTCGTTCCTGCGCGCTTCATCGCATCCGCGAGGAGACCAACCGCGTCGTATCCGAGTGCAGCGAAGGCATTGCTCGGCGGGTTCCCATGGGCGCTCTGGTAGGCCTCGACGAACGACTGCATGCTCGTGCTGTCGACGCCCAAGAACCGATGCGTCGTGAAGTACACGTCCGAGATTCCGCTCTTCCGGCTGAGCTCGGTCACCGGTGCTTCGTCCCACCCATCGCCTGAGAGAAGCGGGACGTCGAGCCCAGCCTCGCGAACCTGGGAAATGAACGGTGCGGCCTGCGCCGGCATCGTCGCACCGTAGATGGCGTCGAACGGTGGCTTGGTTTTCTTGACCTGGGCGATGAACCGAGAGAAGTCGGAGACCGCGGGTGCCTCGGTGTGGAGCTCGGAATGCCCTCCGAGCTTCTCGACGGCTTCGACGAAGTAAGAGGCCACCGTTGTCGTGTAGTCCTGTCGGTCGTCCATCCAGACAGCGATTCGGCGAAGGCCGAGCTCTTCCAGGGCGTATTGCGCCATCACGCGTGCTTGCGCATCGTCGCCGAAGGCCGCGAAGAACATCTCGTTCCCCACGCGGCCTGGCACTCTGGGGTCTGTCGCACCAGGAGACACGAACGGGATACCGGCCCGCTGAAACAAGGCGCCCACCGCGTCCGCGAAGGTCGAATCACAGTACCCGATCCCGGCAACGATGTCGGACTCTGTATCGAGGGCCCGCCCCACCGCTTGAACCGCGATCCGAGGATTGCTGGCGGTGTCGACTGCGACCAACTCGAGGTTCCTGCCCCGGACCCCTCCGTTGCGGTTGATTGCTTGCGCAGCCAGGCGTGCGCCGTTGAACGCTGCGACGTCGAGTTCTGCGTCCGAACCGCTCAGGTTGAACGCGGCGAGGACGCGAATCGGGCCGTAGCCTGGAGGCGGCTGCGGGTGGCACGCCGCTGCCGCGAGCCACAGGGCGCCAACCACCGCCGCCACTCTCCAAACCCGAGACCCACATGTCATCATGTCCACGGTGCCTCCAATCTGCCTAGAACCGCACTCCCGGGCCCACTTCGATGGTGAGCTCGTGCGTCAGGTTGCTCTCGAACAGCGCGAGATACACCAACTCGAAGTCGAACCCCCACCGGTGTTCATGACCGAACCAGAAGTAGCTTCCTGCGACCGCGAGGATCCCGAAGCGCGTCACGCGCGATTCCGGGGCGAAGATGATCGACGCGTTCGGCCCAAGCCCGACATACGGGTTGACGATGGGATTGACGTGGAAAGGCTTCTTCGCGATCAGCTCGAACGCCAGAACGGTCTCGTCTTCGATCCAGGTGATCGCGAGCGCTGCCTCGAGTTCGAGCCACCCCGGAATCACGTTGCGTTCGTAGAAAGGGCTGATGTTGCCGCCAAGGGCTCGTTCTCCGTTGTCGAAGAGGTTCACCAAGCCTCCCTTGACGCCGGCGATGTTGGCGGTCTCCTCCATGTGAGGGCTTCGATGCATCGTTTGAGCCGCGGCCTGCGTCGGCCCGATCGTGATAGCGAGCCCGACCAGGGCGGGCACCGAGACCCACGGGCGGCGGACCGCGCGTTGGATTCGATTCTTCAAGGACCAAGCCTTCGACCGGAACGCACCGGCCCCTGGTACCAGAAGCGCCCGCCCGGGTCACGCGGAGTTCGGCGTTGGCGCTGGAGACGACATCTGCGCTCCGAAAGGTTGGTGTTCGTTCTGCCCGAACGGCGCTACACTTCACGCCATGGTGATCGAAGCGCCCGAACTCCAGCCGGTTGAGTCTCCAACCGCCCTCTACCGAACCCAAGGAGGGCTCCCGCTCGTGGTCGCGGCGGATGACCGGCCGCAGGTCGACGGCCTCGTCGCCTGGCTGCGCTCCAACGCGTCCAACGTCCGCAGCGACCTTACGCGCTGCGGAGCGATCCTCTTCCGCGGCTTCGACGTCGGTACCGCAGGGGACTTCGAGCGCATCGCGCGCGCGATCGATGACGACCTCAAGAACGAGTACATGGGACTCTCGCCCAGGAATGCACTGACGGACCACGTCTTCACCGCAAGCGAGATCCCGAGTGCATTTCCGATCCCGGAGCACAACGAGATGAGTTTCGTGGCGACCCCGCCGCATCGATTGTTCTTCTGGTGTCAAACGCCTCCGCAACGCGGAAGTGGCGAAACTCCACTGGTCGACATGCGACGCGTCTACCAGGATCTCGACCCCACGGTCCGCGACCGGTTCGAGCAGCGGGGGATTCGGATCGTCCGGAACTACCGACCGCCCGGAAAGACGCGGCCCTGGGATCTGACGCAGCTCAAGCCTTGGGTCGACATGTTCCAGACGACCGACCGCGATGAAGTGGAACGCAAGTGCGAAAGAGAGCGCTTCACGCCGGTTTGGACCGACGACGGCGCGCTACGGCTTCTCAGCTCGCAGCCTGCGGTCAAGCGCCACCCAGAGACCGGCGAAAAGGTTTGGTTCAATCACGCCTCGGTGTTCCACACCTCCGCGGGGTACGGCGAGCTCAAGCGGGTCTTCGCACTTCGACCGTCTGCGCTTAGCCTACTTTCCTGGGTTGGGGGGATCGCGTACACGCGCGCTCAAAGGCGACTCATCGATCCCGACGAGCTCCCCATGCACTGTACGTTTGGCGACGGCACCACCATCCCCGACGAAGACATGGAAGCCGTCCGAGAAGCCATCTGGAAGAACCTGGTGATTACCCCCTGGGAGCAGGGCGACGTGCTCGCCATCGACAACGACTCAACGGGCCATGGACGGATGCCTTTTCGCGGCCGCCGAATGATTGCCGTCGCCTGGGCCTGACTCGCGCAGAACCACGAAACCACCGTGTTTTTGGGAGCCAAACGAGCTTGCGCGGCCGTACCAGCAGTGGTACGCACTGCGCTCTATTGACTTTCACTTTCAATAAAGGGTCTCCCTGATGCACGGCTCTCGCCGTCGCCGTGCCCTCGGCCCATGGCTCCTGGGCGCCGGCCTTTGCGCGCTGTTGACGGGCGTGTCCGCCTCGGCGGGCGCACAAGACGAAGCCGACCGAGCGCCAGAGTCCGCCCCGAGCGAAGCACCGGCACCCGACCAGACGGAAGCCCCAGCGCCGTCGGAAGGCCCCGCATCCGATCGCAACGCGCAAAGCGAAGCGGACCGGCTCCTCGACGAGGAGCTCCAGATGCTCGAGGAGGAGGTCTTTGCCGAGGATGAGCCGTTCGAGTCCACGCCCGCGACCAAGACCGCGGATCCCGGCTCAGGCGACGGCGAAGCACCGATGCCCGAGCTCCGCGAGGTCACCGTGCGCTACTCGCCGGAGGATATCTTTCGCATGGGCGGGTCGGTGCAAGCGCTCGATCAAGAGCAGCTCGAGAAGCTGCAGTACGATGACCCCAACGCGGTCTTGCTCCAAGTCCCCGGTGTCTACATCCGACAGGAGGACGGGTTCGGCCTTCGCCCGAACATTGGCCTCCGAGGGACCGACCCGAACCGAAGCGCCAAGGTGACGCTGATGGAGGACAATGTCCTCTTCGGCCCGGCGCCTTATTCGGCCCCGGCGGCTTACTACTTCCCCATGATGGCGCGCATCACCGGGGTCGAGGTGTTTAAAGGGCCCGCCGCGATTCTCTACGGTCCCCAGACGGTCGCGGGGGCCATCAACTACGAGACCCGTCCTGTTCCCGAAGACCCACTCGGCCAGATCGACCTCTCGTACGGGCGCTTCCAAACGATCCGAGGCCATCTGCACTACGGGCGTCAGAACGCATGGGGCGGTTTCGTCGCCGAGGGTGTGCATCTCGGGACCCAAGGTTTCAAAGACCTCGAGAGTGACTTCGGCCGCGACAACACCGGGTTTCAGAAGAGCGAGCTGAGTTTCAAAGCATTCGTCAACAACAAGCTCGACTCGCACGCGTTCAACCGGTTGACGGTGAAGTTCGTTGGGTCCCGTGAGAACTCGAACGAAACCTATATCGGCCTCTCGGACGCCGACTTTCGTGACGACCCCTACCAACGTTACGCCGGCAGCCAGCTCGACAACATGTACTGGTGGAGAACCGCGATCTCGCTACGCCACAACCTGGCCGTGGGCGACCACGTCCTGCTCGAAACCACCGCCTATCGGCATGACTTCGAACGCACGTGGGAGCGGGCCAACCGATTCGGAGACGACCCGACGGCCGATGGTGGAGGCTTCGTTCCCTTCCAGAGTGTCCTGTCCCAGCCGGATGCCTTCGAGGACCTATTTGCGGTGCTGACTGGTGCGCAGAACTCGGTCTCGTTTGTCGACCCGAGCGACCAATCCCAGAACATTCGCGTGATCAGCAATCGGCGTCGGTTCGTGGTGATGGGGTTGCAGACCAGACTTCGTGCCGATTTTGATACCGGTCAGGTCCACCACGAGATCGAGTCGGGGCTCCGATTTCACTACGACTCGGTCGATCGGTTTCAGCCCGAACAGAGCTACAGCATGCAAAACACCCAGCTCGTTTGGGACGGTGTGACCTTCGCCGAAGACCCGGACCTGTTGATCACGGACAACAAGGGGGAGGCGCAGGCGCTCGCGGGCTACGTCGTCTGGGGGATCGAAGTCGCCGACCTCGTGATGAAGCCCGGCGTCCGCGTCGAGTATATTCGGACGTTCTTCGAGGACGAGGCCAACGCACCGGACGCCGGTCGCGTCGAGGACCCCACCCAACTGGTCGTGCTGCCCGGAATCGGCATCCAGTACACGATCTTTGAGGGGTTCGCCGCCTTGGCTGGCGTTCACCGGGGCTTCAGCGCGGTGGCCCCTGGGAACGCCCTGACGGCGGATCCCGAACTGTCGATCAACTACGAAGCCGGTTTTCGCTACGCCTCGAAGGACGGTCTCGCGTTCGGCGAGGCGATTGGTTTCTTCAACGACTACAGCAACATCGTCAGCCTGTGTACCGGGTCGAGTGGATGCGACACCGGACAGGTCGGTCAACAGTTCAACGGGGGCCGCGCATTCATTGGCGGGATCGAACTCCTCGGTGGGTACAACGTCCCGCTCCCGAAGGAACTCAACATGCCCGTGCGTGTCTCGTACACGTATACCAACGCCCAGTACAGAACGACCTTTGTTTCCGAAGATTCAGTGATCGGGAGCGTGAACAAAGGCGACCCGATCAACTTCGTCCCGCCACACCTCCTCAACGCGCAGCTCGGCATGGAGCGTTCGTTCTGGGGCGCGTACTTCATCGGTACCTACGTGAGCCCGTTCCCGGAGGGCGTGGTTCGAGATCCGGATGGACAGTCTTTGGACTTGCCTGATACCGATGGGTACTTCGTGCTCGACATGGTGGGCCGCGTTCGTTTCGACCCTGTCGAGGCTTACCTCCGGCTTCAGAACGTCACCAACACCCGCGCCATCGTGTCGCGTCGCCCGTTTGGGGCGCGACCGAACGCACCGTTCTCGTTCCAGATCGGCGTACAAGTCACCTTCTAGCGTGGACGCGCGTCAGGCGCGGATCCTCGCGGCGCACCCACTTGTTGAACATGATTTTCAATGTCACGGTGTGAATTCTCATGATCCTCCGGCTCGGCAGTTGTGTGTTTCCGTCACTGCTGGTCCACGGCGCACTCTTCGCCGCGTTGACAACCACCCCCGATAGCGTCGAGCCCCGTTCATTGGCCGAGGTGGTCGAGTTCATCGCGATCACCGACGAGGGAGGCGGCCGCGAAGGGGAGGATCGGCAGATCGGAGATACGGCCGAGCCCCAGGCGGTACCGGAGAAGAAGTTTCGTCAGGTGAAGCCAAAGGCCACGCGACCTCGCCCTACGCCCGAAATCGTAGCCATTCCGACGCCGAGCCAAGCCCTAGATTCCCGGGGCGACGAGAACGTGGCGGTGACAGATCAGTCCGCAGCAGGGGCGTCGACATCGGGCCAGGTCGCGGGATCGGCCGGGTCCAACCCTAACGCGACGAGAGCCGGCTCGGGAACCGGTGAGGAGGGTGTGGATCGCCGTTCGGCGCTCCGCGCCTGGCTTCGGGAGATTCAGCACGAGGTGAACAAGATCGCGACCCGCAACTACCCCTCGTCAGCCGTACGAATGAAGCTCGAGGGAAAGCTCCGCGTCGGGATCACCATCGGTGCGGATGGTCGAATACTTGGAGTTCGCGTGCTGTCGAGTTCGGGGCACAGTGTTCTCGATGAATCGGCCACCGAGTCGGTGATGACGCTGCACATCCCGCCTCCGCCGAAAGCGCTCGGCTGGCGCGAGCGTGAGATCTCGCTGCCGATCCGTTACGCACTGGAATGACTCGGCTCACGGCGAAATGGTCACCGAAACCTTGCCGAGACCTTGACCGCGAACCGTGACGCGGTCGCCGACGTCGAGGAACGCCTCGTTTCGGTTGCTGAGCTTGGAGGAGAGCTTTCGAAACCGACTCAGTTGCAGTGCGTTCGCCAGCCGTACCAACCATCGGGGCGTCGTCATCGCGACGCCACCCGGGGTTCCGGTCAGGACGATCGTGCCCTTGCTGAGTGAGGCTTCTGGAAATGCCGCGTGGACGAACTCGAGCATCTGCCGGGGGGTGTAGATCAGGTCCGTCGTCGACTGCCGTTGGCGCACTTCACCGTTCACGATCGTCTCGATTTCGACGCATGGGATCGCGTTGGTGTCAGGGGTCTGCGGCACCCAAGCACGATCGGCGACAGGCATGAACCCAGCGAAGCTCTTGGAGGCCCCCCAATACGTATAGCGACTGCGTTCACCCTCTCCGAGTAAGGCCAGGGATCTCGCAGAGAGGTCATTTGCGATGAAGAACCCGAGCGGTGGCGCGAAGGTCGGGTCTGCCAGGTCGGAGGGGTCGATGTCGTCCAGCAACACGAGCCCGAGTTCGACTTCATAGTCGAGGAGGGGAGGGAGCTCGGAGAAGTCTTCCTCCAACCGGCCACCGAGGCCTGGTTCGAGGACGTCGGCGGCCGCGATGATCTCTTCGCGCGTTGGTCGACGCACCTTCCCGCCCGTTCGGATCACACCTCGAGGGTGTTTCTTGAAGACCGGCGGTCGCCCCCTGGGATCATAGGTCGAGGCGGTTTCTTCGATGTGGGTGGCGTACGAGAGCCCAACTCCGAATGCCTGCGGGGGCACGTCGAGGGGCACATAGGCGCCCTGACCGAGATCGTAGCAAGTCACAGGGGCTGGCTCGGGCGTGACGGACAACGGTCGGAACAGATAGAATGCGAGCCCCGCGACTACGAGCAACGTGCCAAGCCCCGCAACCACCAGTGTTCGCTTGCGGGTGTAACCTGCTTCTTCGCGAGGCATATCCCGAGTGCAGCATGAACGTTCTCATCAAGAGAGTCTACGACCCGACGGTGCCTGGAGACGGGCTACGGGTGCTCGTCGACCGCCTCTGGCCGCGGGGGCTTTCCAAGGAACGGGCTGCGATCGACGTCTGGGCGAAGGAGCTCGCGCCGTCGACGGCACTTCGCCGTTGGTTCCACAGCGATGATGGAAACTGGATCGAGTTCAAAAGGCGCTATCGCCAAGAGCTCTCGCAAAGGCGGGACGAAGCCGCGGCCCTTCAAAGTCAGATCGGTGGTCAGAAGGCAACCTTCCTCTATGCGACCAAGGCCGAGGCTCACAACCACGCTCAACTCCTCAAGGCCTTCCTCGAGGGCCTTTGAACGACGCGCAGCGCCCGCAGATGCTAAGACGCTCGTGTTCGTCAGGTAGGTGGAAGGAGCAACGATGGCTACATTGATCGAGCAACCCACGCGGATCCAGGCTGCTGGGAACAAGCCGAAAGTCATCGAAGAGTACATCGGGCGCGTGAACTCGAGCACCGCAGAGGTGAGTGTGGCAAGGATGGTGAGCCCTGCGGGTTGGGTTGAGCCGTCGCAGACGCCGGAGTTCGACGAGTACACCGTCGTGCTCCGCGGGATGCTGCGTGTGTCCACGAAGAACGAGACGCTCGAGGTGCGGGCAGGCCAGGCGGTCATCGTCCACGCTGGGGAACGGGTCCAATACGCGTCCCCCGAAGACGGTGGCGCAGAGTACGTCGCCATCTGCCTGCCGGCGTTCTCGCCAGATACGGTCCACCGGCAGGACTAGTCGAGGTATGCTTCGCCGATGAAGGGCAAGACCGCAGCCGAATCGTTCACGGAGATGACCGAACTGGTCCTTCCGCAACACGCCAACGCCATCGGCACGGCGTTCGGTGGGGTGATCATGAGCTGGATCGACATCGGTAGCTCTATCGCTGCCAAACGCCACTGCGGTCGAGTTTCCGTCACCGCCAGAGTCGAGGCGCTCGAGTTCAAGGCGCCAATCAAAGTCGGGGACGTGGTCCGGCTCACAGCGCGGCTGAACGCGGCGTTTACGACTTCGATGGAGGTCGGGGTGCGGGTCGAGCGAGAACACCGAGGTCAGCGAGCCCTGTGCGCTGATGCGCGGCTCACGTTTGTGAACATCGGCGAGGACGGACAGCCTTGCCCGGTTCCGCCGTTGCTCCCCGAAAACGACGAAGACCGCGCGCGCGCCCAGGAGGCTGCCGACCGCCGTGCTGAGCGCCGGGCCGAACGACTCGCGAGGGGCTGACGGGCCACACGCCGACTCCTAAAACGCCCCCGACTAGACCGCGCTCACCTGAAAGTGGGCGAGCGAGACACAGGACTCGGAGTCGCTCGGAAGGCGGGAATCCGCGGGAATAGCAACGCTATTTCAAGGGTGAGCAACGTCTCGAGCGGCTTCGAGTCGCAGCCGATCAGTTTCAGGTGAGCGCGGTCTAGACTAGGGTTCGCGCTCATGGAGAGAAGCACGAAGAATGTACGTCTTGGCGTCACGCTTCCGATTGGCAGCGCGGCGGGCGCTCTCGATCTGGTCCGAGGCGCAAGAGAAGTCGGGTACGAGGAGGTCTGGATGGCCGAGGTCAACGGCGGCGACTCGTACGCATTGGCTGGAGCGGTGGCCCAGGGGGCGCCCGGCATGCGCATCGGCACCGCGGTCGTCCCCGCGCAGACACGGACACCGATGGCCCATGCGATGGCGGCCATGACCCTGAGCCAGATGACCGAGGGGAACTTCATCCTCGGACTCGGGTTGTCGTCTCCGACGATCGTTCACGACTGGGGAGGGCAGCCGTACGATAAGCCACTGAGCCGCATGCGAGAACACATCGTAGTCCTCCGCGAGATGTTGAGCGGCGCCAAGACAACCTATGACGGGAAGACGTTGCGCACCAAGAGCTTCCGCCTCGGGGGGGCCATCGTCGGCGACGTCCCGATCTACCTCGGGGCCCTCAACAAGGGCATGCTCCGGCTGACAGGAGCGCTTTGCGATGGGATCTGTCTCAATATGGTGCCCGAGTCGGCGCTGCCGCAGGTGCTTGGGGAAGTCCGCGCCGGGGCCGAAGAAGCGGGACGTGATCCGAGCGAGCTCGAGGTCGTGGCGCGTCTTCATACCGTGGTCGCGGATCCGGCGATAGGCCGGGGCATCGTTCGAAACGTCTTTGGTGCGTATGCGGCCACGCCCGGTTACAACAGATGCTTCGAATGGATCGGCTTTGCGGACGAGGCGCGACAGATTCGTGAGGCGTTTGCCAACAAGGACCGAGCCGGAGTTGCTGCGGGCGTGACCGATGCCCTGTGTGACGCGATGGCCATCGTTGGCGACAAGGATACTGTTCGCCAACGCGTTCGGGCCTACGCCGAGGGCGGCGTCGACGTCTGCATCATCAATCCCATCTCCGACCCCACAGGGGCGCTTCAAGTCTTCCAAGATGTGGCCGGGTGCCTCGACGGGCTCGACTTGCGGAACGGCGGGGTCGTCCGGGCGACCGGCGGATAGAAGTGCGTTGTGGCTGACCGAAAAGACAAGACCCATCGAGCCGCACAGCTCAAGAACCTCGGCGCGTTCTTGAAGCGAGCCCGCAAGGAGCGGAAGCTTACGCAGGACGACCTCGCCGAACGCATTGGGGTCTCCAAGTCTCAAGTCTCGCAGATCGAGCGCGGCATCAGCTGGCCTTCGATGCCGCTGTTCATTTCGATCCTCGACGTCCTCGATCTGCGGGGCTGGGACCCCACCGATCCCGTGCACGTGGTCAACGAGCTTCGAAGGCAGCGCACCCTGCGCCAGTTGGGCCTCACCGATTGGATTCTGACCCTCGACGAGGAGGAGACACGGCTCTTCTCAACTCGTGGCTACGAGGCGGTGGAGTTGAGTCGTGCGCTCGGGGTCCTCCACGGCAAGCCATTGCCGGGCCATCGGCACGGCGAACCCTTGCCGCTCCTATTCCCGGACAAGCTGGCGCGCTTCCACAATCGCGCGCACTCGGACGAGGAGTAGTTTAGAGCGTATCTCACGAATGGCTCGGTCGGTCTTGGGCCGGTATGGCACGATCTGCGCCCGTCCCCTCACGCTCGAAGATGCGCTGCATCTGCTCGGTTCGCGGACGGCGCACCTCGCACCATCTCGACCCAAGCCCTCGGTCGCCATTCATGAGATACGCTCTTGAGCTTCCTCACGAATGGCTCGGTCGGTCTTGGGCCGGTATGGCACGATCTGCGCCCGTCCCCTCACGCTCGAAGATGCGACGGGTCTTCTTGCGGTTCACATGGGTTGCATGATGCTCGGGCGTTGGCGCTTTCGATCTGAATGGTCGTGTGGTGAATGTCGAACCGTTCCACGAGAACAGATCGCGCTTTCTTCATGATCACCTCAGGAGCGGCGCCTTCGTCGACGACCAGGTGCGTCGTACAGACGTGACGACCGCTGGTCAGCGACCATATGTGGAGGTCGTGCACGTCGACCACACCGGGCTCCTCAATGAGTGCGTCGATCACGTCTTCGAGCGCGATGTGCTTGGGCACGCTCTGCATCAGGACGTCGAGTGTTTCACGCAAAAGGCCCCAGCCCGAATACACCACCAATGCCGTGATCAACAGCGATGCGACGGGGTCTGCCCATCGCCACCCAAACGCGAGGATCGCACCTCCGGCCGCGATTGCGCCGATGCTGCCCAACGTATCCGCCATCACGTGCAGCCACGCGCCTTTGACGTTGAGGTTGTCTTCGCGACCTCCGCTCAGGATTCGAAGATTGATGAGATTGACCGCGAGACCGCCGGTCGCGATTGCCATCATGAGCTTCGCGTCGATGCTCTCGGGATTCGACATGCGTTCCCACGCCTCGATCCCGATCAAGACAGCCACCACCAGGAGTGCCGCGCCGTTGATGAGGGCGGCGACGATCTCCGCCCTGTGAAACCCGTAGGTCCGTTCTCGCGTTGCGGGCCGCTGCGACCAGGAGACGGCCGCCAGAGAGAGGCCGAGCGCGGCGACATCGGAGAGCATGTGGCCAGCGTCGGCGAGGAGCGCGAGCGAGTTCGAGATGTAACCGCCGACGACCTCGGCGACCATGTACACGGCGGTCAATCCGAGCGCGATGGCGAGTCGCTTTCGATTGGCCGCGCCCCCTGAGCCAGCTTCCCCGTGCGCGTGACCGTGACCCATGACCCTCGATCGTACCCGAAATCGGTGCCCTGCGATCGGTCCGCCTCGGCCTGCATTGACAGGGGGCCGAATTGCAATAAACAGTCAGTACTGATTGTTTCTGCATTCGAGGAATTATGACCAAGAATCTAAGCTTTGAGGGCCGAGTTGCCATTGTGACTGGGGCCGGCCAGGGCCTCGGCCGCTCACATGCACTGTTGCTGGCATCCCGTGGCGCCAAGGTGGTCGTCAACGATCTCGGCGGGTCGACGGACGGCCAAGGGAAGTCGTCGGTAGCCGCGGACCTGGTGGTCGAAGAGATCAAGCAGGCCGGTGGCGAGGCGGTCGCCAACTATGACTCGGTCGAAGACGGGGACGCGATCGTCAAGACCGCGATGGATACTTGGGGGAGGGTCGACATCGTCGTCAACAACGCTGGAATCCTCCGCGACAAGTCGTTCAAGAACATGACCGACGCGGACTGGGACATCATCTTTCGCGTTCACAACTACGGCGCCTACAAGGTGACCAAGGCCGCTTGGCCAATCATGAACGAGCAGGGCTACGGACGTGTTCTCTTCACGACCTCGTCGGCCGGGATTTACGGAAACTTCGGCCAAACGAACTATGGGTCGGCCAAGCTCAGCCTCGTCGGTTTCGCCAACACCCTTTCGCTCGAAGGCCAGCGTAAGAACGTGTTGGTCAACACGATCGCGCCGTTCGCGGCGTCGCGCCTCACCGATGGCTTGCTTCCACCTGCCGTCTTTGACTCGCTCAAGCCGGAGTACGTATCCCCCCTGGTTGCCTACCTCTGTAGTGAAGACAACGAGACCACTGGGGGCGTATTCGAAGTGGGCGGCGGGTTCTACTCGAGCCTTCGCTGGGAGCGCACCACCGGCAAGACTTACCGACTCGGCCGCGAGGTTACCCCGGAGCTCCTTCGCGACGGCTGGAAAGACATCAACGACTTCGGTGAGACGGAGCACGTCAGCAGCCTGATGGAATCGCTCGGTCCGATCATCAAGAACGTCGAAGCGGGCCCGTCAAAGGGCGGTAACGAGTTCATCGATGTCGATGTGGCGCTTGGCGCGAAATTCCCCGAAATGACGTCGAGCTACGACGAGAAGGACCTCGCACTCTACGCCCTCGGCATCGGTGCTGGCGGAGACCCGAACGACGAAAATGGCCTTCGCTACGTGTACGAAGGCGCGTCGTCCGGCATGAAGCCCATGCCCACCTTTGCGGTGATGCCTGGGAGCAACGTTGTCCTTCAGCTCGCCAAGGAGGGGACGACGGCCCCGGGCCTCAACTACGGCCTCGACCGACTTCTTCACGGGGAGGAGTACATCGAGGTCGTGAGGCCTCTGCCTCGGAGCGCCAAACTCACGCACAAAGCCCACATCGACAAGATCTACGACAAGGGCAAGGGCGCGTTGGTCGTCACCCAAATCAACTCGTACGACGAGGACGGCGACCTCCTGATCAGGAACGACATGACGGCGTTCATCCGCGGCGCGGGCGGTTGGGGGGGCGACCGAGGCCCGACCAAGCCCGTCAACGTGGCCCCAGATCGCAAGCCCGATGTAGTCGTCGAAGACAAGATCCCGGAGAACCAAGCGCTTCTCTATCGGTTGAGCGGGGACTGGAACCCGCTGCACGCCGATCCAGGCTTTGCCAAAGCCTTTGGTTTCGAACGACCCATCCTCCACGGACTCTGCACCTTTGGGTACGCGGGGCGACGCGTGATCGAGCAGTTCGCGCCGGAGGGTAACCCCGATTTCTTCAAGAGCATTCAAGTACGGTTCGCCGACAATGTCTTCCCCGGCGAAACGCTGATCACCGAGATGTGGAAAGAGTCCGATCAGCGAATCGTCTTCCAGTGCAAGGTCAAGGACCGAGACTCCGTGGTGATCTCCAATGCGGCCGTCGTGATGTTCGAAGAACTTCCGAAGCCGAAGGAGAAGAAGAAGACCGCGGCAGCCGAGACTGCCGGTCCCGTAGAGCCAACGTCTGCGGACATCATCGCGGCGGTCGACCAGCATCTTCGCGAAAACCCCGGGATCGCAGAAAAAGCGCAGACGGTGTTTCAGGTGAAGCTGAAGGACCCACAGAGCCTTTGGACGATTGATATGAAGGCGGGC
>JBCCHE010000065.1:0-22845 GCA_039028875.1 Myxococcota bacterium | reverse complement strand
GCGATAAGGAGTCCCGATGCAGGCGGGAACACACGAATTCAAGGTTGGCGACAAGGCCATCTACCCCAAACAAGGCGTGACCGAGGTCGTGTCCATCGAGGAGCGGAAAATTGGCACCGCCAAGATGGAATTCTACGTACTTAGGCCGCTCGACGGGAAGAACAACGACACCATCATGGTGGCAGTCGCGCAGGCTCGCAAAGTGGGTCTGAGGCCGCCCATCTCCGAGACTGACATCAAAGAGATTTTCGCCCTGCTCGAGGAGCAACCCGTCGTTTTCGACAACCAAACCTGGAACCGCCGCTACCGCGGTTTCATGGACAAGATCAAGACAGGGTCCGTGTTCGACGTGGCCGAGGTCATGCGCGACCTCTACCGGCTGCAGGCGGACAAGTCCCTCTCCTTCGGCGAAAAGAAGATGCTGGAGACCGCCCGCAACCTCGTGGTCAAGGAAATCGCCGTGGCGAGGTCCAAGACCGAAGAGAGCACGCAGGCCGAGATCGAGCAGATCTTCGAGAAGAACTAGCGCTTCACGAAGACGCCTAGGTGGTCAGCGTGCTCGAAACTCGAGCCGTTGCACGACCTCGTGGCGCCGAAGGCGCGACCCAACAAGACGCTCAAGACGGAAACAGCGATGGCGAACGACACCCTTCTGATCAACGTCGACATTGGAGAGACCCGAGTGGGCCTGATCGCCGACGGGGTTTTGCGCGAGCTCTACGTCGAGCGACGACACCATCGCTCACCCGTGGGGAACATCTACCTGGGCCGTGTCACCCGAGTGCTTCCTGGGATGCAGGCGGCGTTCATCGACGTCGGACTCGACCGCGCGGCGTTCCTTCATGTCGAAGACCTCTTGGCAGAGCCGGGCACCGAAGAGGACGGGGACAAGAGCGACAAGGGGGAGAGGGGCGACAAGCGATCCAACAACAAGGGCGCGCGCCGCAATCGGGCCTCCCGCAAGACGCCCATCCGCGATCTCCTGAACGAGGGGCAGGAACTCATGGTTCAGGTCTCCAAAGGGCCGATCGGCAGCAAGGGCGCCCGGGTGACCAGCCATGTATCGCTGCCGGGACGCTACGTCGTGTTCATGCCGACCGTCGACCACGTCGGGGTCTCAAAAAGGATCGGCAACGACCGCGAGCGCCGGCGGCTCAAAGAGGTGATCGATTCGGTCAAGCCACCGCAGGGCGGATTGGTGGTCCGAACGCTAGCCCAGGGGCTCACCAAGAAGAAGCTCAAGGCAGACATCGGGTATTTGGTCCAGCTTTGGGAGCAAACCCAAGAAGCACGAGGCGCCGCCAAGAAGGCCCCATCGCTCATCCACGAAGAACCCGACATCGTCATCCAGTCGGCGCGCGACCTGTTTAACGAGGACGTGTCGGAGATCGTGATCGATGACCGCGAAGAGTACCTTCGCCTCAAAGACTTCCTGACTCTGTTCCTCCCCGAGCGCGCCAACGACGTGCGGCTCTACGAAGGCGCCGAACCACTCTTCGACGAGTATGGCATCGAGGAAGAGATCACCCGGGCCCTCTCGCGGCGTGTCCAGCTCCCCTCGGGCGGCCACCTGGTCATCGACCAAGCCGAGGCACTCACCGCGATCGACGTCAACACGGGACGGTTCACGGGCAAGGGTCGTGACGTCGAGCAAACAATTCTGCAGACCAACCTCGAAGCGGTCCGGGAGATCACATACCAGCTTCGCTTCCGGAACATCGGTGGCTTGATTGTCTTGGACTTCATCGACATGGAGCGACACGCCCATCGTGAGAAGGTGTTCAAGGCACTGCTCGCCGCACTCAAGAAGGACAAATCAAAGACGACCGCGATTCGAATCAGCGATCTCGGTCTCGTCGAAATGACGCGGAAGCGTACACGCCAGTCGCTCGGTCGGACCCTCAACGAGCCATGTTTCTTCTGTGATGGCACGGGGCAGCTCCAGTCGAAAGAGACCGTCTGCCACGAGATCTTCCGTCAGATGCGTCGCGAACGAGATGCGCTTCCGGGCTACAAGATCGTGATCAGCGCACATCCAGCAGTTTGCGATATGCTCGAGCGAGAGGAGCGCGCATCCGTCGAGGAGGCGGCTCGGCGCTTTCAGCGACGAATCGAACTCAACCCGCGAAACGACTACCACCTGGAGCAGTTCGACCTCACCGGAGACTAGTGAGACCTGGCCGATGAGCACCACGCGCGACGATCAACGCAGCGAGCGACGCCTTACGATCAACAAGGAGTTCGAGTCGTTCGATGCCTTCGTCCACGAGTACGTGACCAACGTGTCCCGCACCGGCGTGTTCATTCGCTCTCGAGAGCCGCTGAGTGTGGGGACCAAGGTACACCTCACCTTCACCGTCATCATGGACGACGTCGAAACGATTGAAGGCGAAGGCGAAGTCGTTCGAATCCAAGCCGACCCTCCGGGGATGGGCGTCGTCTTCACCAAGCTGACCGAGTACTCGGAGACCCTGCTCGCAGCACTTCTCACCCG
Source organism: Myxococcota bacterium (assembly GCA_039028875.1). Lineage (GTDB taxonomy): Bacteria > Myxococcota_A > Polyangia > Polyangiales > Houyiibacteriaceae > SG8-38. Next base: position 20,351 of record JBCCHE010000065.1, on the reverse strand, counting down.
CTAGACGGGGTTGGCCTGGGGCGAGCCATTGGCCGACGGGGCCCTCGCGAAGACTCAAGACGGGAACCCCATCCCGGGTCAGACCGCGACGATGTAGCCCTTTTCGAGAAGGGCGACGACCACCTCCGCCACTTCCGGGTCTGGCTTGCCGCTATGGTTCATCATGTCGGCGAGCGTGTTCTGGTTGAGCGCCAACTGAAAAACATCGAGCTCCTCGGGAGACGCGTCGCGGAGCGGTGTGTTGAGCGGCGTCGCAATGGCAATCTTGGACTGGAGCGAGGGAAGCGCGTCTCCGATCCGCCGAATCTCGTCGAGTTGTCGCATGCCTTCCATCAGGAGGCCCTCAATGCTCATCTGCACTTTCGCCGGAAACTCGCGCTCGACTTGAGGGAGAAGATCGAACGTACCGGTTTCCCAAACGAGAATCCGGTAGAAGGCCTTCTCCGGAGGAACCGACTCATCACCATTCACGGCGGCAAACTGGACGGAGCCTTCGTCGAGGTAGATCGACCCGACGTCCGATTCGGTGGTGATCTGAAGAACGCCCGTCTTCTTCGAGGCGCTGAACAGCTGCAGGAGATCTGGCAATGCGACCTCGGCGATCGAGCCCGTCATCGTGCTGGCGGCCGTCGCCGGCCTCGCACTCGCGACGTCTTGCATCTGCGCCTTGGCGTCTTGTACCGACCCGGAGCCGTCCGAGGCCACCACCTTGATGATGCTGGTGCCGATCAGAATCCGATCACCTTCGGCGAGCTTGGTCCGAGTCACCTTCTCGCCATTGACGAAGCTCCCGTTCGTGGAACCGAGATCTTCGAGGAAGATGTTTCCGGTCTCGACGGAGATCTTCGCGTGACGGCGCGACACCATGTCCTCGACGAGCACCATGTCGAGCTCGCTCGAGCGACCGATGACAATTTCGCCATCATCGGGCAAGGGGAACTCCCCGCCCTGGTACTTCCCTGAGATGAAACGCAGCGCCAGTGGCAACGTCAAACCCTCGATGTCCAACTCCCCTAGTTCAGACCCCATTTTAGCGAAACTTCAGCCCCAATCACCGTTAAGGCTAGGAGCTGGCCATGCAAGCGGTCAAGCCTTTGGCCCTTAAAGGATGGAACAATCGCATCTATGGGCAGCGTCCGGCCCCATGGTAGAAATGAGGAGATGGCCCGTCTTGCGGGTGTAGTGGCTTGTCTTCTCGTGCTTTTGGGGTCGAATCCGGCCGGCGCCCAGACGAAGGACCTGTCCAGACCCTGGCAAACGGTCCGAAGCGAGCATTTCGAGGTCAACTACCCCGAGCCGCTCGGATTGCTGGCGCGGCGGGTCCTCACCGTGGCCGAGCGGGCCAATGCACGCCTGGTCCCGCTCCTCGGCCACGAGGCCAAAAAGCGGGTCCAGATCACGCTGATCGACCAATCGGGGTCGGCCAACGGTTCGGCGCGCGTCATCGCCTACAACCAAATCCGGCTCTTCGCGAGCGCCCCGAACGACCTCTCGATTCTTGGCGACTTCGATGACTGGATGACCATCCTGATCACGCACGAGCACACGCACATCCTTCACCTCGACAAGATCGGAGGCATTCCTGCTGTCATCAACGAGATCCTCGGGAAGGTCTGGGCGCCGAACAGCCTTCAGCCGACTTGGCTGATCGAAGGCATCGCAACCTATTTCGAATCGTCGCTCACCGGAGGCGGACGCATTCGGTCGACGCTGTTCGAAATGTACATGCGGATGGCGGTTCTCGAAGACGACATCCTTCACTTCGACACGTTCAACAACCGAACCGACTACTGGCCACAGGGCAACGCTCCTTACCTCTACGGTTCCCGCTTCGTCCATTGGCTCGTCGAGCGGTACGGAGAGGGGTTCATCGAGGACATGGCGACTTGGTACGGGAGCAGAGCGATCCCGTACAGCGTGAACCGTACGGCGCAGAGGCTTACTGGCTACACCTTCGGACAACTCTACGCACTTTGGATCGAAGACATGAAGGCCGAGTACGGAGCGCTCGCGCGAGAGGTCGCCGCCGCGGGCATCGTCCAGGGCAGGCGCCTCACTTTGGAAGGTCAGTTCGTGCGTGGCCTTCGGTTCATTGCAGAGGATCAGTTGATCTACTACGTCGCCGACGGTCGGAGCGACCCCCAGGTACGCCGTATGAGCCTCTCAGAAGGCGCTCGCGTTGAACGGCTGGTTCGGAGCGCCGGCGAGAGCTATCCGACAGTTGGTCCGGGCGGCGACATCTACTTCGAGTCCGCTGATGGTTTCCGAGGAAACCAGTACTTCTACTTCGACCTCTTCCGATACGAGCCAAAGCGGCCCTCCAAACGCGTCCGCCTGACTCACGGCTTGCGAGCCCGGTACCCGGACATCTCCCCCGACGGCGAGAACATCGTTTACGTCCGCAACTCAGCTGGAACGCAAAGCCTATGGATGTCGAAGCTGGCCGATATCGAAGGCACCACGGAAGTCTTGGTCGACAGCAAGCGCTTCGAACAAGTTTATACGCCCAAGTACTCGCCCGATGGCTCGAAAGTCGCCTACAGTGTGTGGCTCGAGGGAGGTTACCGCGACATCCACGTGCTCGACCTCGAGACACGCGAGGTCACTCGTGTAACCCACGACCGCGCGATGGACACCGGGCCCGCGTGGGCTCCGGATGGACGCCGTCTCTACTTCTCGAGCGACCGGACGGGAATCGCCAACATCTACGCTTGGGACGTCGAAAACGGCGAGCTGGTCCAAGTGACGAACCTGATCTCGGGGGCGTATACGCCCGCCCCTTCGCCGGACGGCACCCGCCTTGGCTACATCGGTTACACGAGCGTAGGCTTCGACGTCTTCATGATGGACCTCGATCCGGCGCGCGACCGGCCCGCCCCCCCGTACGTCAACGACCGACCCAAAGACGAGGTGGTTCGAGGCGTCGATCCGGTTCTCTCTCGCCGATACGCCGCCGCCCGAACCGTCTACCCGAGGGCATGGGGGCTCGACCTTCAGGAAGATTCGTTTGGCCAACAGCTCGGGATCACCGCCGACGGGATCGACGCGGCGGGCTTCCACGAGATCTTTGCACGGCTCGGGATCAGCCTCGAAGAAGGATATGTCAGTGCGCAACTTCAGTACACGCTGCGGCGCTTGCCGCCCGACCTGACGTTCTCGTTGTTCCGGCGCGTCGTGCCGCGCGGCGGTTTCGTCGTCAACGGCGAGCGGCTTGACTACGTCGAGAGCCTTTATGGAGGGCGCCTTTCGGCGAGCTACGTGATGCCGCGTTCGTTCTACCAAAATCGTATCACGGCAAGCTACGGGCTGTCGTGGTCCCGCAACTTGTCGTCGTTCAACGGCCGGCTCGACCCGAACTTCGCGCCGCCGAGCGCCCCACCCGTCGGCCTCAACGCGGACGTGGGACTAACCTACGTCTTTAGCGACGCGCGCCGTCAAACCTTCGACTACACCGCATCCGCCGGCCGAAGCATCGTCGCAACCATCAACTTTGCTCACCCGACGATCGGCAGCCAGTTCCGCAACATACGCGCGACTTGGTCGATCCGAAGGTTCATCGCGATACCGTGGTTCGAGCACCAAGTATTGGCCGTGCGATACGGGGGAGGGGCCGCCGAGGACTCTCGCGGCGAGCGGGGAAGCTTTGCGATCGGTGGGTTTCCCGAGACCTCGTTCATCGACCAGTTGATCAACCTCGAACAGATCGGCGGAGTCGCACTCCGTGGCTATCCTGCTTTCTCGATCGTGGGAGACCGCTTTCAGCTCGTCCAGACCGAGTACAGGTTTCCATTGACCCGAGTGCTTCGCGGGCCCGGGACAGTGCCCGTCTTCTTTGACCGAATGTACGCACTGGTGTTCTTCGACTACGGAAACGCGTACTTCGGAAGGCTCGACTTCAACGATTTCAAAAAGGGCACGGGCGCGGAGATCTTGATGGACTTCACCCTCGGGTACGAGCGCTCGATGACCCTGCGGCTGGGCTTTGCGTACGGTTTCGACGAGGGTGGTGGCCCGCAGTTCTATCTGAACTTCGGGCGCCCCTTCTAACGGTCCGCGAGGGCTACTTCGGAGCAGTCCGTCACCGCGAGCTCACGTGGTGTGACTATACCGCCAAGCTCAGGCTTGTAGTTCTGCTCTTGAACGTAGACCACCCGCACACGGCGCACGCGAAGATCGGGTTCGGCATCTTCGTTCCACGAGCGACAGAAGTAGCGCCCCATCCATGGCCGAAAGGCCTGGTAGTGGTCGCGGGAGATGTTCACCCAGTACGTTCGCCAGTTCATGTTCGGCATCTCGCGGTAGTACCGATAGGGCCTCGCGAGGCTCACACCTCGGGTTCCGTGGAGGAGGTCGATCGGGGTGCCGTCTTCGAGCTCGCCGATCACGACCCACCAGCCTTGCGCAGTGATGTCGGTGTTGGCGAACATGCGCCATCTCTGATCGAGTCGAAACGCGTAGCCGATGGTGCGAAGCGGCTCTGGCATCCCCCGTGCCCCGGCGTCGAGGGCAAGCCCGTTCGACGCCACCGTGTAGAAGAGAAGGAAGGCCACCAGAGCCTCGGTGAGTTTCGCCGGTATCCAAGCGGCCGCGTGTTTGGGGTCGAGTGCCCAACCGAGGCGATCCCACAGAGACGCGGGAAGCGCCGGGAACAAGGCGAGCACCGTCACGGGTTGAAAGACGCCCACATCGACGACGGCGAAGATGCCTGCGTGGAGCCCTATCCCGAGAAGGACCGCCGCAATTCGACACAAGTCGCGCCGCCACGGGCTGAACAGCAGCAGCGGTATCGATCCCTCGACGAACAATGTGGCGTGACTGAAGAACTCGAGCACCTCCGGGAACTGGGAGACGTACTCGCCGAGCGGACGAGCATAGCTCGCCTTGTTCACGACCGCGTAGAGCGCCCGGCCGTCCCACCACGAATCGTATTGCAGCTTCGAGATCGTCGCGATCAGATAGACAAAGAAGCCTTGGAGTAGGAGCGCGGCCGTCCCAACCGAAAGGATGGGCGATGCAACACGGGGTGAGCCGCCACGGCACGCGTCGATCGATAGGGTCGCCCCGAGCGGCAGGAACATGCTCCACATCAATAGCAAACGGAGGAGCGAGTCGGCGTGATGCAGCAGAAGCGGGTTTCGTGAGTGAAGCGAGAGCACCAAGAAGAAAGCCACGACGGTCGCAACACGCGTTTGCCAGCCAACGAGGAGCATGACCGCAGCGCACAACAAGATCGCGACTAGGAAGACCTGGAACTCGAGCGTGTCGGACCACAGGTGCACCGAAAACACACGACGGGCCGCGAGCTCCTGAAGCACCGGGGCGGGCACGAGTCCTTCACCCGTGTAGTGCGCTTCGATCCCCCGCAGTCGGTCGAGTAGGTCCCAACATAGGACCAACGCGAGGCTTACACGAAAGAGCGCGAGCGACCGTATGTCGATCCCGAAGAGATCCTTCGCCAGTCCTGGCCGCGCCCAAGCCACCGCAGGATCGTATTACACCTCGAGGATGTCAGCTTCTTTCTTGGCGACGATCTCGTCGACGCGCCCGGTCCCGCCCTTGACGATCTCCTCGAGCTCTTTGCGCGCACGATCTGCATCGTCTTCGCCGACGTCGCCGTCTTTCCGAAGGCTGTCGACCATGTCCTTGGCATCGTGCCGGGCTTTGCGGATCGCCACCTTGCTGTCTTCGCCCGACTTGCGTGCGAGCTTCACCAGACCCTTGCGACGCTCTTCGGTGAGCGGGGGCATGGGGATGCGGATGATCTCTCCGTCGTTTGAGGGGTTGAGCCCAAGCTGGCCCTCCATGATCGCTTTCTCGATGACTTGCATCTGGGTCCGATCGAAGGGCTTCAACACGATGAGCCGCGGCTCCGGGACCGATATCGACGCGAGCTGCTTGAGGGGCGTGGGCGACCCGTAGTAGTCGACACGAACCGAGTCGAGAATGTCTGGGTGGGCCCGACCCGCCCGGATCCTCGCCAAGTCGCGCTTCAACGCCTCGTGGGCCTTGGCGATGTCGTTCTTCAGCTCTTCGAGTGTCTCTGCGAGCATGCTTGCCTCGTGGTGCTCAACCTTCTGCAGTCACAAGGCTACCGACGTCTGCGCCCATGACAACCCGTTTTATGTTCCCCGGCTGTGTCAGCCTGAAGACGCGGATCGGCAAGTCGTTGTCGCGGCAAAGCGCCACGGCGGTTGCATCCATGACGCCGACGCGATCCATCAGGAAGCGGTCGTAGCTGAGGCGCTGAACCATCTTGGCGTCATCGTGCTTCGATGGGTCTTTGTCGTAGATCCCGTCGACCTTGGTGGCTTTGCAGAGCGCGTCGGCGTGAATCTCCATGGCGCGAAGCGCCGCAGCGCTGTCCGTCGAGAAGTAGGGGTTCCCGGTACCGGCCACGAAGATCACAACACGACCCTTCTCGAGATGCCGAACGGCTCGACGCCGGATGTAGGGCTCGCACACGGCTTTGATTTCGAGAGCGCTCATGACGCGCGTGTTGACGCCAACTTTCTCGAGTGCGTCTTGAAGCGCGATCCCGTTGATGACGGTCGCCAGCATGCCCATGTGATCGGCCGCGGTGCGATCCATCCCGTGGGCACTACCCTTGAGCCCACGAAAGATGTTGCCGCCTCCGATCACGATGCCGATCTGGCATCCGAGCGAGTGGACGTCGGCGAGTTCCTCACTGATCGCCCGGAGGGTCTCTTGTTGGATGGCCTTGCCATCCTGTCCACCAGAAAGCGCTTCGCCCGACAGCTTGAGAAGAACCCGGTTGAGCTTGGCGCCTTCAGACATACTCAAGAACCTTTTAGCGCCTCATTCACCTCTGCGGCCAGGTCTGTTTTCTTTTTCTCGATGCCTTCGCCGAGTTCGTATCGGGTGAAGCGCCGAACACTGATTTTCTCGCCGATCTTCGCCGAGAGCTCCTCGGTGCGCTGACGAATCGTCTTTTCGTCGCCCATGATCGACAGTTGGTCGAGTAGACACGCCTCTTTCTTCCACTTGGCGAGCTTGCCCTCGATAATCTTATCGATCGCGGCGGCTGGTTTTTCCTTGCCAGTCGCTTTGGCCTCCTCGGCGAGCTGACCGCGGAAGATGTTCTTGCGCGACTCGATCTCGGACTCGGGGATGTCATCCTCGCTGACGAACAGTGGTGCCTCGGCCGCGACCTGCATCGCGGTCTCCTCGACAAATGCCTTGAAGTCCTCGTTCCTGGCGACGAAGTCGGTTTGGCAGTTCACTTCGATCAACACACCGACCCGGCCTGCGCCGTGGATGTACGATTGAACCAGGCCATCACCCGCGATCGCGCCAGCCTTCTTGGCGACCTTGCTGAGGCCCTTTTTCTGAATGATCTCAATCGCTTTTTCCTCGTCGCCTCCGGTTTCACGGAGGGCGTCGCGGCACGCCATCATGCCGGCGCCGGTTCGATCGCGCAGAGACTTCACCATGGATGCTTTGATATCGGACATGTCTAACCTTTTTCGGACTTAGGCCTCTCCACCTTCGGGAGCCGGTGCGGACCCACGCTTGCGCGCAAACTCGACCTGGACTCCTTCGGCAGAACCGTCGGGCGCCTGGGCACCATCGTGCTGCACGAACTCGCGGTGCCTGTGCTGACCCTCGAGGCACGCGTCGGCGATGCGCGATGTGATCAGCTTGATCGAACGGATCGCGTCGTCGTTGCCAGGAATGATGAAATCGATGAGATCGGGGTCGCAATTGGTATCGGTGAGCGCCACGATGGGGATGTGGAGCTTGCGGGCCTCGCGAACCGCGATGTGCTCGTTCTGAGGGTCGATAACGAACATGGCCGCGGGAAGGCCGTTCATCATCTTGATGCCACCGAGGTACTTCTCGAGCTTCTCTGCTTCGCGCCGGAGCGACAACGCCTCCTTCTTGCGAAGTGCATTGATCGTCCCGTCTTCGATCTGCTGTTCGATGTCGCGAAGACGATCGATGCCACCTTTCATGGTGCGGAAGTTGGTGAGCGTGCCTCCGAGCCACCGGCCCGTGACGTAGTACTGCCCGGCGCGAGTGGCCTCTTCGTGGACGATCTCGGAAGCCTGGCGCTTCGTACCGACGAACAGGATGTGACCTCCACGGCCCACGGCATCGGCCACGAAGCCGAACGCCCGCTTGAAGAGCTCAGCGGTTTGGTCGAGGTCGATGATGTGGATCCCGTTGCGCGCGCCGTAGATGTACGGACGCATCCGCGGGTTCCAGCGCTTGGTCTGGTGACCGAAGTGAACACCGGCGTCGATGAGGGCGCGGAGCCCGATGGGAAGGTCGCCAGATGCGACGTCGGGGCTACCAAGTGCGGCCAACTCTGGCGCTTCTTGGATCTCGTGAGTGGATTGTGCCATCGCTCGTTTCTCCTTTCGGTTGCGCTGCCGCCTCCCTGAATCGAACAACCCGAGACCCTGGGTCACGAGCACCGGAACGACTCATCGAGCTGAGAGGCGTGATTGGTTTCGGGGGCGGATAGCCACCGGCCTCCGAAGAAGCGGGGGCCATATATCACGGCCCCCCCAATGCGCCAGGTGTGCCCTGGTAGTCGGACTAACCCTTGGGAAAACGGGGCTTTGTCGCATCCCAGATGGGGGGCTCGGAAGCCAACGGATCGACGGCCCCAGCGCTTTTCGCGGCGTTGAGGATCTGGGCCGTGGCGGTGAGCGCAACATCGATGTGGGGGGCCCATGGCGGCCCCTTGGCGCGGCCCGCCCCCCGGCGCGCCTCGATCGCTTCGGGGGTTTGTCCTGCCAGCGGATCGTTCGGGAGCTGGTCGTAGTAGTCGCGAAAGTCGGTGGTGGGTGCGAGGACGTGGCGAAGGCCGTGTGGATCCGTCAGCGACGCTTGTAACCGGAGGCACGCATGCTCCCGAACGTCATCTTGACGGGTTTCGTTGTCGAGCCCGAAATCGGGCAGCGCCAAGCTCGCAGCACCCTCAACCAGTGAGTGGCAGAGCTCGTGCAGAATCATCTGCGCGAGACAGTCATCCGGATCGAGTGTGTCCGGGGTGCCGATCACCATCAGACCTTCGCCATCGGTCGAGGCGTAGGCCTCCCGCGAGCGTTCCACCCGGAAGCCGATTCGGTGCGCGGCGGTTAGCCAAACGGCGTCGAGCGGATCCAAGTACATGGTTGTTGGCTCGCGCATCGGGCTTAGAGCATCTTGCGAAACATATAGAAGAGGCGGTCTAGCATCCGGATCGCAACGGGGCGACGCTTCCAATCGTCGTAGGAGACTTCGTGCGCGAGAGCCAGGTCCTCGTTGAACTGACGCTCGAGCGCGCCGGCGACCGTCGCATCCTCGACGGCGGCCACCACCTCGAGATTGAACCGCCACGACCGATAGTCGAGGTTGTAGGTTCCAACCGTGCACCAGTCCCCGTCGACGATCGCCGTCTTGGAGTGCAAGACCGAACGGTGCCATTCGTAGAGCCGAATCCCGGCCCGGAGGAGGCGCCCGTAGAGTCGTCTCGCCGCGTATCGCGCGGGAAATGAATCGCTTTTGCCCGGGATGATCACGCGGACGTCGACCCCCCGCTCGGCGGCCTGACGAAGTACGCGTCGAATGCGTGCATCAGGAATGAAATAGCTGTTGGTGATGCGCACCGACCTCGTCGCAGAGGCGATGCGACGCAGGTAGGCCCGCCGGATCGCGCGACGGTCGCGGAAGAAGTGGTTGGCGAGGACGCGAACCCGAATTCCGCTCGAATCGGGTGCGTGCTCGGGCGCCGGCATCGACGGCCTGTCGCTTGTCTGAGGCTGGGTGATGCGATTCCATCCATCGACGAATATGCTTCGCATCTGTTGCACCGCCGGACCCTCAATCCGAATCGTATCGTCCCGCCAGCCCTCGCCGCCTTCACTCACTGGCGCCCATTCGTCGCCAAGGTTGACACCGCCCGTGAAGCCAACCGCGCGGTCAACCACGAGGAGCTTGCGATGGTCACGATGGTTGATGACACCGATCCGAAAGCGTCGGCGCCACGGGGCGATCGGGTTGTACTGCTCGACCTCACAACCCGCGCTCCTCATTTTGGCGAACATGCGACCGTCGCTCTGCACGCTGCCGACGGCATCGTAGATGACCCGTACGCTGACCCCAGCTTCGGCCCTGCGGCTCAGCGCTTCGGCGAACGTGCGCCCCACCCGGTCTGAACCAAACCAGTACATCTCGAGCAGGATCTCGTGTTCTGCATGCTCGATGGCTTCGAGCATGGCGGGGAAGGCATGCTCGCCGTCTCGCAGGAGCGTCACCCGATTGCCCGAAACGAGGGCCTCGAAGCGCCCCGAAGATGCGAAAACGCCACGCCATTGCCGATATGCTTTGCGAGCCAGGCTCACCCTCGTACCCCCTGCCCTTGTGGTATCGTCGCCCCGATGAAAGCCGTACCTTGCCCGATTTGCAAGACGCAGGTCGCCAAGCGCACCAAGAACTTCCCGTTTTGCTCTCCACGTTGCAAGCTCATCGACGCAGGCAACTGGCTCGACGGCAACTATCGCATCGAGACGGCCGAGACCGAGCCATCTTGGGGGAGAGACGAATGAAGTACGCATGCTTGGTCTTGGTCGCATCACTCGGAGTGCACACCGTTGGGTTTGCGCAAGACGCTTCCGAATCGGGGATGGCCGGCAGCGAGAACGTCGCCACAGTGGCGCCGGCCGAAACGGCGCCCGCCAAAGAAGACACCGAGGACAAGCGGAGCGTCTACAGCCGAAAAGTACGGGGCCTCCTTTGGATCGAAGGGTTCGTCGGACCCACGTCTTACGACCCCGACCAGTTCGGCTCACTGAGCCTCTCGTCGGACCTCCCAAGTGCGCCTCGTCGAACCGGTGCCGAATGGGGCTTTGCCGCAGGCGTGGGGTTGGGCGGCTTCTGGCTTGGTGCGTTCTATCGGCAGGCAGACTTCGACGCCTACAAGCTCGGCAAGGTGGGGCTCGACATCCAAGGGGTGTTTCGTTTCATCCCATTTGTCCACCCGATGGTACGGCTCGATCTGTTCTACGCGACAGCATTCGGGGGCAACCCCTACGGTTCGGGGCTCACTGACGTCGACATCGATGGGGGTGGCTTCACCGTCGGCGCCGGCCTTCGTATTCCGATCATCCGCTGGATGTCGTTCGCCGCCACGGTCGACTGGTCGTTCATCGGCCTGGCGGTCCGCGCGACACCGGCGGGCGGAGGCGACCGAGAAAAAGGCGGGGTCACGGGCCAGCAAATCGGCGCAACCTTTGCCCTCACGTTTCACTTCATCGGTGTTCGCGGCGGCGACTAACGCTGGCTTGCTTCGTGCACGTGGTCCACGAGCGCACGGGCGTTGGCGACCGACGCTTGCGGCATGATGCCGTGACCCAGGTTGAAGATGTGCCCCGGGCGCCCGGCGGCACTATCCAGCACCGATGAAGCACGCGCTCGAAGCGCTTCGGTCGACGCCAGCAAGGCGGCTGGATCCATGTTGCCCTGCAGAGCCACCTCGGAACCCAGATGCGACCACGCTTCGTCGATCGAGATCCGCCAGTCGATCCCGATCACGTCGCCGCCGGCTTCCTTCATCGCCGGATAGAGGCTCGGGTTGCCTGTCCCGAAGTGAATCGCGGGAACACTGGCGGGCAGGCGCTCGAAGATCGAGCGAGTGTGGGGCAACACATAACGCCGGTAGTCGGAGGGTGACAGGCAGCCCACCCAACTGTCGAACAGTTGAACCGCCTGTGCCCCTGCGTCGACCTGCGCGCAAAGGTATCGTGCGACCGCGTCCGAGAATTTTGCCATCAGCGCGTTCCAGAGACCTTCGTCGTTGAGCATGAGCTTCTTGGTTTCGAAATAATTCTTCGAACCCCCTCCCTCGATCGCGTACGAGGCCAGCGTGAAGGGCGCGCCCGCGAAACCGATGAGCGGTACCGAGAGCTCCTTTCGCGTCGTTCGGATTGCATCCATGACGTATGAAAGGGAGCCGGCTGCGTCGATCTCGTCTGCAACCGCGTCGATCTGCGCGGCGGTTCTGAGTGGGCTGAGAATCTTGGGGCCGGCGTCGTCCGTGAATTCGAACCCGATGCGGAGAGGTTCGAGCACCAGCAGGATGTCCGCAAAGATGATCCCTGCATCGACCCCGAGTTGGTCGACCGCGCGTACGGTGACCTCGCATGCGAGCTCGGGTGTCTTGCAGAGCTCGATGAAGCTCACCTTCTCGCGCAGCGCGCGGTACTCGGGCTGGTAGCGCCCGGCCTGGCGCATGATCCAGATCGGCGTGTACGGAGTCGCTTCGCGGCGACAGGCCTGCAAGAACACACTCATCGTCCCTATGTAGCGCCAATCGCCCGAAGCGGTCGCGAAATCTCGCCGCGGCACTCGGTGACCCCGGGTTTACATGGCGATCGGTGGGTCGCTCCGAAGGTTCTTGACGATCGCTCTCGCCTTGGCGACGACGAAGATCGACCCTGCCACCACCACCCATCCTTGCGGGCCCGCCGCGCGCTTCGCCCGGCTCAGCCCATCGCGCACCGAACGTGCAATCGTGCCTTCGCGGATCCCCCGAAGAGCGGAAGGATCGGCCGCGCGTCGCATCTCGGGCCTGACATAGACGACTCGGTCGACGAGTCCGTCGAACGCCCTGAGCATCGCGGCGTGGTCTTTGTCCTCCATGGCCCCAAAGAGCAGCGCGACGCGACCCTTGGGTGCGAACTCCTCGAGGTGGGCCGCAAGCGTCTGGCAGCCGGCGGCATTGTGCGCCGCGTCGAACAGAAACGCCGGCCGGCCACGGTGCACCTCGAGCCGCCCGGGCCACCGCGCGCGTCTGAACCCTGTCGAGATCGCGTCGTCGCCGATGTGGTACCCCTGGGTCTGAAGGGCGGCCAGGGCACCAAGGGCACACGCCGCGTTGTCGGCCTGGTAGCGACCCCGGAGCCCAAGGTGAAGCCCCTCCCACCGGCGATCGAGCACCCTAGCTGCGAGCCGATTCCCGGCCCACGTCGCTTCGAAGTCGCGATCGATCCAAAGCGCCGGAGCCTTTTGACGCGCGAGTCGTCGTCGCACAGGCCGACGCGCCTCTTGGCCGCGTACGCCCACCACGCACGGAACCCCCGGTTTGATGATACCGGCCTTCTCGCGGGCGATCTTCGCGACCGTATCGCCGAGGATCCGTTGATGCTCGAGGCTCACGTTGGTGATCACAGAGACTGCGGGCGTCACGATGTTGGTCGCGTCGAGCCGACCCCCGAGCCCCACCTCGAGTACGACGACGTCACACGCGGCGTCCCGAAACGCTTCAAGGGCAAGGAGCGTGGTGTACTCGAAGAAGGTCAGTTCGGGGAGCGCGTCGTCGGCCCGCAGCGATTCCAAACGACGGGCGACCTCGGCTTCACGGATCGGGCGCCCATCGATCTTCACCCGTTCGACGTAGCGATGAAGATGGGGCGACGCGAACTGGCCGGTTCGGTACCCTGCGGCTCTCAGGGCCGACTCGACCAGCGTGGCGACGCTGCCCTTGCCGTTTGACCCCCCGACGTGGACAACAGCAAGCCTGGCCTCTGGATTGCCGCGAACCTGGGCGGCCTCGGCAACGCGATCAAGCCCGAGTTTGACCCCGCGTGACTCGAGGCCGTAAAGCCATCGCAGCGCTTCGGTGTAACGGCTCACCGCGAGAGATACTCGACCATGCGGGCGACATTCTGACGCATGTCGTGACGCGCGGAGATCATGTCGATCATGCCGTGCTCGAGAAGAAACTCCGCGCGCTGAAACCCGTCTGGAAGCTTCTGCCGAATGGTGTCTTCGATGACGCGCGGGCCCGCAAAGCCGATCAACGCGCCGGGCTCCGCGATATTGACGTCACCCTGAAGCGCGAAGCTCGCCGCGACTCCGCCGGTGGTCGGGTTGAGAAGGATGCTGATGAAGGGAGCCCCAGCGGCTTGTACTTTCGACCGCGCTGCGAGTGTCTTGGCCATCTGCATCAATGAGAGCGACCCCTCTTGCATTCGGGCGCCACCGGAGCACGAGAGCAGAATCACCGGCTGCTTCTTGCGAGCGCCTCGTTCCATGAGTCTCGTGATCACCTCACCCACGACCGACCCCATCGATCCACCCATGAAGCGGAACACGAACACGCCGATCTGGACCGGCCGTCCTTCGAGCTCTGCTTCTCCCGCTAGAATCGCATCGCGGACACCAGTCGACAGGGCCGCAGCCTCGAGTCGGTCGGGGTAGGCCTTCGAATCGACGAATTCGAGCGGATCCCCAGCGCTCAGCTCGGTGTCATGGGCAACCCAGGACCCGGCATCGGTGAGGAGTTCAATCCATCGCTCGGCCGGTAGGTGAAAATGAAAACCACACGACGGACAGACCTCGAGGTTACGCGCGAGGTCATCCTTCTTGAGCGCGTCGCCACACGCATCGCACTTGCGGAACAGGCCTTCACCGAGCGTCTTTTTCTCGGAGGCGTCGACGCCTGCCTTGGTCTTGACGAAGTCGTTCACCTGCCGGTGGCTAGCATGAACGCCAATGGTGAGCGACCCCTAAGAAGCCACCCCGGCGCCTCCTGCCACGATCGCCGAAAGATGACGTCCCGTCTCACCGTGGTCGCGCCGGTGCGAAAAGAAATGCGCGCCATCGGAGTGTGTGCATCCGCCGATGTCGTCGATGGCGGCGTCGCCAATGCCGGCTCCGTGAAGCTGGTCGCGTAGCAGTGCCGCGAGATCCCCGTGCGGCTTTGGTCGCGAGCGGTCGACTACTTGAGTCGCGCGGGCTGCGCCTTGCAGCTGTGCAGCGACGTCTTGTCCGATCTCGAACGCGGCCACCCGAATGTGCGGACCGACGGCAACGACCAACTCCGACGGACTCCTGCCGAGCGCGTCGATGGTTCGCGGCACGACACCAGCGACCGCTCCACGCCACCCGGCGTGAACCGCCGCAACGTCTCCGGTCGGTGGATGCGCGATCAACACTGGCACGCAGTCGGCCGTCCGAGCGGCCACCCCGAGACCGGCGACGCGGGTGATCAACGCGTCGCCTTCGAGTTTGTAAACCGCGCCCGATGCATCCTGGGCAGTCACCTCGCGAACATGGGTTCCGTGCACCTGCCGCTGCTCGAACAAATGGTCGGTCGTCAGCCCAAGCGATGCCGCGAAGCGGGTACGGTTCTCGAGCACGGCGGTTTCGCAATCGCCCAGACCGAGCCCCAAGTTCAGTGTGTCGTACGGCGCGTCGCTCACGCCGCCCGTGCGAAGGGCGAAGCCGTGACGGAATCCAAAGCGATCCAAAAGGCTAGAACGCCACAAACCCACACTGTGTTCTAGCTCACGGAATCGTTGCGCGCCCCCGAACTCCGGGCTACACAAGGTGCCTTCAACTCTTGGCTCGGAGAGCGAATGCACCGTTTCCCTTCGGAGGAATGGACAGAGGCGTACAAGAACGCCATCAATCATTGCCGCGCGTACCGCGAAGTCGGTAAGCCTTGGACCTTCGGCGCTGTCGCCATGATCGTCCGAAGCGACCTCTCCCTCGGCATCGAGGAAGACAAAGGCATGGTGCTCTACGTCCACGAGGGCGAGTGTCACCAGGCCAAGTTCGTCGAGGGCGAGGTCAGCCCCGTCGACGCCGAGTTCGTCATCGTCGCCTGCTACCGGCGTTGGAAAGACGTCCTCGAGGGCAGGCTCGACCCGATCCGAGGGCTAATGGAGGGCAAGCTCAAGCTCACCAAAGGGGACCTGAGCACGCTGGTGCGCTTCGTCGAATCGTCACGTCAGCTCGTCACGAGCGCCCGCAACGTCCCGACCGCCTTTCCACACTGAGGTGTCAGAGTCGCCGACCGGGCCGCGGGTCAGAGGCCCGGCGAAGCGCCAACTTGACACCCGGCCATGCCCGACTACTTTCCGCCCCCTGCAGTCCTTGCGGAAGTGGCGGAACTGGCAGACGCGCTAGACTAAGGATCTAGTGAGGTAAAACTCGTGGAGGTTCGAGTCCTCTCTTCCGCACCGCACGCGACAATGAGCCCATAGACGGTCCTGCGACGCATCGGCCGATACGTAGCACGGTTTGTTCGGACCCGTGTTCTCCGCGCGCTCTGCTTGCGGTGGCCAACGCGCTGCCGCGTGACAGCGTCAGTCCAGCACATCGAGGCACACCGAGTCGCAACCGGGAAGCGGCACGTCCGGGCCGATGCTCTGATCGAAGGCAACGATCACATCCATGGGGCCATCGCAGTTCGCCGAGTTGTAGGCGATCACGAGTTCCGGGTCGCTCCCACGCAGGAAAAGCTGGAGCACGGTCTCGCCCGGCGAGATGTCATCGATATCGAATCGAAAAGTCACCGTTGCGGCCCCCCCGCTGGTCGTGATGCCTCCGCGGCCCGCATCTGCACCGCCCTCCGGCCGGAGGAAGACCCAGTCGAGCTGCCTCGTGAACCCGTTGACGCTCACCTCGAGGGCTACCGTGGTCCCCGGGCTGCCTGCGGTTGGGACCAGCACAGGCCGGGTCGTGATGGCCGGCGCGTCAACGGGAAGGTCGGCGTCGCATGGATCGGACGCACCCCCGCCCGTGGCGCCGGTTCCGCCGGTCCCGCTTGCTCCGCCGGCTCCGCCTGCTCCGCCGGTTCCGCCTACTCCGCCGGAACCCGCAG
The DNA here is from genome assembly GCA_039028875.1 of Myxococcota bacterium. Taxonomy (GTDB): domain Bacteria; phylum Myxococcota_A; class Polyangia; order Polyangiales; family Houyiibacteriaceae; genus SG8-38. Next base: position 3,733 of record JBCCHE010000065.1, on the reverse strand, counting down.
ATCCTCCGGTTCCGCCGCTTCCTGCCATCCCGCCACTCCCCGCAGATCCTCCGGTTCCGCCCCCGCCCACGCACTCGCAGACGTTCTCATCTTCGAGGACGCAAACGGGTTCTTCCCCGGCTTCGCAGGTCAGGTCGGCGCAATCGGCGTCGGTGACACAGGCTTCCTCGGTTGAGTCGCACCCGAAGGCGATGAAGCAAAGAAGCACCGGCGCGATGAAGGTTGCAATGCGTGAAAACGGCACGGGGCCTGAGTACCAATGGGACGCGGTGCGCGTCAAACAGCTGGCGTTTGTGCGAGGAGGTCGGCGGGAAGCTTAGGAGACGACGCGATGGCGTTCTTCGGCGTACACGCGTAGGGCGAACTTCCCGGCTGCGTGCCGACGGAAACCTTCCCCGACGGAAACCTTCCCCGACGGAAACCTTCCCAGGTTGAAGAGAGGGCCGACGGCGGAAACCTTCCCAGGTTGAAGAGGACGGAAACCTTCCCAGGTTGAAGAGAGGGCAACACGCCCTCGGAATCGCCGACAAGCTATGTATGTCGCTTCCACGATGCGTGCTCGAAGGCACGACGTACCTGGTCACGCGCCGGTGTCTGGGCCGGCGTTTCTTGCTCCGTCCGGACCCCGCCCTGAACGGGCTCTTTGCCTACTGTCTCGGTCGCGCGGCCGACAAGTACGGCATCGAGATTCATGCCCTCAGCGTGATGAGCAACCATTATCACCTGGTCCTCACCGACGTGCGCGGGGTGCTCCCCGAGTTCATGCGCACCCTCAACCGAAGCCTGGCCATGAGCGTCAAGCGACTCCGCCGCTGGGACGAAGTGCTCTGGGAGCCGAACGTGCCGTACAATGCCGTCGCGCTGAGCGGACCCACCGAAGTGCTCGACAAGGTGGCCTACACGCTCCTCAACCCCGTGAGCGCAGTCCTGGTAAGGACACCCGAACGGTGGCCGGGGCTCGTCAGCACGCTCAAGCGTCTTCGACGAGGCGTGCTCGAAGCACGCCGTCCGGGCCTGTGGTTCAAGGATGCGGCGCCTCCGAAGGCCACGGTGCGCTTTACCGTCCCGCCTGGCTTCTCCGGGCAAGAGAGCTACTTCGGGGCCCTTCGGTCCCTGCTGCGGACGCGGCTCAAGGCCCTCCACGCCGAACATCGGCGCCGCGGGCTTCGCTATCTCGGCGCGCTAAGAGCCCAACGGACCCCGGTTACCGAGGCACCCAAGACCAAGAAGCCCCGCTTCGGTCGGAGCCCTACCTTCTCGGCACTCACCCGAGCGGACTGGCTTCGAGCACTCAAGCGTCTTCGGGCGTTTCGAAGAGCCTATCGGGCCGCCTACGAGGCGTGGCGTAACGGGGAGCGGGACACCGAGTTTCCGCCAGGCACCTGGTGGGTGGTCCACCACGCCGGCGCGCTCGCCGCCGCATAGTCACGGCCATCGTCCGCCCCGAACCCGAAACCTCGTGAACGCCACGACTGACGGCGATGACGACGAGGCGCGCGCGTCGTTCCTGACACGGGACTAGCGCCGCGCCAGAGTCCAGTGAACCCCGAGCGCCGAAGAGCACCGCGCTCCGAGGGACCATGCGACTCGATTCAGGGAGTCGGGTGACTCTCGGACAATCCCGACCCATCGAAACTGCGAAGGTTCGCGCGTGCGTGGGTAATGGCGTGGCTAATCGAACCTGGGAAGGTTCGTTCCGTGGCGGGGAAGGTTCGTTCCGTGAGGGTCAAGTCCACACGCCCGGCAGCGCCGTCGCATTCGCAAGCCGTTGACGAGTTCGAGCCCATCAGTAGCATGCGGTCCTATGCCACGATCCTCCGCCATCTTCGCTTGGGCGCTCCTCATCGCGTTCGCATACACTGGCTGCAAATTCGAGCTCGACGCGTGCGCCACGGACAGCGACTGCGAAGAGCTTACGTGCCCTGACGGTGAAGTGCCGTTCTGCGACATTGAGGGTGACGAGCTACTCGGCAACTGCGAGTGCCGCTCCGCGGGCGGGACCGGCGGCAGCGGCGGAGAAGGCGGGACGTCGACGTAGCGCGGGCGGGGCCTGCGAGTCGCTCGCGCTCGTGCAGCACTTGGATGCAGGGATGCTTTCGCGGAGGCGTCGCTAGCGAGCCAGGAAGGAATCGCGATGATGAACTGTGTCCTTTCGGATTTCAGTCGATCTGCGAGGATCGCCAAGAGAGAGAGCTGCCGTTGCGGAGATAGTGCTGCCTCGGGCTCGTCGAGAAGGTAGATACCCTCGTCGCCCATGCGCCCGTTCATGAGTGCTAGATAGCCTTCCCCGTAGGAACGCGCGTGGAGAGACTTGCCGCCGTAGCGTCGGTAGGGGTCGCCTATGAAGTCCGGGTCGGCTTGGCGCTGGTCGAGTAGGGACGCGAAGTGTGCCGAGAACTCGCCTCGGAAAAAGTAGGCGTCAGGGGGTTGCTTTCGGAAGCTGGGGCGCAGCGCTGATGAAAGAGGTGTGCCTTCGCGAGGGCCATGTCGCCCTGTCAGGTCCTGTCGCCCTCCGCCAGACGTTGGCAGCCGACACACTGAAGTCTCGAACCTGGGGAGGTTCGTGCTTACGTCGTAATCGAACCTGGGAAGGTTCGTGTGCTGGAAGGTTCGTGTGCTTACGTCGTAATCGAACCTGGGAAGGTTCGTGGAACAGTTAGACAAGGCAATTGAGTGGTATGCTCCGCGGATGCTCCAGTCGTTCGGACCGTCTCTTTACCTCGTCGAGGGGCCGGAGATTTCATTTTACGGCATTCCCCTCAAGATCAGGATGGTGGTGGCGCGGCTGGATGACGGCGGCGTATGGTGCTGGTCGCCCATCGAGCTCAACGATGACCTGGCGCGTGAGGTCGAGGAAATCGGGCCGGTTCGGCATTTGGTCTCACCCAACAAGATCCATCATCTCTTCATTGGCGAGTGGGCCGACCGATGGCCTGAGGCCCGCATCCACTTGCCCCCGGGGCTCGCAAAGAAGAGGCCCGATCTGAGAATCGACTCCGAGCTCGGCGACGACCCTGAGCCCGCCTGGGCTCGCGACATCGACCAGGTAGTCATCCGTGGTTCGGTGCTGATGGAGGAGGTGGTCTTCTTTCACCTCCGGTCCAAAACCCTGATTCTGGGGGACTTGATCGAACGAAACCCCGAAGAGCAGTTTTCCGGTTGGAAGAGCACCGCGATGCGTTTGGGCGGCGTCGTCGGCGACCACGGCACGACCCCACTCGACTGGCGGCTGAGCTTTCTTCGGCACGGCGAGGCGCGCGAGGCCCGCGACAAGATCCTCGGTTGGAATCCAGAGCGCCTTGTCATCGCGCACGGCACGTGCGTTGAGTCAGGCGCAGCGGAGATCGTCGCCGAAGCTCTCGCTTGGATTTAGGCCGCGGTCGACGACTTGCAGCGTGCCTCGTCTCGCGTTCGGATCACCCCGCTGCGTGGCGTGTTTCTGCTCGGGCGCGCGGGTTTCGATCGTTTGGCCGAGCTCGGGCCGGCGCCGCGACACAAATCGGACAATCCCGGCCCATCGACACTGCGAAGGTTCGCGCGTGCGTGGGCAATCGCGTGGCTAATCGCGCGTGGCTAATCGAACCTGGGAAGTTTCGTGCCCGGGGAAGGTTCGTGCCCGCCGCGGGGCACTCGACGCCATGGCCAAGTACCGCGCCGCGGTCTCGGAAGACTAGCGCACAGACTCACTTCGGCCGCAGCTGCAACCGCCGCGAGTAGTCCTCGAATCCGAGCG
>JBCCHE010000064.1:0-23531 GCA_039028875.1 Myxococcota bacterium | reverse complement strand
CGTGCCCTCAAATAGAGGGTTGTTCGGGGCGTAGCGCAGTTTGGTAGCGCACCTTACTGGGGGTGAGGGGGTCGCTGGTTCAAATCCAGTCGCCCCGACCAACGAGACCTCGGAAAATCCGGGGTCTCGGCTTTTTTCCCCTCCCGACTGTCACCCAAATTGTCACCGGCCGTCGCGACTTTAGGAAGCGCAATCACGTCGCCGCGCTTGGTCGTGAGGTTGAGCTTCTCGATCTCGCGACAGAGGTCGGCCCACCCGCTACGAAGGTAGCCGCCGACCGCGTTCGTGGTGGTTGACTTGTGAGTCGCACGGGAGGCGATCCCCATGTTTGCGCCGTCGACCTCGAGTGCGTCAACCTCGACGTCTTCGCCTGTGAGCCCCCGAAGCGTCATTTCGACGGTTCGCCTTGTCATGTCGGCGTGGTGGTGACCCTCGCGCCTTTCCTTCAGATAGAGCTCTATCCACGCCGCCGCGCGATCGCGCTCGGCCTCCCGATCGGTCTCGGCCAGCTTTCGGAGCTTCTCCAGCCAGAATCCGCGGCCTTCGCTGGCGGTTTCGGGGCTGTTGGCTTCGATCTCTGAATCAAGCGCGTCCAGTCGGTCGGATGCGTCTCTGATGTAGCCCTGGATCACGCCTTCGGAATGCTGACGAATCCAATTCGGTTCGTCAGGCGCCGAGTCGTCCGGGTAGCCTTTCCGCTGACCTGTGAGAAACGCTTCCCAGGAGGCTTTGCGCTCCTCGAGGAAGCGCAGCGGTGATCGGCGGGCCGCTGGCGGTAGATCTGGCTCTACCGGGCTACTTTTCCTGGCCCTGCCAAGACACCGAACGGTACTCTCGCCGCTGTTGCGAGGGCGAACAACTTGAGCGAGCTGCTCAAAGAGACATGGTTTGTCGGACTCATTTCCGGAGCGGTGGGGGCCCTGCTGGGCAGCCTCGTTTCGGCCGTGGGAACCCTACTGGCTGTCGGGCGCACGGCCAGGCTCCAAGAGGATTCCGACCGGCGAATGCGCGTCCTCAACGCTCAGATCGAGGCAGCGCAGAAGACGGCGGGCATCTTGGTAAGCTACCAGATGCGGCTCCGTTACTACCCTTTTGGCCCGTTGCGGAAGACGACGGACAGCATCACCGAAGAAGAGGAGATACGGCTGATCGTGGAGCAAGGGACCGCCTTGCCATCGGGATTAGGCGCACTCGCGCAGGAAGCGTGGAGGTCCCTCCGCAATCTCGAATCAGAGATGTCGTCCGTGCGCACCTTGCATCCTCTACCCGGCCCTTTCCCTGACGAAGCCAGCCGTGATCGAGCACTCCTCGACCAAGCGCGGCTCATTGTGGCGGATCCCGGTGTTGTCAGCACGGACAAGAAGGCGGACGCCCTCGTGCACGACTACCAGAAGGCGGCGAACGCTTGGCTACTCAAGAATGGATCCCAACCAATGACGAAAAACCCGAGTCTTCAATGGCCGTTGCTACCCGACTGGGACCTCGCGCAACGACAATCGATTCCCCCAAACCAACTCGTGGGCCGCGACGAGGCTTCCGACCTCGACAAGCTGATGCTCATGCTCTCGTTGGCGTTCAACGACCTCAAAATGGTCGCCTGGCTGTACGAGCGGTCGCGGGAGGCCCAGGTCCACTACATCAGCGACCCGTCGAGCCCGGAGTGGGGCCAAGTCGTAGGCATGATGGTGTTTGCACAAAGGCAGATGGTAGCGATCCAGCACGAGACACTGAACTTGGTGAAGCGATATAAGAAAGTGCTCGACGAGTCGGAATTTCAGGAGATCGTCCGTCGAATGCCACCGGGACCCACGGGGAGCTGGAACCAAATCGTTCAGGCGGCGCTGACGGATATCAACCTCAAGGGCCGCGGTGGAAAGAGACGGCCATCCGATCTTCGTGGTTGGCTCCAAACCGTTCGAAACCACGTGGTTTCCCACTACGGCCAACCCAGCGATGTCGTCCGAGGCTATCAAGAGTTCTTCTACGAGGGCGAAAAGGGCGATCACAACGCAAGCGCGTACTTCTCGGACGGTCAGAACATGGAGGGCACTCGCTTCTTTTATGCGGATGCCGCGGTGCAGAAAGCCCTGCATATCTTCAACGAGTACGCTCATCATGAGATCCCGGAGAACGCGTTCGCGTTCAATCATGCCCTGAAGCACCTGATCACAGCCTACATACAGAGCCGGTCGCCCGATCAGGCGTAGGTCGGTGTGCCTAGGACTGCTCGATGCGAACCAAGCGGTCCATCAAGTCGATCCCGCGTCCGAATACCTCCATGGCCTTGACCAGGCCTCCGCTGAGGATCACCTCAAGCTCCCACGCGTAAGTGCCAGCCTCCTTCTTCTGGTGCTGGTCGTGGACGTCTTGACCCTCGCCGGCGACAAGCGAGGTCAAGGCGTCGCGGACGCCCTGAGAATCGTCCGGCAATTCCATGCTCTGAACCGGGCGGAAGACTGCCATCCCGAACTCCCGTTCGAGGATGTCGCTCAGGCTCTGGAACTGTCCATGGACGATCTTGTTTCGTAGGCGGACGGCCCATTTGAGAAGATGCTTGTCCTCATCCGTCAGGTGATCGGCAAACTGCGCGATCACTGCGGGAAGGACCTCCCGTTCGAGATCGGCGTAGGCAAACCGTTGACTCTCCGGGTACCGCTCGCACAGCTTTCGAAGGCTCACCTCCAGCAGAACCGCGGCACCTCCGGCGCCCATCACATGTCCGCGGAGCGTCGTCTTCATTGAGGTCATGTCACCGATCCTACCCTCGGAAGGCGTGACAGGTGTCACACTTTGCGTCTCGGATGTCCTGACCCCCGCGTTTCCGGGGCTTTTTCGGCCACCTCGATCCACCGCTGTACCCCGCAGTTCCCTAGAGCCCTTGAAATCCGGGCGGTTCAAATCCAGTCGCCCCGACCATCCGGACCGGAGGGCGAAAGCCCCCCGGCCGGAGTTTATGGGGCCGTCACCTTCACCTGTTGCTCCCAGCGGGCTTCCGAGATAGGGGGTGATGCGCATGGCGGACCGTCCACTCGTTTTGGTGTCGAACGACGATGGGTTCGATGCGCCCGGGAACATCGCGTTGCGCGATGCGCTCGCGAGTTTCGCCGACGTGTACACGGTGGCACCCGAGACCGAGCAGAGCGCCAAGAGTCACTCGATCACCCTTCACCATCCGCTTCGGTTTCGCGAGGTCGAAGAGCGCGTTTGGGCGGTCGATGGCACGCCGGCCGACTGCGTGTATGTCGCGTTCTTCTTGAAGGATCTGTTGCCCCGTCGCCCCGATTTGGTCGTTTCTGGGATCAACCATGGTCCAAACCTCGGCAACGACGTGCACTACTCGGGAACGGTGGCGGCGGCCCGTGAAGGCGCGCTCCGAGGCGTCCCCTCGATCGCGTTGTCGAACGCCTCGTCCGACATGGAAGGCGCCGCGCAGTACGGGAAACGGTTTTGCAAAGACCTGCTGTCAGTGACGCAGCCGCCCGGTCAGGCGGTCTTGCTCAACATCAACTTTCCGTCGAGGCCCCCGGATGGGATCCGGGCCACGCGGCTCGGGTTTCGGTTGTACTCCGATGACGTCGAGGTCCGCGACGATCCGCGCGGGCGCCACTACCTTTGGATCGGGGGCCCCGGTGGGGTCCACAACGAGCCGGTCGAGGGAGCCGACACCGAGGCGATCGACGCGGGTTTCATCTCTGTGACGCCGCTGAGCATCGAGGCCACGCAGCCCGACCATCTTGGCGTGGCCGCGTTCCTGGCGGGGCGCGAGTAGGGGCCATGAGCGCATGACCGACCCTCGAATCGACTATCTTCGAAGCCGTGTCCGCGATGTCCCGGATTTCCCGAAGCCGGGGATCCTATTCAAGGACATCACACCGCTGCTCGCAGACGTCGAGGCGTTTCGGATGAGCATTCAGTTGATCGCCGAGCGATTGAGCGACGCCGACGTCGACGCCGTGGTGGGGATCGAGTCGCGAGGCTTCATGTTTGGTGCGGCGTTGGCTGACAAGCTGGGCGTCGGCTTCGTTCCCGTTCGCAAGCCCGGCAAGCTCCCGTCGGCGACCTACCGCGCAGAGTACGCCCTCGAGTACGGCACGGACGCGCTCGAGATTCACCAAGATGGGCTGGCCGAGGGGCAGCGGGTCTTGGTTGTCGATGATCTCATCGCGACCGGGGGTACGGCCAGCGCGACGGCCGAACTCGTTGCCCGGTGTGGGGCCGACGTCGCGGCCTTTGCGTTCGTGATGCATCTTCGCTTCTTGAACGGCGAAGAGAAGCTTGCGCCGCACCGAGTGATCTCGCTGCTCGACTACTAGCGCGCGACGGGGAGAGCTAGAGCCAAGCCGGATCGGCCTTGAGATACGAGTCCTCGGCGGAACGACAGAGCTCGGCGAGGACGCCGACTCGCGGGACTTCGGTCCGGATCCAATACCGGGCCGCTGCTTCAGTGCCCCGCAGCTGGTCTGGATGCTCGGGGCCTGCGTCGAGAAGCTCCCTCGCCACGGCGGCCATCTTGAGCCACTGCCAAGCGACCACGAGCGTCGACAACATGTCGAGGTAGTCCCAGCTGTGCCCGAGCATGCCGTCGGTGTCGCCGGCCATGCCCCGCTGGGCGAGCTCCATCGTGAGCGAGATCGCGGCGTCTGTCGCCTGCGCCACCATGTCGCACAGCTCGGCTTCGCAGCCTGCGTCGCGCGCTTGCTGCACGGTGCCGGCGATCTCCTCGCCGAGAGCGCGGAGACCCGCGCCGCCTTTTGCGACGACCTTGCGGCCGAGCAAGTCCATGCTCTGGATGCCGGTGGTGCCCTCATGCAGGGAGTTGAGCTTCTGGTCGCGCATGTAGGCTTCAGGGAGGTACTCGCTCGTGTACCCGTAGCCGCCGTGCACCTGGATGGCCAAGGTGTTGGCTTCGAAGCCGCGCTCGGCGGGGAAGCTCTTGGCGATCGGTGTGAGCAGATCGAGGAGGAGCGACGCGCGCTCCCGCTCCTCGGGGGGGCCATGCGTTGCGACGTCGGAGTAGCGGGCCGTGGTGGCCAGTACCGCGAAGCTCCCCTCGACGATTGCTTTTTGCCGAAGGAGCATGCGCCGGACGTCCGGATGCGCAACGATGGGCACCTGCTCGTCGGATCGTTCGCCGGGGCGTCGGCCCTGACGCCGATCGATCGCGTAGTTTCGGGCCTCGTGGTAGGCGACCGAAGCGGTCGAAGCGCCGTTGACGCCCACCATGATGCGGGCCTCGTTCATCATCTGGAACATGTAGCGAAGGCCCTGGTGCGGTTCGCCGACCAACCAACCACGGCAATCGCCGGTGTCTCCAAACTCGAGCGCCAGGCTTGGCAGACCCCGCCACCCGATCTTGTGGATGACCCCAGCGACCGTGACGTCGTTCGGGACCAGCGCGCCGTTCTCGGGACGCATCCTCGGGATCGCGAACAGCGAGATCCCTTTGGTGCCGGCCGGGGCGCCTTCAATTCGTGCGAGCGCCAAATTGACCGTGTTCTCTGCGAAACTCTGGTCACCGCCCGAGATGAAGATCTTGCTTCCCTTGATGAGGTAGTAGTCCTCGTCGGTCGGGGTAGCCGTCGACGTGATGTCCCCAAGGCTGCTTCCGGCGTGTGGCTCGGTCAGTGCCATCGTGCCGTTCCAATCCCCCTCGTACATGGGCCGCATGAACCTGGCCTGAACGTCTTCGCTCCCGAACGCTTCGATCAAGTGCGCCGCCCCGAGGGTGAGCCCAACGTAACCGTACGCGCTGAGATTGGCTGCCATCAAGTACGACGTGGCGAGCGTGTGGAGGAGGATCGGAATCTGTTGGCCGCCGACCTCTTCGGGTCGCGTGCCAGTCAGAACGCCGAGCTCGACCATCTGCCGCCACAACTCGCCAAGTGCGGGGTGGGTGATGACCCGCCCGTTCTCGAAGGTCGGAGGGTTCTCGTCCATCGACTTGTATGTCGGAAGCAGGTCCTGTCTGGCCAGCTTTCGCACGCTGTCGAGGAACAAGTCGAACGTCTCTTTCGAGTGGTGTTCAAAGCCTTCGAACTCGCAGAGCGACGAGGCATCGAGAACGTCATAAAGAAGGAAATCGACGAAGCGGTCGTCGACAAGTGGGTTCTTTTCTGTGGACATAATTAACTGGGTCGATCGAGTTGGCGTAAAAGGCGGGCTAGGTCGCGGGCTTGAGAGACGAGCACTTCTAGCTCCCCGCCGAGCCATCGATCACGAAGCGTCGCAAGGAGCTCTGTACGGTCGGCTTCGAGCCGGGTGTAGAGTTCGATCAGCCCGCTCCACTCGGAGGCGGCCGCGTCGCGTTGGGCGCGGTCGAGGTCGTGGGCGCGCAGCGAAACGCGAATGCGGTCGCCCCGCTCCTTCATCGAGACCGAGAGTGCGGCGTCGATCTCCTGGGTGAGCACGTGCACGTCGTTGAGGTCGCCTAGCACATCCTGCAGCTGTTTGGTGCGCTTGACCACCTGCTGCGCCTCGTTGACGTAGGGTCGCAGGGGTTCCAGCAAGTAGCGTAGGCGCTTGCCGGCGATGCGCCCGTCGTGCAGTCGCTCGCTGTCATCGAGGTTGGCGATCTGCCCGAGTACGACTTGGAGCTCGTTCGCGTGCTGTTCCGTCAGGGTGCCGACGCGTTGGGCGAAGTTTGCCTTCGCGTGTTCGCTGAGGAGGTTTTGCTCACTCCGCATGACGGCAAGACGCGACTCGAGATCAGCAGCGAGGTCGCGGAACGAGGACCGGAGGGCGTCGTCGAGGTCTTCGGTGCATCGTCGCCGCCGGTCGAGCAGCATTGCCGAGAGCCAGTTGAGCCCCACCAGGTGGTCCGGTGCGAGAGTCCGGTGCTGCTTCTTGAGCCACTTGAGCGCGACCTCGGCCTCTCGTCCCGCCCCGGTGGCTCGCTGGATCGCTCTCAGCTTGCGGCGGTCCTTCGGACGAACCGCGTCTTGCAGTTCGGCCTTGTAGGCGCGAAGCACGCTCCGGAGCCGCCGTACCCCGACCCGGAAATCGTGGAGGGCCTCACGGTCGAACTGATCGTCGAGTCGCCTTTCCGCCGCCCGGGCGCCTGTGAGTGCCTTGAGGGCCAGCCTACGGGCCGCTTCTTCGTCGCTCCGCCACAGGAGGTCATTCGGTAGCACGCGACGTCTGGGAGGCCGAAAGCTTGGGCGCACCGACGGAAGCTTCGTGACTTTGGATGTCGAGGGGGCGTCTTCAGTGGGCGCACTCGTCGCTGACGCGACAACGGGCGTCGGGTATCTTGGCTTGACGGTGATGGGGGCCTCCTCGGAACCAAACAGACTTAATACGACACGCCGCCCGAGGTCAACCGGTCGTCGCGTCGGAGCGGACCCGTGCTATACGGACGCCGTCAAGCCCTCGTAGCTCAGTCGGATAGAGCAGTGGTTTCCTAAACCGAAGGTCAGACGTTCGAATCGTCTCGGGGGCGCCCAAGCCTTTGCGTGCTTGAAACACAAGCCGGTTCACTTCTGAACGCGTTCGCGCTATAGGGGCATTCAACCGGATGCGCACCCTTGTCTTAGATCAAGGCTATCAACCACACCGCGTCATCAGTTGGCAACGTGCGGTATGCATGATCTTCGACGGCAAAGTCGAAGTCGTCGAAGAGTACGACGAAGACGTCCGCTCGGTCAGCCTTACCATCAAGATGCCGGCCGTCGTCCGGCTCTTGAGGGCGATCGTGGGTCGCAAGCGCGCCATCAAGTTCTCTCGCATCAACGTGGCGATGCGCGACGACTTCCGTTGCCAGTACTGTGGCGACCGGCACCGGCTGCGCGGGCTGACGTACGACCACGTCGTGCCCAAGTCCCAAGGGGGGAAGACCAACTGGGAGAACATCGTGATGGCGTGCTATCGCTGCAACGAAAAGAAGGGCAACCGGTCTCCCGAGCAGGTCGGCCTCCGTCTTCGCCGCACCCCGGTCAAACCCAAGTGGCTTCCGGTTGTGGCTTTCCGTCTCGAACCCTCGAGCTCGATCCCCGAGGCGTGGGCGAACTGGGTCTACTGGCACGGGCGGCTCCAGAGCGACCCTTAGCGGTCTCGTGCTGACGTCGTGTCTTTGGGCTCATCGAAGTAGGGTCGATCGCCGAACCCGGCTGCGAGCGCGATCAGTACCGTTGGAAACCGACGTCGGAGTCGGTTGTACGCCAGCGTCTCCGCGTTGAACACAGCCCGCGCTGCTTCAGCCTCGCGGCGCTTGGCTGCGAGACTGTCGATCAGATCGTCATAGGCCTCGCCGGGAATCTGCGCCTCGGTCTTCATCGCGACGCTGAAACGCGCAGTGACCTCGTCGAGCGTGCGGCGGCTTGCTCCGAGCGATGCCAGTTCCATCGCGTCTGGTGAGGCGATGCGTGAGGTTCGGCGAAGACTTGCGACCGCCTGCCTCGAAAGCAGCAAGTCCTCGGGTGCAGCCTGGTCCACCCGCGTGGATTCGAGGGATTGGCGGGCAAGGCGCCCCCAGTCGAAGTACGCCGACGTCATCCGTTCCCAAGCCTGTTCTACCCGGGCGTCCTGTGCTGCGAGTTGGCGCTCCGTTGCCACTGCGGTCAGCCCAACCGTCACCACGAACGCGGCGATCACGATGCTCCCGACGACGCCTTTTCGCACAGGCCGATCAGCTCGCGCGTAGGACCTGACGCATACGCTCACCGATGAATTCGCGTACTCGCGGGTCTTGAGATTCGAGAAAGCTCTCCGGAGTGCCGGTCGCCGCCGCCTTTCCGTCGTGAAGGAGGATCAAGCGATCGCTGATGGCGAACGCCGCTCTCAGGTTATGGGTCACGACCACCGACGTAACGTTGAGGCTTTCCTGAAGGCCGAGAATCAATCGGTTGACCCGTGTCACGTTGATCGGATCGAGCCCCTCAGCAGGTTCATCGTAGAACACGGTCTGCGGCCTGACCGCGACGGCGCGAGCCAACGCCACCCTCTTTCGCATGCCCCCAGATAGATCCGCCGGCCACATCTGTTCGATACCCGGCAACGCCACCAAGGCGAGGGTTTCGGCTACGCGGCTCTGCATCTCCTCCTCCGTCATCTCGGTTTGTTCGCGCAGCGCGTACGCCACGTTCTCGTATACGTTCAGCGAGTCGAATAGGGCAGATTCCTGAAACAACATTCCGATCTGACGACGAACCGCTGTCCATTGCTTCTCGGAACCCCCTGAGACTTCTTCGTCGTGGAATCGGATTGTGCCGTCGTCGATGTCGAGGAGTCCCACCATCGCCTTCAGGAGGAGGCTCTTGCCGGAGCCGGACTCCCCGACGATCGTCACGACTTCGCCCTCAAAGATGTCGAGGTCTACGCCGTCGAGCACGACGTGAGCTCCAAACGCCTTCTTTACGCCGCGAACCTCGAAGAGCGCCATGGTCCGCTCAGCTCTCCCGATTCAACACGCTTGTGTCGGTACGCACGAGCTTTTTGTCGGTACAGCCGGTGAACGAGAGCGCGCCCCACGACATCACGACCCCATGGATCCCCCCTCGGAGAACCCGTCTTCTCGATAGCGTAGTTCTGTGTTTCATCCATCCACCCCGGCTCCGAGAAGCTACGGGTGGGTTATACTACAGGCGCAGCGTCCAGACACGGAAGCGATAGCCCGCCTAGCGGACGTTGCCCATGATCTCGAGGAACTCGTCGCTTTCGACCATACCGGTCACACGCGAAGCCTCGGAGCCGTCACTGTTGTGGAGCACCACGAAAGGTAGCCCGGGCTGCTTGTACGACTCGAGTAGCGCCCACTTGGCCTCGGTTGCCTTGTCCGCGCTGAGGTCGACGCGGACGGTGACGAACCGGCGAGCTTCGGCCACGACGCGCGGGTCGCTCAGGACGTCTCGCTCGAGCTCTTGGCATGCGCCGCACCAGTCGGCCCCGAAGTCGACCAACATGGGCCGGGCGTCTGCGAGAGCTGCCTCCTTGCCTTGGTCGTAGTCGTTGAGCCAAGAGATGTGTGTCCCCTCGGGGAGAGCTTCGGCCCAACCGACGATGCCCAGGATCCCAGCGACCGAGGCCGCGACGCCGAGTGTCTTGCGTAGCCGGTTCGCCCACGCGCCGCCGCGAAACGAAAGGTGCACTGCGCCGACGATCACACCGCCAGTCAGAAGGCCGATCGCGATCGCCAACCAAGTCGCGTCCCGTACTGCCGGCTGCGGGTAGGGGAGGATGCTTCTTAGGTAGTAGAAGGCGAGGGCCAACATGGCGATGCCGAACACGCTCTTTGTCCACTCGACCCAGCGCCCAGACTTCGGCAGCGTGATCGCGAAGGTGCCCACGAACCAGAAGAGGACGCCGATGCCGATTGCATAGATGAACAACGAGAGTGCGCCGAATCCAACGTGCCCAGTCGTGGCGACCCAGGTCAGCAAGACCGCAAGGACTGGCCCCGTGCATGGCGCCGCGATCAGGCCATTCACGAAACCGAGCACGAACGCGCCGCGAACGCCGAATCCTCCAGCTTGGGCGAGACGGTTCTGGAGTGACGACGGCAGCGCCAAGTCGAACAAGCCGAACATGCTGAGAGCCATGACGGTGAAGAGCGCCGCGAGCGCGCCCACGACCCAGGGGCTCGCGAGGGCACTGCCGAATGCGCTTCCGGTCAGCGCCGACAGGACCCCAAGCGGGGTGAAGAGCGCGGCGATGCCGAGTACGAACGCGCTCGACAACATGGCTGCGCTCGCCCGGCTCTCGGTTTGTCGAGCCCCGAACACACTCACCGTGATCGCGATCATCGGGTAGACACACGGCGTAAGCGAGGTGGCCAGTCCGGCGACGAAGATCAAGCCTAGCGCGCCGAGGTAGCTGCCGCCTTCGAGCGCCTCGGAGAACGGCGCCGTCAACCTTGCAAGCGCATCCGCGGACGCATGGGCGCTCGGCAGCACGACGATTGCGAACGCGAAGACAGCGCTCCACCGAAGACCGCGTCCTGCGCGCGGCGCATCGTCGCTTGGGGTGTCGAGAACCCGCATAGTCTCAATATGGTGCCCGTTTGGTTGACCGTCCATGAACCGGGGACGTAGCCTTGCCCTGGGAACGGTTTTGCCACTCGTTTTTTTGTTGCTCATCGCCTTGTCGACTGGGGTCCTCGCCGCCCACGCCGGCCGGGAGGAGGTGCGCCACAGCGCCGATCCGATGTGGCGAATGGAAGCCTTCCTCGCCTATGCGTTGTTTGTCGCACTGGTCCTTCTGCCTACCACCATCTACTTCTACGTCTTTCACGGTGATTGGTTTCTCCTGTATTGGGTCGACGCCGCAAAAGCCGCGTGGGCTTGGGGGATCCTGGTCTCCGCCGCGCTTCTCGGCTTTTCGATGCTGGGCTTCCGCCTCGGTGCTGCGCTCTGCCGGGCGGGTCGAGAGGCTGCGCTTCGCCGCATCGCCGCGCTTGGCTTCGTTGCCGCGGCGGCCGTATGGCCGCTCGCTTGGGCCCGCCTGCACGTGGTCGGCTCCTATCGTGAGTTCACACGGGACTACGGCCTGACGACCTACTTCTCGAGCGCCGCCTTCTACGCCGGCCTCGTCATGTTGATCCTCCTGGTGGCAGCCTTCGTATGGGTTGCCTATCGGATTGACTCACACACCCACGAGCCGACCTAGCCTCAACGCGTCGGCAAAAGCCCCATGTGTTCACGAAGGTGCATCGCCGCTGGAGATGCCCAGAAGCTCAACGCTTCGCGATAGACAGGGTGTGACCGGATCGCTTCGTCGTCCTGTTGAAGCTCGGGTGCGATGCGGCTCCGTACGTCGCGCGCGAGCGGTTCGAGGTCATCCGCAAGGAGAAGCGCGACGCGTGTTGCCGTACGCTCGGCGGCGTGCACCCAACGTTCGAACTTCACCCGTTTCGAGCGTGCGTAGCGTTCGGCTGCGTCGCGAACCGCGCGCCTGTCTCGTCGTGGGATCGCCCGCTGAAGTCGCCGCGTCTGTTCGTTGAGGAACTCCTCGCTCGTGAGACCGGACCCGAAATCGGGTTTCACCGTTCGCGCCGCAGACGCCAGCAGGACATCGAGCTCGCGCGGTGTGAGCTTTTCGATCGCGTGGTAGTTTCTCGCAACGTGCGCGAGTGGCTTGGCGAGTGCGAACGCTTGCGTGCTCGGGTCTCGCTCCATGATCGTCGCCGGGACGAGAAGCGCGGGCTGCGCGCCAAACTCAACGGTGACACCACGATTTCGAACCCGATGCAGGAACAGGTCGAACCCTCGGACGTCGAGTGCCGATGCGACCCTGTTCGCGACGTTTCGAAGTGGATGGTTGGCCTCGGTCGCGAGGCGATCCCGCGTGGCCAACCCGTAGCTCTCGAGCTCGGCCGGGTAGAGTTTTGCGAGCGCCGGGGTCAGGGCTGACAGCAGCGCTCCGGCGGCTTCGTCCTCCGTACGAGGCGTGCCGAGCTGGTCGAGCACCTCGGCGCGCAGGGACCTCGGTCGTGCACGAGCTGGTGTCGAAGGGCTCTCCTCGATTCGTCGTTGGTCCTCTTCTTGCGCGTCTCCAAGGACCGCGATCGGTGCCGTCGCGATCCGTGCTTCGAGAGGCATGTCGCTCGCGTCGTACGTTCGCGCGAGCTCTCGCCAGGCGTCGGGGCGAAACGGGTCCGAAGCGAGCACCTGCTGCAGGTGCTCGACGGCGCCTTCGATCTCGCCCTGACTTCGAAGGCGGATGGCGAGTTCTTTGCGGACGTCTGCGTGCGTGACGCCGTCGTCGATCGCGGACGAAAGGGCACGGATGGCGGACGCCTCGTCTCCAGCGTGGTCTGCGAGGACTCGGGCGACCTCGAGGACAGAGGAAACGCGGCCGGCGTCGTCGGTAGCACGATAGTTCGCGAGCGCCTCTGCGTACCGCGTCCAGTCTTCTGGTGTTTTGCACAAGGTTTCGAGGCGACGCGCCGCTTCGCTCCCCGGTCCGTCGAGCGCCACTGCACTCCTGAGGGCTTCACGCGCCTCGACGACATTGCCCGTCGCGTTCTCGAGCTGGCCCAGCCGAACGAGCGCGCGCGCACGGTCTTCCTCGACTTCACTGCTTTCGAGGAGGTGTCGCGCCACCTGCAGTGCCTCGGGAATCTGGCCAAGTCGTTCGTGCGCCAACGACAACTCCTCGAGGGCCTCGGGGTGCGTTGGATGCGAAGCCAGCACTGATTCGACATGTCGGAGTGCCTTTTCGGGCGACTGAAGGCGTTCTCGATAGAGCTTCGCCAAGTCGAGAACCGTGCGCTCCAACCGCGCGCTCTCTGGCGCCGTGGCGAGGAGTTGCTCCATCATGGCCGCCGCTTCGTACCAAGACTCGTTCGCTTGAAACAAAGAAGAAAGCCGCTCGAGTGCGTCCAAATGTCGCGGATCGATCTTCAGCACCCGTTGAAGTGTGCGAATCGCGTTGGGTGGTTCCTCGAGTTCTTCGCTCTGGATGCGAGCGACCTCCAGCCAGAGTGCGCTCGCACGGTCCACCGACGTGGCTCCTGCTGCCGCCTGCGACAGGCGGTCGACCAGATTCGACCAGTTTCCATCCACCGCGAGGACATCGACCAGCCCTTCGGCCGCCCGCGGCGATTCAGGGGATAGCTCGAGCGCGCGCTCGAAGTCCCTTCGTGCGCCGTCGTGGTCGCCGGTGCGCTCGAGCCTAACGGTGGCACTCTGCACCAACAGGTCCGCGGCGGCCTTTGGGTCTCGCTCGGAATCGGCTTCGCGACCCAGCGCGTCGACGAGGGCCTGTGGGTCGTCTGTCTCTTGGGCGACGCGTGTAAGCCCGCGGCCCGCCCCGACGTGGTAGGGGTCCGCAGTCGTCGCCGCCCTGAACTGCTCGATCGCTTCGTCGATCGACGTCCCCTCGGCCCGCTCCGCGAGCCGCGCACGATGGGCTGCTACGACGGTCGGGTCCTGCGCCGCGTTGACGATCAACATATCGACTTCGGCAAGAAGGGCAGCGTCTTGGCCGCCGGATGCAAGCCGCTCGAGTTCGAGCAGGGCTCCGAGATCGGTAGGGGCGACTTCGAGCACGCGGCGATAGGCGTCTACCACGTCGCCGCGTTCGCCCAGCCCTTGGTGTTCGAGCAATCGCGCGAGTTCGTAAAGCGCTGCGACCCTTCCGGAAGGCTCCTCCAAGACCTCTGCTTGTTTCGAGTAAACCTGTGAAAGCGACTCCCACGAGCCGACTTGTCGGTAGAGCTGCTCGAGTGCGAGCAGCGCACCGAGGTGCCCGTCGTCGATCTCGCGCACGGTCTCCCAGGCTTGAATGGCCTGCCTGTGCTTGTCCTGGCGCTCCAGCACTTGCGCCCTTCGCGCTTGAAGTGCGATCCGTTGGCCGGGGTCTTCGGTCAGTTTGAGTTCGCGATCGAGGTCCGAAAGGAGGTGTGTCCAATCTCGTTCTTCGGCTCGGACGCGGGCGAGCGCATCGACTGCAGGGCGATAGCCGGCGTCCGCCGAGACGGCGGCTTCGTACGAGGTGACCGCCTTGGTGCGGTCGTCGAGGTGTTCTTCGTAGGCCTGGCCAAGAAGGAAAGCAGCACGCGCACGGACTCGCGAGGCGCTCGAGTTGCGCAGCTGAAGCTCAAGCACGTCGACCAACTCGTCCCACGATGCGCGCTCGCGAAGCTGCCGTGCGAGCTCTTGGAGCGAGGGGGCATGGCCAGGGTCGACTTTGATCGCCTCGCGGTGGTAGCGAAGCGCATCCTCATCGCTTCCGAGCCGGTCGCGCGAGATCTCGGCCATCTTCTCGAGGAGCGCGACACGGCGGTTCTTGGCCGAAGTCAGCTTGAGCTCTTGACCGTAGACGTCCAGCAAGTCGTTCCACCGCCCGGCCGCGTAGTAGAGGCGCCCGAGGCTCGCGAGTGTCGGGACATGCCTCGGGTCTTTGTCGAGCGCGCGACGGTATCGTGCGATCGCCTCGTCCCGATCGTTTAGCTGTTCATCGAGCACTTCGCCCGCGCGGTGCAGGAGCCCCACGAGCCGATCTCGCTCGACGGTGAGACGAATCTCGTAGTCTAGGGCTTCGAGCAACTCGCGCGGCCTTTGCGCGCGGGCCGCCGCGCGCTGCCATGCGTGCACGGCGGCCAGATGGCTCGAGTCCTGCTGCAAGACACGCTTGTACGTCTGCGCCGCCAGGGCGTGCTCTGATAGTACGTCCTCGTAGACCTGCGCAATCTTGAACAAGTAGGAGACGGCCCGCGTTCCGGAGGCGCGATCGAGTTGGTTCTCGTAGAGCTGAACGAGCTCCTTGGGCCGGTGAACGTCTGAGAGCAGCCTCGCGAGCGCTTTGAATGCGGTGGCATGGTCCGGGGTCGCGTTGAGCGCGCGATGGTAGTGCTCGACCGCGTCGTCGATGGCATTGAGTTTGGTCTCGAATATTTCCGCGGCGCGTGCGTGTGCGTCGGCGCGGCGTTCCGCGTCGCGAGTGAACTTCGCCTCCTGGAGGCACATGTCGATCAACTTCGGCCAGGACCCTCGGATCCGGTAGAGCAGGCTGAGCGCTTGAAGGCTCGACAGGGACGTCGGGTTGAGCTCGACCGCGCGTTCGTGCCAGAGGATCGCTTGGTCGACGTCCCGCAGATCTTCCTCGTACAGGCGCGCGATGCGCTGCGTGAAGGTGAGCCTTTCGGCCTCATCGTCGGTGGTATCGGCCAGGGTTTCCAAGGTCT
Organism: Myxococcota bacterium; assembly: GCA_039028875.1. Lineage (GTDB taxonomy): Bacteria > Myxococcota_A > Polyangia > Polyangiales > Houyiibacteriaceae > SG8-38. The sequence goes on along the minus strand of JBCCHE010000064.1, from coordinate 7,912 downwards.
CCGCCAGGGCCGGGAGCTGTTGGGCGGCCTCGTAGTGGCGTGCGAGCTCCCCGAGAATCAAAGGGTCTTGCGGGCGAAGACGCCGGGCTTGCTCGAGCACCACGATCGCTTCGTCCCGATTGCCGAGATGCTCCGCGTGAATGCGTGCCGCGCGATAGAGCGAGGAGCCCTTGGCGGCCGGATCCACGGCCAGCTGCGCTTCCGTTTCGAGCGTGCGAATCAGGTCACGCCAGCGCCGCTGTCCGTAGTAGAGCCGCTTGAGGGCCTGGACTGCAATCGTCGCGCCGGAGTCGAGCTGCAGCGCGGTCTCGTACAACTCAGCCGCCTGGTCTGGGCGTTCTTGGCGGCTTTCGAGGAGTTGGGCTCGTCGAATGATCAGGGCTGCCCGATGGCGGTCGTCCGAGGCCGCTGCGTTGGCGAGGTCCGCCAAGTGGCGGTCGACGTCTTTCCAAGTTTGCTTGGCGAACGCACGTTGCTCTGTGGCGACGAGGATCGCAGTGTGCGAGCGGTCGAGTGCACGTGCGGTCTGGTAGGCTTCCTCTGCGCCGTCACGGTTGCCGAGGACGTCTTCGAGCAGCCTGCCTTTGAGAAGGAAGAGCGTCGCCTTGTCTCGCGCATGTCGCGTGACGCGGGCTTCGGCGTCGAACAAGGCGAGCGCTTCGGTAAACATGCGAGCGCCCAGAAGAAGCCGACGGCAGGCACGGATCGCAGGGATGTAGTCCGGCGCCCGTTCAAGGCACGCCTGGTAGTACTGAAGCGCCCGCCGCGAGTCCTGCAGTGGTTGCTCGCATGTCCGGGCCATCTCGAAGTAGAGCCGCGCGGCGCGCCGTGCGTCTGGTTGCTCCCGGAGCTCGCGTTCGCACTCCTCGACCCATTGGCGGCCCTGCCGCATGCGGTCCGCTGCGGAAACCGCGCGAGGCTCGGCAGCCGTCGCAGTCACGAGTGAAGGCGGAGGGGTGGGGGGTACGCCGTCGTGATCTTCGACGAGGTCGTCGGGTGCGAGCTCCTGGGTGAGCTCGTGGCGCAACGCCGTGATGTCCCCGTCCTCCCGACCCATCGTCGCCTACATGCTACCCCGCCTCCCCGCAGCGCGCATGGGCGATGCGCGGGTAGGTTCGGGACCTACACGCCTCGGTTGGGTTGCGGGCTTGGGTTTAGGCCGCGGGGGCGAAGTCCTTGAGCTCGTCTCGGAGCTTCTTCTTGGCGCGCACTTCGAGTTGGCGCGCGCGCTCCCGGCTGACGCCGAGCTCTCGGCCGAGCGATGCCAGAGACGCCGAGTCGTCGCTCAGGATGCGCTTCTCGACGATCAGGCGTTCCCGATCGTCGAGCACCGCGAGGGCGTCGTGCAGCCGGGTTTGGATCCCGCTCTGGCGCCGCTGGCGTTCGAGGACGACGTCCTGCCGCTCCGCTGAGCCGGGAAGCATCTCGACGAGTGTCGAATCCGAGTCGCTATACGCGGGGGCGTCGAGCGAGATTTCGCGTTGATCCAAACGGCGCAGAAGCTCCGTCATCTTGCGCGGCGTCGTGTCGAACTCCGATGCCAGCTTCTCGATCAGCTCATCGGGGTCTGCGATCAGGTTCGACAGCCGCGCCCGCTCACGGCGGAGCCGGAAGAAGAGCTTCGAGCGGAATGGGCCCGAGCCGGCACCGATCATCGTGCTCGAGCGAACCACCGCCTCGAGCACGAAGGCGCGAATCCAGTACCCCGCGTAGGTCACGAAACGCGTGCCCCGGTGGGGGTCGAACTTGCGGACCGCAGTGACCAAGCCGACGCTCCCTTCGGCGATCAGGTCGCCGAGCTTTACGCCGTACCTTCGGTACTGCAGCGCGATGGCGATCACGTACCGCAGGTTGGCTTCCACGAGCTTGTCGGCGGCTTCCTGGTCGCCTTCAAGGACGCGGAGCGCGAGCACGTGTTCCGCTTCCCGGGACAGCTTGGGGATGGCCCGGACTTGCTGGATGTATCGGTCGAGGGAGATGGAGGATTGCATGGTGTGTGGTCCTACGCGGAAGGTGACGTAACGTTACATCGAAAAATGTCAGTGTCTAGTCTGTCTAACTTTTGTTGAGATTATCCTTCCCATAATCTGTACAAGAATGCAACAAGGCGTCTGCACTTTTTCTGCAGACGCCTTGTAAATGCTTGAATACAGACTTGTTTTAGGTCGCGAAACTGGATCCGCAGCCGCAGGTCTGCTTCGCCTGGGGATTGACGAACTTGAAACCGGCGCCCTGCAGGCCCTCGACGTAGTCGATCTCGGTACCGTCAATGTACTGGGCGCTCATCATGTCGACGTAGATCGGGATCCCGAACGACGTGAACGTCTGGTCGAGATCACTCGTTTCGTCCTCAAAAAACAGGTCATAAGAGAACCCGGCGCATCCCCCGCCGATCACGCGAACGCGCAGGCCCTGTTCGGCCAGCCCTTCGGCATCTCGGATCTCTTTGACCTTCTCGGCAGCTCTCGGCGTCAAGTTCAGCATGGCGCTCCTTTAGCATCTCAACATAAGGTCGCGCCAGCCCCGTCGCTACCCCCTGAGGTTCCGTATCGTCAGGCTTCGAGGGCGGTTGGCGCCCCGCCCACTGGGCCGAGAAGCGAAGCCGGCAGGCCGCCAAGGGCCCAGGGCCCGTCCTTGGTCGGCTCGTGGCCGCGCTTGAGGTACCCGAGGGCCAGGGTATGGCCGCCGGCACGGGTCGCCGAAGTGACCGTTCCTGCGGTAGCGTCGCCTCGGGTGATCGTCGCGCCCGGCTCAGGCGCCTCGTCGCCATCGATCGACCAGCGCCAGAGGGTTTTGGGGGCCTTCCCCCGATTCTGCAGCATCACGACGGTCTCTTGCCCGATGTAGCAGCCCTTGTTGAAGGAGACGGCATTCGCGGTGAGGCCCGTCTCCTGGGGATAGGTGTCTTCCCCAAAGTCGGTGCCGAACCGCGGTCGTCCAAGTTGGATGTGAGCGCTCGCCCAGGCGTCGTCACTGATGTTGCCGCCTTGGAGGGCTGCCGCCGCTTGCGTCGCTTCTGCCCATGCGTCGGCCTCGTCGGCTTCCGGGACCACCCAAACACGGCCCCCGGTGCCAAGTCGATCCGCCGGCCAACCTTCGGGACGAACCTGCGACGCGAGAGGCCCGAGGCCGGCGATGACCCGAAGGTCGACTCGATGGGCGAGGTCGACGTCCTCCATAATGATGTAGCGGTCGAGCCGTTCGAGCAGCGCCTGAACCTGAGCCGCGGGGACCTCGAGCCAGAACCCCTCGTCTCGGGCCAGCACCCAGACGTCCGCCAGCACGCGTCCTTTAAGCGTGAGCACGAAGCCATACACCGCGTCGCCCGGGGTCGCGCCTTCGAGTTGATTGGTCACCTGGCCCTGCAACCACGTGGCAGCGTCGTCACCACCGACCTCCAGAATGGCTCGGTCGGCGAGCTGGCGGATCGCGACGCTTCGCGTGCACCAATCGATAGCCTGGTCAGCACTCATGCGTACCCTTGTGCGGCTTGGGTGGGCGGCTGGCAAGGCGTTCCGCCCATCGGCAACGAAGCCGCTACCCCACCGCGGGTTCGAGATGCGCGGCCCGGAGGCTGACCTCCCCGTTCTCGGTATCGACACGAGCAGCCCCTTGGCGATCGATCCCTCGAAACGTGCCGCGACCGTCTTGCCACCGTACCTCGGAACCCACCAGTGCGAGCCGAGGTTCGAGCGCCTGCACGATGCGCGCGGCCCCTTCCTCGACCAGACGATGGACCCAGGTTTCCATGTGTCCAAGGGCATCGGCGAAGATGCGTTCACGGTCTAGCGACGCTTGATCGGTTTGGTGGGCCCGGAGCGAGGTTGCGATGTCGGCGAGCTCGACCGGCCAGTCGAGTCGGTTGACGTTGAGACCGACGCCCAAGATGATCGCGTCGATGCGGGAGCCCATGGTGCGGCTCTCGACGAGGATGCCGGCGCACTTGCGACCCCCAACCCAGACGTCGTTGGGCCACTTCACGCGTGTCTCAACACCGGGAACCGCCGTGGCTGCCGTGTCGCAGATCCCGAGGCCAGCCGCGAGCGTGACGAGGGATGTGTCGGCCGCTTCGATGCGGGGCCGTGCCACCACCGAAAAGTAGAGATCGGTGCCGCGAGGCGAGAGCCACTGCCGACCGTGCGCCCCCCGGCCGCGCGTTTGATGATCGGCAAGCACGACATGGCCGTCGGGCGCACCCGCTGCTGCGGCCTTTGCGGCGTCGTCCATGGTCGAGGCCGTGCTCGGCCGAACATCGAGAGAATGACCCCAGCGACGCCCGGAAACGAGTTGACGGAGCCGGTCGGGGTCGAGGTCGTGCGTCACGGTTCGGGGTCACCTTTCCAATCGAGGCCGATGTCTGCGGCCTTCGGTGAGTGGGTGAGGGCGCCCACGCTGATCACATCGACCCCGAGTGCGCCAAGCGTCGTCACCCGTTCGAGCGTCACCCCGCCGGAGACCTCGACGATCGCGCGGCCGCGGGTACGCGCAAGGGCGTCTCGAACCTGATCGTCGTCGAAGTTGTCGAGCATCACGATGTCTGCGCCCGCACCGAGCGCTTCTTCGAGCTGCGCCATCGTGTCGACCTCGCATTCGATACGGGCGGTGTGCGGCGCTTGCGCCTTGGCGCGACCGACAGCCTCCGCGCAGCTTCCGGCCGCTGCGATGTGGTTGTCTTTGATCAGAATGCCAGCGCCGAGGTCTTCGCGGTGATTGTGGCCGCCCCCGCAGCGCACGGCGTAGCGCTCGAACGCCCGTAAGCCGGGGGTCGTCTTGCGCGTGTCGGTGATGCGGGTCGGTGCACCTGCCGGCACCGCGTCGACGAACCGGCGCGTCATCGTGGCAATGCCCGACAAGCGCTGCATGAAGTTGAGCGCGACCCGCTCTCCGAGCAACAGTGACGCCGCCGGGCCTGAGACGCGTGCGAGGGACGCCCCCGGCGGCATGGCGTCTCCCTCGGCCGCGTGCGCGTCTACGTCGATGAGGGGATCGATCTGACCGTACACCTCTTCAACGATCGGCAGCCCGCAACACACGAGGGCTTCGCGGGCCACGAGGTCGGCCGAACCCATCGTGGTCGTGGGGACGCACGCCTGGGACGTGATGTCGCCTCGGTCGATGTCTTCGGCAAGCGCGCGCCGCACCGTGTCGGTCAGAATCGTCGGGGTCGGCAGGTGGACGCCCATGTCGGTGTTATAGCCAACTCCGGGCCAACGTCTCGGAATAAAGGTTGCTCAAGGCATGCAGCGCGATCGCGGCGCCGACACCTCCTCGCCAGGCGCGCATCCAGCCGAAGAGCAGTGCCGGGAACACGACCGCGAGCCTGGCGGGGTGGGGGTCCGAGAACAAGTGAACCACCGCGAACAATACCGCTTGGGTCAGCCAGGCCGCAGGCGCGAGCGACACGCCCAGCAGCCGAACACGCCGCGGCTCCAAGTCGGTGAGCGCGGTCTGGAGGTAACCACGAAAGAACGCCTCTTCGGGAAGGGCGACGATCAGGAGCTGTGCGAGGATCAGGGAAGGTAACGCCGGGGGCCAAGTCAATGCGAACGCCCGCGTCGGCTGGACCCAGTAGTAGAAGCCGACGGTGTAGAGCGAGAGCACGACGAGTGCGACGCCGACCGCAATGGCGCCCTCGCGGAGAGCGGAAGGGAAGGCGCCCGCGATCGCCCGGCCGAGGTCCCAGAGCCCAAGTGGTCCGCGTGCGGCCTCTGCGGGCGCCGGCACGAGCAGGCCGCCGAGCGCGACTCCGTAGTGCTCGGGGTCGTCTCGTGTGAGGTGAAGAGCGGTGAGCAAGAAGATGGCCGCCACGAGGAGGTGCACATACTCGCCGATCCAGGGAACCGACTCGAGACGCGTTGCGGCAAAGACCGCGAGACATACCCACGCGTACGCCACGAGAACGCGTCGAACCGATGTGCGCGTCTGGCTCACCGCGCCACAAGTACTTCGCGCCGCGCCGCTTGCCAAGAAGCAAGCGACGCCTAAACTCCCACTCCTTCCGACGGCCCGGCCGACCGCTCCGAGCAGTGCGTTGATTTCCGAAGACAAGATCGCCGAGATTCGCGAACGCGCTTCGATCGCGGAGGTCATCGGCAACTTCGTCGCCCTCAAGAAGTCCGGCAACAGCCTCAGGGGGTTGTGCCCCTTCCACAACGAGAAGACCCCGTCGTTCTACGTCCACCCGAACCGCGGCTTCTATCACTGTTTTGGATGCAAGGCGTCAGGCGACGTCTTTTCCTTCTTGATGCACGTCGAAGGCAAGACCTTCCCCGAAGTGGCTCGAGACTTGGCGGAGCAGACCGGGGTAGAGCTCCCGGCATACGACCCCCAACGCGAAGCCGAGCACCAGCGCCACAAGAAGGAGACGGAGCGGCTTTCGGCGATCACCGAGCAGGCGACCGAATACTACGTGCACCAGCTGCGAGAGCACCGGGATGCGAGCATCGCCCGCGACGAGATCGCACGGCGTGGCATCGGCGACGATTGGTCGCACAAGTTCCGCTTGGGGTATGCGCCCCACGGTTGGGATTCGCTGGTTCGGTTCCTGGAACGCTCCGGGGCTTCTCCCGCCGACGCCGAAGCGGTGGGGTTGATCGTGTCGCGCCGTTCAGGTCGCGGTCACTATGATCGCTTCCGCCACCGGTTGATGTTCCCCATCGCCGACGTGCACGGGAAGGTTGTGGCGTTCAGCGGAAGAGCACTCGATCCCGCCCCGTCGATGGAAGTGCAGAACGAGCCGCCGGCCAAGTATCTGAACAGCCCGGAGAACCCGCTCTACCACAAAGGCGAGGTGCTCTACGGGCTGCACCAAGGTCGCGTCGACATTCGCCGTGAAGAGTCCGCCCTCCTTTGCGAAGGCAACTTTGATCTCGTCGCGCTTCATCAGGCTGGGTTTGCGAACGCGGTTGCGCCGATGGGAACGGCTTTCACCGAACCTCACGCGCGCCTGATCAAACGGTTCGCGCCCAAGGTCTACATGCTCTTCGATGGAGACAACGCTGGCCGAAAAGCCGTCCGCGAAGCCTATGGCGTGCTCCACAAAGCCGGCCTCGCAGCCCATGTGGTCACGCTTCCACCAGGTGCCGATCCAGACAGCTTCCTGCGGCAGCAAGGGGCCGATGCGCTGCGCGCTCGGGTGTCCGGCGCACCCACGATCATCGAGTACTTGATCGATGATTCGGCGTCGCGGGTGGATCCCAATCCGCACGAGAAGGCCGACGCGATCGCCAAGCTTGGCCCGATCCTGGCGCGTGTCGACAGTCCAATTGAGCGCGGCCTCTACGTGGAGCGCGTCGCGAGAAAGTTCGATATCCGTGATCTTGCACTGGTACGGCGTGAGCTACGTCGCGGTTTGGGGAAGGACGACGCACGGCCGCGCACACGTCGTGACGCGGTGCAGCAGGGGATTGCACCCGTAGTGTCAGAGTTACAGTCGAAGTTAATCGCTCTACTGATCGATCAACCGTCGTTGGTCCAACACGAAGAAGCGCAGAAGTTACCAGTGCTTTTGACGAACAAAGATCTTCGCGCCATCTTTGATTCTATCTTGCGGATGGTGGACAGGCATGGGTCGCTCGCAGTTCCTGCATTCCTCGCAGAGCTCGAGGGCAATCCACTTCGACCGTGGGTCGAGGAACAGCTTGCGGTCCAGAGGTACGAAGTTGATGACGCCCGTCAAATTCTTTGCGAAGGCCTCCCCCGTCTGGAACAACAGAATATAGAACGTGAGCTACCCCGGTTGCAGCAGCGGATTGTCGAAGCGCGTCGCGTGGGCGACGACGCTCTTGCAGCAGGGTTGACTCAGGAGTTTGTCGAGCTTTCCCGTAGCGCGCACAAACTCAAACAACAAAGCGCGAAGCAGAGGTGACAATGGCGAGCAAGAGCTCAGCACGTTCAGCACGCAAGGACGCGT
>JBCCHE010000063.1:0-23640 GCA_039028875.1 Myxococcota bacterium | reverse complement strand
GACGCGATCGATCGTCAACACCGATAGGTTCGCGCGACGAGCCAACTCCGCCTTCGACATCATGCGCTCGATCCGAATCTTGCGAACATTGTTTGGCTTGTTGCCACTCTTCTTGCTCGCTTTGGGCTTTTGAGCCCCTTCGCCATCGCTCCCAGCAGACACACCATCACCTGCCGCTTCCGGCTTCGGGATGGCTTCGTGTGCCTCTGGTTCGTAACTCATGATTTGGCTTCTCGAAGGACGGAAAGGCACCCTGCCAATCCTTCACAACGTTATGACCGAAGCATGAGAGGGTCAAGCAACTTTGAAAAATTTACCACTAAATTATATGTTAATTAGACATAATTTAGGCTTACCTTGCTAACGGAACGCAGACATCCGCGATCGTCCAGCACCGGTTGTGCTCCACGCGCGAACCCATCGGTTGTCAACGAACAAAGACGTCAGAATCATGGTCGCAACGCCAGAGGCCGATGGCAAAAAAATCGATTAGTTTGCCGTACGCGAACCCTCAACAATACTCGCCTCGTCGTGATGTGCCGAAGTGGGGTTTGGTGTGCCATCGCCGTGGTTTGGATGGCGCTCGTGATGGGTGCACCCGCGCACGCGCAGCGGAAGCACACCGTCAAGCAGGGACAGACCCTTGGCGCCATCGCCAAACGCTACAAGGTGTCGGTGATGAACCTGGCGGCGGCGAACCGCTTGAAGAAGACCTCGAGCCTTCGCGTCGGGCAGGTTCTTCGGGTCCCGCCGAAGGGGGTCGTCTTCGTGTACCCGGGCCAGACCCTGTCGGGCCTCGCCAAGGCCAACAAGGTGAGCGTCAAAGCCCTCGCCAAGGCGAACCGTCTCAAACCCGATGCCACGCTCCGCGTCGGGCAACGGCTCGAGCTCCCCGGCTACCGGGCTCGTGCGCAGGAAACGGAGAGTCGCAACGCGAAGCTCGGCGGGCTCGTGATCCTCGAGCGTCCGGCGAACCACGAGACACTTCGAGTCAAACTCTTCGACAGCAAGGGCAAAGTGATTCCCAAAGGCCGCCAGAAACTCGCTCGGTTCTTGAGGGACCGGGAGTCGGGTGAGGTTCGCCGGCCCCATGTTCGACTCATGCGCGTGCTGTCGTACCTCTCGGACCGTTTCAACGGCCGAACCATCGAGGTCGTGAGCGCGTATCGCTCTCCGAAGAGCGGCGGCAGCGAATCGAGCCGGCACGCGACCGGTGAAGCCGTGGATATTCGCGTCGAAGGGGTCCCGAACGAGGTCCTCCGTGACTACTGTTTGACGCTCTCTCGCCTCGGTGTTGGCTACTACCCGCGAAGCAGCTTCGTCCACATCGATGTACGGCCGCAGGCCGCGTACTGGGTCGACTGGTCGCGCCCAGGCGAACCGGCTCTCTACCTGCCTCCCGGGCAGTCGCCAGAGGAGTTTGACGCCGGAACGCCGACGGCCGTGTCTCCCCCCGAAGGCGCCCTCGGCCAATAGACCGGGGTCAGCCCTGGCTCTTCGGGAGCTCGATTCCGTGCTCCTTGAGCCTTCGGTAAAACGTTCGGCGCGCCATCCCAAGCGCGCGGGCTGCCTTGGCACGATTCCAACCGTGTGCGTTCAACGTCGCCACGATTCGGTCGCGTTCAACGCCCTTGAAGTCCTGGTAGTTCTGTGGCTCCGCGGCACGGTGCGATCGCCTGGGGGACCCACCGAGGGCAAGTTCGTCCGCCTCGATGGTATCACTGTGCGCAAACACCGCGGCGTTGATCAGAAGGTGTTCGAGCTCACGGACGTTCCCCGGAAAGGCGTGCGTACCGAGTCGGCCAAGCGCCTCCCGACTCAGCATCTTCCGTGGTGCGCCCTGCTCTTCGGCGAGGCGCAACAAGAAGTGCTCGCACAAGAGCGGGAGGTCCTCGAGCCGCTCCCGCAACGGTGGGACCCGCAGCTCGACGACGGCGAGACGATAGTAAAGGTCGTCTCGAATCACGCCCTCTGCCACCAATGCCTGAAGGGGTCGGTTTGATGACGATACCAAGCGCACGTCGATCGCCTCCTCGGCGGCGCCGCCCACGGGGCGGACCGCTCGCTCCTGGATCACCCGAAGAAGATCGACCTGCATACGGGCCGGCATGTCCGAGATCTCGTCGAGGAACAGTGTCCCGCCCGAGGCCTGGACGAACACCCCCGTCCGGTGTCGCTCGGCCCCCGTGAACGCGCCTGCCACGTGCCCGAAGAGCTCGCTCTCGAGCAGACCTTCTGGGATCGCGGCACAGTTGAGTGAGACGAAGGGCGCGTCCGCACGTGCGCTACTCTGGTGGATCGCGCGCGCGACGAGCTCTTTGCCAGTGCCGCTCTCACCGCAGAGCACGACGGGCACCTCGCTCAGCGCTACCCGGTCGATCACCTCATAGAGCTTTCGCATCGGCGCACTGATCCCGACCAGACCCCAGCGTGCACCTTCGGGAACGGAGGCCTGCAGTCGGGCCACTTCTCGCTCAGTCCGGCGGAGCGCCTCGGCCTGACCGTGCATGCGTCGCTCGAGCTGCTCATTGGCATACCGCAGCGCCTCGTTGGCCTCTTCGAGAGCTTGCTTCTGCGCCTGGACCTTGGACCACAGGTGAGCGGTCTCGAGCGCAATCGCGGCTTGATCCGCATAGGCCCGTAGCAGGTTGAGGTCGGCGCCCGAGAACCGACCCCGCCGGCTGCGATGCTCGAGGTAAAGCACGCCCCAGGTGCGGCGTCGGGACCGAATTGGAAGGCACGCCACCGACTTCAGCATGAGTTGGTGGACCGACAGGTAGTCCTGGACGCGATCGTCCTGCTCCGCATCGACCGTCACGATCGGCTCGCCGTCGATCAGAACGGTCTCTGCGATCGACCGACTGAATGCCGCCGTCGCGGCCCCGGCGCGCGCTTCGGCATCGCGAACCGTGGCAGGCGCGAGCGCGCCCCGTTCGTCCGTGAGAAGAACCAAACCGCGCTCGGCACCGCTCAAGGCGACCGCCCCGTCGGTCATGACGGACAGTAGCCCCGCCAAGTCACGCTCGCTCGCCAGCTTGCGGAGGTTATCCAACAATGGCGCGAGGGCGGCGGTGGGCTTGGCCACTTCGCGCGGGCTCTCGGGTTGGCTCATGGCCTTCACGGCGCGCCTCTTGGCGTCCTGCCAGAAGCCTTGGCGGAGGGGCGGCGGCAACGAGGTCGCGAGGTCGTCCCAAATCTCGACGGCGGAGGTCGCGCTGCGCCGGGCGGCCGAAACATCCCGGTCCCGCTCGAGAAGGGCCAAGTCACCCCACGCGTCTGCGGCAATCCGTAGCGCCCCCATCGCAAGCGCGTCGTTGGCGATCCCGCGCACCGAGTCGACGGAGTCACTGCGGAGCAGAAGCGCTTCGAGTTGTTCCTCACCCGGCTCCGCCTCAAGACCCTCGAGCAACTCGGCAACGACCTCGTCCCGGCCGAGTTCCGACGCGGCCCGCGCCCCAAGTCGAAGCGCCCTCGAACGATCGTCGCCGACTTCCGCAGCTGTCTTGGTTTCCGCTAGCACACCTTCCCAGTCCCCGCGGGACGCGCACACCCGCGCGCGGACAAGCGCATGGACGGGCGGCGCGAGGGCATCGGACAGCAAGCCGAGCGCCGCTTCTTCGTTGCCCACCCACGCGTGGAGCTCGGCCCGGAGGCTCTGGCGGTGGGGGGCAGGCAGCGACGTGCCTTCCCAGACCCGCTCAAACGCAGCACCGAGCGCCCCTCGCTCGACCATGCACCAGACGATCGCGGTCTCGATTCGCGCCCTCGCCTCCTCGGAGGCATCTACCAGGCTCGCTTCTAGCGCTGCGATTCGCTCAGTGAGGCTCGGTTCGGCACGCTCTGGCACACCCAGAGCATAGCCTATTCGCTAGTTGCCCATCAGATCGATGATGACGACGCCCCGCTCCGCGTCTTCTTCGCGGTCCTGCGGCGGCGCCCCTTCCCGCGCTGGGATTGGCAACTCCAACTGCGGCCGCGTGGGCTGCGCCTGCTCTTCTTCTTCACGCTGCCTGATTTGGTCGATGATGAAGCTTGGGAGCATGCGTCGCCTCTCTTCTTTAACCTAGGTCAATCCTTGGACCCGACCAATATAATAACGCCTTCTCCGGTGACAACGTGTGTGCGAAAACCGAGTCTGTCGTGTCCTCTTCATCTCGAAAGTCCCGTGATCCTAGCGAGTTGTCCCGATGAACGACCCTAACGGCGTAGCTGGTGACCCACGGGATCTGTTGCGGAGGTATGGCCTTCGACCGAAACGTTCATTCTCTCAGAACTTTCTGGTGCAACCTGCCGCCGTGACACGCATTGTGGACGCCACCGTGGCGCTGGGAAGCGAGGTCGTCGAGCTTGGCCCTGGCCTCGGCGCGCTGACGCATGCGCTCCTCGCACGCGGGTGCCGCGTGACCGCCGTCGAGCTCGACCGAGACATGATCGAGGTGCTCACCGCGGAAATCGGGCCTCACCCAAGCTTCGACTTGATCGCGGGAGACGCGGCGACGTTCGATTTTCGTGCCCACGCGACCAAGCGGGGGGCGCGGCTCTCGGTGACCGGCAACCTTCCCTATCAGGCGACCGGTGCCATCCTCCGCCAAGTCATCGCGCAGCACGACGCGATGCGGGGCGCGGTCCTCATGGTGCAACGCGAAGTGCGGGATCGCTTGGTCGCGGCGCCCGGCCGCAAGGACTACGGCGCGCTGAGTGTGTTCGCGCAAGCCGCGTGTTCGATCGACACGGTCTGCCGCCTCCGACCCGGGTCGTTCTACCCACCACCCAAAGTCGAAAGCGCCGTGGTCTCGCTCGTGCCGCGCGAAACCCCCCTTGCGGAAGAGACCGAATCCTTTCGAACCGTCGTCCGAGCGGCATTCCACACCCGCCGCAAGACCCTCCGAAACGCGCTTCGCCAGCTCGGTGACGACTCGCGGACCGACGAGGCCCTGCGACAGAGCGGGATCGACCCGGGACGACGAGGCGAAACCCTGACCATCGCGGAGTTCGCGCAACTCGGCGAAGCCTGGGAAGCCGCGGGCTAGAACGACTTCGGGCGTCGGCTTGGCGCGCGGTCAAGAGCCCATGTATCGTGCGCCCCGCATGCCCAATCGTCTGTTGCGAGGAAACCCGATGAGGCGCCCCCGCGTCCCCGGCCTGGTCTTGCTGGTCGCCATGCTCGGGTGCGCGCCCAAAGGCGTGCAGAGTCCGGTGGAAAAAGCACCGCCTCCCGAGATCGAACGCGCGAGGACACTTGCCAAGAGTGGCGACGTCTCCGCCGCAAGGCGGGCCTATGAAGGCTTCCTGGTGGCGCATCCGGGGACGGTGGAGGCCGATCTGGCACGCCTCGAGCTCGGGGTGCTTGAGGCAGCCAGCCTCGGATGCGAACGGGCCATGCCCCACTTCATCCAGGCCCAGGACAGCGAGGACCGAGCGATCGCGCTTCGCGGTGCACTGCGGGTGGCCGATTGCCAGCTCGAGTCCTCCGAGCCGGATGAAGCGCTCCACACGTTGGCACCGCTTGCGGGGGAACGGTTCACGGACTCGGAACAGAAACTGCTTTGGGATACGGCCGTCGGCGCCTCCGAGCAGACGCTCGACCCGGAGACCGGGCTTCGCGTGTTGGACACCCTCCTCGCGGAAGGAAGCCCGCCGGACCCCGAGCGAACCACCAACGTGGTCCACACCCTCGCGCTCAAGCTCACAATTGAACAGGCCGCTGTGCTGTTCGAGGACCTGCGGCCTGGTGGCCCCCCCCAGCTGAGCGTGGCCCGTCGGATGCTCGAGCACGGCCTCGGTACCCAGGATGCGGACCTCGTCTCTCGGTCCACGGAAGTGCTTCGCGACAGCGAATCGATGTCGGACCCCGAAGTGCGCATGCTCGTCGTACGAGGAGACGAGTTTCTTCACGGGAACCCCTTCGTGGTGGGCGCGCTGCTTCCGTTGAGCGGTCGAGGCCGCGAGGTCGGTCAACAACTGCTTCAAGGGATGCAGCTCGCGGCCCTCCACGAGGGAGGCCCCGAGCTCTTGGTCGAAGACACGGCGGGCGACCCGTCGACGACGGCGTCCGCGGTCGAAACCCTCGTCGGAGATCGACGCGTCGTCGCGGTGCTCGGCCCCGTGGGAACCCGAACGACCGAGGCTGCGGCCGAAGCGACGCGGGGCGCCCAAGTCCCGCTCCTCACGTTCTCCGCCGCCGAGCGCGTCACAGACATCGGGCCCCAGGTGTTTCGAACCCTCTACAGTCCACGCGACGAATTGCGCGCACTGATTCGCGCGGCCCGCCGACACGGGCAAACGCGCTACGTCGCGCTTTACCCGGACCAAGGGTACGGCCGCACGATGCGTCGAATCTTCGAGGAAGAAGTCAACGCTGCTGGGGGGACCGCCTGCGCTTCGGTGGCCTATCCGCCAGGCACCCGCTCCTTCATCGAATACGTGAAACCCATCCTCGCGAGCGGTTGCGACACGATCCTGTTGGCCGATACCGCGACCCAGGTTGCGTCGATCACGCCCACGTTCGCCGCAGAGGGTGCGTGGAGCACCACGGACGGGCGCTTGGCCGAAAGCGCCGAACGCGAGGTCCATTTTCTCCTTCCGAGCCCGAGCTGGACCCCCAACCTAATCCGCCGCGCTGGACGCTACCTCCAAGGCGCACTGGTCGTCGTCCCGTTCTACGAGGCCTCGGAAGCCGCGACCAATCTGTCGTTTCGCGAGGGCTACGAGGAACGCTACGGGCGGGCGCCAGGCACGTTCGCGGCGTATGGGTACGACGCCTACCGCCTCATCTCGTCGACGCTCCGACAGGGCTACCAAACCCGGGAAGCCCTCACCGACGCCCTCGCGCTGGGCACACGCGTGAGTCCTGTCACCTCGATGGACTCGTTCTCCGCTGAACGGGTGCCGTCTACCTCACCGGCGGTCTACGAGATTGCCGGCGACCAGCTCGAGCTGCAGCCATAGGCGGGCTCAGCGGAACAACCACCAAGCAACGGCGGCGACCGTCCCTATCGCAAGGGTGGCGGCCGCCCAACGTGGGACGAGCTCTCCGCCACGGATCGGCAACGGAGGAAGGCTTGGCTCGCGAGACGGCCCGGGCTTGGTTGAGGGCTCGGGGTCCACAGGCTTGCGTGCGGCATCGATGTCCTCGGAGGTGGCTTCGGCAAAACGCGCGACGTCCGGGGGCAGCCCGAGTGCACGCAACGCGTGTTCGGCGAACTCCACCGCCGTTGCAAAGCGCGCTGCCTTGTCTTTGCGGAGAGCCTTCCTGATCACTTCGTCGAACGCCCACGAGTACGCGGGGTTGAGGGTGCTCACCGGAGGCGGGTCTTCGTCGATGACGCGCCTCAGAATCTCGGACGTGCCCGGCGCGCCGAACGCCAACTCCCCCGTGCAGAGCTCGTGTACGATCGCGGCGAGTGCGAAGACGTCGCTCCGAAGATCGAGGTCGACCTCCCCCATCGCTTGCTCAGGCGACATGTAGTACGGCGATCCGAGCGTCGTTCCAAGGGCAGTCAGTTTGGGCCCCAACGCCATTTGGAGCTTGACCGAGCCGAAGTCGACGATCTTCAGTCGCTCGCCGTCGTCGGTCTTGGCAACCAGGATATTCGCTGGTTTGAGGTCTCGATGAATCACGCCAGCCCGATGGGCGTGCTGGAGGCCTTGGGCGAGCTGACAAACGAAGCGTGCGAGGCGCGCATGCCCGATTGGGCCCTCCTCGCGAATGATCGCGCCGAGCTCCCGGCCAGCGACGTACTGCATCGCGATGTAGTGGCTCCCGTCGCCCGTTTCGCCGAAGTCGTAGACGTTCACGATTCGCTCGTGGACGAGCGAAGATGCGGTCTCGTGCTCGCGCCGAAACCGCTCAACGGCGATCGGGTCCTTGGCGACATCCTGGTGAAGGATCTTCAGCGCGACCGGCTCGCCGCTGTCGGCGTTGCGGGCGTGAAAGATCCGACCCATGGAACCCTCCGCGACACAGGCGTCGACCACGTACGGCCCCACCCGCTGGCCGCGGCGATCGGCATCGGGCGCGTCGGCTCGCTCTGCGGGTCCGCCACCGGAGGCGCTCCCCTCATTGGGCACGGTCGTTCGCCCCGGGGCCACGCAGCACTCTTTTCCGAACCTCGGGCCGGTGCTCGACGAGCCCTTCCGCTTCGAGCCCTTGCACGACCGCCACGAGCGCTTCGAATCGCGCTTGGTCGCTGAGTCGGTCTCGGATGTCGTCTTCGACGTCCGCGAGGGAATTGTCCTCGCCCGCCGCGATGTCGGTCACCACGATGGCGTGCCAGCCGTACGAGGTCCGGACCGGTGTTGCGAGTGCCCCTCTGGATTTGACGCCGAAGATCGCGTCAATGAAGGGTTTTTCGATTTCCGCTTTCCTGGTGATCGGCGGCAGCTCCTCGAGCGCCATCGCGAACTCATGATCGTCGGTTCGTGACTCGAGGAACATGCGAAGCCCCTCGACGGGATCCTCCGCGCCTTGGGCGGCAACGATTGCCGCCTTCGCGACCGCGCGCGCGGCGGGCGTGTCGGACGTGTCGGACTTCACCAGCAGATGCGTTGCCGCGCGACGTTCCATCACCTGGTAGGCGTCCCGATGCTCCTCGAAGTGATTTCGAACTTCGGTCGCCGCGACATCCGCGGGCTGATGATCCGCTTCGAGGTCGCGTAAGAAGGCCCGCACCATGCGCCGGTCCGCGGCGCGAAGGCCCTCGGGGGCCGCACCGACCCGTGCCCGCTCGGCGGCGACCAAGAGCAGTTGCTCATTGACCAGCGAGGTCAGGGCCTGCTCAGCGTCGAGCCCCTCGAGCACCATCCGTGCCCGCACCTCATTGGCGTCGACCGGACGGCCGCCCACGGTCGCAACCACATCGGCCTCGCGGTCCGAAGGGCCCGCAACCGACGTCGGCGCATCAGGCTCCGGGTCGCAGCCGGGACCCACCCCAACGACCGCAACCAGAGCGATGACTCTCAAGGCTCGGCGCATGATGCACCTGCCTGGCCGTTAGCCGTTCTGTTCCCGGCTTCGAAGCCGGGCTTGGACCGGAAGGGCTTCGACGCGAAACATCGTCCACACCGACTGGCCTTCTTCGCGCTTTCGTAGGTCGTCGATCTTGAGGACGGCATCCGGCGCTCCGTCCTCGGCAATTTGATCGAGAGCCATGAGGGCCGCCAGTCGAACGCCGATGTCTTCGCTCCCGAGCTGACCCACGAGCGACGCGATGGCCTCCGAGTCACCTGACCCGTAGCGTCCCAGCATGTATGCAGCCTTTCGCGCCGTGTTGGTGTCGGCACTTCCAATCTTGCCCACCCAACACGCGACGGCGGTGTCGCATTCCGAGGCGAGGTCGATCAGAGGCTTATGCTCTGCAAACTTCTCTCGGTAGCCCCCAGCCTCCGAAGGCTTCTCTGCGGCGATCGCCGCGGTGAGTTGGGCGGCCTCTGCTTTGTTCGCGAGAAGCGCGTAGTTCTGAGCGGCGATCAGGCGGACCTCTGGGTTCGCCTTCTTGTCGTTCAACTGCTCGAGCACGAACGGCATCAACGCCTCGTCGTAGGTGTGGGCCATCGCCGCCAGCAGCTGACCTCGCATGCGAACGCCCTCGTACCCCTTGGGAAGGCTCCCGTAGACTTGCTTGAGCGTCGCGCGAACCCGTTCCTGCTGCGCAGGCGGGACGTCGAGGCGGACGAGCGCGATGGCCGCGTTGAGCTTGCGTGCGGTGTCACTCGAGCCCGCTTCGTTGAGCAGAGGCTCCAGCGCTTCGGCGAAGCCGAGGGCACCGAGCGCGAACGAAGCCTCCGCACCGGTCACCTGGCGCACCGTCATCTTGTTCGCGAGGTCAGGTCGGCGCGCCTTGATCGAGTCGATGTAGGCCTTGGCAATCGCGTTTGCGGTCTCGTCTTGCCCGCGCATCATCTTGAGCAGTGGTTCGAGCGAAGGCCGGCCAATGAGGATCAACGCCTCCGCCGCAACATCGTTCATGCGGAGATCCGGGCGGTTCGGCGCGAAAAGGAACAACGACTTGATCAGCGCGGGAATGGCTGCAGGGTCCCGTAGCTCGCCCAACTGCTGCGCGGCGAGACGGTTGATCAGGAAGTTCTGGTTCTCGTCTTGGCGTGTCGCGATGGTGGTCAGAATCTCGGTGGCTCCACGGTCCTCGAGCGACCCCAGCGCGCGGATCATGGCGATGCGCATCTTGTTGTCGACCGTGCGCGAGCCGGTGATCCGCTCGAGCGACCGAGCGAGTGACTGAATCGCCTGCGCCCGATCCCCTGCGGGCACGTCCATGGCTTGAAGGGTTTGCGCCGCGCGAATCGCGTGGTCTTCCGAGACCTCCGTTCGCCAGTTCAGCGCATCGAGAAGTGCCGGGAGGCTCCGTGGGTCCTGCATCTCCTTCAGGAGATCGAGAATCGCGAGGCCGTTGATGCGGTCCTCTGGAAAGGCCAGGTAGGTGTCGGTGAGCGGCGTCACCGTCACGTCCGCGACCGCTTGCACCGCCGGATTGTTCCGATCGCCACCATGCTCGGCCAACGTCGAAGTGTAGATCTCTTTGAGATTGAAGACGGCGTTCTCGCGACGCACCGGATCGGCAAGTTCACTCGCCTGCCCTGCCGGATCGTCTTCGGCCGCGTGACAACCAACAACCAACGTTGCAACGACAACTGCAACGGCCCACCGCTTGTGGCGCATATTCATGCTGAACCTCCCCACGCGCCCCTGTTTCCCCATTTGTTACAGAGGGTTACGCGACCCCAAAATGATAGCGAGCGGGGATCGAAACTGTCAAACCTTCGTCAACCAGAGGGCGATCCCGTCAGGTCCCAGCGCAGGTCGACGCGTCCTCGGGCCCCCGTGAAACGCAGCACGACGAAGTCGCTGCCCTCGGGAATCGCAGCTCGCCCGTCTGGGCCAACTGCTGGAAAAGTCACGCGAAAAGTCTCTCGGAGAGCACTTACCTGGGGGAAGTAGACGCGGTCGGTGGCGCTCGGCCGGCGGACGCGTTCCATCAGAACCGGCACTGTTTGCTGGCCGCTCGGATCGATCAGCAGGACCCGCCACGCCGACAGTTTCCCGGCGAGGTTCGACTCGCGGAAGCTGAACCCGGCCAGGGTCACGAAGAACCGATGTTCTTGTCGGGAGCTCTCGAGGCTCGCCTGCAACATCTCGTCGCGCGCGGCCGGAAGAAGACTGTAGTCGCGTGCGTACCGAACGACGTAGGCCCAGCGGAACTCCCAAGACTCGAACGTCGCCGCGACGTGAAGCTCGTGCGCAAGGTCCTGCCACGAGAACGACTCGGCTTCGCGCGTCCATTCGTTCCAGACCAAAGGGTACGAGTCGGGGGTGAAGACGCGAGGCCCCGGCTGAAGTGTCACCGGGGCGGGCTTGCACCCAACGACGCCCAACCAGGACGCCAGGACGAGCCACGAGATCAGTCGGTGCGCGGAGACGCCGTTCACGCCGGCCCCATGAAGTCAGTCCGATCGTAGAGCGCCGTGAATCGCACCCCAGCGTCAGCAATCGCCGCCGCGCCGCCTTCGAGCCTGTCGACGACGGCCACCACACCTGCGACCTCGAATCCGGCCCGCCGTACCGCCTCGAGTGCACGCAGCGTCGAACCTCCCGTGGTCACCGTGTCTTCGACGATTGCCAGGCGTGAGCCTGGCGCGAGCTGCTCCGCGCCCTCGAGCAACTTGCGTGTGCCATGGTCTTTGGTGGTCTTTCGGATGTAGACCGCGTCAAGTGGATGCGGCTCGTTCGCCGACGCGAACGCCACCGCAGAGGCAAGCGGGCATCCGCCAAGCTCGACGCCAGCAACCGCGTCAACGCCCCCCGGGAACTCTCGGATCCGAGCAAGAAGCGCTTCGCCGACGAGCACGTGCCCGCGCGCAAGCAAAACGGCCGGCTTGCAGTCGATGAAGAAGTCGCTTTCACGGCCTGAACTGAGCACAAAGCGCCCACGCCGAAAACCATGCTCTTTCAAGAGCGAAAGCAGCGGATCCACGGCCCTGTTGCACCACACGGCGCCTTGGAACGCAACCCGTCGTCGTTTCCGGTCAGGGCGCTTCCCCGGTCAGCGCGACGACCGAGTGGATCTCGAGGGTGACGACATGGGCGCTCCCGTCGGTCCCTGGGCCTTGCATGGTCATCGACATCTTGGTGTCGCGCGTCGAGCGAAGGGGCACGGGCGAGTCGAGATTCCACTCATTCACTCCCTCGGACTTCGTGCTGAGGGAGTCGAGCTCCGCGGACTTGCCGTTGCCGCCTTGGACCGATTGGTCCGCGGCTTGCTGGGCGATCGACACGTTGACGCCGAGTTTGGGGGGCTCGATCGCGTCGACGGTGAACGTCGCACGTTCGCTGACGAGGATCCCGCTGTACGGGTAGTCCGCTTCGACCAACCATGTGGCCCCCTTCCCAATGGCGGGCTCGGGCAGCGGCGCAATCATCTGTCGGATCGACTGGCGGATGTTCTCGAGCGCCTGACGAACGGCCGGGGGGGCCTGCGCGCCCCCATCAAGCGCCACGTCCGAAACGAAACCGCGGGAATCACAGCGGTAGGTTCCCGTGGCCCCGACCATGGTCGCAAGCGACGCGCGAATCCTTTCCGCAAGCGCTTCGGGCACGGCGTCGTCCGGGTCGGTGCCCACCGACTTAACCGTCACGCCGATCGAAGCGGTCCCCTCCTCCGTCACATCCTGCACCTCAACGGCCAGCGTCGTTCGAATCGGCGGCGTCGGATTGCTAGGCTGCGCGTTGCCGTCGACCTGCGCCTCCACGTCCATCTCCATTGCCAAAGTGAGCGTGCCCGCCGCGCCTTTGGCGAACCTCCAACGGACGATGTGGCGGGGCGCCGAACCTAGCGAGGACACCGTGACCGAAGGGCGGGCTACCTCGACCGGGGCCTTCGCGATGGGCGCGGTCCCCGGGTTTGCCTCTTGGGTCTGCGAAGCTTCGACAACCTCTTGGGTCCCCGAGGAGGATTCGGCCGGTTCCGTGGGTTTCGTGCAAGCGGCCGTGAGGGCGCAGGCCACGAGGATCAGTAGGCTTTTCTTGTCCACGTCGCTTGGTAGCACACTCGATGGGCCCTGCCCTGGGGAGAACCTTCAAGAAATTGAATTGAATTCAATTCTTTCCGTGCTATCTCGATTCTCATGGCTGGAACTTCCGCCAACCGGGCCCGCCTCGTCGACGCCGCCGCCGCCGCCCTCGTGGCGGGCGAGGGGTCTTTCGAAGTGCAGGAAGTGGCGCGCCGGGCAGGGCTCTCGGTCGGGCTTGCCTACCACCGGTTTGGATCCAAGGCGGGGCTGATCGCCGCCGTCGTCGAGCAGATGTACGACCGGCTGCTCGACGCCATCGAGATCCCCCACTGGCCCGCACACGATTGGTCCGGGCGCGAGCGGGAACGAACGCGTCGCTTCATCGAGTTCGTCTACGACAACCCGGTCGCGGCGATCGTCTTTAGCAAGCTCGCGTCCGAGCCGGAAGTCGTCGGCGTCGCGACCGCGCGGTGGAACGGCGTCGTCGACGAGGGCGCGCGCAACATCGCGCAAGGCCAGCGCCGCGGTGTGCTTCCGAGGGGAAGCGAACCGCGCGTCTTGTCCGCGTTGATCAACGGTGCAGTCCGCCACGCGGTTGCGCAGGCACTCACCGACGAACCGCGACCGGATCGCAACCAACTGACCGATGAAGTTTGGAACTTCATTGCGGGAGGACTTCGGCTCGGCCCTGAGGCGACCGAAGTCACACCCCAAGCAAAACAGGAGTCGTAAAGAACCATGTCCATGCCCGACCGCAACAACCCCTACAACTTCGACGACTTTCTCGAGTGGCGCCGCGGCGTCAACTTCCTCGAAGACGATCCGTTCTTGCTTTCGGCGCTCGAACGCTTCGCACCCCCGATGGATGCCGATACCCGGGCCGACCTCGCAAGGTTCGCAGATCGTTTGTCGACGCGATGGCAACACTTGGCGGACATCGCCGGTCGACCGGAAAACGCCCCTTCCCTTCTTCACTTCGATGGGCACAACAACCGGATCGACAGGATCGTCCGTCCGGCCGAGACCCTCGAACTCGAGCGCGAGATTTGGGCGGAAGGCATGTTCCGCGCGGAAGCCGATCCTTGGGTCACCTTCATCAAAACGTTCCTGATGGCGCAAATCGGTGAAGCCGGCGTCGGCTGCGCACACTGCTGCACAAGCGGGTTGGTCCTGATCCTCGAGAAGCTCGCCGACACCCCTGAGCTCAAGGAGATCCTCGAGCACCTCAAAGAAGGCAAGGACGGCGAGTTCGCGATTGGCGCGCAGTTTCTCTCCGAGATCCAGGGTGGATCGGACGTGCAAGCCAACCGCGTCGAAGCCGTACAAACCGACGAAGGGTGGCGAATCCACGGCACCAAGTTCTACTGCTCGGCCTCGCAAGCCGACTACGCGATCATCACCGCGAAGCCAGCCGGCAGCCGAGACGTCGCCGCATTCGTGGTTCCGATGTGGCTCCCGGGCGACAAAGCACGCGAGCGTCGAAACGGCTACGTCATCAACAAGTTGAAGTCGAAGCTCGGCACAAGAGAACTACCGACCGCCGAGATCACCTTCGACGGTGCGGTGGCGTACCCCGTGGGCGACCTGAAGCGTGGCTTGGCCAACATCGTGGGCATCGTCCTTGCACACTCACGGTTTGCGACCGGTGTAGGCGCAGCGGCCTACCTCATCCGCGCGGCGCGCGAAGCGGAGCAGTACGCGCAGTGGCGTACCGCGTTCGGGGTCAAGATCGAGCGGTTCGGCCTCGTGGCCCGGCAAGTCCAGGAGCTGCGGCACGCCTCCCAACGCAACGTCGCCAGCCTGCTCAAACTGCAGCGCGAGATCACCGAGGTGGCGAAACTCGACGAAGCCGATGCGCCTCCCGACGACGAGGTCGCCGACAAGAAGCGTCGCTTTCGACTGCGCATGTTGATCATGTTGCACAAGCTCGTCGTGAGCGCAGACGCCTCGCGCCTCACCGAAACGGCCATGTCGATCTTCGGAGGTCACGGGCTGATGGAAGACTTCTCGTCGATCCCCCGTCTCTACCGAGACGTTGTCGTGCTCAACGGCGCCTGGGAGGGGCCACGAAACCTCCTGCTGACCCGCATCTTCATGGACATGCAGCGCGCGGCGCAGCGCTGGTACTCGCCAGACGAGTTCGTGAGCGAGATGCTGCCGGATACCGACGCTGCGCACCGAGACGCCCTCGCGCAGGAGCTCGGTGCCGTCCTCGGACACGAGTCATTGGCCGCGACCGATCCGGCCACCCTCGACATGTGCGGACGATGGGACACCCTGTGCACACAGCTGTTCCATGCGTTCCAGGATGCCGCGGTCGCCGAGGTCCCTCAGGCCCACTAACCAACTAGAATAACAGTCTTTTATTCGGGTTGGCGGGTCCGTCGCGAACCGCCAGCCCGATGCGAGATTGCAGGACGATGCCCGGCTTGACTCGCAGAAAGACTGTCTATAAGTAGGCACTTACTTATGTTCAACTGGAACGACATTCGCTATTTCCTCGCGCTCCACCACCAGGGCACGCTCGCCGCGGCCGGTGCAGCGCTTCATGCCGACCCCACCACAGTCAGTCGACGCCTCATCAAGCTCGAGGACAAGCTCGGCGCCCGGCTCTTCGATCGAACCCCCGGTGGGTATGTCCTTACCGAGGCGGGTCACCGGCTCCTGCCCCGTGCCTCCGGCATCGAGCGCGAAGTGCTTGGGGTCGAGCGCGACGTTGCCGGCGAAGACCGAAAGCTCGAGGGCACGGTTCGCCTGGCAGCGACTGAGATGCTGACGACCCGCTTCCTTGCTCCGCACCTGCGAGGTTTCCGGGACGAGTTTCCCGGCATCCAACTCGACCTGATGTGTACGAATCAGGAGGTCGACCTGACGCGGCGCGAAGCGGACATTGCCGTGCGACTCTTGCGTCCGACGCAGGACGACCTCGTGATCAAGCGCCTCGCATTCGTTGACGTCGGCCTCTACGCAGCGGCCGAGTACATCGAACGCTTTGGCACGCCGTCCGACTCCCTGGATGGCCATGAACTGGTCATGTTCGCGGACCGGCGACCCTTTCATCGCGAGAACACCTGGCTCGAGGCGCGTGCCGCCCGTGCCAACGTCGCGGTTCGCGTCGACAGCGTCTCGGCCGTGTACTCGGCCACTGTCGCCGGCGTGGGCATTTCCCTCCTTCCATGCCTGATCGCAGATCGGGACGAACGCCTGGTGCGTATTCCCGTCAGCGGAGCCCCGGAACCCCGGCAGATCTGGCAAGCCGTGCACAGAGACGTACGCCAGAGTGCCAGGATCCAAGCGGTGCTTGGGTTCCTCGGTGCGGCGCTGAACAATCGCGC
The DNA here is from genome assembly GCA_039028875.1 of Myxococcota bacterium. Lineage (GTDB taxonomy): Bacteria > Myxococcota_A > Polyangia > Polyangiales > Houyiibacteriaceae > SG8-38. The sequence goes on along the minus strand of JBCCHE010000063.1, from coordinate 7,282 downwards.
CGAGCCCAAGGGCGCTGGCGAATCCCGACAAGCCGCCGCCTAAGGGTCGTCTTGAGAAGGCGTCCCTAGCGCGCCTTCCAAGACGGCGGGCGTTTCTCGATGAACGCGCGCGGCCCCTCTTTCGAGTCTTCCGTTTGGAGGTTCTTGGCGAACGCGTCGAAACCGTCTTGCCACAACGACTCCTCGTCGCGAGAAAACGCATCGGCCGCAAGTCGGCGACTCGCTTGCACTGCGAGAGGCGCGTTGGCGGCGATCGACTCCGCGAGCTTGAGGGCCTCGGCAAGGACTTGGTCGGCGTCGACCAAGCGGTTGATCATCCCGAGTTCATAGGCGCGCGGCGCAGGCAACGGATCGCCCGTCAAGATGACTTCCATCGCCTGGGCCATGCCGATGGCGCGCGGCAAGCGGAACAGCCCACCGGCCACCGCGAGGAGTGACCGTTTCACCTCGGGCAACCCAAAGAACGCGTCGCGAGAGGCGACGATGAGGTCGCAAGCGAGTGCAAGCTCGCAACCACCCGCGAGTGCGGGGCCCTGGACAGCCGCGATCAGCGGTTTGGTGCGGCGACGCTGGACCAAGCCCGCGAAGCCTCCTTTCTGGGTTCCCAGGGCACTTGCGTTGCCCGCGGCGATCTCCTTGAGGTCGGCACCCGCGCTGAAGACCGGGCCGTTCCCGGTGAGTACCGCGACCCACAACGAGTCGTCGCTCTCATAGCGGTCGAGCGCGGATTCCATCCCTTGGGCCACCGCCGCGTTGACCGCGTTGCGTGCCTTGGGGCGATCGATCGTCAGGATGGCGACGTGTTGTCGGCTTTCAAATTGGACCGTCATGTCATGGATTCCTTGTTGGTGTCCGAGCGAGCTTCAGCCGGTTTGTCGCACACTGACGGGGCTCGACCAAACCGGTCTCGACCATTGAATGAAGCGCTTTCATCAGATAGAGCTATCTCATTAGCGAATTGCATGCGACCGGACACCACACAGCCCCGAGCACCTGAGCCCAAGCTGTCGGAGCTCGACTTGAACTTGCTGGTCACCCTCGATGCGCTTCTCGAGGCGCGGAGCGTGACCGCAACGGCCGAGCATTTTGGGGTGACCCAGTCGGCAATGAGTCATCGGTTGGCTCGCCTGCGACAGTTCTTCGACGACCCAATCCTCATTCCGAGCGGCGACTCGCTCGTCCTCACGCATCGCGCACAACAGATGCGCGAGCCGTTGCGCGCCGCACTTGCCAACCTGCGCGACGCCGTCGTGCCCGAGGCGGACTTCGACCCAGCGACGGCACAGCGCTCGTTCACCCTCGCCGGAGTGGACATGGTCGAGCTCCTCTTGTTGCCCTCACTGCTCGCTCAGCTCGACGCGGAGGCGCCGGGTGTCCAAGTCGCGATGGCCGGCCGGCAAGGGCTCGGCCAAGACGCCCTTGCGCGCGGCCGTGCCGACATCTTGATCGCGCCGGGCGACAAGGCGGTTCCGGGTGTGCAGATGGGGGAGACCGCCGGAATCCGGCGACGCAAACTCTTCGAGGAGGGCTTCGCGGTCGTGGCGAGACGTGGCCATCCACGGTTGCGGAACTCGCTCACGCTCAAGCGCTACCTGGCCGAAGGACATGTGCTCGTCGCGCCCGAGGGCCAACCCGGGAGCGTCGTCGACGCTCGCCTTGCACAGGATGGAAAGCAACGTCGGGTCGTCGCGAGAGTCGCCCACTTCTTGAGCGCGCCGTTCCTGGTCGCCCGCACGGACCATCTCCTCACATGCCCCGCAGGGCTCGCCACGTCGGTCTACGAAGAGCTCGGGCTGTCGGTATTCAAGCCCCCGATCTCGTTGCCGAGCACGCCGATCTTCCTCTACTGGCACGAGCGCACCCACAAAGATCCGGGACATCGGTGGCTGCGCGAACTGATCCTGACGCGAACACGGGAAAACAGCATGAAGCTCGGGGGGCGCACACTCCCACCGCGGCGCTGAGCACGACGGCAGCGCCGGGGTCCCATGGGTGAGCCGGCGCTCCCGCGTCCTTCGTGGTAGGGTCCGCCGCCCGTTCGAGACGGGCCGACTGAGGACTCTTGCCTGCACCGGATGCGCCCGTTCGCGAGTTGGATGACTTGCTTTTGCCATTTCACGAGGCCGAGACGCCTCGCGAAAAGTGGCTGATCGGCACCGAGGCCGAGCGCATTGCGGTCCTGCGGCCTGGCGGTGCGCCGATCCCCTATGACGGGGACGTCAGCGTCACGTCGATCTTCGCCTATCTGATCGACAACCACGGGTGGGAGCCTGAGCGCGAGACCGAAGGCGGTCCGATCGTCGCACTCCGGCGCGGACATGGCTCGGTCACCCTCGAACCCGGCGGTCAGATCGAGCTATCCGGAGCGCCGTTTCGGACCGTTCACGAGGGCAAGCAGGAGTCGGACGCGCACTGGCGACAACTCCGACCGATCATCGACAAGCTCGGCCTCGTCTGGTTGGGCCTTGGGTGCCATCCGTTCGGTACCGTCGACGAGCTCGCGCGCGTGCCGAAGCTTCGCTACGGGGTGATGCGCGAGTACATGCCGACCCGGGGCCCGATGGCCGCAGACATGATGACCAAGACGGCCACGGTCCAAGCGAACCTCGACTACGCGTCCGAAGAAGACGCCATGCGCAAACTCCGGGTCGGCCTACGCGCGCAGCCGTTGATCACGGCCATGTTCTCGAACAGCCCGTGGCAGGAACGTCGTCGCTCCGGCTACGTGTCGTATCGCGCCCTGGTCTGGCAACACATGGATCCGGATCGCTCCGGCTTGCTCCCATTCGCTTGGGGCGATCACCCGCGCTACCTCGACTACGTTCAATGGGCGCTCGACGCTCCAATGTTCCTCGTCAAGCGCGGCGAACGCGTTCTCTACAACACCGGCCAGACCTTTCGGAGTTTCATGGAGGACGGGTTCGAGGGGACGAAACCCACCCACCATGACTGGACCATTCACCTGAGCACTCTGTTCCCGGAGGTTCGCCTCAAGAATACGCTCGAGTATCGAGGCGCGGACGCCCAAGGCGGCGAGCTGTCGTTTGCCCTCCCGGCGATTTGGAAGGGACTCCTCTACGACGAACGAAGCCTCGGCGTCCTCGAGGGGTGGGTCGACCCTTGGTCGCTATCGGAGGTCGAGCGACACCGAGACACGCTTGCGAGGCACGGCGTCCGAACGAAGTTCTTCGGGCGGGAGGCCGCGGACTGGGCTGGGGAGGTGCTCGAGCTCGCAGAAGGCGGTCTCCGGCGGCTCGCCGACACAAACGCGGCGGGAGAGGACGAGGCCACACTCCTCGCGCCGCTGCGGCAACTGCTCGAGAAGGCTCAAACCCCAGCCGATGCGCTCCTCGAACAAGTGCCCGATGATCGACCCAGAGTCGAAGACATCATCGCCGCGACCGCCCTCGCCTGACGCGGAACCAACGTGTCGCGCCGCGCGCTCAGACCCGCGTCGGTGCAGGCTTCGAGACCTGAGCGGCAGCCGGCGTGGCGGCCTTCAGCACCGTGGACAACACGTTTTGTCCGAGCACCGCGGAGCTACACAACACGCCGCCCATGAGCGCCCCCCCGACCCCGGCGGTCGAGATGTCCGAACCGGTCAGGTACAGCCCCTTGACCGGCGTACGTGGTTGAAGCCACCGCTGCTCGAAGCGCTCAGGCGTATGGGCGAGGCCGTAGATCTCGCCGTGCGGATGCGCCGCAAAGTTCCGTGTCGTGAGTGGCGTCGACAATTCGCAGATTTGGATCTTCCCTCGGGTCGCCGGTGCCTGGGCGTAAAGCGTCTCGAGCAAGCGATCCTGAAGCTTGGCCTTGAAGGCATCGTAGTCGTCTCCGCGCTTCTTCCATGAGGTGTCCTCCCAAGCCCTGAACCACTCATAGGGTGCCAAGGTGATCGCCTCGATGGTCGACTTCCCAGGATAGCGCCGCGCGAAATCTGGGTCCTTGGCCGACGGGAACGACAGATACACGACAGGCGGCTCGGCCGTCGGGTCAGCTTGGAACCGGCGCACGTTCTCCTCGTGGTGGGGCGATGGGTAGACCCAAAGATTGGTCTTCTCGAGACCGAGCTCCTCGGTGGTCCCTTCCAACCCAATGTAGGCAGACAGATGTCCGACCGACGGTTGAATCGCCTCGGTTCGCTTCCGAAACCCTTGCGACTCGGCCACGTCCGTCGGAAGAAGACGCCCGAACGTGTTCGCGATGCCCGCATTACTCAAGATCATCGGAGCCCGGAGGACGCGGTCGTCAGCGAGCTTGACGCCCACCGCCCGACCCTTCTCGATGACGATCTCCTGGACGTCGGCGTTGGTCAGCACCTCGCCCCCGGATGCCTCGATCACCGGAAGAATGGTGTTCGCGATCTGCGCCGATCCACCGATGGGATAGGCAGCCCCGCGCAGGTAGTGGGTGGCGACGAGCGAGTGAATGAAGAAACTGCTCTCCGCCGGCACGAGGCCGTAGTCGCCCCACTGGCCCGTCAGGACGGCGATCAACTCTTGGTTGTCGGTGAGGCTCTCGAGCACCTGGCGCGTGGTGACGCGCGCCTCTTTCAACAGAGGACGCCGCATCAAGCCGCCGACCACCGTCGATACGACCGAAGGCACGGCCTTCTCCGCGAAGTAGAGGCTGGCCTTCTTGGCAGTCGATTGGATCTTCTCCAAGTACTGGTCGATCGCTGCCTTATCGTTCGGGAAGTACCCGTGCATCGTTTCCTGGAAGCGACGGCGGCCTTTCACGAAGTCGTACTTGCGTCCATCGATGATGATCCGATCGTACACGTCACCCATGTCTTCCCAGCCGAGCTCGCCATCGGTGACGAAGTCGAACATGCGCCGCATCATGGAACCCGGGCGCGCGACTTCTCCGATGTAATGCACGCCCACGTCCCACTCGTACCCGGGACGGCGAAACGTGTGCGTGAACCCACCTGCCGTGTAGTGACGCTCGAGGACCAGGACCCGTTTGCCAGCGATCTTCGACATCATCGCCGCGGCCGAGAGCCCGCCGATACCTGACCCCACGACGATCGCATCCCAGTGCTCCGCGAGGTCGCGGTGCTGCTTGTACGATGTTCCGATTCGCATTCGTTGACTCCTTCCGCGCCTACTCGGCGGCGGTTCGATACTCGAAGATCTCAGGCATCAGGTCCTCGAGCGAGCACCCCATCAGCAGCTTGCCGGCGAGGTGAAGTGAGACGAGGCCGTGGACCTTGGCCCAAAGCATGTGTGCCTGGCGGAGTGGGTCGCCGTGGATCAGGCCCGCGGCGACTGCGCGCTCGACCGCGTTGCGTAGAAACGAAAACGCCCTCTTCTGTTCTCGCTCGAGGGCCTCGTAGGTGCCCGCGGGCGCTTGCTGAAGCTCGAACATGATGTGGTAGGCGGCCGGCTCGTTGAGTGCGAACTGCACGTACGCCATCCCACCGGCGCGAAGGGCCTCTTCGGGACCGGCCGCACCCTGCATGGCCGCACCCTGCGCGTCGGCGAAACGCCGAAAAGCCTCGGTCCTGACCAAGGCGAACAGCTCTTCTTTGTTCTCGAAGTAGCGGTACGGCGTCATCGGGCTCACGCCGAGTGCGGCAGCAAGCGAGCGCAGCGTCACGCCTCGATAGCCGCGCTCGGCGAAAAGCGCGGTGGCGGCCTCGACGGCACGCGTCCGAAAGGCGTCGACCTGTTCTTGGGTAAGGCTCGCGCGCGGCACGGAAATCTCCTTACGATGTAAAATTTACATCGTCAAGCCATTTCTAACCGTAAATCCTCAAGGTGCCCGTGCGCCTCACGGCGGCTACCCCTACTTGAGGGTGACCGTGGCCCAGGCCCGCTTTCCGGCCTTGATGACATACGGGCCGCCCCGCTGGAGCCTGGCCTGCGGGTCCTCCACCCGCGTGCCGTCGATTTCAACGCCCCCCTGCTGCACCCTCCGCCGGCCATCGCTCGAACTCTTCACCAGGCCGAGATCGCTCAGGAGCTTCGGGATCCAAACGTCGGAGCCTTCGATCGCGAGCTCGTGCACCGGCATGTCCCTTGGCACCTCACGCTTGGAGAACTGGGCCAACCAGGCGGCTTGGGCGCCATCGGCTTCGGCCGCGCCGTGGTAACGGCCGACGATCTCTTTGGCGAGCGCGAGCTTCGCGTCCCGGGGGTTGAGTGTGCCCGCCGCGCACGCGCTCTTGCGTTCGGTAACCACGCTTGTTGGTTCGGCTGAGAGCAACTCGTAGTAGCGCCACATCAAGTCGTCGGAGACGCTCATCAACTTTCCGAATTGTTCTTTGGGCGCTTCATCGACCCCGACGTAGTTGTCGAGTGACTTGCTCATCTTGGCGCCGACGATCGAGCCACGTTCGACACGCGCGTTGATCCCCTCGAGGATCGGGGTCGTCATGACGATCTGCGGACGCTGACCCATCTCGCGCATGATCTCGCGGCCGACCAACAGATTGAAGAGCTGGTCGGTGCCACCGAGCTCCACGTCACATTCCAGCACGACCGAATCATAGGCTTGCGCCAACGGGTACAAGAGCTCGTGCAGTGAGATGCTCGCATGCTCGGCCCACCTTCGCTTGAAGTCGTCGCGCTCCATCATGCGCGCAAGCGTATACTTGCCGGCAAGCCGAATGACATCGTCGAATGCCATTTTCCCCAGCCAATTCCCGTTGTAAACGATCTCTGTCCGGTCAGCATCGAGGATTTTGAATGCTTGCTCGGCGTACGTTCGTGCACCCTCTTCGATCTCGTCGCGTGTCGGGACGGGACGTGTGCTGCTCCTTCCCGACGGATCGCCGATCTGTGCTGTGAAGTCTCCGACGACGAACACGACGTGGTGCCCCAGGTCCTGAAACTGACGCATCTTGTTCAGGAGGACGGTGTGCCCGAGGTGAAGATCCGGTCGGGTCGGGTCGAAGCCGGCTTTGATCTTGAGAGGCCGCCCTTCGCTCAGCCGCGCCAACAAATCGGCCTCGACGTGCAGGTCGACCACCCCGCGCTTGAGCTCGGCGAGCTGCGCTTCGGGTTTCATCGGTGTTCCCTATTCGCCGGGCTCGGAGATCCCGCCGTTGACGAGTTCCTTGAGCTCTTTCCCAACTTTGAAGAACGGCAAACGCTTCTCGGGAACCGGCACAGGCTTCCCAGTGCGCGGATTGCGCCCGTTGTATGACTTGTATTGACGAACCGTAAAGCTGCCAAAGCCACGAATTTCGATCCCCTCGCCGTTCTCGAGCGCCGCGGTCATCGCGTTGAAGACACAGTTGACGACCTGTTCGGCCCGACTCTTGGTGATCTTCGTC
>JBCCHE010000062.1:0-23736 GCA_039028875.1 Myxococcota bacterium | reverse complement strand
CCTCCTGCTACCCGACCGATTCGGTTGGGGTACCGAGGGGGCATACCAAGAGGGGTTTCCCGGTGTCAACGGCAGGTCGACATCGGCGTGTCGGTTTGCTTGCGGGCGCTTCGGGCGTGTGGTACCTGCGCCACTGAAAATTTGGTTTACCTGACCTGGGTGGGCCTCCCTGGCCCGCCCATTTTTCGTTTTGGGGAGCTCTATTCTTGTCGCGTGGCAACCAACAGCTCGGAGAGGCGCTCGCCGCCCTGATCGACCCCATTTGCAAGGCACATGGGGTCGAACTGGTCGACGTCCGCTACCAGCGCGAGCGCGTCGGCGCTGTGATTCGCGTCGTCATCGATCGCGAGGCGCCCGACCGCGAGGATGGGAGTGGCGTGTCGCTGGACGATTGCACTAGCGTCAGCCGGGATGCCTCCACGGCGCTCGACGTCCATGACGACCTCCTCCCCGGCGGGGCCTACCGGCTCGAAGTGAGCTCACCGGGCCTCGAGCGGCCTTTGGTTAAGCTTGCCGACTTCGAGCGCTTCAGCGGCCGGGACATCAAGCTCAAGACCCGGGCCGCCATCGACCGACGAAGGCGCTTCCAGGGGCGGCTCCTCGGGGTGGTCGACGGGACCGTGGAGCTGGACCAAGACGGCACCGTTGTTCACATTCCGCACGATGACATCGCCCAGGCGAATCTCGTGTACCGATTCTCAAAGTAGGTGAGTAGATGTCCATGCAACAAAGCTCGCTGTCGCTTCAGCACGTGATCGAACAAGTCAGCCAGGAAAAGGGCATTGACCCCAAGGTCCTGGTCGAGGCGACGGAACAGGCGATCTTGACGGCCGCCAAGCGAACTTTCGGCCCCGAGCGAGAACTCGAAGCTCGGTTCAACGAAGAGACCGGCGCGGTGGATTTGTTTCAGTACATGACCGTCGTGGCCGACGTCGAGAACAGCGAGCAAGAAATCTCGATGGCGGAGGCCGAGACCCATGGGCTCGAGGCCGAGGTCGGGGAGGAGCTCGGTTTCCAGATCTTCTATCTCCCCGAAGACCGCGACAGGGCGCGGGAGCAGGACCAGCAGTTTGGGGAGTTGCTCAGCCTTGAGCAAAGCCGGCGCCGGTTCGGCCGAATCGCCGCCCAGACCGCCAAGCAGGTCATCATCCAGCGCGTCCGCGACGCTGAGCGCGAGCGAGTCTACGCCGAGTACAAGAGCCGGCAGGGCGAGATCATCACTGGGGTGGTTCGTCGCTTCGAGCGCGGCTCGAACATCATCGTCGACCTGGGTCGTGGCGTTGAAGCGGTCTTGCCCCCTCGAGAGCAGACCCCTCGCGAGAGTTATCGCCCGGGCGACCGCATCGTCGCGTTTCTCAAAGACATCGACCGCGAGGCGCGCGGGCCGCAGATCATCCTCTCGCGCACTGACGTGGGGCTGCTCGTCAAGCTGTTCGAGATGGAGGTCCCCGAGATCTACGAAGGCATCGTTCGCATTGTGGCGGCGGCACGCGAGCCTGGCGCACGGTCCAAGATCGCCGTGAGCAGCCGTGACTCCGATGTGGATCCCGTCGGCGCCTGCGTCGGCATGAAGGGGTCGCGCGTCCAGGCCGTCGTCCAGGAGCTTCGCGGGGAGAAGATCGACATTGTGCCGTGGGATCGCGACCCCGCCCGCTTCGTGTGCAACGCGATTGCGCCTGCCGAGGTGGTTCGCGTGGTGATCGACGAGGGGAACTCCAACATGGAGCTCGTCGTTCCGGATCCAAAACTCTCGCTCGCGATCGGCCGGCGTGGGCAGAACGTCCGGCTTGCCTCCCAACTCACGGGCTGGCGGCTCGATATCGTCAGTGAGTCGCGCTTCAAGCAAATCGAGGAGGAAGCAATGGCTGCCCTCTCGCGGCTGAGTGCGGACGAAGAGGTCTCCCGGTCTCTTTATCGAATGGGCTTCCGAAGTCTCGACGAAGTGGTCGAAGCCAGCGAGAACGAGCTCGCTTCCGTGCCTGGCGTATCGGCCGAGCAGGTGGCTGCGCTTCGCGAGGACGCATCGAACGCGATGGAGGCCCTTCGCAAGGAGAGTCTCGAAGCGATGGGTGACCTCGGCGAAGCCCCGAGTGAGCGGGCGCGGCTCCTTCTGGTGCGTGGTGTCAACGCCAGGGTGGCCGATCAGCTCGAACAAAGCGGGTATTCGTCGGTGGAGTCGATCTTGGCCGAAGAGGACACAGACCGTCTTGCTATCAAGACCGGTCTCGGTGCGCACAAAGCCGATGTGCTCAAACAGGGTGCGAAAGTGTTCGTCGAATCCGAGTGGCCGCCGGTTCAGGAGCGACTCGCTCAGAGTATCGCGGCTGCCGAGGCCGAGGCCGCGCGTCTAGCGGCCGAAGCCGCCGCTGCGCAGGCGCTCGCCGAAGCCGAGGCCGCCCGCGCCGAACAAGCGTCGGACGCGACCGCCGACGAGCCATCCGCCGCGCCGCCTTCGGAGGAGACCCCTGGGTAGGGCGATGCTGGTGACGAACGCGATGGCCGCGGCGGGGCAAGGACGCAAGGCATCACGTCGCATGTGTGCCGGGTGCGGGGCGCGCGACGAGAGCGTCGCGCTGGTTCGTCTGGTGGTCGGTCCGACGGCGCCGTTTGTCGCGGTGGACCTCGGTCGACGCCTCGGCGGCCGAGGGATTTCGGTGCATGCGAGGCGTTCTTGTGTGGCGCGCGCCCTCCGACGGGGCGCTCTAGCTCGCGCGCTCAATGGGACGGTCACCCTCGAGCCCGAGAGCGTCCAGAGGATGATCGTCGAGCAATACCAGAGGCGTCTTCAGGGCCTCTATCAGGCGGCCGGGCGGAGTCGGAAACTCGAGGCCGGGACCGACGCCGTCCGCGCATCCCTGGCGCAAGGCCGCGGCGCCCTATTGCTGGTGGCCGCAGATGCGCGGGGCCGTGCGACGGAGATTCGCGGCCTTGCGACCGCGATCGGTTGCGCCACGGCGACTTGGGGGACAAAGGCGAGCCTAGGAGAGGCGCTGTCCCGGCATGAGCTCGGTGTGACGCTGGTGACGGACAGAGGTATCGCCCAGGCGATGCTGGCGTGCTTCGCCCACATCGAGGCACTATCGGAGGATGAATGAGTAAGGTTCGGGTCTACGAGGTCGCACGAGAGTTGGGGGTCGAGAATCGCGACCTGATCCAGCGTATGGCGACCCTCGGGATTCAGGTGCGCAATCACATGAGCGTTCTCGACCCAGCGGAGGTCGATCGCGTCAAGCGCGCCCTCGGCAAAGACCGAAGCGAGACGCTCGTGGAGGAACGAATTCGACCGACTGTGGTCCGCCGCAAACGGCGCAAGAAGGAAGAAGCCGTCGAGGAGCCGGCGGTCGCCGCGGAACCGGTGCCCGTGGCAACGCCACCGACGGCCGAGCCCGACGAACCGCAAGTCCCCGCGGAGGTATTCCCAGCGACCGACGCGACCCCGGAGCCGCCAGCTTCACCGGTCGCGACCCCACCGGCGCCGCCAACGCCCGCGCCGCTCGAGGCCCCCGCTGTGGCCGCCGAGTCCGCGGCCTTGGCAAGCTCGCAGGCGAAACCCGAAGCCACCCCAGAGCCCCGAATCTCGGAGCCGCCGCCCGCGCCGGCGCCTACTCCGGAGGAACAGGGCCGATTCTCCCACGATCCCCTACCACCCGGCGTCATGCGCCGCGGAAAGGCGAAGGCCCCAGGCGCCGCGCCGCTGTCGGAAGGGGCACGGCGGCGCATCGTCGCAGAACACGCCGCCCAACGCGAGCAGCATGCGCCAAGGCGGCGAGAGATTCGCGGCCGGTCCTCGATCGGGCCTACCGGTCGGCCGCAGGGGCGCCCTGGCAAGAAACGACTCCAGCCCGGCAAGAAGCCGAAGCAGACCGAAATCACGGTGCCAAGCGCTCAGAAGCGCGTGATCCGCATCGACGATAACGTACAGCTCCAAACCCTCGCCCAACGGATGAGCCTGAAAGCGACCGACGTGCTGATGCGCCTGATGGAGCTCGGGGTTTCGGGCGTTCACATCAACAGCACGCTCGATGCCGATACGGCTGCTGTTCTCGCAAGCGAGTTCAACTACGAAGTCGAGAACGTCGCCCGAAGCGAAGACGAAATCGTTGGCGACGCGCGTGGTCAATTCGAAGACAAGGCCGACGATCGAGCCCACCGCCCGCCGGTGGTCACTGTCATGGGTCACGTCGACCACGGAAAGACATCTCTGCTCGATAAGATTCGCGAAGCCGACGTGGTAGCTGGCGAGGCCGGCGGCATCACTCAGCACATCGGTGCCTACCGCGTCGATACCAATCAGGGCACCGTCGTGTTCCTCGACACGCCAGGCCACGAGGCGTTCACAGCGATGCGTGCGCGTGGCGCGCAGGCGACCGACATCGTGATCCTGGTCGTCGCGGCCGACGATGGCGTGATGCCGCAGACCAAGGAAGCGGTCAATCACGCACAGGCCGCCAAGGTGCCGATCGTCGTGGCGGTCAACAAGGTCGACAAGCCCGAGGCCAACGTCGATCGGGTCAAGAACGAGCTCGCAGCACTTGGACTGCAACCTGAGGACTGGGGTGGTGACACCATGTACATCCCGTGTTCGGCGATCACCGGTGAGGGGATCGACCCCCTCCTCGAGAACGTCCTGTTACAGGCCGAGGTTCTCGAGTTGACGGCGAACCCGAGCATCCCGGCCGAGGGCGTGGTCCTCGAAGCTTATCTCGATCGCGGTCGTGGACCGGTCGCCAACGTACTGATTCGCGATGGTACGCTCGATACCGGCGACTACGTCGTGGCGGGCGGTGCGTGGGGGCGTGTTCGCGCGATGACCGATGATCGCGGCCAGCAGCTCACGGTTGCCGGGCCTGCGACCCCGGCCGAGGTCCTCGGGCTCGCGGAGCTCCCCGCTGCGGGCGATGTGTTCTACCAGGTGACCGACCAGCGCAAGGCGCAAGAGGTCGCCGGATCTCGCAAGAAACCGGGCTCGACGAGCGCTGCGCCGGCCGGTGGGCTTCGCGGCCTCGACCAGCTCCAGGCGCTGATGCAGAGCGGCGACGTCCGAGAGCTTCGGCTGGTGGTGAAGGCGGACGTTCAAGGGTCCGTCGAAGCGCTTCAGGGCTCACTCTCGGACCTCGGGACCGACAAGGTCAAAGTCAACGTCATCCACACCGGTGTGGGTGGCATCACCGAGAACGATGTCATGTTGGCGAGTGCATCGCAGGCCATCGTGCTCGGGTTCAACGTTCGACCCCAGGGCAAGGCTTCGTCGACGTCAAAGAAGGAAGGCGTCGAGATCCGGACCTATAACGTCATCTACGAAGCGATCGACGACGTCAAGGCGGCGATGAAGGGCCTTTTGGCGCCCACCGTGGTGCAGGCCGACCTTGGAAGGGCCGAAGTGCGCCAGACGTTCGGGATCCCGAAGATAGGGACCATCGCCGGCTGCATGGTCCTCGAAGGCAAGATCAACCGCGGGGCCCAAGCGCGTCTGGTCCGTGATGGTGTGGTCGTTTGGGAAGGCGCCATGGGCTCTCTTCGACGCTTCAAGGAAGACGTCAAAGAAGTCCAGGCTGGTATGGAGTGCGGCATTGGCCTTCAAGGCTACAACGACGTCAAAGAGCAAGACGTCATCGAGTGCTTCGAAGAGAAACAGGTCGAGGCAACCCTCGAGTGAACTGAATCCCGAGGTCCCCCATGGTCGTCGGAGTCTGCCAAATCTCGTTGTCTCTTCCCGGCATCAACTCGCTGAAGGCCAAGCGCTCAATCGTGCGCCGCGTGGTCGATCGGGCTTCAAACCGCTTCAACGTCGCGGTCGCCGAAATAGGACGTCAAGACGTCCACAGGCAGGCCCTGCTCGGCTTCGCCGTCGTCTCGAACGACCGACGGCATGCAGACGCGATGCTCGAATCCGTCGCCACTTTCGTAGAGGGTGCCACCGAGGCTGTCGTCATCGATCGGTCGACCGAGCTCCTTTCGGTGGGCGAGCTTGGGGAGTGGGCGCGCTGATGGCTCAGAACAAAGGGTTTAGGAGAGCCGATCGGGTGGCCGAGCGCATTCGCACCGAGCTGATGGATCTCGTTCTTCGAGGCAGCATCAGGGACCCGGATGCGCAAGGGGTCGTGGTCTCGGTCGTGCGTATGACCGACGATCTCAGCATCGCACGCGTCTACGTTCGCGTCCTCGAAGAGGTTGGACCACGTCAACAGCAAGCTGTGGTCGACGCGCTTGGGCGTGCGTCTGGGTTCCTACGCCGCGAGCTTGGCGGACGGCTTCAGCTTCGGCACGTGCCGACGCTCGAGTTCTTTTGGGACGACGTCGTTGACTCGGCGCTGCGGATTGAAGCGATCCTCGACGAGCTTCGAGACGGCGATGAGCCTCCAGATTCTGGAGGTGCCCCATGATGGAGGAGGCGCTTCGCGTTGCCCGCCAGGGGCAGCACTTCTTGGTGGCCTGTCACCGGCGACCCGACGCGGACTCGCTCGGCTCGGCGCTTGGCTTGATCGCGATGTTTCGCCAGATGGGCAAGGAAGCGACGCTCTTCATGGCGGAGTCGATCCCGGACTCCCTCGCGTTCTTGGTCGAGCACGAGGAGAGGGTGGCTTCGTTCGAGCCAGGGACGACCTTTGATGCCACCTGGATCATGGACATCGCCGCTCGCAAGTTGCTGCCGCCCGGCCTTCCCGGCCCCGAAGTCACCGGACCGGTGGTCATCATCGACCACCACCACGCGCACGACGATGTGGGTGATATCGTCGTTCGAGATACGCATGCTGCGGCCACTGGCGAAGTCGTCGTTCAACTGATCGAGGCGCTTGGGATGAGCGGCCTTCCGGACGGCGCTGCGACCCCACTCTATGCGGCCATCGTTTCGGACACTGGCGGGTTTCGGTACGCGTCGACTCGACCCGAAACACTTCGTCTCGGCGCGAAACTGGTCGAGGCCGGCGCGGATCCGTGGGGGATCGCATACCAGTTGTTCGAACGCTGGGAGACCGCACGCTTGCGCCTCCTCGCCGAGATCATCGCGACGCTCGAAGTGGCTTTCGACGGCCGCGTGGCCATCCTTCGGGTGACCCGCGAGATGCTGCAGCGATGCGGGGCCGACGACGACATGGTCGAGGGCATGGTGAACTACGCCCGCCGCGTCGAGGGCGTGGAGATCGGTGCGCTTCTATGGGAGTGGAAAGTGACCGACCCGAGTGGAGAAGAACGCATCGAGACAAAGATAAGCCTGCGCTCGAGCGGAGAAGCCGACGTGTCGCGCGTTGCGCAGGAGCTACAGGGAGGCGGTCACCGAGCGGCTGCAGCCACTCAGCTCGACGTCACCATTGAAGAGGGGGATCGGCGCCTCCGCCAGGTCCTGTCCGAGTACTTCGGATGAACGGGGTCGTTGTCGTCGACAAACCTTCGGGCTGCACGTCGCACGACGTCGTGCAACGCGTCAGGCGGGCGATCCAACAGCGTTCGGTGGGCCATGCGGGGACACTCGACCCTCTCGCCACTGGGGTTCTGGTCGTTGCGGTCGGTGAGGCGACCAAACTCGTTTCGTTCCTGCAGGCGCAGGACAAACGCTACGAAGCGACCATTGCGTTGGGTGTGACCACCGATTCGCTCGACGCGGATGGCACCGTCACGGCGACCTCCGAGGTCCCCCCTCTCGGTGAGGAGGACGTCAAGCTGGCCCTCAGGCAGTTCCTCGGAAGCCACCCGCAGCGGGCGCCGCAGGTCAGTGCGATCAAGGTGGGCGGCACACCGCTCTATCGGCGGGCGCGGCGTGGCGAGTCGATTGAGGCGCCGGTGCGCGAGGTGGAACTGTTTTCCGCAGATGTGGAGGCCGTTTCGCCTTCGGAGATCCGGCTGAGTCTCCACTGCGCCAAAGGGTTCTACGTTCGCTCGTTGGCGCGCGACCTCGCCGAAGCCCTCGGTACGATCGGCCACGTCACGAAGCTCAGGCGAACCGCGAGTGGGGGCTTCGACTTGGCCCGAGCGGTGCGCGGAGACGGGATGATGCGGGATGAGATCGAGTCGCGACTCGTGTCGCTTGCGGAGGCCTGTGGCGCGCTCCCCAAGGTCACGTTGGATGCGGACGGCGCCGAGCATGCTCGGCACGGCCGGTCGATCCCAGGCGCGAACGTGCTGGACGGCGTTTGGTGCGACGCAGGGCCCGACGCCTCCTTTGCGCTCTTCGGTGCCGATGGAGAGCCGGTCGCGATCGGGCGCAGGCAAGGAGACGGGTTGCGCGTGGTGCGCGGGTTCGTCCGCGACGCATAGTCCGTCGGTGTGGTAGTGCTGAAGCGGTGACCCACACCCGCACGCTCATCGTTGGTGCCGGCATCACGGGCCTCGCCTGCGCGGACCGACTCGGCGACACGGACTATCTCATCGTGGAGGCGGAGCCCGAGATCGGCGGTTACTGTCGGACGGTCAAGCGCGACGGTTTCACGTGGGACTACTCGGGTCATTTCTTTCATTTTCGTGACCCGGACATCGAGGCCGATCTCGTCACAAGAATGAGTGGACGCGTGCTACGCGTCGAGCGTGCGAGTCGGATCTGGTACGCGAACTCGCTGATCGACTTCCCGTTTCAGCGGCACCTCCATCAGCTTCCGCCCGAGGAATACCAGCAGTGCGTCCGCGACCTCGAGGCCAGGGACGAGTGCCGAAGCATCGGCAACTTCAAAGACATGCTCTACGCGCGGTACGGGCGCGGGATCGCCGAGAAGTTCCTCGTGCCATACAACGAGAAGCTCTACGCGACCAACGTCGCCACGCTGGACGTCGACGCCATGGGTCGGTTCTTTCCGCACGCGACGACCGCGGAGATGTTGAGTCGAAAGCCTGCAGACAAGAGCGGCTACAATACGACCTTCACGTATCCGGAAGGCGGTGCCGTGCAGTACGTCGAGGCGCTTGCCCGTGACCTCGCTCCCGATCGGATCTTCTGCCAAGAGCGCGTGGTGAGCATCGACGTGCGTGCGAAAGTGGCAAGAACGAATCGTCGATCCATCTCCTACGATCGCCTCGTCAGTACGATGCCCCTGCTTTCGCTACTCGAGGTCTGCGGGGTGTCGCACGATCCGTCCGTATTCGACTGGAACCGTGTGCTCGTCTTCAACCTGGGCTTCGATCGCAAAGGACGGTCCGGGGTGCATTGGATCTACTACCCCCAAAGGAATCTCTGCTTCTACCGTGTGGGCTACTACGACAACATCTTTGAGCAAGAGCGCATGAGCCTCTACGTGGAGATTGGGCTGAGTCGTGAGACCGAATCTGAGCCCGGGCTGGCCGAACGGTGGCTCCCGCGCGTGTTGGCCGACCTCCAAACGTGCGGGGTCGTCACGGATCAGACCTTGGTCGCGTCGCACCATGTCATCTTGGACCCGGCCTACGTCCACATCACCACGGGGTCGATCGAGCAGGCGGCGCTCTTCAAGTCGATGCTTGCCGAAGAGTCGATCTACTCGATCGGCAGGTACGGATCGTGGCGATACTGCTCAATCGAAGACAACATCGTCGAAGCCCGCGCATTGATCACAGACCGGCTGGCGTGAAACCGACTCTCGGATCACAGTGCGACGCATGAACGAACCGCGTGTTTCTGAGCTCGGGCCATTGGCGCCGCTTGAAGGGGTCTGGGAGGGCGAGCGTGGTGCCGACGTTTCTCCCGATGACGATCCCCGTGAGATTGAACGAAACGCTTTTCGCGAGCGACTGACCTTTGAGCCTACGGGGCTCGTAGAGAACCACAGACAGTCCCTTTACGGGCTCCGCTACTCCAAAGTGGCTTGGCGACTCGGTGCGGACGCGCCCTTTCACGAAGAGGTCGGCTACTGGCTCTGGGACGCCGAGCGTGGCGAAGTGATGCTGAGTTTCATCGTGCCGCGGGGGATCATGGTCCTTGCCGGTGGCCCAGCGAAACCCGACGCGCGGAGCTTCCGGCTGAAGGCAGAGGTGGGATCGGACGTGTTTGGGATCTGCTCGGGTCCGTTTCTCGACGCCGAGTTCAAGACGATTCGATACCATATCGACGTGAGCTTCGGGGACGACGGCTCGTTTACCTATGAGGAAGACACGGTGATGCGCATCAAGGGCCAGTCCGAACCCTTCCACCATACCGACCGGAACACCCTCATGAAGGCGCCTTGACGGCGGGGAACTGGTGGCGGGCCGCTGTCGACGCTTCTTCTTGATCTAGGAACGCTGACCAACGTACTCGAGCACTTGCCGCGACGAGAGCTCGACACTCGAAGGGCCGCTCCGAATGAAGAAGGCGTCCTTGTTGTTCCATTTGAGAAAGACCGGCCTGGACGAACGTTCGCATTCGACGACCACGATGCTCCGCTCATCGACGGTATGAACAGCGAAACGAATCAGCTGCGAGAATTCGGCGCCGATGTGTTGATTGACGAGGTTCTTGAGGTGGAGCTGGCAGCGATCGGGGCTTTCGAACCCGTCGTCTTCAATGCCACGTAGCGCGCCGTCGTCGCCCACGCCGATGAGGAGCGTTCCACCATCCGAGTTCATGAAGGCGACGGCTCCCTTGAGCCACGCGAGTTCGATGTCCTTGCTGTTCTTGTCGGTCTTGAGGTTTCGTCGGACCGTCGACTTGAACTCGATCGTGGGACCTTCACCGCGCGCGACCAAGGCTCGGACGTCTTCGGCGAAAGTTTCGTCCTCGACTCTCGTGATCGATTCGTCCCGAAGCTTCGCGCCGTACCCGCGCAACAGATACACGGTGGCAAAGATGCCGAGAAAGAGGATCGCGGCCAGGCCCCACACCAGGCGTTCGGTCCCTTCAAAGGGGGTTCCGAAGATGTCTTCGTCGGGCACGGCGACGCCCATCCAGAGCTGAGACCGAGGGTCCAGTAGGGTAAAGCCCGCCCAGCCTGCATCGCGACCCCGACCGAAATGGACAGGTCGTTCGTCGTCCGTCCCGTCGCCCAGCCAGGCCTGCATGGCGGCGGCCACGAGCGGGTTTTCAACTTCGGTCGGGGGTACGAAGACCGGTGCAAGGGGTTGTTCGGGCGTCGATGCCGATGAGGGAAGGAAAACTTCTCCCGCAGAGTTGCAGAGGAAGGCCGCGCCGTGTTCGCTCACGTTGATCTCGTTGACCATCTCGGATAGCCCCGTGAGCAACATGTCGAACGCGACGACCGTCGGTGGCGCCTCCCTCGCTTGGAATCGCATCGACTGGCTCACGCCGTACGCGTTGCCGTCGGGGAGCGGATGCGGGGGGCTCCTGAACACCGATTCTATGGGCGTATGGTCGATCGCACCAACGAACCATGGACGCGTCGTCGGGTCGTAGTCTTCCATCGTCGTAGGGGTCTTCTCGAGCATCCTGCCCTCGACGTTCCACCGGCCCTCTTCGTAGGTGGGGCCCTCCGCGCCCGGACGCCGCGTTCGGGTGGTCCAGCCCTCGAGCGTGCCGTCGGCCCCACGATTGGCTGCGAGGAGAATCTCTCTACCGTCCGCGTCCGCGACAATCACGGATGAGACCTTCGTGAGTGGACGGAGCACCGGGGTGAGCTCCTTGACGACCCGGTCCACCCGAACAGCGTCGATGAGCCCCATCTTGCCCCACTCCCAGGCCATGGTGAGGCCCTGTTCCACGGGGCTGATTCGACTCTCAAACTGTTCGGCCGCGACTTGCGTGGCGTGCTCGATGCGATTTTGCGCGACGCGCTTCTCGGTGTTTCGGGCGTTGAAGAGAATGACCGCTGCGAACGCCCCCGCCGTCAACAGAACCACTAGGGTGAGGTTGCGGATCATGCGACGGCGTAGGTTTCTAGGGCGGGGTCTCAGCAAATCGATGGCGGCGGAACCTACGAGCATGACCTAGCCCCGTGTTCGCATCGTCCGGTTGGTCGGTCTTCTGCGACCCCCTGAATCGGACGATGAGACCGGAGGCGCCGACTGGATTCGAACCAGCGAATGGAGGTTTTGCAAACCTCTGCCTTACCACTTGGCTACGGCGCCTTGAGGGCTGCGCTTGTAGCTCTGATTCGAGCCATTGTCACGCGCCGTTCTCGAGCTTAGCGGAGGATCGGGCTGGCGCGCCACACGCCGCGTGGTAGGCAATCCCACATGACATCACAGGACTCCTTTCAGAGCCGGGTTACGATTCATGCCGGGGGCCGGCAGGTTGTGATCCACAGGTTGGACGCGCTGGTCCGAGCAGGGTTCGAGGGGATTGCGACGCTCCCTTACTCGATTCGAGTGCTTCTCGAGAACCTGCTTCGCTATGAAGATGGGTCAACTGTCACCCAGCAGGACATCGAGGCCGTTGCGAACTGGGATCCGGCGGCCACACCTTCGACCGAGATCGCGTTCCGGCCATCGCGGGTGCTGCTCCAGGACTTCACCGGGGTACCCGCGGTCGTCGACCTTGCAGCCATGCGAGACCAGTTCGCCGCCATGGGCGGCGATCCCAGCCGAATCAATCCGCTCCAGCCGGCGGACCTCGTGATCGATCACTCGGTTCAGGTCGATTCGTACGGCCTCCTGCGCTCGTTCGAGGACAACGTGAAGCGTGAGTTCGAACGCAACCAAGAGCGCTATCAGTTCCTCAAGTGGGGCCAGACGGCGTTTCAGAACATGACCGTCGTTCCACCAGGCACCGGCATCGTCCATCAGGTCAACCTCGAGCATCTCGCGCGGGTCGTGTTCACGCGTGACCTCGACGGAAGCACGGTGGCGTACCCCGACAGCCTCGTTGGCACCGACTCCCACACGACCATGATCAACGGCCTCGGCGTTCTCGGATGGGGCGTCGGGGGGATCGAAGCCGAAGCCGCGATGCTCGGTCAGCCGATCAGCATGCTCTTGCCCCAAGTGGTGGGCTTCAAGTTGCGCGGCAAGCTTCGCGAGGGGGCGACCGCGACCGACGCCGTTTTGACGGTGACCGAGATGCTCCGCGCCAAAGGTGTGGTCGGAAAGTTCGTGGAGTTTTACGGCGAAGGCATGGAGTCGCTGTCGCTGCCGGATCGCGCCACGATTGCGAATATGGCGCCTGAGTACGGTGCGACGATGGGTTTCTTTCCAGTCGACGACGAGACGCTTTCGTACCTTCGGTTTTCCGGCCGCGACGAAGCCCACGTCGAGGTCGTCGAGCGCGTCCTCAAAGAGCAGGGGCTTTTCCACTCGGCGAGCGCGCCCGAGCCGCGTTTTACGGACACGCTGGAGCTCGATCTCGGTGACGTCGTCCCCTCGATTGCAGGTCCGAAGCGTCCACAGGACCGAATCCCGCTGTCGGAGTCGAAACGCTCGTGGCACAGCGTTCTCGAGGGCTTCGAGGCCTCGGCCGAGACGTCGGCGGAGGTGACACGAGGCGACGAGACATTCTCCGTCCAAAACGGTGCCGTGGTGATCGCGGCCATCACGAGCTGCACCAACACCTCGAACCCGTCCGTCATGCTTGCCGCGGGCCTCGTGGCTAAGAAAGCCCGAGAGAAGGGCCTGCAGACCAAGCCGTGGGTCAAGACGAGCCTGGCGCCGGGGTCCCAGGTCGTCACTGAA
The DNA here is from genome assembly GCA_039028875.1 of Myxococcota bacterium. GTDB lineage: Bacteria > Myxococcota_A > Polyangia > Polyangiales > Houyiibacteriaceae > SG8-38. Next base: position 10,236 of record JBCCHE010000062.1, on the reverse strand, counting down.
TACCTCGAGGCGTCCGGCCTGATGGACGACCTCGAAGCGTTGCGTTTCAACCTGGTGGGATATGGCTGTACGACATGCATCGGCAACTCCGGCCCGCTCGACCCCGAGATCGCCGAAGCGGTCAAGGCCCACGACCTGGTCGTCACGTCCGCACTCAGCGGGAACCGAAACTTCGAGGGGCGGGTAAACCCGCTGACCCGCGCGAACTACCTCGCGTCGCCGCCACTCGTCGTTGCCTACGCGCTGGCGGGCACCATGGACATCGACTTCGAGTCGGAGCCGCTCGGGGAGGGCGCCGACGGGTCCGATGTGTTCCTTCGCGATGTTTGGCCATCTCATCAGGAGATCACCGACGCGCTTCGCTCTTCCGTGAAGAAGGAGCAGTTCCTCGAGCGGTACGCGGTCGTCCTCGATGGGCCGCCCGAATGGCAGCAGGTCACATTCGAGAAAGCCGACCAGTACCAGTGGGATCCAGAATCGACCTACGTGAGGCTCCCGCCATTCTTCGTGGGCGTGCAGGCAGGTGCCCCAGCGGCGCCAGCCGACATCGAAGGGGCGCGTGTGCTTTGCCTCTTGGGCGACTCTGTGACGACGGACCACATCTCGCCGGCTGGCGCGATCGCGCTCGACGGGCCTGCGGCGCGCTACCTTCAAGAGCACGGCGTCTCCCCGCGCGACTTCAATAGCTACGGTAGCCGTCGCGGCAATCACGAGGTGATGATGCGCGGCACGTTCGCAAACATCCGGCTTCGCAACCTCCTGGCGCCTGGCACCGAAGGAGGCGTGACGCGCTACCTCCCGACCGGCGAACAGACCAGCATCTTCGACGCCGCGATGCGCTACCAGCAAGACGATACGCCGCTCTTGGTCATTGCGGGCAAGGAGTACGGAACCGGGTCGTCGCGGGATTGGGCTGCGAAGGGCACGCTCCTTCTCGGGGTCCGAGCCGTGATCGCAGAGAGCTACGAGCGGATCCACCGCTCGAACCTGATCGGCATGGGCGTGCTGCCCCTCGAGTTCTGCGATGGCAACGGCCGACAGAGCCTTGGCCTCACGGGTGAGGAGACCTTCTCAATCACAGGGATCAGCGGGGATCTCGCCCCTGGCAAGAATCTCACGGTCACCACGGATTCGGGCGCCTCATTTGAGGTCAAGGCGAGGCTCGATACGCCGCAAGAGGTGGAGTACTACCTGCACGGTGGCATCCTGCAGTACGTTCTGAGGCAGCTTGCCGCCAGCGAACAGGCGTCGGCATAGCCGTCGGTGTCAGGGGGTCTCGTGTCTTTGGTCTTCGTCGTGTCGCCGCCCCGGGCGGGCTCGACCCTGCTGCAGCGAATGCTCGGGGCGCATCGGGAGATTTTCACCCACCCCGAACCCCACCTCATCTCGCCGATGGCGCACCTTGGGGTCTACGGCAACGTCGACAAGGCTCCTTACGACCACATCAATGCGGCGGAGGCGATGCGTGCCTTCATCGAGGACCTTCCCAATGGAGAGCGCGACTACCTCGACGCGGTCCGCGCCTACACCGACACGTTGTATGGTCGCATGCTGTCGACCTCGGACGCGAGCTACTTCCTCGACAAGACCCCCGCCAACGCGCTGGTTCTGCCGTTCCTGCAGCGGGTTTATCCCGATGCCAAGTACGTCCTGTTGACCCGGCATCCGTTGGCCGTGTTCAGCTCCTACGCCAACAGCTTCTTCGAAGGCGATTGGCAAGCCGCTCACGCGTACAACCCCATCCTCGAGCGCTACGTCCCTGCGATGGGTCGATTCCTTCGGGAGCGCCCACTGCCGTTGTTGCAGGTTGCCTACGAGGACCTCGTGCAAAACCCCGATTCGCAGCTCGAGCGCGTGTTCGCGTTTCTGGGCGTCGATCACGACCCCGATGCGGTGAACTATGGGGCGGCTGCGCCCGCGAAAAAGGGGATGGGCGACCCGATCACGGTTGACGCACACGATCGCCCAGTCGGGGATTCGATCGACAAATGGGCTGCTGAGGTGGCCGGCGACGCCAACAAACGCAGCCTCTGCGAACAGATGTTGGCGTCCATCGACGACCAAGACCTCGAGGCATGGGAATGGCCGCGCGAGGCGCTCTGGCTGCCGATCGAGGCCGCGGGCGGGGGACCGCCGGTTGCCCGCAAGCGCAACGCGTACACGTTCCAACGACGCGTCATGTTGGCGCTGAAGAAAGACATCCATCAGCGACCTCACGGCAAGCTCGTGCGGCGTATCAAGTACTACTGCGACGTGCTCCTTCGCGAGTAGTCGAGCTTGGGCGCGTGGGCGCGCTATCGGGTTCGCCGTCGCGCGACCACGACCTGCGTTTCGGTCGCTCGGGTGATGCGTTCGCCGCGGAAGTCGCCCGTGTGAGAGTCGATGGTGAACCCGTGATGCTCGACCAACGAGGCCAGCTCGGCGGGAAAGAAATGACGTTGCGTGAGCTTCGTGCAGAAGGAGCGGCTTCGGTCGCTCGGGTGCTCGAAGTCCATCGTGACGGTCTCGACCTGGGAGGCGGTGTCGTAGTGGAAGAACTCTCCGTAGCGATACTTCTCCCCGTCCCGTGGGTGGGGCACGAGCCCCCCGCGATAGCGTCTCGTGGGGTCGCGGCCGAGGGTGACTGGATCAGGAACAAGCACGTCGAATACGAACCTGCCGCGCGGTCTCACGTGGTGGTGCGCCGTCCGAAACCCGCGGGTGATGTCAGCATGCGTGTACAAGTGATTCCACACGTGAAAAGGGGCGATCACGAGTGCAAAGCGCCTCTTCAACCGAAGTCTCTTGAGGTCGCCCCGTCTGAACTCGACCCGATTTCGAACCGCCCGAGGAAGGCGTTCGGCTTTGTCTTGGGCGCGGGAGAGCATGAAGGCCGAGTCATCGACCGCGACGATCTCGAGTCCGGCCCGTGCGATGGACAGGGCCACCCGACCGGTCCCTGTTCCGAGTTCGAGGACGGGTCCGCCCGAAGCCACGGCCCGTTCGACATAGAACCTGACGTCTTCGCGGCGCCGACGATAGGTCTGATCGTAGTAGCGTCCATCGGAGTAGTGCGAGTTCGCGCCGGACTTCGGGCCGTTGTCGCGACGCTTAGCCACGATGCCGGCAGACGTGGTGCGCGAGCTCGGCGAAACCGAGCCCACGGTCGGAGTCCGTGACGTACGCCGGCGGCGTTGGGAGTCGGTCGAGGTGTTCGCGGACGTTGGCGACACCGGCGCTGACTGGAAAGAACGAAAACGCCGCTGCGTCGTTTCCACTGTCGCCCACGAACAGCCAACGATCCGCCTCAGCCGAGAGCTCGACCGAGAGTACGTCTCGAAACGCCTTTTCGAGCCCGCGCGCCTTGTCCCAGTCTCCCGGGGTGGCGTGTGCGTGGACCGTCGAAACCAAGCTTGACGCACCATGCTCCTCGATGATCCCCACCAGCAGATCGATCTCATCTGGCGGCAGGGTTTGTTCTTCACCGATGTCGAACGCCAGGTCGCACCGGCGCGCGCCCCGGTCGTTGGCAAGCTCAACGTGCGGCATTCGTTCGGCGACGGCGCGTGCGACCGCGTCGAGCATGACGCGTTGCTGGCGACGCTCGTCCTCGCTCGCGAAGTAGCCTTCCCGCGACCTCCCGTTTTCGACCCAGGCCCAGCCGGCGCCATTCTCTCCGACCGCAAGGTCGACTGGCCACATTCGAGCTACCACGTCAGTCCATCCGAGCGGCCTGCCGGTGACCGACACCAGGGAGAGCCCCGCCCGACGCAGCCGGTGCATCGCCGAGAATGCTTCAGCCTCCAGGACCCCGTCCCTGGTTACGGTATCGTCGATATCGAAGACGACGCCACGGAGCTTGCTTGGATCTAGGCTAACGTAGTGCTCCATGCGCGGTTTCCCCTCCATACCATACCCCCTGGGCTTGCAGTCGCCTTCCGGCCGGCGTACCGTAGTTGAAGGAGGGAAACCGTGCCCAATCTAGGATTCGGCGAGCTAGCCATTGTCTTCTTGATCGTCATTCTGATCTTCGGGGCGAACCGCCTTCCTCAGATCGGCGAAGGGATCGGCAAGGCGATTCGCAACCTGAAGCGCGGTCTCAACACCGACGACGACATCGACGTCACCCCGAGCGACAAGCAGGTTTCTGACCAGGCCGCGTCTCGGGTCGAAGATGCCGAGGTGGTCGAGCGCAAAGTCGAGACCAAGACTTAGACAGCGTTGCGTTCACCCAAGGGCAGTCGGCTGCGCGTCCCTCAACTCGAGGATCATTCGGCAGCTCAACCGCAGGGGTGCGGCGAGTCCCGAAGCCATCGCCGCTTCTTTCAGCTCCGCAGTGCGCAAGTGGGGCACTAGAAGGAGGCCGATGTCGAGGGGGCATGCCGGGTTTCGGACGATCGCATGCCGTGGCCGGTAGCGGACGACCCACCGGGGGTGTCGGTAGACGGCTCGCAGAACGTCAGGGTCGTTGGGCCGAATCGCGCTCAGCCGAACCACGTCCTCTTCCGTCAGCGCAGGGTTGTCGAGAAGGATGCGAACGACGTCAGGGTGGGGGTCCCGAACGACTCTCTGGATCAAGTCACGATCATGCGTTCGGGCGAGCGACTTTCGCTCCCCAAGCGTGAGGGGGCGACCACGCCCAAAGTCCGGGACGCGGCGTGCCGTATCTTCGCCGACCTCATCGGTCGGGGCCGCTGCAAGGAGCATGTCGGATAGCCAGTGTCTTCCTTCTTGACGTGCCGCCAGACCGAGGGCGGCGCGTCGCTTCTCGAGCCTCGGGTCGAACAGCGACCATCCGAGCGCGAGCAAAGACCGCTGCGCGTCGGGGAGCCCGAGGGCGGCTCCCCGGTAGGCGTCTTCGACCAGCTGAAGGCCGTCGGCCAACTCGAGCGAGCTCAGCTGTTCCACCAAGAGGCCCGCTCGCATGGCGATTTCGTCGATCCGCGAGAGCCTTCGGAAGAGACCCTCGTACGCCGCTTGCTCCTCTGTCACCAGACCCCCTGTGCAAGCCTAGCGACGGTGTTCCGAATCGCCAGCTTGACGCGTTGCGTCGAGGCGCTAGCTTCGCTACGCCATGACGCAAAGCGAGCAAGTCCGGGTGATCAAGCGGTACGCCAACCGCAAACTCTACGACACCCGAGATAGCCGTTATGTCACGCTCGACCGAATCGCCGCCTTCGTTCGCGAAGGTGAAGAGGTGCGAGTCCTCGACAACCGCTCCAAGAAGGATCTTACCAAGGTGACGCTGGCACAGATCATCTACGAAGAGCAGAAAAGCGGGCAGGCGACCGCGTGGTCGGTGGGCAGCCTTCGGGATTTCATTCAAGCCGGGCGAGAGCGTTTCTTGACCACCCTGAAGGAGGGCCCCGTCGGAAAACTGGTCGGTCGAGCCGAGGAAATCGGCGCTGAAGTACGCGGCGCAGCAGACGACCGTGTCCGCGCGCTCCTCGACGGCGCAGCCGCGCACGTGAAGCAGCTTCAGGGGGAGGTCGCGCGACTTCAGGCTCGAATCGAGGAATTGGAGGCCAAAATCAGGCAAACTGCCGAAAAGACCTCCTCAAGTGCCGACTCGCCGGACTCTCCGGAATAATTCCGACGGCCGCAGGTTGGCCGAACAGGGCCCATGGCGAGAAGTGTAAAGAAGATTGCCAGTGAGCGCCGCTTGTTTGAAGCGGACGCGCGCCCGCATCTCGACAACCTGTACGCCGCCGCGCTCCGGCTCACCCGATCACCCGTCGACGCCGAGGACCTCGTTCAAGATACGCTCGTCCGGGCGTATCGGTTCTACGACCGATTCGAGGCAGGCACGAACTTCAAAGCGTGGCTCCTGCGGATTCAAATGAACACGTTCGTGAACCGATACCGCCGCGCCGTGAGGGAGCGGGAAGTGCTCGACGGCCCCATGGCCGCACCCGTCGGCGAAGGCGTGATGAGCCGTGCGACGATGCGGGGCCTGACCGATCCTGAAGGCGACGCGCAACGGAGCCTGATCGCTCGGGAGATCACGCGTGCGTTCGATGAGCTCTCAGAGGATGCACGGGCGATGGTGCTGCTCGCGGACGTCGAAGAACTTTCCTACAAAGAGATCGCCGACATCGTGGGTTGTCCGATCGGCACGGTCATGTCGCGGCTACACCGCGCTCGCAAACAGCTGCAGGTCTCACTTGAGGCACAGGCGATCCAACTCGGAATCGTCGAACCCACGGCGGCGGACGAGCCTGAGGGATCCGAACCTGTCTCTCTCGAGGCGTTTCGCTCACGGAAGGCCACGCGATCATGAACTGCAAACTCGTACGACGTCATATCGGAGCGTTCGTGGATCGAGAGCTAGACCCCACGACGCAGATCGAGTTCGAGCGACACCTGGAAACCTGTGTGCGTTGCCAGGAGCTTCTCGCGTTCGAGACATCGATGCATGAGCAAACGCGGGGCGCACTCGGCGGTGACGATGCGCCTGACCATCTGTGGGGCCGCGTCCTCAACCGCCTCGATGAGATCGACGAGGCACGCCAGGATCATGTGGGCGTCCCCCACGCTCGTCCGATGCGATGGAAGCAGGCGTGGCCCATCGCGGCTGCGGCCGTGGCGCTTCTCGTGCTTGGGGGCGTAGTCGGCCTTCCTGAGGGCACCAGTTACCAGGGCGCGAGCATGGGGATGCTGCAGGACGTGGTGAACCTGCACTCCCAGAAGCTTCCCTCGGACGTGGAAGCCGCCGAGCCCCAGCAGGTGGTCACGTACTTCCGCGGCAAGACACCGTTTCCGGTGAAGCCCGCGATGTTCGACGGGCAGACCACCGCGCAGCTCGTCGGTGCTCGGTACATTCGCCTCGGCAACAAGCCCGCAGCGGCGCTCTACTACAACTACGGGGGGCATCGGGTGACGCTGCTCGTGTTCCGAGACCCTGGGTTGGTCGAGGATGCTCAGCGCACGCATGTAGGCGGACGTGAACTTCACTACTACAACGTGGGGAACCACGTCGTGCCCATCCGCCAGCATCGCGGTCTCAACTACGCCTTTTTCGGTGACCTCCAGCGACCAGCACTCCTCGAGCTCGCCGCGAATGCCCGCGTGGGCAACTAGTCCCGCTGCCCGAACCGTCCCAGAAACCCGGCGTCGCCGTTGACAGGGCAACCCTCCGGCATCTATTCTCTTTTTGACGGTATCGGAACTTTGCAAGTTCGGGGGGAACGCATTGCACCGGGTCTTGGTGATCGACAGCGATCGTGAGTTTTCGGACAGCCTCAAGGCTGAGCTCGAGGGGCGCTATTCGACCGAGGTTGAGCTTGCACCGAACGGCGAGGCCGGGATGGCCGCCGCCAAGGCGCAAGCGCCGGACATCGTGGTCCTTGCGGTTGAGCTGAGCGACGACAACGGGTTTCTCGTTGGGCGAAAGCTCAGGCGCAGCAAACGCCTCGGACATGTCCCCATCATCATTCTGTCAAACGACGAGAACGCTGATAACCTGTTTGCGCAACATCAAAAGACGAAGTCAAAGGCCGAGGACTACGTGCGCAGGCCGATCAGCGCGGAGGATCTCGTTGCCAGGATTCAAGCCCAAATTCCGCTCGAGCCTCTGAGCGCCACCGACCACGAAATTGAAGGGGAAGACGAGATGTCCGACGACACGCGAAGTGATGCGCCAGCGAACGGCGGGGAGATCGACGAAGAGATCGACGCGTTTGCCGATGATGCGTTTGACGCGCTGATGATGGGGGGCGAGGACAAACCCGTGGAGGGCGCCCCTGCAGCCACCGATGAGCCGGCGTCCGACGGGCCTGCGACCGGCGAGTACGAGGACGTCGAACTCGACGATGTGATCATGGTGTCCGATGCCCCCCCCGAAGAGGTCGCGAAACCAAGCTCGATGCCGCCTGCTGCGCCGCCTGAATCGATGCGGCCGCCGCCCGGTGAGAACACTGGGGTGGTCGAGGTCGCACGGCTGAAGTCCGAGATTTCGGAGCTCAAGGCGAAGCTGGCCGAGTCCTCGGGAGGCGTTTCGAGTCGGCAGTTCCTCGACCTTCGCGAGACCTTGAACTCGAAGGACAAGGAAATCCTGGACCTTCGGGATCAACTGACCGGCAAAGACAAAGAGATTATCGAGCTCAAGGACCATTCGATCGAACTCGAACGTGCGCGCGCGGACTTCGACGAAAAGACCGCTGGCCTTGAGCGCACGTTGTCCAAGGCCCAAGAGTCGATCGCTGGGCTTACCGAAGACAAGGAAGCCGCGAACAAGCGGTTCGAAGACGTGAAAGCGCGGTTCGAGCGCGAGCAGCAGAAGGCGTCCGGACTTGAAGAGTCCTTGGGGGAGGAACGCAAGGGCCGAGCCGCTGACATCGAAGCACTGAAGAGCGCGCACGACGCAGAGCTTGGGAAGGCCGCGATTGCGCACGAAGACGCGCTGACTTTGGTGAAGGCGGAGGCGGCCGCATCGGTCGCGAAGCTCGAAGAAGACAATGCCGCCGCGCTTCAAGCTGCGCAGCAGGACAAGGAAACGTCACTCGGAACGTTGCGGTCGGAGCTGGCCGACGAGCATTCGGCGGCACTCGCGCAAGCCGCCGCTGAAGCCGCCGCCGCGCAAGCCGCCGCGGTCGCCACGGCCCGCGAAGAGCTCGAAACGCAAGCGGCTGCGCAGGTGGTCGAGGTTGAGACTGCCTGGAAACGGACCCTTGCCGAGAAGGAGGCCGAGCTCCAGGGCGAGAAGGATCTCGCGGTCGAAACACTCGAAGCGGATCACTCGAAGCAACTGGCTACGCTCGGCCGAAAGCTTGCGGACACCGAGACCGAGCTCGGGGGTGCGCGTGAGCGAGAGCAGCTCAACGCGGAGCGCGGTGCCGAGCTCGAGACGAAGCTCACGGATGTCGAGGCGAGCCTGGCGACGACCACGACGCAACTTACGGAAGCCCAAGAGACGCGGGACAGGCTTGCCGGTGAGCTGACCGAGACCAAAGAGGCCCGTGACGGGCTGCGTGCTGAGCTCGACGCGAGCGCTGGACGGGTCTCGACCCTCGAAGGCGAGAAGCGGGAACTCGAGTCTCGTGTGGGCTCGCTCGAAGCGGTTAAGTCGCAACTCGAATCGAAACTGTCGGACGCGATGCAGAAGATCGCCACGGACGAAGCCATTCTCGAACGGGTTCGCAAAGCGATGGCGATCGGGCTCACCCTTCTCGAGGAGCAGAGCCAGAACGCCGTGGGTGGTTCGAGTTCCGAGATGGACGGCGTTTCCGAGGACGCGGAGTAAGAGCCGGCCGAGTCGACGCGAGACCCGTCGCCAGCGGCATGGGGGCTCGGTCCGCGGCTCCACGAACGAGCTGTCCCAGCGTTCGACGGCAAAGAGGGGATTCCTGGAGCGGCTCGATCTGATCGAGGAGCTGTGTCGCGTTGGCCGTGCGATCTGGCGGGTGGGGTTGGAGCAGCGCTTCGATCGCCGTGCTTAGGATCTCGGGGGTCGCCGGCGCTAGAGACCCGATCGGTTCGTACCTGCCGTGCCGCGCGTTGTCGAGTGTCTCGAGATCGTTCTCTCCGTCGAACGGCCGTCGTCCAGCCAGGCATTCGTAGAGGAGCACGCCGAGGGAGAACAGATCGGTTCGAGCATCGTAGTGGCGCCCGAGCGCATACTCGGGGGCCATGTACGGCACCTTTCCCTTGAGTGCCGTGCTCCGGAGGCTGCCGGGTCGGTGGGTTTGTTTTGCGATTCCGAAATCGGCGAGCTTGATCTCGCCCGCGTAGCTCAATAGGACGTTTGAAGGGGAGAGATCGCGATGCAGGATCCCGGCCGCAACACCGCGGTCGTCCGCAGTGTGCGCGAACTCGAGTGCAGAGCCGAGCGAACGTGCAAGGTACAACACGAGCTGTGGCTCGAGGGTTCGGCCATCGTTGCGTTGGGCATCGAGAACGCCACGGAGATCAATCCCTTCGATGAGCTCGAGGGCGAGGTAGTGCGCCTGCCCAACGATGCCGAAGTCGAGGACGCGTGCGATGTTGCCATGATGGAGGAGCGCGGAGAGCCGAGCCTCGCGGCGAAACATCGCAACGAACTCGGGCTCCTCTTGGAAGGTTGCCAGGATTCGCTTGATGCATACGCGTTGCTCGAAGCCGGCGGCTCCGCGCTGAACGGCGAGGAAGGTCTCGGCCATCCCTCCGACACCGAGTCGGCGAATGAGGTCGTAGTCGCCGAACCGCTCGGGCAAGTCGTCCATGCGCAACGCTAGACGCTAACACGGGCGGCGCGGGGGGGGGGGGGGGGGGGGGGGGGGG
>JBCCHE010000061.1:0-23765 GCA_039028875.1 Myxococcota bacterium | reverse complement strand
CGCACCGGTCTGGGTCACTGCAATGTCGTCTTCGATGCGGATGCCGATCCCGCGCCATCGCGCGTCGACATCCTCGTTGTCCGTCGCGATGTAGAGCCCAGGCTCGATGGTGAGGACGAACCCGGGCTCGATGGGCCGGTGCTCGCCGTTGTCGTAGTACCGACCGACATCGTGCACGTCCATTCCGAGCCAATGCGACGTCCTGTGCATGTAGAACGGCTCGTACTTCTTGTCTTCGATCAAGGTGTCGATCGCCCCCTCGAGTAGCCCGAGGGCGACCAACCCCTCGGTGAGGGTCCGCACCGTGCCCGCGTGGAGGCTCTCGAGGGTTTCACCCGGCTTCACGCCTGCGATCGCTTGTTTCTGGGCGGTCAGGACCAGCTCGTAGATCGCACGCTGCTCTTCCGAGAAGCGCCCGCTGACCGGGAACGTGCGCGTCACGTCGCTGGCGTAGTAGTCGAGTTCGCAGCCGGCATCGATGAGAAGAAGCTCCCCATCGCGCATCTCTCGGTTGCCCGCGCGGTAGTGGAGGATGGTCGCGTTCGGCCCGGACCCCACGATGCTGTCGTAGGCGGGGCGCTCGCTCCCGCGCTTCCGGAAGACGTGCAGAAGCTCCGCGTCGACCTCGAACTCACGGACCCCTGGTGCGGTCATGGCCATCGCTCGCTGGTGTGCCTCACCAGTGATCGCGGCCGCGCGACGCATGGTCGCGAGCTCGGAAGCACTCTTGCGCAGACGCATCTCGTGGAGGTGAAGCCCTGAGTCGATGATCGCTTCGGGGGCCACCACCCCACGTCGACCGCCGCGTCTCAGGAGCCGTAGGCAATCGAAGACAAGCCGGTCCGTCGCGTCATGCTCGGCGACCCGATAGTGGAGCCGGTGGACATTGCCCAGGTAGTCGGGGAGCCTCTTGGGCAACTCGTCGATCGGGAATGCCGCGTCGACCCCGAAGTCCGCGATGGCGCCCTCGACACCGGCGCGCGGCCCGTCCCAGATCTCACGATCGCGGTGGCGGGGCCGAACGAAGAGCACCGCGCGGTGTTCTTGGTGCTCGTGGGTCAGGACGAGGAGGCTGTCCGGCTCGTCGAACCCGGTGAGGTAGTAGAGGTCGCTGTCCTGGCGGTAGGCGTGCTCGACATCGCGGTTGCGGATCGCGGACGGCGCTGACGGAAAGAGTGCGACGCCATCGCCCATGGCGTCCAAGAGTTGGTTCCGTCGCTCCGCGAATTCCGACATGGTACGAGGGTAGCAGTTAGCGTTCGGGCTGCATCTGGCCGCTCTTGTATCGCGACCAGTAGTCGTCGAGTCGCGAGCGAACTCGGCCGCTCAAGATGTAGACGCCGAGGATGTTCGGAAACGACATGCCGAGGATCATCAGGTCGGAGAAGTCGACCACGTTGGCGAGCTTGAGCACCGACCCGAGGATCACACAAGCGAGGAAGAGGAGCTTGTAGACGATCGATGTCCGACTCCCGAACAGCGACGTCCAACACCGTTCGCCATAGTAGCTCCACGAGATCATCGTCGAGAATGCGAATAGGAACACCGCCAGGCTCAGCACCTTCGGAAACCAGGGAAGGACGGTGGCAAACGCTTTGGACGTCATCAGCACACCCTCTTCAGGCCCATCCGAGTACGCCCCGGTGACGACGACGACCAGTCCCGTCATCGTGCAGACGACGATCGTATCGATGAAGGGCTCGAGGAGCGCGACGATCCCTTCGCGCACGGGCTCGCGAGTGGCGGCAGCGGAGTGGGCGATTGCCGCCGAACCAACGCCCGCTTCGTTTGAGAACGCCGATCGACGAAAACCGGTCACCAGCACGCCGACGAAACCACCGAGGCCAGCCTTGGGCGTGAACGCCTCGGCGAGGATCTGTGCGAAGGCCGGACCGATTCGATCAGCGTTTGTGATGAGGATGAAGAGACCTGCGCACAGGTAGATGCCGACCATGGCCGGCACGATGATCGAAGCAACGCGTCCGATGCGCCGGATGCCTCCGATGATCACAAGCCCGACCAGGATGGCCACGAAGACGCCGTACACCAGCGCCCCCCAGCCGCTATCGAGGAACGGGAGCACGAGCGCGGCCTGTGCGTAGCTCTGATTGGCTTGGAACATGTTGCCGCCACCGAGGCTCCCGCCGATGCACATGACGGCGAAGAGCACCGACAAGAACCGTCCGAGACGTGGCATGTTCTGCTCGGCGAGTCCCCGTTGCAGGTATCGCATCGGTCCACCGAGGATGTTTCCGTCCTCGCTCCGATCACGATACATCTGGCCGAGCGTGCACTCGGCGAACTTCGACGACATCCCGAGGAAGCCTCCGACAACCATCCAGAAGATCGCCCCGGGTCCCCCAACCCCGACCGCCACGGCCACCCCCGCAATGTTGCCGAGACCTACCGTGGCGGAGAGCGCCGAGGAGAGCGCCTGGAAGTGGGTTACCTCACCCGGATCGTCTGGCCGGTCGAAGTGACCCGCGGTGACGGCCCACGCGTGCCGAAACGCCCTCAGATTGATGAGCCCGAATCGGAAGGTGAAGAACGTTGCGCCGACCACCAACCAAGCCACGATGAACGGGAGTTCGGTGTTGGCCCCGCTTCCGTTGTCCCAGAACAGGACGTCGAAGAAGAGGACGTCCCCGAGCGGAGTGACGACGTAGTCGCCGAACGCGCGGTTCAGGGCACCAAGCGTTCCAGCCATTCCGGTTGGCTCGGCGGACGCGTCTTGCGCCCACGCGCCCGCTGGGAGCAGACTCGCCAGCAAGGCCGCCACCATGGTTCCCTGGTTCCGCATCCCCGAGCGAACCATGGCATACGCCTCGGGATCACTCCAGTTTTAGCTCTAGCGTAAAGTTCGACTAATAAAGGAATTCTGCGATACTTGGGGGAGATGAAGATGATCGCTCGGATAATCTGCGTGTGCGTGAGTGGGTGGCTTCTTTGCAACGTGGCCGCCGCGCAGTGTGCCACGGACGATGTGGACGGGGATGGGGTTCCCGACGTCTGCCCGCCGGGTTCGACCTACTTCGAGGGGACGCCGGCGGGCGAGTTCATCTTCGGGACCGGGGGACCGGACTGCATCTTCGGCTTTGGGGGATCCGACATCATCTTCGCCTTTGGCGGCGACGACTACATTTGCGGTGGCGACGGCAACGACTTGGTGTTCGGGAGCGGCGGCAGCGACGCGATCTTCGGAGAGGGTGGCAACGACATCGTCAGCGGCGGGGGCGGTGGCGATACCATCGATGGGGGCGACGGTGACGACGACCTCTTCGGGGGCGGGGGCGGCGACTCGATCAGTGGGGGCGATGGCAACGACGACCTCGATGGTGGCGGTGGCGACGATGCGCTCAGCGGGGGTGACGGAGAAGACAACCTCGACGGCGGTGGGGGGACCAATGAGTGCGTCGAAGAGGTGCCTGGGACTTCGGAGCGACTCGACAATTGTGCCGAGGTGACCTTTGCCTCGGTCTCGGCGTTTCGCACGATGGAGGATGACGACGGACTCGTAGTGGCCTGGGATACGACGACCGAGATCGGGGTCGCGGAGTTCTGGCTCTGGCGCGTTGCCGACGACGGCGTACGCTCACGCGTCGGTCGAATCGCAGCGCCCCAAGATGGACGCGTCCGCGGCGGGAGCTATTTCGTGCGCGACTCACTGCCTGGAATGAATCCGAGCTACCTGATCGAAGAGGTCACCATGGCCGGGGGCAGGGTGACCCACGGTCCGTTTCGAAGCCCCGCCGAAGCACGTGCTCCGATCCGAGGATCGGGGGCTTTCGGTCGGGACGCGTGGCGGGAGGCTCGGTCGATGCCACGACGGCGCATCGCCACGATGACGCGCGACCCTTGGTCGTCGTTTCGGCGGAAGAGCGTGGCCGGCCCGGCTGCCGCGGAGGTTGTCGTCGACGCCGAAGGGCTGGTCGACGTTCGCGCCGAAGTGCTGGCCACCGCGCTTGAGGTGACAGCCGACCGGGTGCGCGCGGCGATCGCCGAAGGCGCCCTCCAGGTTGTGCTCGAGGGAGCAGACGTTGCGTGGGAGCCCATCGACACGAACGACGGGATTCGTTTCGTGTCAGGGCCGGTGACTTCTCCGTTTTCGGCGCGGCACAGGTATCTGATTTCGTTCGGCGCCGGGAGTCAGATGGCCATGGAGACCCTCGCAGACACCGAGGCCGCCGCGGCCCATACGTTTGCGACGACCGCACGATTCGAAGAGGACGTTTTCCCTGGCATCACTGGCAACCCCGATCCGCGAAGCGACCTCTTTTTCTGGCATGCGCTCACCGGGGATGAGGAGGTGGCGCTTCCGATCCGCCTCCAATCGATCGCGACCCCGACGGCGACGACGCTTCGCCTCTTCATTCACGGTGCCACCGAGCATCCGAACCAGCCGTTCGATCTTGAGGTTCGGTGGGGCGAGCAGAGCCTCGGAACGTTCCTTCTCGAGGGACGACGGGCGCACGAGATCGTGATTCCACTCGAAGGCATCGACACCGCCGCGGAGACGACGTTGACGATCACGCAACGTCGAGCCGGTGAGTTCCTGCCCGTTGTGTACGTGGACAGGGTCGAGGTCGACTACGTCCGACGGGCCGAGGCCAATGGTGCCAACGCTCGATTCGGGAGCGCAACCGAGGGCCCTGAGGTCGTCACCGGGTTCTCTCGGTCCGAAGTCCGGCTCTACGACATCACCGATCCACGTCGACCGTCGTCCTATGGGAGGGTCTCCCTCGCGCAGGCGAACGACGCCTATGACCTCCGGTTCGCCGCGCCGTCGGAGCGGCGTTTTCTCGCGGTCGCGTCAGACTCGTCGATTGTCGTCGACGAGGCGCTCCCATGGTTTGGGGCGGGGCTCAGGGATTCTGCGCACGAAGCGGACTATGTGGTCATCGCCGCATCGCATCTCGTCGAGGAGGCCGCCGCGCTCGCCGACCTTCGCCAGCGCGACGGTTACCAGACCCTCGTTGTCGACATCGATGACGTATTTTGGGAGTTCGCGCATGGCGTGGCGGACCCGGCGTCGATTCGCGACTTCTTGGAGTACGCGTGGGACACGTGGGCGACGCCTCCCGGTCACGTCGTGCTCGTCGGTGGCGGCCACTTCGACTACCGAAACATCCTCGGGACCAACGGCAACGCGATCCCGCCCATGCTCGTGCAAACCGACGGAGGTTTGTTCCCGTCCGACTCGATGCTTGGGGACGTCGAGGGCAACGATGGTGTTCCGGAGATCGCCATCGGTCGGCTTCCGGTCGATGACGCCGAAGGACTGGCCGCCGCGGTGGCGGCGATCGAGACCTTTGAAGCCACCCACGAAAGCAGTGCCGTTCTCGCCATGTCCGACGGGGCGCCCCGTCGGCAGTTCAGCGCAGCGTCGCGGGTGCTCGCGAGCGTACTCCCGACCGATCGAACGACCACGATCGATCTAGACGACACGGGGCTCGAGGATGCGCGTCTCGAGTTGTTCGAGCGATGGGCGCAACCGCTCGGCTGGGTGACGTTCGTCGGTCATGGAGGTCTCGACCGGTTGTCGAACGTGGGGCTGTTGACGCAAGCGGACCTCGGCGCCCTCGAGGGCCCGAGCGCGCCGATGTTTCTTGGCTTCACTTGCAACATCGCTCGATTCGACATTCCGGGGCTTCGCGGCATTGGGCAGGATCTCGTGGCGCGAGGACAAGCGGCAGGTGTATACAGCGCCACGGGCTGGTCGAACCACCCGAGCACGGATGCGTTGCGCGGCGCCCTCGTGGGGGCCGCATTCCAGTCGAATGCCGAAACGCTCGGGGAAGCGATCCTCATCGCCCATGAAGCCGCAGAAGATGCGCCGATCGAGGTTCATCGGGTCTACGCATTGTTGGGCGACCCGGCACTCAAACTACGAGAGCCGATCGAGGTCGATCTGGGGGGACGACAGAACCCGCCCGGCGCAGAAGCCGACCCGGAGCCGCCGTCGTCGTCCGGGACGAATCGTCCCGCTGTCGAAGACACCGCTGGGTGCGCGGTGGGCCGCCTCGGCCGCGCGAACCAGAGCTCCGGGGTGCTCGTCGGGGTTTGGGCCTTGTGGCTCGTCTTGGGTCGAAGCCGTCGTCGCCGGGGCATTCATTGACACCCCCTTGGGCTGATACTAAGCACCCCACTAGCCCCGTCCGCGCGGCGGGAATTCGGAGCTGATCCCCGCATGTTCTCGGTCTATCTACCGATGTTCTTGATGCTCGGCATCGCCGCGACAGTGGCGTTTTCCGTCTATGGGCTGACCACCGCCTTGGGGCCCAAGAACATGACCGCCGAGAAGGCCATTCCCTACGAAGCCGGTTCGGAGACCACCGGGGCGCGGCACATCCGACTCAGCATAAAGTTCTACCTCACGGCGATCCTGTTCGTGGTGTTCGACATCGAGGCGGTGTTTCTCTACCCCTGGGCAAGTCTCTTCGAAACGCTCGGATGGTTCGGCTTCGTCGAGATGGTCTTGTTCCTGCTCGTGCTTGGGGTGACCCTGGCATACGCCTGGAGAAAGGGAGCACTCGAATGGGAGAGTTGAAGGTCCTGGGGGGCGGCGAAGACGTGGCGGTGACCACGCGTTTCAGCGACCTTCTGCAGTGGGCGCGGAAATGGTCGCTCTTTCAGTACCCCTTCGTCACTGCGTGTTGCGGAATGGAGTTCATGGCGACCGCGGGCCCGCGGTACGACATTGCCCGCTTCGGCGCCGAGGCACCCCGGTTCAGCCCACGACAATCCGACGTACTCTGGGTGGTTGGCACGATAAGCCAGCGGCAGGGCCCGGTCGTCCGAAGGATTTGGAGCCAGATGGCCGACCCCAAATGGGTCGTCGCGTTCGGCACATGCGCCTCCTGCGGCGGCTTCTACGACAACTACACCACCATTCCTGGCGTCGACAAAGTCATCCCGGTGGACGTGTACATTCCTGGTTGCCCCCCGCGTCCCGAGGCTGTGCTCGACGCGCTCATGCTACTCCAGGAGAAGATCCAAAAGAACGACCGCGAGCCCGTCATCGTTCCGCCCAAACTGGTTCCCGAGAACGCCCCCGGACACACCGGAGGGGAAGGCTCATGAGCCAACCGGTCGTCGACCGTCTTCGGGAGCAGTTTGGTGAGCGCGTTCTCGAGTCGAGCGACGCCTTCGGCGATCATGAAGTGGTGGTTGCCGACGGCGACTGGGTCGAGGTCGCGACCTTCCTCAAAGAGGATGACGCCCTTGCGATGGACCACTTCACCGATCTGACGGCCATCGACCATCCGGAACGACGGGATGCCAGGTTCGACGTGATCCTGATGGTGCGCTCATCTTCGAGCGGCGCCCGGATCCGTCTTCGCACCCGGATTTCGGAGGGCAAAGAACTCGGGACGCTGACGCCGGTATGGCCGGCGGCGAACTGGGCCGAACGGGAGGCCTGGGACATGTTCGGGATCGCATTTTCGGGGCATCCGGATCTTCGCCGGATCCTGCTCTACGACGAGTTCGTGGGGCATCCGCTCCGCAAGGACTACCCGATTGACCGGGCACAACCCCTCGTGCCGTATCGCGAGACTGACGAGATCGAGAAGCTGCCGCCGTTCGGTATCGAGGAAGGGCAGCCATTTGCGCGTATCGATTGGGAGGCCCGGCTCTCGGGCGGCGACGCTCAAGTGTCGCCCGCCATCGGGCTTCAGCAAGGGCAGCGACGTACCTTGAGCGACTCCGAAGCCGCACAGCAACTGCAAGCGCGGCTTGCGGCGAAGAAGGCCGAGGCAGAGAGCGCGGCCGCCGACGTCGTCGAGGAAGGCGCGGGGGACTAGATGGAACCGGCTGACGAGCTGCTCAACGACGAGTCTGCACTAGAGCTTCCGACCGAGCCGATGCGTCTCAACATGGGGCCCTCGCACCCCGCGATGCATGGCACGGTCCGGATGGTCCTCGATCTCGATGGCGAAAAGATCCTGAATCTCGACCTCCAACCTGGCTACTTGCACCGCGGCTTCGAAAAGTCGTGTGAGCGAGGGACGTGGTCGCAGGTTTTCCCCTACGCCGACCGACTCAACTACGTGTCTCCCATGCTCAACAACGTGGGGTGGTCGCTCGCAGTCGAGAAGCTCCTCGAGATCGAGGTCCCCGAGCGGTGTCAGTACTACCGGGTCATCCTCGGAGAGCTGTCCCGCATCGCCGACCACTTCACCTGCAACGGGGCGTCCGCCATGGAACTCGGGGCCTTCACGCCGTTTTTGTGGCTTCTCAAGGTGCGCGACTGGATTTGGGACCTCCTCGAAAAAGAAACCGGCGCCCGAATGACGCACAGTTTCGGTCGTATTGGTGGCATGGCCGCGCCACCGACCGACACCCTCGAAGACGACCTCAAGGCACTCCTCCCCGAGGTGCACCGCGTCGTCAAAGAAGCCGAGATCATGCTGATTCGCAACCGCATCTTTCTCGACCGGATGCAGGGGGTGGGTGTCCTCACGAAGGAGAACGCGCTGGCGTATGGATGCACGGGCCCGGTCGCGCGAGGGTCGGGCGTCCCCTACGACGTTCGCAAGGACCACCCGTACATGGTCTACGATCGCTTCGATTTCGAAGTGCCGATTGGTCAGGACGGCGACAACTGGGACCGTTTCATGGTGCGCTTCGAAGAGATTCGGCAGTCGGTTCGAATCATCGAGCAGGCGATGGAGCAGATGCCGAAAGACGGGCCCGTCAACGTCGACGACCCACGCATCGTCTTCCCCGAAAAAGACGACGTGTACACAACCATCGAGGCCACCATCGCCCACTTCAAGTTGGTCATGGAGGGGCTTCGGACCCCCAAAGGCGAGGTCTACAGCTTCACCGAGGGCGGCAACGGGGAGCTCGGCTTCTACATCGTCTCCGACGGCAGTGGAACACCTTACCGCGTGCGCGTGAGGCCGCCCTGTTGGTACAACCTGTCGGCATGCCGTGAGATGCTCATGGGAGACATGATCGCGGACATCATTCCGACCTTTGGCTCGATCAACATGATCGGCGGCGAGTGTGATCGGTAATGCCCAAGTTCAAGCTTGACGGACGTGAGATATCTTTCGAAGCCGGCGAGACGGTAATCCAAGCCGCTTGGCGGGCAGGCATCGAGATCCCCCATTACTGTTGGCACCCGGGTCTCTCGATTGCCGCCAACTGCCGCATGTGCCTGGTTCACGTGACGAGCGGTCGACAGATGGCGCTGCCGCAGCTCGAGTTTGACGTGTCCACGGGCGAGTACGTGCCCTCCACCAAGCCCAAGCTTCAGCCAGCCTGCCAACTTGCTGCAGCCGAGGACATGGAGGTCTCCTCGACGAACGAGGAAGTCAAAGCCGCACAGTCCTCCGTGCAAGAGTTCCTGCTATTGAACCACCCGGTCGATTGCCCGATCTGCGACCAAGCGGGTGAGTGCAAGCTTCAAGACTACTACTACGAGCACCAGGGCACACTGAAGCGCAAGCTGACCGAGCCGGTGCACAAGCCCAAGGGCGTCCGGTTCGGGCCGACGATCGTTTACGACGCCGAGCGCTGCATCATGTGTACCCGCTGCATCCGCGTCAGTGACGAAGTCGCCAAAGACCACGTGCTCGACATGCGCGAGCGTGGCAACCGAAACGAGATCGTCTTGGCGCCCGGCCGCGAGCTCGACCACAAGTACACTCTCCTGACCGAACACGTGTGCCCGGTTGGGGCGCTTACGAGTTCGGACTTTCGGTTCAAAGCGCGCGTCTGGTTCCTCAAGTCAGGGACCGGGGTGTGCACGGGTTGCGCGACCGGGTGCAACACGCACGTCGACTACGACCCGCGTTACGGCAAGGTCTACCGGCTGCGGCCTCGGGACAATGCGGACGTCAACCAGTTCTGGATGTGCGACGACGGCATGATGACCTACACGCGCCACGACAAGGATCGGTTGGACGCGCCGACGCGGGGACGAGGGGCCGAGCGTGCACCGATCGGAGACGCCGAAGCGATCACATCAGCGGCCGAGCTCCTGTCCAAGGTCGAGGCCTCGAAACTCGGGGTTGTCCTGAGCGCCCAACACACCACCGAGGATAACCTCGCCCTTTCGAAGCTCGCGACTGCACTCGGTGCCGGCCACTTGTATCTGGCTGCGCTCGGAGGCTGGGAAGGCGACGACATCCTTCGGAGTGATGACAACAACCCCAACCGTGCAGGCGCGCTCGCGGCTTCGGGCTCCGAGTCCCTCAAGTCAACCGCCGAACTGGTCGCGGATGTACACGCGGGCAACGTTCAGGGCGTCGTGGCGCTCGGATGGGCGACGACCGAACGCCTCGAAGAGCTCACCCCTTTGGTCAGCCTCGAAAGCGTTGTTTCTCTGACGAGTCATGTGGGGGCGCTTGCTGCCGTCGCGGCCGTCACGATCCCCGTTGCCGACATCTTCGAACTCGAAGGCAGCTTCGTGAACCGACACGGGATCGCGCAGAGCTTCACCCCGGTCCTCGATGCGCCAGTCGGTGTCGAGCCGGCGTGGAAGGCCATCGCCTCACTTGCCAAGGCCCTCGGCCACGACCTTGGTTTCGATAGCGTAGCTACACTTCGGGACGCGCTATCGAACCAGGTGGAGGCGGCGCAGTGAGCACGCAAGTCTTGGTCATCTCGTCGATCCTCAAAATCCTCTTCGTGCTCGTCGTGACTGTCGGGGTGTTCGCACCGGTGCTGATCTGGGCGGAGCGCCGCCAGAGCGCCATGATTCAAGACCGGCTGGGTCCGAGTCGCGCTGCGATCGTCCTGCCGGCCGCGGCGGTCGCGTTGATCGACAAGGCGCGGCTCCCGATGTGGCGCGGGTTCGCCCTCACTGGTGTGATCGCGGTGGTGTTCCTGGTGGGGCTCACCTACGTGGCCGCCGTTGGGACCAACCCGTTGCCCGTCTCGACGGCGACGCTGACCCGGACCTTCCTCGGTTTCGGTGCCGCGGCCTTGCTCCTTCGAACCGGGTACGGCGTCCACAGCATGATCGTTCGGAACGAGGGCAAGATCATGCTTCTCGGGCTCTTGCACCCGCTCGCGGACGCCGTGAAGTTCATCTTCAAGGAGGATTTCGTCCCACCGAAGTCCGATAAGTTCCTTTTTGCCGCCGGTCCGATCATCGCGCTCATTCCGGCGATTGCCGCGTTCGCGGTAATTCCCTTCGCCAGCGCGCTGCACCTCGATCACTGGAATCAAGTGCTTCCGCGAACGGGCGAGATCTCCGGGGCCGTCGTCCCCATGCAAGTGGCGAGTCTCAACGTCGGGATCTTGTTCATCTTCGCCATCGCCAGTACCGGGATCATCGGCGCGGCCATCTCCGGCTACGCGTCGGATAACAAGTTCTCGCTGCTCGGTGGCATTCGGGCGGCGAGCCAGATGGTCAGTTACGAGGTCGTGCTCGGCTTGACGCTCGTGCCGGCATTCATGGTGTACCGGTCACTCCGCCTCGAGGATATGGCCGAGTGGCAACACATCCACAGCTGGGGGATCTTCAACCCGCTCTTGGCGCTCAGCTTCGTGATGTTTTTTACGGCCGCGATTGCCGAGACGAAGCGTGTCCCGTTCGACCTTCCCGAGGGGGAGAGCGAGCTCGTGGGCGGGTACCTGACCGAATACTCCGGGATGAAGTTCGGCATGTTCTTCATGGGTGAGTTCGTCGAGGTCGTGTCTCTCGGTGCCATTGCGTCGATCCTGTTCTTCGGGGCTTGGGACGTACCGTTTCTCGAACGGGATGGGTTCCACCTCTTTGGCCTGTCTCTTCAGCTCCAGCACTGGATGGTCATCTTGATTCAGGTGCTGTTCTTCCTCTTGAAGATCATCGTCTTCATCTGGTTCCAGTTGATGATCCGCTGGACCATGCCGCGCTTCCGGTACGACCAGCTCATGAAGCTCTGCTGGAAGGGGCTCCTGCCGCTCTCGCTGATCAACATCCTGCTCATGGGTGCGTTGATCTTGTCGGGCGGCCTCCAAAAGTACGTCGATTTTCTGGACCGCATTTTCTGAGGAACCCATGACCGTTACCGTCAAAGTCATCAAAAAACCCGGCCGCACCGTCGCCGAGCAGGTGTACTTGCCCGAAGCGGCCAAGGGACTGGGCTTTGCGATGAAGCGCTTCTTCAAGAACACGTTGAAGCCGGCCGACAAGAACGACATCGACACCGTCAAGTACCCCGAGGAGAAACGAGACTACCCGGAGCGGTTCCGCGGGGTCCACCGGCTGACACAACGCACCGACGGGTCGCCACGATGCGTGGCTTGCCTTTGCTGCAGCACCGCATGTCCTGCGCAGTGCATCCACATCGAGCCGGCCGAGTACGAGCCCGGCGACCCTCGATACGGCTACGAGCGTTTTCCCGAGGTGTTCGTCATCGACGAGCTTCGTTGCATCTTTTGCGGGTACTGCGTCGAAGCGTGTCCTTGCGACGCGATTCGAATGGACACGGGCATGCATATGCCGCCGTCGACGGCACGCGATCACTTCCTGTACGACAAAGAGACGCTCCTCTCGATCCCGGGCAAAGATGGCACGTACCTCACGGCGAATCCCCGGCATGAGCCCGGCGACCCGAGCCACCCAGGGATCGATCGCGAGCACGGACACTAGGGGTGTCCGGCGAAAAAGCGGCCAGCCAGACCGCCGTGCTCATCGCTGGCTATCGTGCTCGTGCGAGCGAGGGCGACGACCGGCTGTGCCACGATCCTTGGGCCGCCGGGTTGGCCGGGGAACAAGGCGAAGCCCTTTGCCGCCGATGGGACGCGCACTGGCCTGCGATGGGGCTTTGGGTCGCCCTTCGTACCCGCTACATCGACGATTGCGTCGTTGCCGCGCTCGACGCCGGTGTTGACCAGGTCGTGCTCCTCGGGGCCGGCCTCGACACCCGGTCTGCTCGCCTCAGTCGCAGAGGCGTACGCTTCTTTGAGGTCGATCACCCGGCGAGTCAGGCAGACAAAGTCGCTCGCCTCGCGCACCTCGAAGGCTATCCCGAGGAGGCCGCCACCTTGGTCCCTTGCGACTTCGAGCGACATGACTTTGTCGTCCAGTTGGCGGATGCCGGCCTCGATCGCGCCAGGCGCACGTGTTTCGTGTGGGAGGGGGTGGTGTACTACCTCCCCGAAGAGGCCGCGCGCGCGACGCTCACCCGGCTCTCGTCAGAGTTCGATCCCGATTCCTGTGTGATTTTCGATTATTTGAACCAAAATCTCGTGGGCTCTGACGATCGGCTGCGCGACGAAGACAAGGCGATGAAGGGGATCGTCGAGGAACTGGGCGAGCCGATGCGCTTCGGGATCAACGACGCGACGCCGCTCATGAGCGACTGCGGGTATCGCTTCTTGGAAACCGTTTCGTATGACGAGCTGGCGCTCCGGTACACGGGAACCTATGACCGAAGTCGGTACTTTCGGTTTCAAGTCATCGCACGCGCAAGCGCGAGCCAGCAGCCGCCATGGTAGAGATCACAGATGTGCAGGGGCGGTCGGTCAGCTTTCGGCGAGAGCGGGGGGAAGGGCCCACCCTGGTGTGCCTTCACGGAGCCGCCGACTGTCGACACGCCTGGGATCGGCTGATCGATTCGCTGGCGGGTTTGTCGTGCATCGCGTTCGATCGGCCCGGACGTCTTGGAAGCGATGGGCCACCGCTTCGCGACGTGGGTGAGTCCGCTGCGTTTTGTCGACGTTTCGTCGAGGCCGAGGTCGAGGGGGACTATGTCTTGGTGGGGCATTCGCTTGGCGGCGCATTGGCGATAGAGCTGGCGCTCGAACACGCAAGCGCGCAGCTCAAGGGCGTCGTGCTGATGGCTACCGGGGCACGACTTCGCGTTCATCCGGCGATCCTCGCTCTCTTCGAGGGCCTCGTTGCGGCCAACAAGCCTGCGGGTCTCTCGCCGGGGCTGCTGGCGGACGATGCGGACGCGGGCCTTATCGAGGAGCTTGCCAAGAACCTGGCGCTGACCCCTTCGTCTACTGGCCTCGCCGACTGGAAAGCAGCCGACGGTTTTGACCGCATGGCGGACGTGGCGCGCCTTTCACTGCCGACGCTGCTCATCGGCGGCACGGCCGACGCGTTCACGCCCCCAAAGTACGCCGAATATCTTCATGCGAAGATCCCATCGAGCGACCTCGAGATGTTTGAGGGATCGGGACACATGGTCGGTATGGAGAGGGCTCCCGAGGTCGCCGTCTTGGTGCGACACTTTTTGGCTTCCCTCTAGGCGCCTAGGCTTCGCCCGCGTTCGACCCGGACGCTTCTTCGGCCTGCTTCTGTAGGACGCGCTCAATCACTTTGACCATCGTATCGGCGGACTGTGCGCCCATCACCGGATACCGTTCGCCCACCATGAAGAACGGGACCCCGGTGATGCCGCTGCGCCGGTTGGCGTCCGCCTCGCCGGCGACCCGCTCTCGGTCGTCCTCCCGCAACAGGCGCTCCGGGACGTCGTCGACGGCGAGGCCCGCCTCGGCTGCCAGCTCGGCGAGGACGGTGACGCTGCCCATGTCGCGACCCTCGATAAAATAGCCTTCGAAGAAACGCTCGACGACAGCGCTCCGGACCGCGCCGGGCGGGGCCCAACCGATGACCGTGTGCGCTGCCAGTGTATTGGGGACCCGCTCGATCCGATCGAAGCGAAAGGTGACCCCAGCCGAGTGCCCAGCGTCTTCCATCCGGGCGCGGAAGGCGTCGGCGCTACGCCCGAACTTTCGTTCGTAGTGCTCTCGAAAAGGGACGCCCTCGCGGGGCATATGGGGATTGAGCTGATACGGACGCCAATCGACGGCCACGTCGACGTCCGGCAGTTGCTTCAGAGCCTCGTCGAGCCGACGGTGGCCGACGAAGCACCAAGGGCAGACGATGTCCGACACGACCCGAATCGAAAGGCTCACGCGACGGGTATAAGGTCCAAGAGCAGGCGCCGCCACCGTAGAACTCCGCGCCGGACAACCGTGGACGGTTTCGGTCGATAACGATGGCATGCAGGCAGCTCAGGCACTACGGTCCGGGTCTCGGATGGGAGACATCGATTCGGCGCTGCACGAGCGGTTCGGGCTCTCCACCTTTCACGCGTGGCAGCGCGAGGCGATCGAAGCGCTCGTCGAGGGCACGGGGAAAGTCGTCGTCATCGCGCCGACCGGCGGGGGCAAGTCGCTGTGCTACCAGCTGCCCGCCTCGGTCCTCGAGGGCACGTCGGTGGTCGTGTCTCCACTCATCGCACTGATGGAGGACCAAGTGCGTGCACTCGAGGCGCGGGGCATCGCCGCCACCTATCTCGCGTCGACCCTCGATCTCGACGAGCGACGACGGCGTGAGGCGGCAATCACGCAGGGTGCCTATGAGCTCGTGTACGTTGCACCCGAGCGCCTTGGGTCGAACCACGTCATCGACATGCTCCGGCGGTTGCGGCCCCCGTTGGTCGCGATCGACGAGGCTCACTGCATCTCCCAGTGGGGCCACGATTTTCGTCCGTCGTACCTCCAACTCGGTGAGGTCCTCGAACGGCTTCAGCCCGCTCGCGTCCTGGCGTGCACAGCCACGGCCACGCCGATCGTGCGCGCCGAGATCCAAGAACGGCTGGGGCTCGCGGGCGACGACACGTCCGTCATCCTGAGAGGTTTTTCTCGGCCGAACCTCCACTTGGCGGTGAACGAAACCGACCACGCCGCGCAACGCCGCAAGCTCATGCTCGGCGCCCTCGACGAGGCGCTCGGGAAGCCAGGCGCCGCCAACGGAGGGGCAATCGTCTACGCCGCCACTCGGAGGATGACCGAGAAGCTCGCCGACGTCATCGGCGCCGCGGGTTGGCGAACGGCGCCCTACCATGCGGGTCTCGGCCCATCGGTCCGTGAGGGCGTCAACGCAGACTTCGCGAACCGTTCGCTCGATGTGGTCGTGGCGACCAATGCCTTTGGGATGGGCATCGATCGGGCAGACATTCGTGCGGTCGTGCACGCGCAGGCACCTGGCTCGGTCGAGGCTTACTACCAGGAAGTCGGGCGTGCGGGGCGCGACGGGCTTCCAGCGCACGGGCTCTTACTGACCAGCTCAGGAGACTTTGGTCTTCGGCGTCGGCTGATCGGGTACGGGGGCGATTCCGAGTCGGCTCCCGACACTGCTCACATTCAACAGCAGTGGCGGTTGTTCCTCGACCTCATGCGCTACGTCGAAGCGGGCAGCTGCCGTCACGACTTCATCCTCCGCTACTTCGGCGACGAACAGGAAACGCTCGGCGGATGCGGTCATTGCGACGTATGCGAACGGCTCGACTCGGACGGCGAGGTCAGCGACGACCGCATCTCAGAAAGCGACGTCTTGGTCGTTCGCAAAGCCCTCGCCGGCGTGGCCCGCAACCAGCGTCGAGCGGGGCTGACGGCCGTCGCTGAGATGCTTCACGGGACCGACAACGAGCGGATTCGTCGGCTCGGCCTGACGACGTTGAGTACGCACGGGTTGCTCTCGAGTTATCCCAAAGCGTGGATCTTGATTCTCCTTCGGAGGCTCATGACGGCAGGCCTGGTCGACCTCACCGCAACGGAGTTCCCCGTGCCGATCCTCACGTCACGCGGCGTCGCCACGATGAAGGGCGAAGAGCCAGTGCGCGTTCTCTTGCCTTCCCGGAGGGCCGGCCAGGCACGTGCCAAGGGCGCGCGTCGTCGTGAGACTGGGCGCCCGCCACCCGAGGGCGTCGACGAAGCGCTGTTCGAAAGGCTGCGCGAGGCGCGGCTCGACCTGGCGCGAGACAAGGGCGTCCCGGCCTACGTCGTCTGCCACGATCGCACGCTCCTCGAGATCGCCGCGCACCGCCCGTCCACACCCGAGGCCCTGGCCGACATCTACGGGATGGGCCCCGCCCGCATCGAGAGCTACGGCGAACGGCTCCTCGCGACGGTTCTTGCCGAATGAGCTGGGTCTACGCCGCGGACACTTGTTCTGCGGTCGGGATCAGTACCTTGCCGAGGAAGTCGAGCACCGCCCGGATGCGCGCACTGTCTCGGAGGTCTTTGTGGACCGCTTGCCAGATCTGCCGCGGTTCCGGTGCGCCGTCCATCGGGACGCGCACCAATTGTCGGTCGTGGTCGGCGACCAAGCAGGGCAGGAGGGCAATGCCGGCACCTGCTGCGGTGGCAGCGTACATCGACGACACGCTGTCAGAGCGAAGGGCCACGTGGGCCCCATCCATCCGCGCCTCGAGCCACTCGTTTTCGCGACGGAAGGGGCGTCGGGTGGCGAAGAGCACCATTTGGTGGCCGGCCAGCGAGTCTTTCGGGAGCCCGAACCGATCCGCATAGTCGCGAGACGCGTAGAGGCCGAGATGGATGAACGACAGCCGCTTGATGATCAGGTCCTCTTGGGTGGGCCGGGCGAGGCGAAGTGCGATGTCCGCTTCACGTCGTGCGAGGTTCACATCGAGGTTGGTGCAATTGAGGTCGAGCTGGATCTCCGGGTACCGTTCGCGGAACCGGCGAAGGTGCGGGGCGATGAACCGAGTGGTGAGCATCTCGGTGGCGGTGAGCTTAACGACCCCCTCGAGCTTCTGATCTTCACCGGCGACGTCACGCTCGACGCCCAGTGCTTCGCGTTCGATGCGTTCGGCGCGCGGCAGGAGCCGATGTCCGGCTTCGGTGAGGACGTAACCGGCGGGCGTCCGATCGAACAAGCGCGCGCCTAGCTCTTCCTCCAGTTTGACGAGGCGCCGGCCGACAGTCGTGGGATCCAGCTTTAATGCAGCCCCCGCTGCTGCCAGCGTCGCCTGGCGTTGGAGGGTCAGAAAGTACCGAACATCGTCCCAGTTGAACATGCCTGCACTATCGCAGTCGGCGGCGGAAGTATCAACTGCAAAAATGCTCCTAAGATCATTCGGTCACCAGGAGGTTAGCGATGCAAACGAGAAACACACGACGAAACCACCGCCGCCGCGCTCCAAGGCTGCGGCTCGATCCGTACTTCTTTCGGTCGCATGCCGTGAGATCGGCCCGCCGAACCAGGACGCCGGACGCCCCGCGCAGAGCGAGTACACTCGGCCCGATCACGGTCGAGGAGGTCTTGGCTGACCTGGCATACGGGAGGGACTGATCTCCGCGGAGATGGAGCGCACAAACATCAGCAATTTCAGGAGTTAGCCACAGCAAGAGCAAAAAAATCTGTTAGTATAGTAATTCGGGCAATCGCCAGAGGGAACACCGATGAACCGATCTACACTAACTCGGGCCGCGCTCACCGCGGTCGCCATCGCTTGTGCCGGCTGCGGTGGGGGTACCAACCCCGGCAACCAGGCTCCGCGCATCACCTCCGAAGCGCCGACCAGCGCCTTCGTGGGGGTGCCCTTCGAGTACACCGTCACGGCCGACGGCCTTGCGCCGATCGTGTTCGCCATGACGCTCGGGCCGGACGGGATGATGGTCGATCCGGAGACCGGGGTGGTGACGTGGACTCCAGGTGCCGAGGGGAGCTTCTCGGTCTCGCTGATGGCGATGAACCTTGCGGGGAACGATACCCAGTCATTCGATGTCGAGGTTTCGCAAGCCGGCGAACCCGTGTTCACGACGACGCCCCCAGAAGAGGCGAGCGTCGGTGCCGTGTATGCGTACGACCCCGAGGTCGTGGCCGAAGGGCCGATTCAATGGTCTGCAACCACCGCGCCAGAAGGTCTGACCATCGATGAAACCACTGGTGAGGTCCGATGGACTCCCGTGGGCGCGCAGGTCGGCGCGAACGACATCACGATTCGCGCGACGCAGGACGAGGGCGGCGCGTTCGCCGAGCAGTCGTTCAGCGTCGAGGTCGACGAGGGTGGGGGGCCTGCGGTCATTACGTCGTCGCCGCCAGGCTCGGTGTTCGAAGGCGAAGTTTGGGCGTACGCGGCGACGGCCTCGGGTGCGCCGATCATCGAATGGAGCGTTCCGACACCCTCCACAGGGACGCCGGCGACCGGGGTCACCATCGACACGGACCCGCCAGAAGGTTCGGACGTGGACGTTTCGTGGAACACGGTGGGCGTCACACCGGGCGTCTACACGGTAGCGCTCGAGGCGAGCAACGGCATTGGCGCGCCCAATCGACAAGAGTTCACGGTGACCGTCGACCCGCGGCCCCCCGTTCCCGTGATCGACCTCGTTACCGCGCCCCCGCCTGCGTCCATGTTCGTGGGCGATGGTTACGTCTATGACGTGAACCTCACGCCGGGGAGCGACAGCCCGGGCGTGATCTGGAGCATCGTGGACGGTTCGACAGTTCCCTCGGATCTCGCGATCACGATCGATACGGACACCGGGGAGGTGCGATTCACCGCGTCGGAGGCGGCTGGGGAGTTCGTGTACGCCTACGAGGTCCGTGCCACCAATGTGCTGGGCGAATCCGGCGACGCGACGATTTCGGTCGAGGCGGTGTTTCCGCCTGCGAGCCCGATGCTCACCGTGGTTCCCGGGACTGAGTTCACCCTCGAGGTAGGGGAGTCGTTTGCGGGGGCATCGGCGAGCGCCACCGGGAATCCCGAGCCCACCCTGAGTGTCACCGGGACGGTTCCTGATTTCCTCGAGTTCGACCCGCTGACCGGCCTTTTGTCCGCGTCCGAGACCAAACCGGCGCCGGCGGAGGCCGACATCGGGCTGTATTCGTTCGACATCGTAGCGACCAATACAGAGGGTGCCGACAGCGCCACCATTGACGTTGAAGTCGTGGCCGCACCCCCATCCGTCGACTCGATCACACCGGCCGCAGGTCGTCGACAGTCGGACGTCCCAATCGTCGTGAAGGGCGCTGGGTTCGTCGCAGCCGCAACCCCCACGATCACGCTAGAGCGCGCGGGTTTCTCCGAGACCCTGCCGACCACGTTCGTCGACAACACCACATTGACGGCGACTGTGCCGACCGACGAGACCCGACCTTCGGGCGTCTATGATGTCGTGATCGATCAAGGATCGACGACAGCGTTGCGCAAGCGCTTCACGGTCACCGAGGCCGATGGGTCGACGCTCTCTGGGACCATCGCCATGGACACCACGCTCACGGCAGCGGCCAGCCCGTACCACGTGACGGGGGATGTACAGGTCGAGAGCGGGGTGACCGTGACCATCGAGCCAGGGGCGGTCCTGATGTTCGACGGGAACACCAACCGCAGGATCGACATCGGGGTCAACAGTGCGGGAGCGATAATCGCGGACGGCGGTGAGCCCGGGGTCGGGGACCAGATCGTATTTACCCGCTTCCAAGACGTTGGGGGGCCTGCGCCGTCGGGTCACTATCGCGGTCTTCGGTTTGGGTCGAACGTGATCACTGCCTCGAACCTCGTGCGCAACGCCGTCGTCGAGTACGGCGGTCGCCGAAACTCGGCGTCGGACCAGGGAGCGGTCGAAGTGTTGAGCGGGTCTGCCCCGAGCACCCGCGAGTCGATCATTCGCGAGAGCCTGAACTACGGCCTATACGCCCAGGGCGGCGCGGGTTCGGACACCAGCGATTGGTTTTCGGACAACGTGCTCACCGAGAACGGCCGGTCTCCGATCACGATCGGCGGCAACGACGTCTCGACCCTGGGTGCCGGCCTCGTTCTCACGGGGAACTCCGAAGACCGAGTCTTCGTGCGGTCGTCGACGGTGAGTCGCCCGACCGCGCCGTGGCGCAACTACGGGGTTCCGTTCTTCCTCAATCAGGGGCTAATCGTTCGAAACGGGAGCGTGCTGACGCTCGAGGCTGGCACCGAGCTTCGCTTTGGCTCGGGTCGGCGGCTCCAGGTTTCGACCAACACCGAAGAAGGGACGCTCATCGCGTCCGCGACTCCGGAGTCACCCATTCGCATGGTGCCCGACAACGGCGTGGTTGGAGGTTGGGACGGCGTCCTGCTCGACGACAATGTCGGGCCCGGAACCGTCTTGCGGAACGTTCGAATCGAGGACTTCCGCGGCGCTTTGAGTGGCGGGGTTCGGTTGGAGAACCCAGACGTTCCGGGCGCGAAACCGACGATCATCGAGGACTGCCTCGTTCGGAGTAGCGACGCTGGCTCGGTGGCGATCTAC
Source organism: Myxococcota bacterium (assembly GCA_039028875.1). Lineage (GTDB taxonomy): Bacteria > Myxococcota_A > Polyangia > Polyangiales > Houyiibacteriaceae > SG8-38. Next base: position 2,780 of record JBCCHE010000061.1, on the reverse strand, counting down.
CTCGCCGGATCCGCGGGCGTCAGCGCCTTCGAGAACAACGTGCTCGACGTGGCTCTGTTCTCGGTGGACGCCGCACTCGCCGGCTTCAACGACCTGTTGGCGCCGACCAACACCTACGAAGCTCCGCTTCGGGTTCGGTCGAGCACGGCGACAGGGGTCGACCTGGTTTGGATCGAACCGATGGCGAGCGATACCTCGACACAGCCGATTCGCCCCTCGGGAACGTTGAGCGTGACCGACGGTTCTTTGACGATCGCAGCAGGTGCGCAGGTTCAGATGCCGCTGAACGGTCAGCTTCAGATGACGAACAGTCGTCTCCTGATCAACGGGAGTTCAGATGACCCGGTGGTCTTCTCGCCCGCGCCTGGCGTCGAGTACTGGAACCGCATTCGTCTACGAGGGCCGGGTGTTGGCGGCGTGAGCCGAGTCGATCACGCGGTTCTCGACAGCGCTGGCTCAAACCCCGCGCTCGGTGCGAGTGAAGGGCGGGCAGCGCTGGTGGTCGAGACGTTCGGCGGTTCACCTGCAACCCCAACGGTGAGCAACACCGTCGTCACGAGCAGCAACGGCTACGGGGTGGTCTTCTACAACGACACCCACTGTGGCGGGAACTGCAACGACAACACTGTGAGTGGTTCCAGGTTCTCTGCGGTTCGAATGCACGCAAACTTCGTCGGCCGGTTCGGCAACGGCAACACGCTTTCGGGCAACAACGTGTCCGGGGCAGCGGGTCATGATGGGATGTGGGTGGTCGGCGATACGGTCGATCAGAGTGCGTCTTGGCCGGCCAACGATGTTCCGTATGTCGTGCAGGGCAACATCGAGCTCCGACAGGGAACGCCGCTCGATCCAGTTCCGACCATGACCCTCGAGCCCGGCTCCGAGCTTCGCTTCGCGTCCGACCGACGTCTCCGCGTCGGAGAGGGGGGCGATGCGATCCTCGATGCCCAAGGGACGGCAGACGATCCGGTGACCTTCACGGCCATCGACGTGGCCACGCCCCTCTACTGGCGCGGCATCGAGTTCAGTCAAGGCTCAGACGGGTCGGTGCTCGATCACGTCGTCGTGTCGTTTGGTGGTCGCAACAACAACACGGGCAACGTGAACTTTCTGGCCGGCTCCCTCGTGACTGTCGGGTTCGCGACCTTTGCCGATGCGAACAACTTCGCAGGTGTGATCTCGGTGGGCTCTGCACCGATGTTCATGGGACCTTCGAGCGACCGCGTGTACACCGGCAACGGTTCGGATTGTATTCGGGACGTTTCGACCGGGACTTGCGACCCGCTCTAGGTCCGCGCCTGAATCTCGCTCGCGCGCCGCTGCCGTGGGTTGCGTCCCCAGATCGGCTCACCTACGCTCGCCCCCCATGTCCGAAAGGGACGAGATCTCGAACAAGACCATGGCGGTTCACGGGGGTGAGCCGCGCACGTACCCCTACGATGCGCTCGCGGCGCCAATCACTCAAACGGCGACTTATTCGTTCGCCGACACCGCCGAGTTGATTGCGTATTTCGAGGGTCGGAAGGATCGTGAGGAGTATGGCCGCTACGGCAATCCGTCGGTGCGTCTGGTCGAAGAAAAAGTCGCCGCGCTCGAGGGCACCGAAGACGCCGTGGCGTTCGCGAGCGGAATGGCGGCCGTGACGACGAGCATTCTGTCACTCGTGAAGACGGGCTCTCACGTCATCCTGTTCGCCGATTGCTACCGAAGGACCCGTCAGTTCGTCACCTCCTTTTTGGCGCGCTTCGGCGTGTCCCACACCCTGGTCGCGCCTGCAGACGTCGACGCACTCGAAGCGGCGATCGTCCCGGAGACGCGTCTCGTCATTGCCGAAGCGCCCACCAACCCGTACCAAACCGTCCCCGATCTCGAACGGCTATCGGGCATCTGCCGGGAGCGAAAGGTCAAGACGCTCATCGACAGCACGTTCGCGACGCCGGTGAACTTCCAGCCGGCACGCTTCGGGATCGACCTGGTGATCCACAGCGCGACGAAGTACTTGGCCGGCCACAACGACGTCCTTGGCGGGGTGATGGCTGGGAACACGGGGATCGTCTCGCTGGTCCGCGACCTGCGCAGCGTGTTCGGGGCGACCCTCGATCCTCATGCGGCCTATCTGGTCCACCGAGGCATCAAGACCCTTGCCCTCCGGGTCGAGCAACAGAATCACAGTGCTCAGGTGATGGCGGAACGCCTCGAGGCGCACCCGCGGGTCCGTCAGGTCTGGTATCCCGGCCTCGCGTCGCACCCCAATCACGAGACCGCCCGCCGTCTGATGACGGGGTTCGGCGGGGTCGTGACCTTTGAGGTCGACGCCGATCTGGAGGGGACCAGCCAGTTCGTGGACGCATGCCGGATTCCGCGGATCGCGCCGAGTCTTGGGGGAGTCGAGTCGCTGATCGAGCAACCCGCGCTCATGAGCTACTTCGAACTAACCACCGAGGAACGCGCTGCGATCGGCATCCGGAACAACCTCGTTCGCTTCGCCGTCGGCATCGAAGATACCGACGAGCTCGTGGCTGACGTGGTCGCCGCCTTGGACGCGACAGCATGAGCGGCGGGCCCGAGTTGGAATTCGGCTCACAAAACCGGGCTAAAACTCTGCTGTGGCACTGAGATGCGCTCTTCGGACGGCCTGCGGGTTGTGGTGCAAGTGCGCGTAATCGCTATTGACCTGCCGACCCGCCTCGATATACTCAGCCCGCAATGGGGAAAGAATCGATGACGAAGTCGGAGCTCATCGACGCGGTGGCCCAGCGGACGAAGATCACCAAGAGTCG
>JBCCHE010000060.1:0-24352 GCA_039028875.1 Myxococcota bacterium | reverse complement strand
TTGGTCGAGGCCAAGATCGGCATCATTATTGGGTCGTTCGTCAGTGCCGTTGTCGGCTTGTTCGTCTTGTCCCGGGTCACCCGGTAGTCTTCGTTCCCACTCATGCGTGCCCTCCTCGTCGTTGCCGTTTTCGTGGTCGCCTCGCAGGCCAGCGCTGAGCACGCACCCGTGTTCTATTCCTACGTCGGCGACTCCGGCCGGACCGTCTACGTGAACCGATTCGCGCTGATCCCTCCAGAGAAGCGCTCGAAAGCGCGCGCCGTCGACCTTTCCGAAGTTAGCCTCAACTCCGAGCTTGCCGAAGAGCTCTCGGGCGCGGTCGTCAAAGAGATCCAGTACCTCAAGAAGTCCGACCCCTGCGAAAAGGCTCGCGCCGAAGACAAGATCGCCGCCTGGCGCCACGTCTGGTCGCGACACGGTCCATGGATCCTCTCGAGTCTTGCTGCCCTGGTTCTCCTGATTCTCTCCCCATGGATGATCCGACGGACGCCAGAGGGAGTGTGGGCGCGCTTCCTGCTGGTCGCGTTTCCTGCGTTGGCGGTGACTACCCTCGTGGCCGTGTCCGCTTCGCGCGCGACGGAGTCGCTTGCTGCGGTCGGTGAACTCGCCAAACTCTGCGACGCCAACGAGCAGGAAGCGAGTCCGCAAAAACAGCTCCTGCGTCTCGGCGAAATGAACGAGTACATCGATCAGCTCTACCGGGAGCAATACGAAGAGCTCGAGCGTATCGGAGAGATCAAATGACAGACACCCCGAACAGGCTCGACGCGACCCGGTGTCCGCTCTGCGAGAAGGCCAATGAGTGCGCCATTGCGACGGGGCGCGACCCGAACTCTTGCTGGTGCATGTCTGCCGTCATGGACGCCGGGGCCTTGGCTCGGATTCCCGCCGAAGCTCAGGGACTCGTTTGCATCTGCGCGCGCTGTGCCGCCGGAGAGCGGACCCAGGGCGGGCCGCCCCTGTAGAGCTTTGCCGGCCGTTGTAGTACACATGCCTTGGAAGGGAACTCACCGGACGAGGAGGCTAGGACGATGAGCGGGAGGAAGATCAAGTTCGCGGGAGCCCACGTCGATGTTGATTGGGACGAACGTCTCTGTGTCGCATGGTCGGGTGCCAAGGCAGCGCTCTGCCGATGCGGGCAGTCGCAGAACAAACCGTTTTGCGACGGTGCGCACAAAGCCGCCGGGTTTGAAGCCGAGTAAGTTAGACGAAGGATGTCGCGTTGAGTTTTTCGACGATGATGGATCGGCCGCTGTTGATCGCGGATCTGTTTGAGCACGGCCGAAGGCTCTACCGCGATAGCCGGGTGATCACGGTCGAGGCTGGCGGTGACCGGATTGGGACATACGGCGATGTGGGGGACCGCACCTGCCAGCTTGCGCACGCGCTCGTTGCGCTTGGGGTGCAGCGAGAAGACCGCGTTGCCACGTTCTGCTGGAACAGCCAGGAGCACGTCGAGGCCTATTTCGCGATCTCGTCGATGGGCGCGGTCATGCACACCCTCAACATTCGGCTTTTTCCGGAGCAGCTCGGCTTCATCGTCAACCACGCCAACGACAGGGTCATCATCGTCGATGACAGCCTAATTCCGCAGCTCGCGATCGTGGCGAAAGATATGAGGTCGGTGGAGCACATCATTGTGGTCGGAGACGGGGACGACACAGCGCTCCGTGCAGCACCCCATGCGAGGTTTCACCGGTACGAGGAGCTCATCGCTGGGCACCCGACCGCGTTCGCATGGCCCGAGCTTGACGAGCGAGCGCCTGCGTCCATGGCGTACACCAGCGGTACGACGGGCGATCCGAAGGGCGTCGTCTACAGCCACCGGTCAACGGTTCTCCACTCCTTTGGCATCACTTCAGGGGCGGTCACGGGGCTGAGCGAACGGGACACCGTCCTTACGATCGTTCCCATGTTTCACGCGAACTGCTGGGGCCTGCCCTATGCAAGTTGGTGGGTCGGCGCAGATCTACTCCAGCCAACGCGCTTTTTGCAGCCCGAACCCCTCGTTGCGATGATCGAAAAACACCGACCGACGTTTGCCGGGGCCGTGCCAAGCATTTGGACGGGCGTGCTGAACCACGGCGACAGCCATGACATCGACTTATCCTCGTTGAGGCTGGTCATTTGCGGAGGGTCGGCTGTCCCGATCTCGCTGATGCAGGCCTTCGAGAAGCGCTACGGTGTCAAGATTCTCCAGCTCTGGGGGATGACCGAGACCAGCCCGCTCGGCGCGATTTCCGAGCCGCCACGAGACGTTGATGAGGATACGCATTGGATGTACCGAGGCCGTACGGGAAAGCCGGTCGCGGGCGTGGAACTCCGGGTCGTGGGCGAAGACGGCCAGACCCTGCCTTGGGATGGCAAGTCGGTTGGCGAGATCGAGGCACGTGGGCCGTGGGTGACGGGCAGCTACTACGGGGTCGATGCGGCCGAGAAGTTTCACGATGGCTGGCTTCGGACTGGCGACGTCGGGTTCATCGATCCGCGCGGCTACGCGCAGATCACCGACCGCGCCAAAGACGTCATCAAGTCTGGGGGTGAGTGGATTTCGTCGGTGGAGCTCGAGAACACACTGATCGCCCATCCCGAGGTTGCCGAGGCGGCCGTGGTTGGGGTTCCAGATGAGAAGTGGGACGAGCGCCCCCTCGCTTGCATCGTCCGCAAGGAGGGCAGCACGGTCACCATCGACCAGCTTCGCGCCTCGTTGGTCGGCAAGGTTGCAAAGTGGTGGCTTCCCGAGCGCTGGGCCTTCGTCGACGAGATCCCCAAGACCAGCGTCGGCAAGTTCGACAAGAAAGTGTTGCGCGCTCGGTACGCCGAGGGCGCCCTCGAGACCAAGGTCGCCGCGGAGCCCGCCTAGCAGCAAGTCAACTTGGTTCGCGTCCGCTCCGCGGCCTCGCGGAGAAGATGAAGGCTTTCGATCACTTGTCCGCGTTGTTGCTTTGGGACCTGTTCGAGGATGATCGCGATGCTCTCCTCGGTGAGTCGCACGAGCCGATCGGACTCTTCGCTGCCGCGCTTGGTAAGCGTCACGGCGAAGCGCCGTGCATCTTCTTCGCTCCTCGTGCGTTGAACGAAGCCCCGCGTCTCCAGTCCGTCGACCAGTCGCGTCATCGCGCCTTTGGTGACTCCGGTGTGCCGAGCAAGGCTCGATACGTCCCAGTCGCCCTCACGGAGCGTCTGCAGAAGCACACACTGGGCCGAGGTGACCGTTCCGCAACAAACCTGGTCTCGCTCAAAGAGCGCGAACATGCGGCAAAAAGCGACGATGTCGTCGAACACTTGAGTCATGGTTTGATCGCGGTGATCGAGTAGCTGAAGATCGTGTCGGCTATGGCGTCGATTTGATCCTGGCCAATCTCTTCGACTGCGGCCTGCCACATGGGGTCTTGCAGGTCAGCGGTGATGAGGTTGCTTGCGGGGGTGCGTGTGTACTCGATGCGCTCGAACCCCGCAGCTCGCATGTGCTCGAGGTAGGCCTCCTCCGTGGATGCGCCCCCGACGCAGGCAATCCAGCTTGACGCGAGTTGCGCGACTTTCGACGGCAGTGCCTCACTCAGCACGATGTCGCTGACCGCGAGCCGACCCCCACTCTTGAGGACGCGGTAGGCCTCACGGAAGACTTGCGGCTTGTCTGGGCTCAAGTTGATCACGCAGTTGGAGATCACTACGTCGACCGTGCCAGATGCAACAGGAAGGTCCTCGATGAGGCCCTCTCGAAACTCGACGGTGCGCGCGAACCCGGCGTCGACCGCGTTCTTGCGTGCCCGCTCGAGCATCTCCGGGGTCATGTCAACGCCGATGAAGCGACCTTCTTGGCCGAGGCGTGGAGCCGAAAGGAGCGCGTCGAACCCGGCCCCTGAACCGAGGTCCACCACAACCTCTCCCTCTCGCAGGCCGGCAAGTGCGGTGGGGTTGCCACAGCCGAGCCCGAGGTTGCCCGCAGCGGCAGGGCCGCTCGTGTCGCTTTCCGTGTATCCCATCTTGGCCGCGGATTGCTCGCTTGCCGGAGACCCGCAACAGCTTCTCGATTCTCTCGCGACCGCGCCGTAGCCCGCTTTCACGATGTTGTGTACGTCCTGCTGATCCATGGTGATTCCTCCAATGGTTGAATCATGCAACTAATTAGTTGCATCTGTCAACCATTTTTATTCGAGGCGCGAATTCAGCGGAGTTCTCCCAGGAAACGGAGCAACTGCTCCACGAACATCGGCTCGTTCTCGCGGTGGGGCCAGTGGCCCGCGCCGGGCACGATGAGTAGCTCGGAAGGACCCTCGAGCAGGCCCTGGGACTTCTTGTAGGGGCCGATGTGTCCGCCGAAGTCGTTGGCGCCACCCACGAGAAGCCCCCGTGTACGCACAGGGCCCAGGAGCGAGGGGTCGAGGTTCGGTGATAGGGCGCGGTAGTACGCGATTGCGCCGTCGAGGACCACGGGGTCTGCGAAAGCCTCCTTTGCGCGGGCGATTGACGCATCTCGCTCGGCACCGTGCCAGTCGGGGGCCCATCGCGTGTAGAGCGTATCGATGTACGCCATGTCGTTCCGTCGGGTGACGGCGCTCGCCCAGGGCGTCTTGAAGAACAAGAAGTGCCGCGCCAACAACAATAGCCCCGCCGCTTGAACGGCAGTTCGAGGCTTGAGTGTGCTCGGGTGCGGGATCGCGATGGGCACCACCGCGTCCACACGCTCTGGGGCGAGGGCCGCGGCGCCCCAAACCGACGACGCACCCCAGTCGTGGCCCACCAACACGGCCGATCGAAGCTCGAGTGCGTCGAGCAAACCGATCGCATCTTTCGCCAGGTGGACGGCATCGTACGGACGTCCGTCTACGAGCGTGTCGGGATGGTATCCGCGCAAATAGGGAAGGATGGTCCGATAGCCTGCCCCGTTCAGCGTGTCCGCGATGCGGGCGTAAGAGTGCGGTAGGTCCGGGAACCCGTGAAACATCACCACTGCGCGCCCCTGGCCAGAGTCGTGGATGCGCCAGGTTTGCTCTCCGTTCGTGACGTTGTCGAACTCCGACTCTACTAGCATCTGATTCTCCCCGACCACGACGCAGGTCGTACGCTGATATACTCGCCCAAGTCCTTCCGGCAAGAGTTGACCAGAGACAACCACAGGCGTACTTAGAGCCTCCACGCCAGCGCATCTAGGTTCGAGGATCGCGCGCGGCTGCGCGAACGAGGTGACGTCGTGCCAACCAGTCTTCCCGACTTCCTTCAAGACCGTCAGCTGTTGAGTGACATCGTTGCGACGATCGTCTTGTTTGTCGCTGCCTTCGGGCTGCGGCATGTCGCGCTTCGGTTCATTCGTCGGCGGCTACCCAAAGACGACCAGCTCCAGCTTCGCTGGAACGCGCAGATCCGTGCGTTCTTCTTCGCGGTGCTGGGTTTCGGCCTCTTCGTCATTTGGGCCCAGGAGCTCCAAGCGCTTGCTGTATCGTTCGTCGTCCTCGCGATGGCGTTTGTGTGGGCCACCAAGGAAACCATCGCTTGCGTTCAGGGGGCGGTCTACCGGGTCACTTCCAATGCGTTTACCGTCGGTGATCGAATCAACATCGAGGGCATTCGTGGCGATGTCATCGATCAGGGTGTGTTGAGTACTCTCGTGCTCGAGGTGGGCGAAGGACACCAGCGAACCGGCCGGACGATCAGCATTCCGAACAGCCTCTTCCTCGGGGCGCCAGTGCTCAACGAGAGCCTTGCCGGTCAGTACATGCTTCACGTCATGAAGATCCCTCTCGATCGGGACGCCGACCTTGCGGCAATCGAAGCCAAGGCGCTTTCGGCAGCGCGCGACGTGTGCGCCGAGTTCCTCGAGGACGTTCGGAGGTCAATTGCCCTTCGCTATCGTCGGCACGGCCTCAATCCTCCACTGGTGGACCCTCGCACGACCTACCAGATCGTCGACAAAGAGACCGTCCATCTGCTGCTTCGTATTCCGACGCCCGTGCGCCTCGAGCGGGACGTCGAGCAGAGGGTACTTCGGGCGGTTCTCGGCGTCCCGATAGGGCGGGACACCTTGGTGCCGCCGTCGCCCCGTTAGGCGTCGTAGCATCCCCCAGCCGCGGCGTTGCGGACACCCCACCAAGCCCGCCCACGCCCTCGTCACGCGGTGCGACTTGCGACCACCCACCCTCTTCAGATAAAGCCTCCTGCCCAATGCCCGACCCCGTCATCCAGTTGGAGCCGTTCCGAAGACGCCTCTCCCGCTTCCACCCCGTCGCGTTCGCCAAGGAGCCCCAGTCGTGAACAACAGTGCGTCAGCGAACCGACCGATTGACTCCGAGGTATGCCTGGTGACGGGCAGCGCGGGCTTCACTGGCAGCCACTTGGTGCAAGCACTGCTCGATCGAGGTTGCGTGGTCCATGGGGTGGACCGCGCAGAGGCATCGATCACGCACGCCAATCTCCGTTGGTTTCAAGGTGACCTTCGCGACCCTGGGCTCCTTCGCCGTGCTTGTACGGGCGTCGACACGATCTTCCATACCGCGTCTCTCATCGAGACCGTCACGTTTGCTCCGAGTCGGTTCGCCGAGCAGGTTCGGGCCGTCAACATCGAGGGCACCAAGTTGCTTCTCGAGGCGGCCGTGCAGGCAGAGGTCAAGAGGTTCGTCCACACGAGCTCGGTGATCACGGCGTGGGGAGGAGATACCGTCGGGACCGACGAATCGATTCCGTACAGCGATCGGCAAGACCTGTACTCCGCCACCAAAGTCGCGCAGGAGCAGCTGGTGTTGGAGGCGGACGGTGTGGGCGGGCTTCTGACTTGCGCGATTCGCCCTGGAGGGATCTACGGGCCGGGCGAGCGGAACCTGATGGTGGGCCCGATGGTCGAAGCATTGAAGCAGGGCATTCCGGTCATCACGTTCGGCGATGGCAAAGCCAGGATCGACTACACGTACATCGACAACGTCGTGGATGCGGAGCTACGGGCCGCCGAACGGCTCGTCGAAGACTCACCGGTTCGCGGGCAGGCGTATTTCATCACAGACGGCCAGCCGATCAACACTGGGGCGTTCAGCCTCAAGCTCGTCGAGAACATGGGCCTCCGCGCCAAGAACCTACGCGTGCCAGCGCCTGTTGCACGCACGCTCGCTGCGGTGGGGGAGGGTGTGTTTCGCGTGTTCGGTCGACCCAAACCTGTTCTGAGCATCATGACGGTGAGGATGTGCGAGGTCGACAGCTACTTCTCGATCGGCAAAGCCAAGCGCGACCTCGGGTACGAGCCGCTGGTCGACACGAACGAGGGGCTTCGTCGGACGGCGATTGAGGCCCGTCAGTACTACGACAGCCTCTGACTGAATGCGCAGGTGCAACGGCGTCAAGTAGTCGCTTTGCGCCTGCGCGGTCGTGTTCAGCGGTACCGACGAATGGGCCGTGACGGTTCCATGCTTTTTTGGTAACAACGGCTCCCTTGACCCGTCCAAGTCAGTACCTATGAATGGCGAAATGCACCTCGGGCAGCTGGTGACCGACTTCGGGCGCGTTCGCGCGCAGACCGAGGCGCTGAGTGCGCCACTCTCGGCGGAAGACCAGTGCGTCCAAAGCATGCCGGATGCGAGTCCGGCCAAGTGGCATCGTGCACACACCACGTGGTTCTTTGAAACGTTCGTGCTGCGGCCCGCAGGAATCGAGGGCCTGTCGCCCGCTGCGTTTGAGACGATTTTCAACAGTTACTACAATGCCGTGGGCGTCCCGTATCACCGCCCCTCCCGCGGCATGCTCACACGGCCTTCGGCAAGCGAAGTGACGGCCTATCGAGAGCGTGTGGATGACGCGGTGTGGAAGCTCTTGGCACGCGGCGTCGACGAGGAGACCGCGAGTCGCATCGAACTCGGACTTCACCACGAACAACAGCATCAAGAGCTGCTCCTCACCGATGTGAAGCACATGCTCTCGGCGAACCCGATCGACCCGCGGTACGCCGACTCCGCGCTGCCCGCCGCCGACGATGGCGACACGCGCGCGCTTCGGTGGACGCATCACCAAGGAGGGCTTCATCGAGTCGGCTTTGAAGGGAAGGGCTTTCACTTCGACAACGAGGGGCCTTCGCACGAGGTCTTGCTCCAGCCGTTCTCATTGGCGCAGCGTTTGATCACAAATCGAGAGTATCTTGATTTCATCAACGACGACGGGTACCGGCGCCCTGAGCTTTGGCTGAGCGCAGGCTGGGCTGCCGTTCAAGCTGCACAATGGTGTGGTCCACTCTACTGGCGCCGACAGGACCACGCATGGACGGTGTTCACCTTGCATGGCCGCCAGCCGGTGCGTCTCGGTGATCCAGTCACACACCTCAGCTATTACGAAGCAGACGCATACGCCCGCTGGGCAGGGGCTCGTCTACCCACAGAGCAAGAGTGGGAGGTCGCGACTGGCGATCCCGAGTTCGTCGAGCTCGCCGGCAAAGCGCCATGGACCCACGCCTCACAGCCTCGCATCTACGGGGCCGCTTGGCAGTGGACGCAGTCGAGCTACTCGGCATATCCACGCTATCGGCCCGCCGAAGGCGCCATCGGCGAGTACAACGGCAAGTTCATGTGTGGTCAGTATGTGTTGCGAGGCAGTAGTTTCGCCACGCCCGCCGGCCACGCCCGAAAAACGTATCGAAACTTCTTCCCTCCGGAATCGCGTTGGCAACTGAGCGGCATCCGGCTTGCACAAGACGAAGGCTGAGCACGGATGTTCGCATTTCACCGATTGACGGAAGCGGCGAGGGTGCGCCTCGTCGATCTCCACCCAGACCTTGGCGACCTACGGGCGGAAGCGATTGCCGGCCTGTGCAACTCCGACAAGACGCTTCCCTGCAAGTACTTCTACGACACGCTCGGTGCGCGCCTGTTCGAGGCGATCACCGAACTTCCGGAGTACTATCCAACCCGCACCGAGCTCGGTATCCTCGAGCAAAGCGTCCACGAGATGGCCGAAGAAATTGGGCCGCATGCGACCCTGATCGAGTTCGGATCGGGTGTCGGGCTCAAGACCCGAATGATGCTAGACGCGCTGATCGACCCCACGGGTTGTGTGCTGATCGACATTAGCCGCGACGCGCTCGCAGCCTCCGCGAAACAGCTTGGCGAACGCCACCAAGCCATGGAGGTCGTCGCGGTTTGCGCAGACTACACCACACCTCTGCAGCTGCCGAGGCCGCACCGCCCAAGCGCACGCACCGTGGCGTTCTTCCCTGGCAGCACCATCGGGAATTTTACTCATGAAGAGGCTAGACGTTTTCTCGAGCGTGTTGCCGATTTGGTCGGACCTGGCGGAGGCCTTCTGGTCGGTATTGACCGCCGCAAGGATCCCGCGATCATCGAAGCCGCGTACAACGACTCGATCGGCGTGACGGCGGCGTTCAATCTCAACATTCTCGCACGCCTCAACAGGCTCGGCGCCAACTTCGACATCTCTTGTTTTCGCCACCATGCTCCATACATCGAGGAGCACGGCCGGATCGAGATGCGGTTGGTCAGCACCGTTCCACAAACGGTCAGCATCGGAGGCCGCGACGTCTACTTCGACAAAGACGAGTTCATCGTTACGGAGCACTCGCACAAGTACGACCTTGGGCACTTCGAAGAGATGGCGTCCTCCGCCGGCTTCGGTCTCAAGAGGCAGTGGAGTGACCCGGCCGACTGGTTCACGGTTTGTTTCCTGGAAGTCGAAGGGGAGCCCCATGAGTGACAGCATCGAGGGTCTTGCGGCACTGCTCGTCGAAACGGGCAAGGCCCATCATCAGGCGTTTCTTGCGACGGACGGCGCCGATCCCGATTGGGCTCTTTGGTACGCCGACTACCTATACGAGCCCATCCAGAAGTGGCTCACGGGCGACCACACTCGAACCGATTTGGTTGTCGCGCTCGTCGAGGCCGCGGCCGAACACGCTGCGCGCACCCCGGATACACCTTGGTCCGAGTTCTACGCCAGGTTCTTCTGCGAGCGATACGTTTGCGAAGACGTCGAGACCTTGGCGCTCTACTACTCCCCCACATGTCCATTCTGCATCCGTGTGTTGCGGGTGATCGAGGAGCTCGGCATCGACGTCGAGCTTCGTAACGTCTGGGCCGACGACAGCTATCGCAGCGAGCTCGTGCAAGCCCGGGGCCGGGCGACGGTCCCCGTCCTTCGTTGCACGAGCGCGACACGAGACCGCTGGATGCCGGAGAGTGCCGACATCATCCGTTACCTTCGCCGGCGTTTCGAGACCGCGTCGAACTCGGCCGAGTAAACCGTGTCGTAGTACTGAAAGTCCGCGTCACCATCTGTGAACGCGAGCTCGAACCGATACGTGCCCGGTTCAGCGAGGCTCCCCGAGGGTGCTGCAAGCTGGCTCAGCGTATCGACCACGAAGGGTCGGTTCTTGCCTGGCCCAATTTCGATCGCCCGTGTCCTGCAACGCCCGTCCGGCACCCTTTGGTATTGTACATCCCATTGATCTTCTTTGCGTCGTGCCTGGTAAAAAGGCGTGCCGCAGACCGACTTGAGCCACACCGTTCGTCGTGAGTCGTTGTGCACCCTCGCTTTCACTGGGCGTGTTAGCACCGCCTCCCTCGGGCGGATCTCGACTCGAATGTCTCTTGGTTCCGTCTTGACCGACCGGCGGCATCCAGAACGGGTCCAACGGTCACGGCTCCTGCATTCGCAGGGCGTACACGACTTGCATCGAGAACTCGGAGGGCAGTCCGGACAACCTGCATAGGTTCCTCCGCTTTCTTCGCAGAGCTTCTTGACGTCCTTGCCGCGACGCACCATACGCGGCGGTTCGTCGGTGAGGACGCACGCCCCGTTGAAGCACTTGGCGAACGGGGTGTCGCACGTGCTGTCGCATGTTGCGAGCGCTTGTTGACCGCGGCACTCGGCGAGGGCTTGCTGATAGCCGATCAGTGCGCTCTCGCGAACCGCCACGCCGCAGTCACAACCTACCGATACACAGCTGGTCTCGACCACCCCGCAGGCTTCGCCCTCGGTGCAGGAACGGTGTTCGGCGGCGACTTCGATGGACTCGGGTAGGGCCTCGGGCTTTTCACACCCGAGAGTAACCCCCGCACCAGTGACCAGGCCGAACGCCAGGCCGAACACGAAAACGCAGCGCACTTCTTGCGACCCCCATCCATCCTCCTACCGAAGGCGAAGGTTCATGGCAAGAACCCGTGAGAGGCGGCACTAAGTCGTACTAGCGGCCCATCTGTTGGAGCCGCGCGATCCGTTCCTCGAGGGGCGGATGCGTGGCCATCAGCTTCAGCATGCCTTCGCCGCGAATTCCGAACGCTGTCATGTTCTCAGGGAGTTGCGACGGGGCATCCCGCATGGTCCTCAGCCGGTTGAGCGCAGATGCCATGGCGGCAGGGCTCTCGAGGCTCGCGCCTCCTTCGTCGGCACGGAACTCACGACGACGGGAGAACCAGGCGACGATCATGCTCGCAAGAACGCCGAACGCCATTTGAAGCGCGATGTAGATGAGGAATCGCCCACGGTCGAACTGGCTCGCGATGATCCGAGAGATGAACAGGACGAACGTATTGAGAACACCCTGAATCAGGGTGAGCGTGATCATGTCTCCGTTCGATACGTGGGAAATTTCGTGACCCAGCACTGCCTCGACTTCATTCTTGTTCATCAACCGAAGGAGTCCAGTGCTGACCGCGACGAGGGCGTTGTTTCGAAACATGCCGGTCGCGAAAGCATTCGGGTCGGGCGAGTTGTAGAGCGCCACCTCCGGCATCCCGATGCCGGCGGCTTTGGCCTGTCGCTCAACGGTGCTGAGGAGCCATCGTTCGGTCTCGTTCGAGGGTGTCTCGATGACGTGTGCGCCGGTCGACTTCTTGGCCACCCACTTCGAGATCGCGAGCGAGAAGATCGAGCCGCCAAACCCGAACAGGGCACACCAGATCAGCATCTGGGTGTAGGGCGCGTTGGGAGGAATGAAGCCCAGCGCGGTCAGGACGTACATGGCGACCGCCGCCATCACGAGCACGGCCAGGTTGGTGGCCAAAAACAGAGCGATTCTCAGCATTGATTCTCCTATTGGAGGACCTTAAGGCTGGATCGTGCGGCCGACAACCGAGTGGCTCGTCAACCACGCGATTTGCCACTTTGTCACGGAACCGTGAGCGTCGATTGCACGCCAAAGTGGTCCGAGAGGGGGACCATGGCGTCGTCGACCGGCACCACGTCTTCGTCGAAGGTGCGTTCGGTGGCGGTGACCGAGTCGGCCGGGAGGTTGAACGTCAGGATATGGTCGATCCACACCGACGTGGCGGCACCCGCGACAGGGTTCGTGCTGCAGAAGGTGCAAGCAGGCTGATAGTCCGACGTATACGCCGGAGTAAACACAGTCTCGAGCAGATCAAGCGTCGCGACCCCCTCTGCCACGATGTCTTCGTCGGGGAACGCCCGGCCTGTATTCATGTCTCCCAGGATCACTGCGGGCGTTTCGCCGCTCGTCTCTTCGACGTAGTCGATCAGCTTCTCAGCTTGCAAGCGCTGCTCCGCCTCCCAGCCTGCGGCCCCGATCATGCCGTTCCCATAGTCACCAGTGTAGGGAAACGCGGCGCCGTCGAAGATCGGCGTGAGATGGTTGCAGTAGATGTCTAGGCTCCCGCCGCCGTCGAGTGTGGCGCGCGCGCTCAAGATGACGCGCCGGTTCCACGTTCCAGGGATCACCCAGTTCGTCTCGTCCTCGAGTGGAAAGCGAGACAGGATCATGACGCCGTTTTGGCCTTCGAATGCGACGTTCTGGTTGGGGTTGACCGGACATGAGCTCCGGATCTCGGCGAACGTCGAGGTGGGGAGCTGCGTCGCCAAGCACGCGTAGCACTCTTGCTGCTGAGGGCCACCGAGGATCAGGTTCGCGACCTCCGCGAAACACATCTCTTCGGCACACTCGGTGCTGGTGGTCTGGCCGTTTTCGTCTCCGGGCATCGTCGAGCAGTTGTCACGCACGCAGTCAATGGCGGCGTTCATTTGGTCTTCAATGGTCTCTTCCGGGTCGTCGCCTGCCACGACGTCGGGGCACGGCGGACTGGTCGGGGGCGGCGGAATCTCACCGTTCTGGTCGGTCGGGTCGTCGATCGGGGTGTCGAGGTCGTCCTCGAACTGTGCGATGTGCGGGTAGTTCTCGCTCGCGGCAGAGGCGATCATGTCCTTATCGGCCTGGGTCCACACTTCTTGTAGGCAGAGAATGTCAGCCTCCGCTTCGGCGATGGCGTTCGCGAGTGGCCCTCGCCGTTCCTCCTCGAAGGGAATGAACGAGCCTGCCAAGGCGAGGTTGAACGTCTCCACGACAACCTCCTCCGACCCGCTCGACGAGCCCCCGCAGGCTCCCACCATCAGCAACAAGCAACCCAACAATCCAGTACGGCGCATCGCCAGTCCTCCCGGTTCGGCATCCGCCAATCGAATGCCGCCGCAGAGTCTACGGCGGCGTCACGCAAATGTCACAAGGCGAATCAGTGGGACGCTCAATCGGCGCCAAGGTCGGCTTTGAGGGCGGCTCGCTGCGCCTCGGACAGCTGGGTCTCGGCCTCTGCGCCCTCGAGATCGACACCGATTGCTAACGGAGGCTCCGGTCCGAGCGGAAACGTGAGGTACTGGACCGACGATAAACGTGCGTCACCCACCTGCCGCGCGTCCCAGGTCGGCTTCTTGCGTGTCCCGTCTTCCATCGCGGCGTAGATGTGGTCGTTGAGCCCGAGCCAAGCGGTGAGCTTCTGGTCGCGCTCGCCCTCGTCATCGATCCCGATGAGCAGGGTGCACCCAAGGGTACCTGGGTCGTGGATGAGCTCGTTGTAGGTGTCGATCTCGTGCTGAATGAGCTCTTCCTTCACAATTCGTTCGACCCGCATCATCTCTTGAATTTGGTAGCGGATGGTCTCTTGGTTCTCGAACAGGAAGGTGAAGTACTCGCCCACGAGTATTCGCCGCTCGGACTTGGCCTGAAGCGCAGACGCTCGGATCCCGTCTCGGCGCTCACCGTACGTGACGTAGTCGAGGATCTCCCCTCGTTCGACCGGCTTCATGATGTTTCTCCAGTCGGTGGTTTCGGGGCGGGCAGCACCTTCGGGGCCGAGAACCCGTCCTCTCGATAGGCGCGTGCAAGAATTGACATAGGGTGCATCGGTTTGACTCCAGCATGTTGCTGAAACTGAATGGACGCGAGGGGACAGTCCGTCGACCACAACTCCGTATCGGCTTCGTTCATTCCGTCGAACGCCTTTCGGCCGACACGGACCGAGTACTCGAAGCCTTCCACCGTCATGGCGTGCGTCCCGTCGTGGCCACAGCACTCCATGACCGTCTTCGGAACGACATCGGGGATCTTCCGGAGAAGGTCGCGCCCCTTGAAGCCAACGCCTTGGGTTCGAAGGTGACATGGCGCATGGTAGGCGACGGGGGTGCCGGGCGTACTTTTGAAGTCGGTACTGAACCGCGGCTCTTTTCGTATCGACCACAGAAACTCGCTTGGGTCCGCCACGGCTTCCGAAAATACCGTAGCGCGCTCCCGGTCTTCGCCGGTCAGTAGCTCAGGCCATTCTCGTCGGAGCATCATCGAGCAGGTCGGGTTGATCGCGATCACCTTCGCGCCCGCCTCGACGTAGGGCATGAGACGGTCGAGGTTGGCACGCGCCTTCTTCCGGACGAGTTCGAGGTTTCCGCCTTCCCACGCGGGCATCCCGCAACACTCGAGGCCGCGTTCGCAGCGAAGGTCCACACCGTTCTTGTCGAACACATCGACCGTGTCCATCCCGATCTGTGGTTCGTTGGCTTGGACGTAGCAGGTCTGAAAAAGCACAGCTTCGCCGCCAGGCCCCTTTTCCGTGAGGCCGGCGCCCACAGCCCAGGCCTCAAAGGTGGTTTGTGCGAAATCGGGCAACAGCTTGCGCCGATCGATTCCGACAAGCTTCTCCATGAACCACCGGTGAACGCCCACCCGGTTCATGACGTTCGCCAACCCGAGGCTAGCGCGGGCGAGCGCGCCGGCGCGGTCAGGGTCTTCGAGAAGTTTCAGGCGAAGTTTGTGGTCCTGCGTCCCTTCGCGATGCTTGATCGCCTTGTATCGGTGCACGAGCTTTGGGAAGTCGAGCTGAAACTCGTGCCCGTCTCGCGGCGTGTAGGGGCATTGCACCTCGCAGAGCTTGCACTGAAAGCAAGCGTCCATCACTTGCGCGGTCTCGGCGGGCGAGATCTTATGCACGTTTCCGTCGTGCTCGTCGTCGATCGCCTTGAACAGAATCGGAAACGAATCGCAGTACTTGAAGCACATGCGACAGCCGTGACAGACCTCGAAGACGCGCTCGACTTCCTTGTCGAGCGCATCCTCTTCCCAGTACTTGTCTTCGCTGGGGTCGTAGCTCAACCCGTCGGTTGGCTGGTACGAGATCTGTCTCTTCTTGTTGGCCTGGTCGCTCACTCGCGTCGTCGTTTAGGAGATGTCGTCGAGCAGCGACTGGAACCGCCCCGCATGAGACTTCTCGGCCTTCGCGAGAGTCTCGAACCAGTCCGCGATCTCCCCGAACCCTTCTTCGCGCGCCGTCTTGGCCATCCCGGGGTACATGTCGGTGTACTCGTGGGTTTCGCCGGCCACGGCTGCGGCCAGATTGAGCGAGGTGTCGCCGATCGGGAGGTCGGTCGCGGGGTCGCCTACCTTCTTAAGGTAGTCGAGGTGTCCGTGTGCGTGCCCCGTCTCGCCTTCGGCGGTCTCACGAAAGTTCCCCGCGACGTCGGGGTACCCTTCGACGTCCGCGACCTTCGCGAAGTAGAGGTACCTTCGGTTCGCTTGCGACTCGCCCGCGAACGCGTCCTTGAGGTTCTGATGTGTCTTGGTGCCCTTGAGGTCTGCCATTGGTTCTATCCCTCCGAGATGATGCTGGTCTGGGTGGGATTGAACCACGCCCATGCCAGTCGAGACAGGTTGTTATCGCGGTCTTTGGGGGCCTCGTCAACGAGATGACGATGACGAAATTCCGATCGTGCAACGTCATTTCGTTGCCGACTCCAAATCGGGACCATCCGATGCTACGTTGCGCCCGTGGGTGAACAAGGGCTTTGTCTACTCGATGTCCTGAGTCGGGATACCGCGCTTGAACCGGTGTCGAGCCTCGCCGAGGCTTGGGCGCTCTATCGCACCGCACGGTCGTCAGGAGCCGCACCCCTCGAAGCCGCCGTCAGCGCAGCGTCTCGGGTCGATCGGCTCGGGTTCGCCTTTTCTGTCGGCTATCCCGCAGCGCTCGAGCGGATGGTTCCTGAGGTCGATTTTCCGGCCGCGCTTTGCGTCACGGAGGCCAAGGGCAACACACCCCGATCGACCGAGACGCGCCTCGAGGCCCACGACTCCGACTACCGTCTTCGTGGCGCCAAGAGCTTCGTCACTTTCGGCAACTTGGCGACGACCCTCATCGTGTCTGCCCGGATTGGCGAGCGACCTGACGGTCGGCCGGACATCGCGGTCGTTCGGGTTCCTGCCGATCGCCAAGGGGTGACGCTGCAGGAGCTCCCTGAGACCCCATTCGTGCCAGAGGTTCCACACGCGGCAGTGCAGTTCGAAGACGTTGCGGTGTCCTCGACGGAACGACTCCCTGGCGATGGCTACCTGGGCTACGTCAAACCGTTTCGCACCATCGAGGACATCCACGTGGTGGGTGCCACGCTCGGCTATCTTCTCGGTTTGGCCCGGCGAAGTGCTGCCGCCCCGAGCCTCGTGGCCCAACTGAGCGCCAGTCTGGTCAGCCTCGATCGACTGCGCATCGAAGAGCCACTCGACCCGCGCGTTCATGTCGCGCTTCATGGCGTCTATGAGAGCCTCGGCCATCTCACGGGCGGGGAGGCGTTTGCCGCCTTGCTGACGGCAGCGCCTTCGACGGAACGCGACCGTTGGGAGCGCGATAAAGCGCTCCTCCGCGTGGCCTCCAAAGCACGCGCCGCGCGCTTCGAGGCCGCCCAGAAGGTATTGGGGTGAGCGACCTCGAACGTCGCGCCATGAAAGGGGTCTTCTGGACGGTCTTCCAAGCGGTGGCCGGTCGGGCGCTCTCGTTCATCGTCTTCGTCGTCCTCGCGAGGCTTCTCGTCCCCGCCGACTTCGGACTCGTGGCCATGGCGGGCGTCTTCATCGCCGTCCTCGAGCTCTTGGTCCAGCAGGGCTTCTCCGTCGCGATCACCCAGCGCGAGGTCCTCGAACCCGCGCACGAGAGCACGGCCTTCTGGAGCAACATGATCTTGAGCGTCGTGCTGGCGGGCGCGTTCTGGATCGCCGCTGAGCCGATCGCGCAGCTATACCAAACCGAAGACCTGGCATCGGTGATCCGCTGGCTGTGCCCGGTCCTCCCGTTACGGGCGTTGGCGACCGTCCACATCGGGCTCTTGCAGCGGCACTTCCGCTTTCGGGCGCTCGGCCTGCTTTCCGTCCTCGGTGCGTTCATGGGCGGAGTCGCGGGGATCACCGCTGCGTTCTCGGGCTGGGGCGTCTACGCACTCGTCGCCCAACAGGTCGTCGCGGGCTTCGTCTATGTCGTGTCGATCTGGGCCGTCACGCGTTGGGTGCCCGAGTGGACCTTCTCATTCAGTCATCTGAAAGACTTGATCGGCTTCAGCGCGCACATCGTCGGGGCAGGGATCCTCGACGTTCTCAACCGTCGCTCGGATGACCTGATCATCGGGCTCTTTCTCGGAGACGTGGCGCTTGGCCTTTACGCCGTCGCCTACCGTGCCCTGCTCGTCCTCAATCAGGTGGTGTCTAAGCCCGGGACGCTGGTCGCATTCGCCGCGTTCTCGAGGTTCCAGGACGACCGCGAGCGCGTTCGCATGGGGTTCTACGAATCGACCCGGGCTGCGAGCGTCATCTCGATGCCTGTCTTTGTCGGTATCGCCTGGCTCGCCCCGCTTGGCTTGCCACTGGTATTCGGAGACAAGTACGTCGAGAGCGGTGCGGTCCTTCGGATCCTCGCCCTCGCGGGCCTCGGCCAGGCCGTCTTTCATTTCAACTCGTCTGTCTATCTGAGCGTGGGGCGCCCCGACATTCGGTTGAAACTCTTGGCTATCAATGCGGTAGTCCACGTGGCAGCGTTGATCGTGGCGGTCCGTTTCGGGATCGAAGCGGTCGCCTTGGCGTTCGTCCTACGGGTGTACCTCTTGCTTCCCCTGGATCTCTTGGCGCTCCGGCGCCTCATCGACCTCTCACCCAAACGCTACTTCGCCAACTTCGTACCGGCGTTCTTCGGCTCCCTTGCGCTGTCCTTGGCGGTCGCCGGGGTTCTCGCCCTCCCGTTGGCACCGCTTCCGAAGCTCACTTTGGGTGTGGTCGCCGGCGCACTCGCCTACGGGCTCACCCTTTTTGGCGTGGCGCCCGAGCTCGTCCGCGGGATCTGGTCGCGCGTCAAACTCGCGGTTCAGGCCGCAGACTGACTGTGACCGCCGCTTCCGGTGTCGCTTCCACCGTAACCGGAGCTCTGCACGTAGTGGTAGTAGCCTTGTTTGGCCTGCATTCCTTTGCCGGCGGTGACAGTCACGTCGTTGAGGACCCCACCGACCACGTTCGCGTTGACGTCACGAAGGCTGCGAATCGCCGACTGCACCTCTTCGCGCGTTGTGATTTCGGCCCGAACGACGAGCAGGGTCCCTGCACATTGAGGAGCCAGCACTGCGGCGTCGGTGACGGCGCGTAACGGTGGGCTGTCGAAGATCACGCGGTCGAACTGAGACTGTGCCTCATTCAAGAGACGCTTGAAACTCGGTGTGTGGAGGAGCTCCGCTGGGTTGGGTGGAAGCGGACCGGACGTGACCACGAAGAGGTTGTCGACTTCGGTCGGCTGCGTGACATCGGCCAGCCGCTGTTCTCCAACTAGCGCGTTGGTGAGGCCGTACTCGTTCTCGAGGTTGAGGCCCTCGTGGACTCGAGGTCGGCGAAGGTCGGCGTCAATCAGAAGAACGCGCTGGCCTCCCTGCGCGAACGCGATCGCCAGGTTGGTGGCCAGCGTCGTCTTGCCGTCCTTCGGATCGGCGCTGGTGATGACCAACGTGTTCACCGGTGAATCGACCGACATGAACGTGAGGTTGGTTCGTAGCGTGCGACAGGACTCGGCCGCCGTGGACATCGGGTTGGTGTGTACGATCGTTCCGACGTTCTTGGCCGAGGCTGGCGGCGCTCTTTCTCGTCGCGCCATGCTGGCGTACCGCGGAGGCGACGGAGCGTCTCCAACGTGCGGAAACACACCCAGTACGGTGAGGCCGAGGGCCTCGACGTCTGACAGATCGCGTACGCCACGGTCTCGAAGATTGAGGATCCAAGCGAAGCCGATCCCAAGAAAGAGCCCACCAAGGAGGCCGCCGGCGATGTTGAGCGGTAAGATCGGTGATACCGGTGATACCGGCACCAGCGCCTGGTCGACCACGCGAACGTGTGTGGTTCGGAGCAAGCGCGTCAGATCCGCCTCAGCGGTGCGCTGCAAAAGGAGGTCGTAGAGCTGCGCGTTGCTCTCGCGTTGCCGGTTGAGTCGCGAGTACTCGATCTCCCGTTGATTGAGGTCGATCCCCGCCTGTTTCGATTGCTGTTGCGCCTTGCTGAGCCCGGCTTCGATCGCTTTGGCTTCTCTCAGATCTCCTTCGGCGGTTCGGATGCGCGCGCTGACTTCGGCCCTGAGCGATTTGCGTAACGACGCGATCTGCCCTTCGAGTTCGCGAATCGTTGGGTGTGCGTCACCGTATCGGACGGAGAGGGCGGCTCGCTCCGTGAGCTTCTCGCGCAGGCCTCGTCGAAGGGTGTCGAGCTCGGTGTCTTCGCGGTTGCCACTCTCTTCGATAGCGTCTGGGTTGGCACGCGCACTCTTGAGCCGGGCGAGGTGTGCCTCGAGCTCGATCCGGCGTGCGCGAACGTCGGTCAAACGCTCGTTGTACTCTTGGATCTCGCGGGCGAGCAGGCTCTGCCCCTTCTCGAGTGACAGAGACAGCACGTTGTGTTCCCGCTTGAAGTCTTGGAGCGCGTTCTCCGCGTCGGTGAGTTGCTCACGAGTGGAACCAAGTTGCTGCGCGAGCCAGTCGGCCGCCGCAGCCGTGGTGCCGAGCCGGTCGGCCAGTGTCTTTTCGATGTACGCATCGACGATGGCGTTGGCCAACGTGGCTGCCCGTTCCGGGTTCCGGTCGCGCACCTCGAGCCTGACCAGGCGTGTGTCTTTGATGGGATCGATTCGGGTACGGTTCTGCAAGACCTCCGCGGCTTCGGAGACCGACACCGGCACCCAGTCGGTATCGTCATCACGCCCAAAGAAATCCGGGCTGTCGGCGAGGCCGAAGTTCTCGGCCACACGCTCAGCGACGACGCGGCTCTGAATCACCAGGTTCTGTGTCTCGAAGAACTCGCGTGACATCAAGAAGTGCGACGCCGAGCCAGAGAAACCCTCGACGTCTCTTCCAAGTGGATTGGCAGGGTCCGGGTTGTACTCGAGGGTTGTGACGGCTTGGTAGACCTTCGGTATCCGCAGCGTCCACAGCGTCACCAAGGTGGTGACAGCAACCGTCGTTACGATGATCCAGCCGCGGTACCGCGCCACGGCATCGCGCAGAGACTTGGGGACCAGGTCCGTTCCCCCGTCCCCCGCACGACCTGGATCTTTGGTGAGGTGCTTCACAGCTAGCTCTTTAGCCTTTCCCATGCGGCCGGTGCCGTCAAGCTACGGGGAACCCGCGCTGAGCTTCTGTGCAGAACGACATGCGGGCCCGGTACCGCCGTCTCGTCGACAAAGGCGTTGGTAGACGAGGAGCGCACCCGGCGTGTCTCCAGTGGCAGCGGAAACGCGAGCGAGGGATTCAAGCGTCTTGCGGGATTCCTGAATGCGATTGGCGCGGCGGTACGATGCGAGCGCGATGGGGAAGCGACCGGCTTGTTCGTACAAGCGTCCGAGGTAGAGGTCGATCTCGGCGAGTGGTTCCTGCCGCCCTTGGGCCTTGGCACGCATGCGGGAGGCGAGTGACCGAACAGCATCGTCATCGCGAAGCGCGACTTGGATCGCGATCGCGGTGCGCAATGCCTCCGGGGCTGCGCGGCGACGTTGGACGAGCGGCGCGATCCATGCTTCGGCCTTGGCCGGATCGCCCATCCGGAGATGGCTCTGCGCAAGGACCAACTGCGCGGCCGCGTTGAGCGAGGGGAGTCCGTCGAGCAGGGCGACGGCTCGCGCGTCCTCTCCTTCGAGGATCAGGCGCTTGGCCTGACGAACGGTCGGCCCGACGAGAGTGTTGTCTCTCTTCGTTGCGAGTGCGTCGATCTCGGCGGCGAGGGGGCTCGTCCACGGGACGCAACCCGAGACACGATCGAGGAAGAGTCCACCCGCCGCGCCTTCGGGGGTAACGCGTTCGACGATGTGAATGTCGGGCGTTTGCTCCATGATCGTGCACATCGATTGGACCATGCTTCCTGGATCCCTCGACTCGCCTGTGCGCAGCTCGACGAGCGCCTGATCGGTTTGCCCGAGCGAGAACAACCATCGGGCGGCGAGGAGGTGGGGCGCGCTCCAGTTCGGTGCGATCCGCTGCGCGTGATTGATCCAACGCCCGACCTCGGGGTCGTCACGCCGCGCGGCAAGGTCGGCCGACATCAAAACGAAGATCGGCTCGGCGGGGTGCTCGGAGAGTCCGAGTCGTACCGATCGCTCGGCGTCTTCGGTGCGCCCGTCGTCGAGCGCCGCCTTGATCTCACGCTCGAGACTAAACGTATCCTTGCCGTGTTGGTTCGCCGCCAGAGGCACTGCGAGCGCGGCGCCGATAGAGGTCACGAGCAGGAGCGTCCGAAGGCTGATGAAAGGCCGCACTTCTCTCGAGTTGGCGACCGCGCCGAGCGTCGCGGCTGCCACGACGGCGACGCCCGCGAGTTCCAGTGAGAAGTCGACCAGCTGGTGCGTGCCGATCGCGATGAGCCCCGAGAGCGCGCCGAGATGTGCGTGGCTCCTCTCGAGCCGAAAGCCGCGCACGATCGACCCGACGACGAGCACGAGCAATGCCAGCCCGACGATCACACCCCACTCGGAAGTCCATTGGACGAGGATGTTCTCCGGATAGAAGAACCGCTTCGCGCTGCCGTAGTCTCCGACGAAGCCTGCAGAGAACGCCCCACGCCCGACCCCCGTCAGCCAATGGCTGGCGATCAAAGGAAGCGCGGCGACCGCCGCATCGAGCTTGACCGTACGGTTGTCGGTGTAGCTGAACTCCCGTTGCAAGTCCGCGCCTGCCACCACTGCGAGGATCACCATCGTGGTGAGCAGACCGACCACGATGGCCGGGGCTCGCTGGCTTCGCAGCAGAGAGCGACCCTTCTTCCACCGGCGAAAGCCGTGAACCGCCAAGAACAAC
This sequence comes from Myxococcota bacterium, assembly GCA_039028875.1. Lineage (GTDB taxonomy): Bacteria > Myxococcota_A > Polyangia > Polyangiales > Houyiibacteriaceae > SG8-38. Next base: position 2,023 of record JBCCHE010000060.1, on the reverse strand, counting down.
CCTACGCCAAGGGCAAGCGTAAGGATGCCTCCTCGTGAGAACGAGAGCACCCCTGCCATCGCGCACCCTGCGGCGGTCAGTCCCCAGGCGATCTGTCGGTCACGCCGCGGCGAGTCGAGTGCCAGCCCGAACACCACCGGCGTGACCAACGCCATGAACCCACCGAGGTGGTTCTCGTTCATCAACGGCGCCAGCGACCGAGTCGAAGCATAGACCGGCGTGTAGAGACCAAAGACCGAATCCGCGTCGGCGAGCCGATGCCCAAATGCGACGGCGGCCATCGCGGCCCCACTGAACCCGACGCCGACTAGAACCCATCGACGCCGCCCAGACGATGCCAGCGTTCGCGCAGCGAAGTAGATGGCCCCGAGGCCGAGCCCCTTGGCGAGTTCGAGTCGCGTCGCGCCGGGGTCGAGCGAAAGTGGCATCCAGTCGCGAGGGGCACCGCCCTGAAGCCCATCGAGCGCATGCCACGCCTCGACCGTCTCAGGGACGAGCGAGCTCACCCATCGGGCCGGCAACGGGACGAGTTGAAGCGCCGTCCATCCAAGCGTCGCGAGGACGGCGAAGTCGAGAAGGCGCGCCGCCTGTCGCGAACGGTTCTCGAGCGGAACCCCACGAGCGATCAAGAGCCCACTCGCGGCGGACATCGCAACGATGACGGCGACTGCCCACGGAAGCGCCCCACCGAGCAGCTCCGGCGACAGCACCAACGTGACCACCATGGCGATTCGCCCCGCGTTCGCCACTCCGTTCGGTGCTCCGGGAGGCGTCGGAATACTACTCGCTCGCACGATTGTCATCGCTCACAAACCTGCACCGCCCACCTCGGGACCGATGCCATCGATCGCCAATGAGGTCAACAGCGTGCGCCGAGCACACGGCCGCAGTGCGTGATATACGCGACCGAACATGGACAAAGTCCTCGATGACTCCGATTGGAGCGCCAAAGCGTGGATGAGCAAGCCCGACGCAAACCTCTTCGACGCACTCGTCCACATCAAGTCCGCCGACACCCAAGGCCGACTCGACGTCCTCGAATGGGGGGCAGGGCGCAGCACCAAGTACTTCACCACCGCCCTGGCGTCACTGCGGGGTCACAACTTCTGTTGGCATTCGATCGAGTACGACCGCGCCTACTTCGAAGCGGAGATCGGACCCAACCTCGATGACCTTCCTCCCGCCACCGTCGCCATGGTCGAACCCGGCGACGACCCGGCCGCGGTCTTCCCAGGAGCCTCGCCCGTCGAGTTCGCCGTTTACAACCACGGCACCCTGAAACCGATGCTGGATGAAGGCGTCGAAGACCGCCAAGTCGACATGGACGCCTACGTCGCCCATCCAAGTCGCCTCGACCGAAAGTTCGACTTGATCCTAGTCGACGGCCGCAAACGGCGGCGATGCCTCATCGAAGCATCGTCTCTACTCAAACCGAACGGCGTCGCCGTGCTCCACGACGCCCAGCGCACCTATTACCACTGCGCCTTCGAACGCTACCGATCCAACGCGCTCCTCGGCGAGATCCTCTGGTTCGGGACCCAGGAAGGGTCGGAATTCTTTGCGGACCTCTGCGCAAGGGCCGAAGCGGTCGCTCCCGCCATCGGACTCGGGATTCCGCTATCGCCGTCGGTGGCGCTGCCGCAGTGATGGGAAGGGTTTTGTGAGGGGGCGTTTGGGGCGTTTTGGGCGATGGGTTGTGTTGTTAACTTAGTTAAATCCGACCCACCCACCCCCACCCGTAGTCCTCCCTCCGCGCCATTTGCTTCGCTCTGGCTTGGCGGCGCTTTGCGCCGGCTCGCTGCGCTCGGCTTGGGCGTGATGGGGTGGGGCGATGGGGTTGGGTTTTGCGAGGTTGCGGTGGGGAGGTTGGGTGCGTTGTTAATTTAGTTGTGTCCGACCCACCCGCCCCCACCCGTAGTCCTCCCTCCGCGCCATTTGCTTCGCTCTGGCTTGGCGGCGCTTTGCGCCGGCTCGCTGCGCTCGGCTTGGGCGTGATGGGGTGGGGCGATGGGGTTGGGTTTTG
>JBCCHE010000059.1:0-24451 GCA_039028875.1 Myxococcota bacterium | reverse complement strand
GAGCGGTACCGCAAGATCATTTCAGAGCTTGGCATTCGGAAGTAAGCTGAGCCCGGGACGTCGGTCCCGGAGGAACCAAGGCAGCCGTCACGTGGAGTCCGGGGTTCGCTCTTCGCTTCAATGATTCGAGTTCAAGACTCGAATCCTGGAATCGGGGACCGAGACCGCTCTCTCACTGGGCCGCTGCCCGCGAGCGCGGATGAGAACGCGCGGAAAGCAAGAGAGCGATGATTATCAGAGAATCCGTGAAGGTTGGTGATAAGACGATCACCATCGAGACGGGCCGTATCGCCAAGCAGGCGGCCGGCTCCGTGTTTGTGAGCTGTGGCGAGACGATGGTGCTGGTCACCGTGTGCGGCAACAAGGAAGCGCGCCCTGGGCAGCCCTTCTTCCCGCTGACCGTCGACTATGTCGAGAAGACCTACGCCGCCGGAAAGATCCCCGGCGGCTTCTTCAAGAGAGAGGGCAAGCTTCGAGACAACGAGGTGCTGACGTCCCGACTGATCGATCGTCCATGCCGTCCACTCTTCCCAGAGGGCTACATGGCCGAGACCCAGATCATCGCGACGGTCATGTCGGCAGACGCAATCAATCCGTCGGACGTCCTTGCGATGATTGGCGCTTCGGCGGCGGTCCACATCAGCCCGATTCCCTGGGCGGGCCCGATCGCTGGCGTGCGCGTGACCCGCGTCGAGGGCGAGTACGTCGCGAACCCCACGTTCGAAGAGCTCGAAAAGGGCGACTGCGACTTGCTGATCGCGGCATCGAAGGATGCGATCGTGATGGTTGAGGGAGAAGCCGAGGAGATGTCGGAGGCCGATATGGTCGCCGCGATTCAGTTCGGCCACGAGGCGGTTCAAGGCGTGCTCGAACTGATCGAGAAGATTCGCGAAGCCGTCGGCAAAGAGAAGTGGCCGTTCGAGCCCGCAAAGCGAGACCCGAAGATCGACGGCCGCGTGAAGGACGTCGGCCTCGCGAAGGTCGTCGAAGCCTGCAACATCGCAGAGAAACACCCCCGATACGACCGCTTCAGTGAAATCAAGAAGGAAGTGGTCGCCGACCTGGCAGAGGAGTTCCCGGAGCTCGAGGGTGACGTCAAAGCCGCGTACGAAGACCTCCGCTACAACACGATGCGCGGTCAAGTACTGGACGACAAACGCCGTGTCGACGGCCGCGACTACAAGACGGTGCGACCGATCGCCATCGAGGTCAGCTTGCTCCCCCGCGTTCACGGCTCTTCGCTCTTCACGCGAGGCGAAACGCAGGGCATCGTGACCACGACGCTTGGCACCCGCCAAGACGAACAGAAGATCGACGGACTCATCGAGGAGTACTGGAAGCCGTTCATTCTGCATTACAATTTCCCGCCCTACTCGGTCGGCGAGACCAAGTTCCTCCGTGGCCCTGGGCGACGTGAGGTCGGGCACGGCAACCTCGCGGAGCGAGCGCTCACCAAGGTGCTGCCGCCGCACGAAGAGTTTCCCTACACGATGCGGATCGTCTCGGAGATCACCGAGTCGAACGGGTCGTCCTCGATGGCGACCGTCTGCGGTGGCAGCCTCGCCATGATGGACGCCGGCGTGCCGCTCAAGGCGCCAGTGGCTGGCGTCGCGATGGGCCTGATCATGGAGGGCGAGAAGTACGCCGTCCTGACAGACATCCTCGGCGACGAAGACCACCTCGGTGACATGGACTTCAAGGTGTGCGGCACCGACAAGGGCATCACCGCCATCCAGATGGACATCAAGATCGACGGCTTGAAGCAGGAGATCATGAGCGAGGCGCTCGATCAGGCGCGCGAAGGACGTCTTCACATTCTCGAGAAGATGAACGAAGTGCTGGCTACGAACCGCCCGGAGCTGTCGAAGTACGCACCCCGCATCGAGACACTCAAGGTGAAGCCGGATCAAATCCGCGTCGTGATCGGACCAGGCGGCAAGATGATCAAAGCGATCACCGACCAGACCGGTGCGAAGATCGACATCACCGACGACGGTACGATCAGCATCGCCTCGCCCGACGGCGAAGCTCTCAAGAAGGCGATTGAAATCATCGAAAGCCTCACGGTCGAGCCCGAGATCGGAAACAAGTACAAGGGGATCGTCCGGCGTGTTGAGAACTACGGTGCGTTCCTCGAGATCGCGCCTGGCAAGGACGGCCTCCTTCACATCACGGACATGGACTGGGGCTTTGTCGAGAAGGTCACTGACGTCATGGACCTTGGCGACGAGGTTGAAGTCATGATCAGCGACATCGATCGGGACGGCCGGATTCGCCTTTCTCGCAAGGCCCTGCTCGAGAAGCCCGAGGGGTACGTCGAACCCGAGAAGCGCGAGCGACGGGACGGCGGCGGTCGAGGTCGTGACCGTGATGGCGGACGTGGCGGACGCGGCGGCCGGGATCGGGATCGCGGTGGACGCGGCGGTCGGGATCGGGATCGTGGCGGACGCGGCGGAGCCAGAGCCGGCGGACGAGACCGCGATGGCGGACGAGGTGACGGCGGACGCGGCGGACGCGGGCGTGATCGTGATCGCAACCGGGAAGAGAAGCGAGACGGCGACGGCAATCGTGAGCGCTCACGCGACCGAGAGCGAAGCGGAACCGAATAATGGCGACGTTGCGCGTCCATCGGATGCGCGCCGATGCGGCCATTCCGAGCTACGCGTCGGGCGGCGCGGCGGGCCTAGATCTCGCCGCCTGCCTCGACGAGCCCATCACGCTCGAGCCAGGGCAAACGGCCCGGGTGCCGACTGGCATCCGAGTCGCCCTACCCCCTGGGCACGAGGGCCAAGTGAGACCGCGTTCTGGCCTCGCCGCGCGCCACGCGGTGACCGTTGTCAACGCGCCCGGGACGATCGACGAGGACTACCGCGGAGAGCTCCAGGTGCTTCTGATCAACCACGGCCACGAGCCGTTCACCGTTCGCCACGGCGAACGAATCGCGCAAATGGTCGTGGCACCGGTCAGTCGAGTCGAGATCGCCACGGTGGCCGAAGCCGACGATCTCGGCAAGACCGACCGCGGCGACTCGGGCTTCGGCAGCACCGGACGATAGCCTCTCACGGAAGTGAGAACGCGCGGGCGGGAGTGAGCGAGACGAAGGTCTCGGAGGCGCTCGCAAGGCCCGAACCCGCAGGAATAGCATCGCTATTTCAAGCGGTGAGTAACGCCGCGAGCGGCTTCGAGGACGAGTCGCAGCCGCTCACGCTCGCGAGTTCTCGCTCTTTACAGCGCCCGATCGATCAGCTGAGCGATCGTGGTCTTCGGGGCCGCGCCCACATGCTGGGCCACCATCTCGCCACCCTTGAACATCATGAGCGTGGGCACCCCGCGAATTCCGTACTTCGACGCCATGCCGGGGTTCTCGTCGATGTCGAGCTTGGTGATCTTCACCTTTCCGACGTATTCGTCGGCAAGTTGGTCGATCAAAGGCGCGATCTGCTTACACGGACCGCACCAGACCGCCGTGAAGTCGACGAGCACGGGGGTGTCTGAGGTGAGAACCTCCGTGTCAAAGTTCAGGTCGTTTACCGCGTGTACGTTTGCGCCAGCCATTTCAGCTCCTATTTGGGTTTACCGTATCCGAGTAAGTAAGGACGGCCCGCCGTCTTGTCAACGCTCACTCCCCCTGACTACCGTGCAAAACCCGCGCATGGTAGGCTTTTTGGTAGGCAAACCCACGCTTGTGGCGACCACGCCAGAACGATGAAAAGCGGCCTCTTTATCGCAACCGCAGTCCTCTACGCAATCGCTTGCGTACTCTACTTGGTGCTTCTCACGCGCCGAGCAGACTCGATGAAACGCCTTCCGGGCACGGTGTTCGTCATGGCGCTCGGCGGTCACATCGCGTTCCTCACACTCGAGTCCTCCGCACCCGTAGAGTTCCCGCTGGGTGACATGGCGCAGGTGTTGAGTGTCTCGTCACTCGGGATCGGGATCGCGTTCCTTCTGGCTTCCTATCGGTTCGATGTCACGGTCTTGGGTGCCTTCGTCGTCCCCGTCGCGTTGATGCTCTTCTTGGCGTCCGGACTCGGGAGCGATTACGTCCCGGTCTCGGCACAAGTGGAATCCGCGATGCTCACCCTGCACATTGGCGCCAACATCCTTGGGCTCGTGGCGTTCGCATTGGCCTTCGGTGCCGGGGTCGCCTACGTGCTTCAAGAGCGACTGCTTCGCAGGAGACAACTCGGAGGCCTCTTCCAGCGGCTGCCGTCTCTCGACGTCCTCGATACCATCGGCCTCCGGACCGTGCTCACGGGCTTTCCCCTGCTGACCTTTGGCATGGTCACAGGGACCTTCTGGCTGCTTCGTGGAGACAGCGGTGGGTTCTTCATCAGCCAGGCGCTCGGTCTCATCGCGTGGGCGATCTTCGCGGCGGTGATCGTCTTGCGAGTCGCCGCCGGGTGGCAAGGCCGCAAGGCCGCCATCGGGACCATCTTGGGTTTTCTTTGCACGCTGCTCGTCCTCGCTGGGTATGTCGTGCGGGCGGCGGGCGGGAACGCGTGATGCGGGACTTCGTCGTGGTCGGCTTGTCGCACCGAACCGCCCCCGTCGAGGTGCGCGAGCGCCTCGCCGTCTCGCCCGAGCGCCTCGAAGGCGAGCTCCGCGACATCGTGGACTCGACGGGTCTCGACGAAGCGCTGCTGATCTCCACGTGCAACCGCGTCGAGCTCTACGCCACGAGTGACGACCCAGCCCAAGCGCTCGCGCGCGCACGCGAGACCCTCCGCGCGCGGCTTCCAAGCGACGTGTCCGACGACGTTCTCTACAGTGAACGGGGCATTGCGGTGGTGCGGCACGCCTTCCGCGTGGCCTCAAGCCTCGATTCCCTGGTCGTGGGAGAGCCGCAGATTCTGGGGCAGGTTAAAGAAGCCTATGACGCGGCAAGGGGGGCGGGGACGTCAGGGACGCTGCTTGGCCGTTGTTTCAGCCAATCGTTCTCGACGGCTAAACGAGTCCGAAACGAGACCGGAATCGCCGAGGGGACGGTCAGCGTCAGCTCGATCGCATCAGAACTCGCGAAGAAGATCTTCGGGCATCTCGACGGACGAACCACGTTGCTCCTCGGTGCTGGAGAGATGGGCGAAGCTGCCGCCCGCAGCCTACGTCAGACGGGGACGCAACTGCACGTCACAAACCGAAGCGAAGACCGCGCCCAGGCGCTGGCGGCTTCCTGCGGCGGGCGCGCGGTACCTTACGAACAGCTCACCACCGAGCTCGCAACGGCCGACGTCGTGATCGCATCGACAGCGAGCCAAAAGTTCATTCTCACTCCGGAACTCATGCGGGGCGTCGTACGAAGCCGAAGGCACCGACCACTGTTCATCATCGACATCGCAGTGCCGCGCGACGTCGACCCACGCGTCGGATCGATGGACAACGTATTCGTCTACGACGTGGACGACCTCCAACAAGTCGCAGAAGAGAACCTCGCAGTGCGCGCGCGCGAGGCGGCGGACGCCGAGCGCATCATCGAGGAGGAGGTCGACTCCTTCCTCGCATGGCGACGGTCGCTCGAACTCGCACCGACGATTGTCGCGCTTCGGCGTCGATTCGGGACGGTCGCGGACGAAGAGCTCAAACGAGCCATGTCGCGACTGGAAAAGCTGAGCCCCGCGGACCAAGCCGTGCTCGAGGGGATGGCGCGATCGCTCATCAATAAGCTGCTGCACCAGCCGATGACCCAGCTCAAGGCGGGTGCAGCGGAGCCCGACGGCTCGTACTTGATCGATGCGGTAAGGCGGCTCTTCGATCTCCAAGATCAAGTCGCGAGCGAGCCCGCCCCCGAGCCGGAGTCGAGCGGCGAAGCCACACCCACCTCCCTCGCCACGGCGGCGATCGGCTCCTCGGGCAAACCCAAGTGAAGCTACGCGTCGCAACACGCAGCAGCAACCTCGCCTTGGTGCAGACCCGATGGGTCGCCGACCGGCTGCGCGAACAGTCCCCCGGTCTCACCATCGAGGAGATTCACGTCGTCTCGGAGGGAGATCGCATTCAGGATCGCCCGCTCGCGCAAGTCGGGGGCAAAGGCCTCTTCGTGAGCGAGGTCGAGGCCATGGTCGTTCAAGGCAAGGCAGACTTTGCGGTTCACTCGCTCAAGGATGTCCCGGGCGACGTGCCACTGGCGACCGGCATGGGGATCCTCAGCGTACCGGTGCGCGAGGATCCACGTGACGTGCTCATCACCAACGACGGCACCGACCTCGGCTCCCTGCCTCGCGGTGCACACGTGGGGACCACGTCGCGTCGGCGGATCGTGCAGCTCCTCCGACAAAGGCCTGACCTCGTTTTCACTCCGATGCGCGGTAACATCGATACGCGATTGCGAAAACTCCGACAGCAGCGGTGCGACGCCATCGTCCTCGCGGCAGCGGGACTCCGGCGCGCCGGACTTCTGGACCAGGTCGCTCACGAGATCCTATCGCCGGAGCTTTGCCTACCTGCGATCGGTCAAGGAGCACTTGCGATCGAGGGAGCCGTGGACGACGACGCGCTGCGAACGCGCCTCGGGGGAATCGAAGACCGTCTCTCGCGTATTCAGATCACGGCCGAGCGCGCGATGCTCGAACGGCTCGAGGGCAACTGTCACTCCCCAATCGCCGGACACGCCGCCCTGTTGGACGGCAGAATGAAGCTCGACGGACTCGTGTCGTCGTACGACGGCGACCAACTGCTCACCGCGGCCTCGGATACGTACCTCGACCCAGAGGCGCCGGACGCTGTGGCCCGGGCCCATGCACTCGGTGAGGAAGTCGCCGGCCAACTCCTCGAACGCGGGGCCACGAAGCTCATTCGGGCCGCCGAACTCGCTGCAGTCCGCGGCCAACTCACCAGCAACTAGCCGAGTTCAACTCGAGCCGGATTCCACGTTCGAAGCTTCCGGACGTCGAAGCGGCCCGATCCGACCCGGTCGAACGACTAGGGATGGATCCGAGGCCCACCGATGATTCGGCGAACGCCGTTGATCGACCGTTGCATCGCGGTCTCCGCCGCGCCCTGCCCTGCACTCGCGACGAAGAGCGTCTCCCCGAGGAGTCGCAACGCGCGCACTTGGATGTTCTGGCCATCAAGCGCCTCGGGCATCGAGCCGGGGAAGGCGTCGTCACCGAGGAAGGGCGCAGCAGCACTCAGTGCTTCACAGAGGTCCGGTTCGCCGGCCCCCGCGACCATGAGTCCGTTGTCGATTCCGAGGACGAGGGCGTCGAGCTTTCCGCGGCTTCGTGCGACCTCGAGTTGCAGACACAGGGCACGGTATGGGTCTCTGCTTCGGCGGATTCGGCGGTCGATCATCAGGGCTCCAATAGATGTAGGTTTATGTAGACTATTGTGGTTATTTGGTGGCGGCAAAGATTCTACAAAATGCAGCGATTTCATGGAGATGGACATCCCACCCAAGGCTGCTAGAGTCGCCACCGATGAGTCTCGCGGACGTGTTGGGCAGCCATCGCGTGGTGGTGACCGTCGGCAGCGGCGGGGTCGGCAAGACCACGACGGCGGCCGCCATGGCTGTCTACGCCGCTAGCCAAGGGCGTCGCGTCCTCTGTCTGACGATCGATCCGGCCCGACGGCTCGCCAACAGTCTCGGGCTCGACGAGATGACGACCAGCGAGCAGGACGTGCCGCCCGAGCTGTTCGAAAGGCACGGGCTCGAGTGTCGGGGCACGCTTTCCGCGATGATGCTCGATACCAAGCGTACCTTTGACGGGCTTGTCCAACGGTACGCCTCGGACGAGGAGGCCCGCGATCGAATTCTCAACAACCAGATCTACCAGTACGTCGCGAGCTCCCTGGCGGGAACTCAGGAGTACATGGCGATGGAGAAGCTCCACGAGGTGCGCCGGGACGAAGACTGGGACTTGGTGGTGTTGGACACGCCTCCAACCGCGCATGCGATCGACTTCCTGAACGCGCCCGAACGCCTGATCGATGCAATCGACTCGCCCGCGATGCGCTGGTTTCTTCAGGTCTTCGAAGGCGCGGGCAAGGCCGGCTTTGGGCTGGTCGGCCGTGGCGCCACGGTGCTCCTCAAAGGGATCGGCAGAATCACCGGCCTCGAGTTCCTCGAGCAGGTGGCTGAGTTCGTGAGTGGCATCAACGACCTCTTTGGCGGTTTCAAAGAACGCGCCGAACAGGTGTCGAACGCGCTCCGGAGCCCCGAAGTCGCCTTTGTCCTTGTGACGAGCCCCGACCCCCTCGCCATCGGAGAGGCCCGCTACTTCAGCGACAAGCTCGAAGCCGCCGGCATGCACCGCGAAGCCGTCGTAGTGAACCAAGTACACCGCCTCCTCGAGGAACCAAAGGGCTCGCAGGCGGAACAGGTGGCGCAACTTCGCGAAGCCCTGCCAGAAACCCTGGACGTCGAGGGCCTCCATCCACGGCTCAGCAAGGCCTTGGCGGACGAGCGCCGACGAGCGAATGCGGACCGTGCGCAGGTCGATCGGCTGAGTGCGCAGATCGGCCAGGACACCAGCGTTGTGGAAGTCCCTGCGTTCGACGAAGATGTGCATGACATCACGGCGCTCGCTCGCGTCGCGTCCTACCTGACGGCGAGTCCGCCGACTGACCCATGACGATGGCCGAACAACCCGAATGGACCGCGATCATCCTGGCTGCCGGGGAAGGCACGCGTATGAAGAGCACCCGCGCCAAGGTGCTACACGAAGTGGCGGGCCGGTCCCTCGTGTCGTGGGTCGTCGATGCAGCGATCGCAGCGGGCGCGCAGCGATGCTTGGTTGTCGTCGGGCACCAACGCGAAGAGGTCGAGAAGGCGCTCGAAGCCAGGTTCGGAGACCAAGTCGAGACGGTGGTGCAGTCGGAACAACGGGGCACCGGAGATGCGGTTCGATGCGCGCTCGAAGCTCAACCGGCGTTGGGAGGAAGGGTCGTCGTTCTTTACGGCGACTGCCCGATGGTGCCCGACGAGACGATTCGAGCACTCGTAACCGAGACGCACGATCGAGGCGCCGAGCTCGGGCTGGTGACCGCCACGCACGAGAACCCCCGCGGCTACGGCCGAATCCTTCGGGATGACGAAGGGCGAGTCACTGGGATCGCCGAAGAACGTGATTGCTCGGCGACCGAGCGACAGATCACCGAGATCAATCCCGGCATCTACGACATCGACGCGGACTTCGCGCGGGAGGCGATCGCAAACCTCCAACCCGACAACGCCCAAGGCCAACTCTATCTGACGGACTTGGTCGGGCTGGCCGCCAGGCGAGGCCCCGTGGCTTCGGTACCCGGCCGAATGGAGGACCTCCTCGGGGTCAACGACCCGCACGACTTGGCCGTCTGCGAGGCCAGACGTCGACGCCAGATCGCAGAGACGCTCGCCCGGAACGGCGTACGCGTGGTCGACCTGAACACGCTCTACGTCGATGCAGACTGCGAGATTGAGGCCAGTGCCACACTCGGTGCGCAGGTTCATTTGCGCGGGCGGACGGTGGTCCGCGCTCGGGCCTCGGTCGACACGGGTTGCGTCCTCCGGGACGTCATCGTCGAATCCGACGCGACGGTCTTGCCGTACTCGGTCGCAACCGACTCGACCATCGGCGAAGGGGCCAGATTGGGCCCATTCAGTCACCTACGCCCTGGGTCGATCCTCGGGCCGCGGAGCAAGGTCGGGAACTTCTCGGAAACCAAGAAGACCTCCCTTGGCGAAGGATCGAAGGTCAATCATCTCTCATACGTGGGCGACGGGAAAATCGGAGCAGGTGTCAACATCGGTGCCGGCACGATCTTCTGCAACTATGACGGCGAGCAGAAACACGAGACCGTCATCGGCGACGAGGTCTTCATTGGCAGCGACAGCCAGCTGGTCGCGCCGCTCGAGATCGGGCGCGGAGCCTACGTCGCCAGCGGGACGACAGTCACCCGCGACGTGCCAGAAGACGCCCTCGCGGTCAGTCGAGTCAAACAGGACAACAAGGAAGGCTACGCGGCCAAACTCCGCGCCAGGCTCCGACGCAAGAAAGCCAGGGACGCTTAATCGGATGAACCGGCGACGCGGCCGCGGTGAAGACGAAGGACATGCAGCGCATATTCGAGGATGAACCGGGAACGCATCGCCGTGCTGAGGCGGCGAGGGCGAAGCCGATTAGACCCACCGAGGGCTAGACCGCGGTGGGTCTGAGCGGATTCGATGATCGCCGTCTCAGCGCGGCGACGCGGCCGCGGTGAAGACGAAGGACATGCAGCGCATATTCGAGGATGAACCGGGAACGCATCGCCGTGCTGAGGCGGCGAGGGCGAAGCCGATTAGACCCACCGCGGTCTAAAACGTGACCGTGAAGGAGCCGCCGCCTGGGTTGAGGCTGAAGTCGAGCTCCGGGCCTTCCACATGGGTGTCGTAGTACTTGCTCGAGCAAGCGATGCCGCGGTAACCCTCCCAGGCTTCGATGGCCTGTCGAGGACCGGTGGCGTTCGCTAGGCCCGCAAGGATCGGTGGCGCAAGGAACACGCCGGCGGTGAGGCCACGGGTCTTGCCGGTCCATTTCGCGGCCTTGATCGAGCCACCCACGACTCCGAAGATCGTTCCACCAACGACTCCGAGCGGGCCTGCGAAGAGGCTCTGTGTGGCGTTGGCTTTCTCGAGGGTCTCCGTCGCGTACCGAAGCTTGGCCACGCGGGCCTCGGGCGTGCTGCCATCTTTCTTGGCGATCCGTTTGGCTCCCCACACGTCGGGGGCGGGAATCGCCGCGTGCATCACGCCGGTGAAATAGAACCCAGCCGCCAGATACGCGTAGCCGAACTTGTCCCAATCTTCGTCGTCGTTGGCCGCGTCGATCGCCAAGTAGGTTGCCCCCCCACCAAGGGCCAAGAAGATCCCCATCCACGTGTACCGCCAGCGCGCCGCGTGCTTCTTGCCGGCCTTGAGGTCGTCTTCGATCTTGCGGATCCGATACTTCACTTCGTCGTCCGGCAACTCCTCGATGCAGCTGAAAGCGTCCTGGGCGCGCGCGACGCCAGGAGGGCTAACCGCGGCGGCGGCCAGAGAGAGACTGATTGCCAGGATCAGAACGTTCGGATTTCGTTGATGTACAGCCACTGACCTTCCCCGTTCGCCAAGTCGCCGGGATAGTACGCAAAACGACCGCCGACCGCGACATCGAACCGAAGGCCAGAGCACTTTTTTTGGGCTCGACGTGATCCAATCGCTTGTACGGATCCAGCCACACTAGACATGGGGCAGCTCTTCGCGCGCGACGGCGCCGGGACATCGGCGGTTGGCCCCCGACCTCGACTGAGACACCCGAGGCATTATGCTGAGAACGTGGATAGCCTGATCTTCAAGGTCCTTATCACCGTCGTCGCATTGTCGGTGCTCATCATCATACACGAAGGGGGTCACTATCTCGCGGCCCGTGCATTCGGGATGCGGGTGCTGCGATACAGCATCGGGTTCGGCCCGACCCTCTTCCGCTACCAACCCAAGGGAAGCCCGACGGTATTCCAAGTCGCGGTGATTCCGTTCTTGGCTTACGTGCAGATCGCGGGGATGAACCCGAACGAAGACGTCGATCCCAACGACCCCGAACTCTATCCAAACAAGAGTTGGTTTGCCCGGGCTGTCACGATCGCCGCCGGCCCCTTCGCGAACTACCTCACCGCTTCGCTGATCGTATTCGCGCTTGGCGTGACGAACACCTTGCCGCCCCGGCAGCCGGCCGAGCCCATGCAGGTGGCGCAGGTGGTCCCCGACTCACCGGCGGCGAAAGCCGGACTGGTCGGTGGGGATGTGATCGTCGAAGCCAACGGCAAGCCAATCGCCAATGTGGAACAACTGATCGAAGCCACGTCTCCACGAGCTGGCGAGCCCACCGAGTACGTCGTCGAACGCGCCGGTCAACGGTTGCCCCCAATCATGATCACCCCGGCCGACCGGGGCGGGCGCGGGCAAATCGGGGTGAGCGCGAAGATGATGCGCATGTACGAGAACCTCGGCGTGTGGGAGTCTGCGAAGCTATCGATCGCCCTGCCCTGGCAGATGACGGTCATGCAGCTCGAGGGGCTGGGCAACATGGTGAAGCGCCGGACCACCGAAGGGATCGGCGGTCCGGTCATGATGGGCAAGATGGTCGCGGAGGCCGCCGAAGCGGGCCTGCCCGCGTTCCTTTGGATCTTGATGTTCATCTCGGTCGCGCTCGGGATGTTTAATCTGCTCCCGTTTCCCGCGCTCGACGGAGGCCGGTTGATCTTCCTCGGCTACGAGATGGTCGCTCGCCGACGGGCGAACGAGCAATTCGAGATGGCGGTGCATGCGTTCGGGATCATCTTCCTGTTGGGCGTCATGATTCTGGTCACCTACCGGGACATCTTCGGCTGAGCTAGCCTCGACCCATGACACCCGACGTGATCGTCGTCGGAGGCGGCCTCATGGGGTGCAGTACCGCCTATCGACTCGCCAAAGACGGCCTGCGGGTCGTCGTCCTCGAAAAGAGTGTGCCTGGCGCCGAAGCCTCATCGGCTGCGGCCGGCATACTGGCACCCTCGATCGAGTCACACGAGAACCCCTACGCGCTGCAACTCGGTCGACGGAGCCGTGAGCTTCACGCCGAGTTGGCGGACGAGCTCGACGAGCTGTTCGGTATCGACATCGGGTTTCGTCGGTGCGGCGTGATCCGGCTCGCGTTCGACGCGTCCGAAGCTGAAGCGATCGCCGAGCAATGCGAGTCGTTGTTGGGTCGCGGGGTTCGCAGCGAAGCGTGGAACCGGGAGGAGCTTCTCAGCGAGGAACCTCAATGCAACCCCGAGGCGGTTTCAGCCTTGCACGTCCCCGAGGAAGCCCAGGTCGAGCCGCGGAAGCTTCTGGCCGGCGTCGCGCTTGGCGCCGAACGTGAAGGGGTGGTCTTCCGCAGCGGGACAACGGTGCGACGAATCGTCGTCGAAGGGGAGCGAGCACATGGCGTCGAGGTCGACGACGAGCGCATCGACGCCGCGCGAATCGTCGTCGCCGCCGGCAGCTGGACGACGCTCATCCCGGGCCTGCGACTCCGCAACGACGCGATCTACCCGGTCCGCGGCCAGATGCTTGCCACCGAAACGCGCCCACCGACACTGCGGCGAATCGTCTTTGGCGCGGGGGGCTACGTCGTCACGCGCCCCGACGGTCGAACCTTGTGCGGATCGACCGAGGAACGCGTGGGTTTCGAGCGCGGAATCACCTTCCGCGGAATGGCCGATATCATCGCCACGGCGCGGCGCATCGCGCCTTCTCTGGCGGACGCCACAGTGCGCGACCACTGGTCGAGCTTTCGTCCAGGAACCCCCGACGACCTCCCACTGGTCGGCCAGACGGGGATCGAAGGGCTCCTGCTTGCAAGTGGGCATTATCGAAACGGGATCCTTCTGGCGCCCGTCACCGCCGAGCTGATCGCGGAGGCGATCGCAAACCCCTCGGATACGCCACAGGCACAGGCCCTTTCGCCGCTGAGGTTCGAGGAAACCTCGTCGTGACGGCGCCCCACGAAGAGGTCGTGACCGCGAACGGCCTTCGCCACCACGTTTTGACGTGGGGCCGTGGGCCGGTCGATGTGGTGATGTGTCATGGTTTCCTCGACATCGCTTGGAGCTTTGATCAGGTTGCCACCAAGCTCGCGGAGCGAGGGCATACGGTCGCCGCGTTCGATTGGCGCGGCCACGGGGAAACCGAATGGATCGGGGCAGGCGGCTATTACCACTTCGCAGACTACGTTCTCGACCTCGACGAGCTGCTTCCTCAACTCAGTGCCAACCCGGTCCACCTCGTGGGGCATTCGATGGGAGGTGGTGCGTGCGCCATGTTCGCGGCGGCCCGCCCAACGGCGATTCGAACGCTATGCCTGATCGAGGGGATCGGACCCCCTGAACTCGAGCCCCGAAACGCGGCGAAACGGATCACCGCTTGGCTCGATGGCGTCGCCCAGAAGCGAGACAAACGTGGGCCCCCCATCGCAGACCTCGGCGAGGCGGTGAAGCGCATGCGGGTGCGAAACCCGGAACTCAACGACGAACTCGGCACCTTCCTCGCCGACAAGAGCACGACCGCGGCCGAGGGAGGTCTACGTTGGTGCTTCGATCCATTGCACCGGACGCTCGGCCCCCGTCCTTTCGCGCGCTCCCAGTTTCAGGAGGTCCTTTCTGCGGTCGCGGCCCCCACCCTGATCGTAGCCGGGGAAAACGGCCTCCGGCTCCCGCAGGAGAGCGAGTACCTACAAGCGATCGCGGACCACCGATTGGTCGAGATCGCCGAAGTCGGGCACATGATCCATTGGTTCGAGGCCGAGCGTCTCGCGTCCGAGCTCGAGTCGTTCTTCGCCGATCGCGCTCCTTGACCGTCCCGAAAACGCGTGAAACGCTGGGGCCCGATGAGACGCTACCAGGTTCTCGCCGCCCTCGGTGTCGCTCTTTGGGGCTGGGCGCTTTGGGGTTCAGTTGTGCGCACACCGGTCGTCCAAGCGGACGAGACCGACGAGGCTTCCATCCAAGCCGACAAGGCCCGCCGGGCTCGTGTCTTCGCGAAAGTCGGAACCACCGAGATTACGGTGGGCGACCTCGAGGACATGATCAACCAACGCTCGCCGTACGCGCGGAAGCGCTTCGAGGACCCGGAGGTCGTAAAGCAGTTCGCAGACGACCAAGTCAGGTCCGAGTTGCTGTTCGCCGGTGCCGAGAAGCTGGGCTTTGCCGAAGACCCACAGGTCGAGGCGTTCCTCGGTCGAACGATCCTCCAAGCGTTCATGAGGGAGGAGATCGAGAACGCTGAGCCGCCGGACGCGATCAGCGAGGCGCGTGTCAGAGCGTACTATGACGAACACCCAGACGAGTTTCGACGCCCTGAGATGCGACGTGCGAGCCATATCTTGGTCGCGACCCGGCCGGAAGCACTCGAGGTGCTAGCCGAAGTCGACAAGGGTACCCTCACGTTCGGCGCGATCGCGAAACAACGAAGCCTCGACAAGGAAACACGGTTGCGGGGCGGAGACCTGCTCTACTTCACGCGCGACGGCATCACCGTCGGCTCAAGTGAAGATGCAGGGGTGGACCCCAAGCTCGTCGAGGAGGCGTTCTCACTCACGACGAAGGGTGATGTCAGCCAGAAGCCGATTCGTCTCGGTGACGACCAATGGAGCGTGGTCCGTCTGTCCGCAGTCCGCCCAGCGCGAATCGACAGCTTCGAGGACGCACAGACCGCGATTCGCCGGCGCCTGTGGCGCGAGGGCCGCCAAGGTGCAGTCGACGCCCTGGTCTTGAAGCTTCGCGAGGAAGTGGTGCCGGAGATCTACCCTGAACGGATGAAGGCAATCGTCCTCGACGCCCCGACTGGACCCATCGAGCACCCCAATCAGTAGCCATCGCGCCAACGCGCGCGCGGCTTGCCAAAACCGGGGCCCCCAGCTACAAAATGAATGCACATTCATTCATAGCGAGGGTATCCATGTCGACCAATCTCGAACCGTTCCAGGAGGAGCACCAAATCTTCCGTCAGCAGGTCCGCAATTTCGCGGAGAATGAGCTGGGCCCCAAGGTCGATCAGTGGGAGGAAGCGGAGCTGTTCCCGAACAGCGTGTTCCAAGATGCGGGGCGACTGGGGATCCTCGGCGCGCACTACCCCGAAGATGTCGGCGGCGGCGGCGGCGATTTCTGGATGAGTGTGGTGAAGGCCGAGGAGCTCACTCGCTGCGGCGCCGCCGGCGTGACGATGGGGCTCTTGGTGCAATCGGACATGGCTACGCCGTGCATCAACGACCTCGGCTCCAAGGAGCAGAAAGAGGAATTCCTCGCACCGGCCATCCGTGGCGATCGGATCGCTGCGCTCGGCGTCTCGGAGCCCGGCGCCGGCTCCGACGTGGCGGGACTTCGGACGACGGCACGGCTCGTCGGAGACGAGTACGTCATCAACGGCTCCAAGACCTACATCACCAACGGCACCCGCGCTGACTTCGTCACGCTCATGGTCAAGACTGACGCCGAGGCGGGACACAACGGGATTTCGATCATCCTTTGTCCGACGGATGTGAAGGGCTTCAGCGTCTCGAAGAAACTCAAGAAGGCCGGCAACTGGTCGAGCGACACCGCCGAGCTCTTCTATGAAGACGTTCGGGTGCCCAAACGCTACTTGCTCGGCCAAGAGGGAATGGGCTTCATCTACTTGATGCAGAACTTCCAGTCGGAGAGGCTGGTCGGCTGCGTCAGCGGCTTGGCGGGCGCGAAGCATGCCCTCGATCGGTCGGTCCAGTGGGGACGGGAGCGAACCGCCTTCGGCAAGCCGTTAATCAAGCGCGAGTACTGGCAACAAAAGTTTGTCGACCTCTACACCAAGTACGAAGCTGCCAAAGCGCTCTCCTACAAAGCGTGCGCGATGTACAACGAAGACAAGTTCGTCAATCAGGGCGCGGTCTCGATGGAGACGACACGCATCGTGTCGATGGCAAAAGCCCACGTCGGCGACGTCACCGCCGAAATCGTGGACCAGTGCCTCCAGTTCCACGGCGGCATGGGATACCTCGAGGAGCTTTGGGTCGCCCGGGCATGGCGCGACGCGCGTCTGTTCCGTATTGGCGGCGGCGCGACGGAGGTCATGCGGTACACGGTGGGCAAGATCATGGGGCTCTAGCGCGAACCCAATGTGGGCACTGACCCTACGTTGACCGGCGCTCATCGGCGACCCAGGCTCGCTGCGTGAGTCGCCGTCACATTGTCTTTGGGCTCATCGTCGCCTCGTCTGTGCTTTGGGCGTGCGCCGGCGAGGGCGTACCCGCGGTGGCAAGCGGCGGAACGGACCCGGACTTTCCCAGTCGGATCGTCGTGCCGGGCACAGGCGGATCCGCCGGTGCAGGCGGCTCGGGGGGCGCAGGCGGGGAGCCCTCAAGCCTTGGTGCATGTGACAACGACTCTGACGTCGCCGCGCTCACCGGGCAGAACGCGGTCGCCACGGCGACCTTCTGTGGCGGGATTTTCTGCATCAGCACCATCGGGGATGTTCAGCGCCATGCCCAGTGTGTGAGCGATTGCATCGAGGAGCGTGTCGTTGGGCTCTCGACCGAGTGCGCGGCTTGCTACGGTGATGCGGCCGGTTGTGGCTTGAGCCAGTTCTGTTTCGGCCTGTGCCAGGTCGACACGTGCAGTGTCGGGTGCCTCAACTGTCTTGGGTTCGCCGGTTGCTCCGATTCGTTCGAAACCTGCCGAGGCCTGCCGGGCAACGGCTGCGACTTCAGGCGTCCGTGAGTCCCGACTCGACGGCGTCCTCGCGCGGTCTAGCGATCCGAGATGGCGCGCTGTACGTGTTCCCAGGAGTCGGTCGCGCCCAATACGTCGACGATCATGACGGCTTCGGCAGCCGATACGTTGTCTCGCTTCGGGTCGGTGATGTCGAGCCATCCAGCGATCCGTCTCGCGATCGCAAGGCGGGTGGCGAGTTCGGCGCGAGCGCGACCGAGGCTCCCGTAGGGGGTCCAGCGCAAGGCCCACACCTCGTCGGCCAACCAGTCACCAAAGACTTGATTCGGGCCCTCGGGCGCGTTGACCCGCAGCGACGCGTGCTCGAATGCCGACGCCCAGGGACGCGAATACTCCGTCCTCTGTCGGCGGTCGACGAGGTACCCGATCGCGTCCCCGAACCAGCGGGCCGCGGTGGCGACACGCGACCCCCCGTCAAAGCCGAGCAGGTCGTCGGCGACTTCCGACCAGGTAGCGGCCCTCAGTGCCGGGAAGGGTTCGGCATCGAGCACCCGACCGAGTTGCTCGCCTCGAAGGAGACCTCCAATCAAGGCCGCCTCTCGCGACTCATACTCGGCGAACTCGAGCGTTTCACCCGCTGACCAGGCAATCGGTTCTTGGACCGCGTGGTCGGGCTTGAGGGCGCCGCTCGGATCGACGAGGCAGGGTCTGGCGTCGTCCGGCGTGATGAGCGGGCGGTCACCGAGCGTTCTGCAGGGGCAACGGTGCTGCGTCGTCACCCGGCCTCCTTCCGGCGTCGCGGTGAGCCCATAGGGGAACTGAATGCAAGGGCTTGGCTTCATCTCGGGACCCAGCTTGGCGTGGAGCGTGCAGCCTGCATCTCCTAAGAACACGCACTGACCGGTGTCGCTCCGCATCATCAAGACTGCCGCGTCTTCATCCTCGTGGCGGTCGATGGCATCCTCTGAAATCATCGCTACGAACTCGACATCCTCTTCGTCGAGCGGACCGACTGCATGGATGTCCGTACAGCACAAGCCATCCCCTTCGCACTGAAAGCGGGCACCGGGTCGCACGCACAATGGCTCCCGCCTTGGGGGTCGACTCACGACGGGTCCAAGTGAGGTTTGGTCGCGAGGTAGAGCAGCTCCATGCCCGCGCGCACCTCCGCGTCGCGCGGCGGGTTGACCCACTCCTCGCCCGTCGCGGGATCGCGCAGTCCGATCACGAGGCAGCCCGTCCCGGCGCGCACATGATCGCTCAGTTCGTCGAACGATCCGGGGACTCGCGCGTCTCCAGGGATGGGGCCCACATAGAGATTCTGATGGCCGGGAAAGACAACACGACTCGTCGCATCCGCGACACCGGGAAACGCGACCGCGTGCGCCAAAAGCGAGTAGCCAACGCGGCGCGTTTCGACGACTTCGTCCGCCCCGGCGGATCGCGCGTGTTGAACGTTCTCGGAGTCGAGAACCTCTGCGACGATATGCAGGGGTTTCTTTCGTCGTGCGGCGATCGGGCTCTGCGCGAGGTGTGCGCGGATCGTGAATGTTGTCAGAATCGTCGTCGCATCAGCCTCCTGCGGCCGGACGCGACGGGAGCCCGTGATGATGACGTTGGCTGCCTGAAGGACACGTGCCTTGTCGAGTTCGCTCTCCTTGGTTGGATCGCCTTCGACCCACATGAACTCTGGCGGAAGCGACCGCGGTCGTTGATAGGGTCCGAAGAATACGACGGGGCGTTCGTCGGTATCGATCTCCTCAACCAGGACATCGAGCAGCATCCCGCTCCCCATCTCATAGCCACACACGACGATGTGGTTGACGTAACCAGTCATTCTAAACTGCTCCTCCCGGATGCTGAGTACCGCGTTCAACAAGCTATGGCCGACGATCCCGGCAAAGAGCGCCAGGGTGAACATCCCCCCGACCATCATCGCGCCGCCAATGACACGACCGACGGTGGTCACGGGTGTGATGTCCCCGAACCCCACCGTGGTGATCGTGACGAGTGCCCACCACAAGCCGTCTCCAACACTGTTGATATCGGCGTTCCAAGCTCTCTCGACCAAGAACAGGCTGATGCCACCCAGGATCGTTTCAATACCGAGTACCGAGAACGCGAACGTGAAAAGGAGCCTATCCTCCTGGAAGGCTCGAGTGATTCCGTAGAAGGGATTGGCGTACCGGAACAAGCGCGCCGTACGCAGCAGCCTGAGAAGCCGCAGCACCCGCAATCCACGTAAGGCAGGGACCAGCGCGAGCACCGTTAGAATGTCGATCAGCATCAGAGGTGTGAGTGCAAACCGGATTCGGGCAGAAACCTCGGCACGAGCGCGACCCAATGGATTGACTTCAAACACCTCGAGCGCTGGCGGTCGAAACGTCAGAATGCGAAGCGATACTTCGATCGTGAACAAGAACAGGATCACCCGATCGAGCTGCTGGAGCGCCACATCCCCGGGCGAGCCGTCAGGAAAGAAAGGCTCTAGCGCGAGGAGCACGATCGAGAGTACGATCAGCATCCATACGGCCCCTTCGACGACGCGGTAGGCATCCGAGCGCGTCTCGTGAAACGCTGCGTGCAAGGAGTCGCGCACAGACATGCGGAGCGAGGATCAGACGCAACTCGTCGGGTGTCAACCGTAACGAACGATGCGCTCTACTCCGCCGCGACCGGGGTCTCCTCGACGGCATCGAGATCGATGGCGTCCGCCAGGATCTCTGCGATGTCGCGTTGCGCGATGTCCTCGTCCTTGTCTTGCTTCTTGAGCCCGTCGGTAAGCATGGTCATGCAGAACGGACAACCGCTCGCGATCGTCGTCGCCCCTGTGTCGAGGAGCTGCAGCGTGCGTTTGTTGTTCACGCGCTCTTCACCCTGCTCTTCCATCCACATCTGGGCGCCTCCTGCACCACAGCAAAGCCCCTTCTTCCGGTTCCAGTAGTCGACTTCAGTGAGCTCGAGCCCTTCGATCGATTCTAGAATCTGCCGTGGTGAGTCGTAGACTTGGTTGTAGCGGCCGAGGTAGCAGCTGTCGTGATAGACGACTTTGCCCCTTACCGGCTTCGACGGAACGAGCTTGCCCGCGACCAAGAGCCCGTTGAGGAAGTCGCTGTGGTGCACGACGTCGTATTCGCCTCCAAAGTCTCCGTACTCGTTGCCAATCGTGTTGAAGCAGTGCGGACACGCCGTGATCACCGTCTTCTTGGAAACGTCGTAGCCGTTGAGGGTTTCGACGTTCTGCTCGGCAAGCATCTGGAAGAGGTATTCGTTGCCGGCGCGTCGCGCCGGGTCGCCGGTGCACGTCTCTTCGGTGCCGAGAATCGCGAAGTCCACCTGCGCCTTTTGAAGGAGCTTCGACACCGCTCGGGCAACCTTCTTCGCGCGGTCGTCGTAGCTCGCGGCACAGCCCACCCAGTAGAGCACCTCCGCATCAGGCTTGTCGCTCAGCGTCGGGATGTTCATCCCGTCCGCCCAATCGCCGCGATCCATCGCAGACAGATTCCATGGGTTTCCGTTGGTCTCGATCCCGTTGAAGGCGCCCTGGAGCTCACCGGGGAACTCGTTTTTCATCATCACTTCTTCACGACGCATGCCGATGATCTTGTCGACGTACGAGATCATCACGGGGCACTGCTCTTCGCACGCGCGACACGATGTGCATCCCCATATGACATCTGGATGCAGGATGTTCGGCACGAGATCCACCACCGTGCCGCCAACGAAGTAGCCTCCGTCGGGGGCTTCTGGGAAGGTGTGAATCGACTCCTCACCGTCACTTGGTTTGGGGGCGGACGCTGGGGCGTCGCTGGGCTCGGCCACGAGCGCGTCCTTGCCGAACATCGCGTCCTCGGTCGCGTACAAATGGTCACGAAGCGCGAGCGTGAGGTGCTTCGGCGAGAGCTTCTTGTTGGTGATGTACGCCGGGCAGTTGTCGCTGCAACGACCACACTCGGTGCAAGTGTACAAGTCCATGATGTGCTTGTACGTGAGGTCGGTCACTTGATTGATGCCAAGCGACTCTTCGCGCTCGACCTTGCCCTCGAGGTCGTCGACTTTGGGCAGTGCGTTCGGACGACGGTCGTACGCGAACACGTTCGGAATGACGGTGAGCACGTGGAAGTGCTTCGAGTACGGGAGGATGTTGAGAAAGATCAACACGAAAGCGGAGTGCCACCAGAAGCCGGCATGCTGCCACGCGCGAACGGCGCCGTCGCTTCCGACCACCGAAAGAAGATGGGCCGTGATGCCTCCGAACGGTTCCCACCAGCCTGCGTGTATCGGCTCGCCGAGGGCGCGCGCCTCGAGAACCAGGGTCCCACCGACGTAGAGGAAGTCCGCAAGCATCATCGTGATGATGATGAAGAGGATGAGAATCGGTTCGGTGAAGATGTATCGATTGACGTGGTGACCGAGGGTCATACGGGGCTTGTCCTTCACCTCTTTGGGGTCACCGCTGTCTTTGCCGCGCTTGACCCATCGGAGATAGAGAAAGGCAAGCGAACCCGCGACCGCGCCGGCCGCCGCAAGCTCCTTGATCAGCGAATACCCTCTGCCGATGATGTGGTTCTCGCTGAGCAGCCCCCAGAAATCGAAGCTGGGGTCGAACCCGCGGCCCCACAGCATCAAGCTGTTTAGGAGGAGCACCTGGAACGCTACGAAGATGCCGATGTGGGCGAAACCCGCGAGGGAGTAGTTGGGCATCTTCTTCTGCCCGAAGGCGTAGACGAGGGTGGTGGCTACGCGGTCCTTGATCTGTTCGGGCGACCAATCGAATCGAGGGTCGGGGACGCCAACCTTCACCTGCCTCAGTCGTCGGAAAGCCGACCACGAGAACAAGCCCAGCGTGCTCACCAACAGCAACGTCATCCACATCGGACCCATCGTCTTCTACTCCCTGACTTTGAGCGCGGCGTTATTGGAAAAGTAGGCTCGCGCTGTGCGGAGGTTTAGGGGTGTGACGCTTCCAAGTCAAACCCCGTCGCGGTTGCGGCCTCGCGCCTATGCCTTGCTATGATGGCGTAATTGTGGGCCGGGCGCTTTCCATAATTCTGCTGGGAGTGACTGCATGCACACCCCCTGGCCCACGGACGATCCCGCGCGTCGTGGACGGCCAAATCGAACAGGGCGCGTTCGTTTCCCCATTCGCGTATCAGTGGTTCGTCGAAGGAGAGGTGGCAGCCGCCAAGGGTCGGCATGACGAATCTGCGATCGCACTCGAGACGGCCACCGCATCGCCCTCGGACGACGCCCTCCTGATGGCACGCCTTGCCGAGGAGTACGAGATGAGTGGCGCCTCGCGCAGGGCAGACCGAACGTTGGCGGTGGCGAGGCGGAGCGATCCCCGGTCGGCTCGCGTCTGGCTGGCCAAGGGTCGGATTCACATGCTGCGGGCGGAGTACGACGATGCGATGCGCGCGCTCGTCGCGGCGAGCAGGCGGGATCCGACCTCGGACGAGATCGCGATCGCGCTTGGGCACGCACTTCGCACACAGGGCCTGCGCTTGCGCGCGAACGCGGTGTTGATCGCGTATATCCAACGAAACCACGACACACAGACGGAGGGCGCGCGTCGCGTGCTCCTCGAGCTTGCGCGTGCCGACTCTGACCCTGAGACCCTACGACGCGCGCTGGCACTCGGAGCGGGTGCGGACCGCGAACAGGAAGCGCTCCTGGCGGCCGAACTCGCCTATGAGACGGGTCAGCCCGCCCTCGCGGCGCGGTTGCTCGAAGGTGCGCTCGAGACACCAGAGAGCCGAACACTCTGGTTGCGCGCTGCAATCCAAAGTGGCGATCGCGGTTCGGCGCGCGACTTGCTTGCGTCGACCACGAGCGATGCTTTCGGTGGACCGGCCGCGCACGCCGCATGGCTTCTCGAGCTCGGGGAACCGAACCTCGCACTTGAAGTTCTTCAATCGGAGACAACGACCCCGAACGTCGCGACGCTACGAGGACGTGCGCTGGCGGACAAGGGCGACTACGTGGCAGCGACACGCGCACTTTCGCGCGTCCCCTACGGGAGTTCTACCTATGAACCGGCGCGCCTCGCGTTCGCCGACTCCGCGAGAGCCAGCGTCCGCAAGGGCGCTGCGGCCGAGGCGTTGAGTTCCGCCTCAAGCGACTCGCGGGAGGTACGGTTCGAGCTCGCGAAACTGTACCTGTCTGAGGGCGACCTCAAGCGCGGACTTCGGCTCTTCGATCCGAAACGCCCTGCCGATCGCCCGGCGATCGCAATGCTCTTCGAGCAAGCGGGGCGCTCGCGCGAGGCATCGGCGTACTACGCCACGATCGACGAACAGGCGCCTGAGTCGGCCGCGGTGCTCGCACGCGCCGCCGCCGAGCGGTTGATGGCCCGCGGCCGCTACGAGCCGGCCGCCGACGTGCTCCGCCACTGGACCGCTTCGTCGCCCGACGACCTCTATGCGCGCGCCAGGCTGGTCGAGATCCTCACCCTACTCGACCGGCCTTCAGAGGCCACGGCCGAAGCCAGAGCCCTCCTCCCCTACATCCACGACCCCACCCTCCTCAAGAGGGTCACTCCGCCCACCCAGAACGCCACCGATTCCCGTCACTTGCAGACCGCACCGCGAAAACCCGATTCGGACCGCAACCGAACGTCACAGGGCGCCGCCCCGGCCAACCCATAGCCGCCCCTTGCGCGGTCTAGTACTCGCCGAACAAATCTTGGATTCGCACGTCGAGAGCGGTGGCGATCTTGTAGAGGGAGCTGATGGACGCGCTCGATTCTGCGCGTTCGATCTGGGAGAGCAGCGAGACGCTCAAGCCGGTACGGCGTGCCATCTGCTTCAGCGTCAAACCGCGGTCCTTCCTGAGCCCCCGAATGGTCTCACCGATGACGCGGTGCAGGTTCTCTTCGGGTGTACGGAGGAGCCCCTTTTTTCGCATGACGCGGTCGAGCACTTCCCGAAACTCGTCCGGGTTGAAGGGCTTCTTCAGGTAGTCGACGGCGTCGAGCTTCATCGACTGAACAGCCGTATCGAGCGAGGGGTACCCAGTGAAGATCACGACGGCCACGTCGCTGTCGACCTTGCGGATCTGTTCGAGGACCTCAACGCCCCCGAGGCCCGGCATCATCAGGTCGAGTACCACCAGGTGGTAGCCTCCATCCTTCACTTCCTCCGGCGCATCCTTCGGATCGGCGATGGTGGTGACCTCGAAGCCGTCCTTCGTGAGGAAGGTCTCCATGAACTCCAAGATCGCCTGGTCGTCGTCGACGACGAGTACTTTTACCGGTGGTAGCGCCTTTGCCATCTTGCCTCCGCCACAAATCTAT